>NZ_JAJOHV010000194.1 GCF_021129175.1 Chromobacterium piscinae | reverse complement strand
CATCGGACGTGGCCGTTCCGGCACCCGGGCGACAAGCTCGGCATCGATCTGAAGCCGGCGGACGAGGCGGACAAGAAGGTTTTCAAGGAGGCGGCCAAGCCGTCGACGGAAGCGGTGGGCGAGCAGTTGCCGCAGCAAGCGCCTGCCAGCCCGGCGAAAAAGGCGGCCGAAGCGATCGCGGGGTTGCAGGCGCAGGCGCAGTACGGCATGAGCCTGTCGATGCTGCGATTGATCAAGGGCGCCGATATCGCGAGCTTGTCGGTGGGGCAGGTCAAGCAATACAGCCAATTGCTGCGGACCGGCGGTGTGTTGTCCGAGGACGACGCGGAATCGCTGCTGCCGCTGACCCAGCGCGGGATGGTGGACCCGATGAGCTACTACAAGCGCGATCTGAGCTGGCTGGCGGACATGAAGGCTAAGGGTCTGACCCCGCAATACGCGACCGCGGGAGGCATGGCCGACCTGGTCAATGTGGAGGGGCGGGTACGGAACGACCAGCAAGGGCAGGGCGTGCTGGAGCGTTGGCAGGCGCTGCAC
>NZ_JAJOHV010000193.1 GCF_021129175.1 Chromobacterium piscinae | reverse complement strand
TGCTGCACTACCTGGCGCTGCGGCAGCGCGCGCTGTCGCCGGCGCTGGCCGAGGCGCGCCTGACCGCGCTGCAGGCGCGCATCCGCCCGCATTTTCTGTTCAACAGCCTGAACGCCGCCATCGCGTTGATCCGCTCGCGGCCGCAGCGGGCGGAAACGGTGCTGGAAAATCTGGCCGAACTGTTCCGCGCCCAGATGGCCGCGCCGGAGAGATTGTCCACGCTGGCGCGCGAGATCGAACTCGCCAAAATGTACTTGGCGATAGAGTCCGAACGGCTGGGGCCGCGGCTGACGGTCAGCTGGCGCATCGACGCGCCGCCGGACGTCGAGCTGCCGCCGCTGCTGCTGCAGCCGCTGGCCGAGAACGCCGTCTGCCACGGCGCCGAGCGCGTGGCCGGCGAGGTGGAGATCGTCATCTCCGCCCGCGTCGCCGGCGGCCTGCTGGAGCTGGCGCTGGACAATCCTCTGCCGGCCGACGCCGCGCCGACCGCCGGCAGCGGCATCGCGCT
>NZ_JAJOHV010000192.1 GCF_021129175.1 Chromobacterium piscinae | reverse complement strand
GCGGGCGCACCGGGTGGCCGGCGGCGCGCACCGCCTCCACCAGCCGCGCGCCGGGGTCGGATACCGCCGGGGTGCCGGCGTCGGACACTTGCACCACGATCTGCCCTTCGGACAGCCAGCGCACCACCTGTTCCGCCATGCCGCGCTCGTTGTGCTCGCGCAGGCTGACCAGCCTTTTGGCGCGGATGCCGTAGGCGGACAGCAGCTGGCCGGTGACGCGGGTGTCCTCGGCGCAGACGACGTCGGCCGCCTCGAACGACGCCAGCGCGCGGGCGCTGATGTCGGCCAGATTTCCAATGGGCGTGGCCACCACATATAATGTCCCGCTATGGAAACTATCCCTGGCGGCATCGATAAGGTGGGCGAACGAGGTATGCAAAGACTGACTCCGCTGTTGTTGGTTGGCGTCTTGCTGACGTGGCTGACGCCGGTCGTGGCGCAAACCCCCGACTATATCATTCAAAGCAATGGCGCGCCGATGCGCGCGCTGGTGCAGCCGCCGGGCCAGACGCCCAGGCTGGCGACGCCGACGCC
>NZ_JAJOHV010000191.1 GCF_021129175.1 Chromobacterium piscinae | reverse complement strand
GCCGACACCGAGCCGGCCCTGCTGTTGCCGGGCGCCGGCGGCGCGGGCCGCGATCACGAAAGGCTGGAGACGCGGGCCTTGCGACGCTGGCTGGCGGAGCGCGCCGGGCAGTCGTGCAAGCTGTTGGCCGCGCGGGCGCTGGGGGGAGAGGGCGAGAGCTGGAGCGGCGCGCTGCAGGTGGCCTTGGCCGCCGCTTCGCTGGCAAGCCGGCGCGCGTCGGCCACGCCTGACGTGGCGGCGGACGCCGATCCGGCGCTGGCGCAAGCCGCAGCCGGCGGAGCGCTGCCGGATGACGCCGCCGCGCTGGTGTTGGGCAACGACGCCGCCGGCGCTTTCTGCGCGCTGGGGCTGCGCCGGTGAGCGCCATTGTTTTCGCGCCGCGCGCCGGGGCGCGGCGGCCATATGGAGAATCCGAATGAGTGAACACGCACTGCCGCTCGCCTTGCGCAAGGCGGCGCTGGTCACCGGCGCGGGGCGGGGCATAGGCCGCGCGATCGCGCTGGAGCTGGCCGGCCGCAAGCTGCCGGTC
>NZ_JAJOHV010000190.1 GCF_021129175.1 Chromobacterium piscinae | reverse complement strand
AGCTCCAGCGCGTCCAGCGCCGCCAGGTCGCGCGCGCCCGGCGCGTGCAGCAGCCAGGACAGCGCAGCGGTCTTCAGTTCCCGCACCCAGCCCCAAGCGATGTACTGCCGGTATTGGGCGCGGGTCAGCGCCACGTACAACAGGCGCAGCTTCTCGGCCAGCATCTCGCTGCGGGCCGTCTGACGGATGCCGTCGTCGGCGGCCGCCTCCGGCGCCAGCCACGGCTCGTCGCCGTCGTGATAGCTCCAGAAGCCCGCGCCGCGCCGCTCCAGCGCGCCGTTCCACAGGAAAGGGCAGAACACCACCGGGTACTGCAAACCCTTGGAGGTGTGGACAGTGACGATCTTGACCAGCGCGGCATCGCTCTCCAGCCGCAGCACCGCGTCCTCGCCGCGCGGCGGATCAGCGACACGGGCGGCAAACCAAGCCAACAACGGCGCCATGCCCTGGCGGCCCTCGCTCTCCTGCTGGATCAGCTCGGCCAGGTGGCCCAGATTGGTCAGCCGCCGCTCGCCGTCAGGCAAGGGCAGCAGCCGCTCCGCCGCCCGCTCGCGGGCGAAATAATGCCGCCAGGCGGCCATGAAGCCGCGCTCGCGCCAGCGTTGGTGATCGTCGGCGTTCTTCAGCAGCTGGCGCTCCCAACGCGTCTCGTTCTCCAGCTCGGCCTTGATCCGTGCGGCATCCAGACCGGCCAGCTCGGTGGCAAGCGCGCGCCGCAGCCGGCCCTCGTTGGCCGGCTCGGCCCAGGCGTGCAGCAGCGCGAGCAGCTCGCCTGCCTCGCGGCTGGCGAACACGCTCTCCTGGGTCAGCGCCACGCTGGCCACCCCGCGCGCGCGCAGCTCGGTCCGCACCCGGTCGCCCTGGCTATGGG
>NZ_JAJOHV010000189.1 GCF_021129175.1 Chromobacterium piscinae | reverse complement strand
CCGCTTCATCGCGGCGATGGCGGAACGGAAGTAAGGCGGGATAGCAATATGTTGGGCATTACCGACCTTACCACCTACCTGATCGGCACGCTGATCGTGATCCTGCTGCCGGGACCGAACGCCATGTACGTGCTGTCGGTGGCGGCGCAGCGCGGCAAGCGCGCGGGCTTCGCCGCCGCCGGCGGCGTGGTCAGCGGCGACTTCATCCTGATGACGCTGGCGGCTACCGGCGCGGCCGGCCTGCTGCAGGCCAACCCGGCGCTGTTCGCGGTGGTCAAGTACATTGGCGGCGGCTATCTGGCCTGGTTGGGCGTCAATATGCTGAAGTCCGGCATCCTGGCCTGGCGCCGCGCGCGCCGCGGCGACGAGTCGCCGGCGAGGCCGTCGGCGCTGTCCGGCGGCCATCCTTACCGCAAGGCGCTGCTGATCAGCCTGATGAACCCGAAGGCCATTCTGTTCTTCGTGTCCTTCTTCGTGCAGTTCGTCGATCCGGCCTACCCGCATCCGGCGGTCACCTTCGCCGCGCTGGGCGCCATCGTCCAGTGCTGCAGCATCG
>NZ_JAJOHV010000188.1 GCF_021129175.1 Chromobacterium piscinae | reverse complement strand
CGCGCTGGACGCGCGCATCTTGATTGATGCCGCGCCGGACGCGACGCCGGATCAGCTATTCGAAACCGCTTGCGCGCGGCTGGACCCGGAAAACGGCTTGATGTTGCAGGCGGCGCTGCGGAGTGGAGCCGACAGCAAGCATGTGATGCTGGCCGTTCACCATCTGGCGGTCGACGGCGTGTCTTGGCGCGCGCTGCTGCCCGAGCTGCAGTCCGCCTGCGAGGCGGCGATGGCCGGTGAGGCCGTCCAGCTGCCGCGCGAGGAGTTCGGCCTGCGCGAGTGGGCGAAAACGCTGGCGGCCCAAGTGCCGGCCCGCCGCGGCGAATTGGCGATGTGGCGCGGCATGCTGGCCGGAAAGGCCGACGCATTGAGCGCCAAGGCGCTGGATCCGGCCCGCGACCGCCACGACACGGCCCGCCACAGCCGCGCGCTGCTCGGCGAGGCGACCAGCGCGGCCCTGCTGCAAAAGCTGCCGAACGCCTGCCGCGCGACAGTGGAGGAAATCCTGCTGGCGGCGCTGCTGCTGGCTTGCCGCGGCGAATTCGACGCGCCACGCTTGCGCGTCGGTCTGGAGTCGCATGGCCGCTACGCGAGCGACGATGGCATACATCTGGGCCGCACCGTCGGCTGGCTGACCGCCGAATATCCGGCGCGGTTCGACCTGTCGGCCCGGGCGACCGGCGACGCGTCCGCCCTGGAGGCGCTGCGCGCGGTCAAGCGCGTGATGCGGGCGATGCCGGACCATGGCCTGGGCTACGGCGTGCTGCGTTATTTGGATGACGAGCATGGCCCGGCGCTGGGCGCGCTGGAGACGCAGAACCGCCCGGCGCTGCTGTTCAACTACCTGGGCCGCTTCCAGGCCGGGGATGGCGAATGGACGCCGCTGGCCGCCGGAGGCCGTTTCGCCGACGCCTTCGCCGTCGACATCGATCCGGCCTTGCCGCTGCAATACGGGCTGGAGGCCAATGTCTTCGTCGACGAGTCCGGCGCCGCGCCGCGCGTGGCGGTCAACTGGACCTGGGCCGACGCGTTGTACGGCGCCGACGCCATCGAACGGCTGGGCCTGCGGATGGATAGCGCGATCGCCGCGCTGGCGCATCTCGCCGAGCGCGATCCGCTGGCCGCGGCCGACACGCTGGTGGCCGCCGAGACGCTGGGTTCCGGCGGCGCGCCGTTGTCCGACGCCGAGCTGGCGGCGCTTTGCGCCCGCCACGGCAGCTTGGCCGCCGCGTTGCCGGTGCTGCCGCTGCAGCAGGGCCTGCTGTTCCACGCCCAGCTGGGCGAGGCGGCTGGCAAGTACAACTCCATCACCCGCGTCACTTTTGAAGGCCCGCTAGGCAGCGACAGGCTGCGCGCGGCGCTGGCGGCGGTATTGCGCCGCCATCCGCAGC
>NZ_JAJOHV010000187.1:735-937 GCF_021129175.1 Chromobacterium piscinae | reverse complement strand
GCGCAGCCTGCTGCGCGAGGTGGACAAAGAGATCGCCTTGTCGGCTGCCGACGCGCCGCGCGATGCCTTGCAGGCGCGCGCCGCGTTCCGCCTGGAGCAGGCGCAGAGCGCGCGCGCCCGTTCGCTGGCGCGCGGCGTCGGTTTGCTGGCCACCATAGGCGCGGTGGCGCCCTTCTTCGGTCTGTTCGGCACCGTGTGGGGC
>NZ_JAJOHV010000187.1:0-723 GCF_021129175.1 Chromobacterium piscinae | reverse complement strand
GCCGCGATTCCGGCGGTGGTGATCTACAACTTGTTCAGCCGCTGGCTGCAAGGCCACAAAGGCCTGCAGCAGCAGGTGGCCGGCCAGTTGCTGCTGCTGCTCAGCCGCGAGCTGGACGCGCGCGCGGGGAGGAACTGAACGATGGGCGGCTTTCCTTCCGGCGGCGGCGACGAGCTGGCCGAGCTGTCCGAAATCAACGTCACGCCCTTCATCGACGTGATGCTGGTGTTGCTGATCATCTTCATGGTGGCCGCGCCCTTGTCCAGCGTCGACCAGCGCATAGAACTGCCGGCCTCCAGCGCCAAGCCGGCGCCGCGGCCGGATAAGCCGCTGATCATCACCTTGCAGCCGGACCGCAGCCTGCTGCTGGGCGACAAGCCGGCGCCGCTGGCGCGTTTGGGCGAAGTCCTCGATGCCGCCACCGGCAGCCGCCGCGACACCCCGCTGTTTTTCCAGGCCGACCGCGCCGCCGCGTATGAGGACGTGATGGCGGTGATGGACGCCTTGCGCGCCGCCGGCTACTTGCAAGTGGGCCTGGTGGGCCGGGAGGCGGGCTGATGGCCGCTGCCGAGCGTAAGCCGCGGCCCGTCGTCGGCTGGGGCAGCGGCGCTTTGCTGCTGACACTCGCGCCGCTGCTGTGGGCATGGATCTGCCTGCCTGCCGCGCGCGAGGCCGAGCCGCCGAGCGCCCAGGCCGCGGTGGTGCAGCTGGTGGCCCTGCAGG
>NZ_JAJOHV010000186.1 GCF_021129175.1 Chromobacterium piscinae | reverse complement strand
GCGCAAAGCCGGCCGCGCGCTGGCCGCAGGCCAGATCGACGCCTGGCAGCGCGCGGCCAAGGCCTGCGGCGTCAACTGGGCCGCCTGGCTGATGGCGGCGACTGCTGCCTGGCTGGCGCGGCACGGCGGCCAGCGCGCCATCACGCTGGGCCTGCCGGTGATGAACCGCATGGGCTCGGCCGCGCTGGCCGTGCCCTGCATGGCGATGAACATCGCGCCGCTCAGCCTGCGGCTGGACCCGGCCCTCAGCCTGGGAGAGCTGGCCCGCCAGGCAGCCGACGGCCTGCGCGACATCCGCCCCCACCAGCGCTACCGTTACGAATGGCTGCGCGGCGATCTGGGCCGGCTGGACGGCCGCCAGCGGCTGTTCGGCCCAGTGCTCAACCTGATGCCCTTCGACCGCCACGCGCCGTTCGACGGCCTGGAAACCCGCATCCGGCCGATCAGCTCCGGCCCGGTGGAAGACCTGTCGATCAACATCAGCCTGCTCAACACCGAATGGCGGCTCAGCCTAGAAGCCCATCCGGACGCCTATCCGGCCGAGCGGCTGGACGCGCTGTGGCATGACCTGCCGCAGTGGCTGGACCAACTGGCCCATGCCGAGCCCGGCACGTCGCTGGCGAGTTTGCTGCCGGACTTGCCGCCGCTGTCCATCCTGCAAGGCCCAGCCCTGGAACAGCCCGCAGTCCCGGCGATGGAGCGGCTGGCCGCGCAGGCCGCCGCCCAACCCGACGCGATCGCGCTGGAAGGCGAAGGCCAGGCACTCAGCTACCGCGAGCTGCTGGACCGCGCGCGAGCGCTGGCCGGCCGCTTGAAGGCCCAGGGCCTGGAGGACGGCGATCGCGTCGCCATCCTGCTGCCGCGCTCGGTGGACGCCGTCGTCGCCATCCTCGGCACGCTGTGGGCCGGCGGCTGCTACGTCCCGCTCGATCCGCTCGGTCCGTCGGCCCGCCTGGCCATGGTGCTGGACGACGCCCGCCCCAGGCTGGCGCTGACTCATCGCCGCTGGGCCGCGCTGTGCGGCGACGCGCCGGCGCTGTGCCTGGACGAAGCGCCGGGCGAAGACGCGCCGCGTCTGGACGCCTGCGCCGCCGGCGTCGACAGCCCGGCCTATCTGCTCTACACCTCCGGCTCCACCGGCAAGCCCAACGGCGTGCTGGTCGGCCACCGCGCGCTCGCGCATTTCGTGTCCAGCGCCGGGCAGTTCTACCGCGTCCGCGCCGGCGAGCGCATCCTGCAGTTCGCGCCGCTGCATTTCGACGCCAGCATCGAGGAAATCTTCCTGGCGCTGTGCCATGGCGGCACCCTGGCGCTGCGCGACGACGCGATGCTGGAATCGATGCCGGCCTTCGCCGACGCCGTCGCGCGGCTGAAGATAGACGTGCTGGACCTGCCCACCGCCTTCTGGCACGAGCTGGCCTACGCGCTGACGCCGGAGCTGGC
>NZ_JAJOHV010000185.1 GCF_021129175.1 Chromobacterium piscinae | reverse complement strand
CAAGGCCAAGCTGATGGGCGGTGACATGCTCAACACCCCCACTTTCATCCAGTTGGCCGGCGTGGACGCAGCCGGCCATTACTCGGCGGTGGCCGGCGGCGTGCTGAGCGCCCGCCCGGCGGGTAAGGCATTCGAGCGCCGCTACAAGGAGCGCTTCCATCAGGACGTGGTGCTGCTGGGGCCACAGTTCTACGACGGCGTGATGCTGGTGGCCGCGGCCATGAAGCAGGCGGGCTCGGTGGAACCGGCCAAATACCTGCCCAAGCTGGCCTCCATCCGCTACAGCGGTGTGACGGCAGACTTCGCCTTCGCGCCCAACGGCAACCTGTTGAAAGCGCCGGTGACGCTGTCCACGGTGAAGAACAACGCCTGGACGGTGGAGACAGTGGTCCGCTGAGCGTGATGGCTTAAAACGATACTTTCCCCTGCGTACTCCTCTGCCCTTGGGCCGGCTCTCTTCATACAGAGGCCGGTTTCTTTTTTACTTGCTTGTCTGTTTCGAGGTAGCAGCATGGGGATGTATCGCTGTTAAGCGGCGGTCTTAGATTTAGTGGCCTAATAAATGTAGTGTGATCAACCAATTCCGGATAGTTTTTGAGTTGAGTCTCTCAGCCCCCCGGCGGCAAACTGTTCTTGTGGCAATGGAGCCGCCGTCTATTGTGCTAGTTCATCACATAGTCGCTGGTTCCCTGCTGCGGATTCGTTAGCGGCAGTAAGCGGTCCCCGGCATCCTTTCTCTTCCTAACTACGGGACAACCCCTCTATCGAGGCGTTGTCCCAACAATTTTCCAGAGGGTCATGCTTTGCCGTCTGGTAACGCCAAAGCCGCTAATGGAATTTCACGCCGCGATATTAGCGGCCCTCAGAGTAATGAAAACAGCATCCGGCGCAGGCTGCCACGCTGTTCATCGGTATGCTTAAGCCCGCGGATGACCAAGTTTGCATCCGGCCTCTCCTAGTCCACTATCCAATCAGAGAAAAATCCAGCGCTACGGCAAGATCATGCTAATGATCCCGTCCAGATGCACGTGATGTTGCCGCACCAGATTTGATCTGGCGCATCTGGATAAACGCCGAACGACTGATGCAGTTGCGCATCCTCGCGGCGCAAACGGTTTCGCCGACACTGATGGTCTGGCAGACCTAGCGAACAGAGTGGTCTTGCTCAATGACGAGGAGGGTGGCTTCCAGTTTGAATTCGGGGTTGAAAGTATGAGGTGATCCACACATGGACCACATTGATTGAGGTGGGCGCTGTTGCATAAATCCT
>NZ_JAJOHV010000184.1 GCF_021129175.1 Chromobacterium piscinae | reverse complement strand
CTCGCTTGCCTGTCGCCAGACGGCAATATCGAACTCAAGACGCTGCTGGGCCAGCCGGCTCGGATCGGTATCGCAGATGCCGATGGCGACGAAACCATCCGCTGCGGCGTGGTCAGCCAAGCCAAGCTGGCGGGATCGGACGGTGGTTTCGCCAAGTACGAGCTAACCATCGAACCGCCGTTCGCGCTGCTGCGCCATCGCAAGACCTCCCGTGTGTTCCAGGACTTGTCCGTCCCGGACATCGTCGAGCAGATCCTTTCGGAACATCAGGCAGCCAATCCGGCTTTCACCCGGGTGCAGACGCTGGACATCCAAGTCAAACCCGCCCAGCCGCGCAGCTACACGGTGCAGTATCGAGAAAGCGATTTCGATTTCATTGTCCGGCTGCTGTATGAGGAAGGCTACGCCTGGCGATTCGTTCATCTGGATGACGACGGCCCGCAAGTTGAGCTGGCTGTGTTTGACGATGCCCACAGCCTGCCGGCGTCCAAGCTGGAGCGCGTGCGCTTCCACCGCAGCGATGCGACGGAAGAAGAGGATGGCCTCACCGACTGGGAAGCCGCCCGCCAGATTGTGCCCGGCGGCACCTCGCTGGCCAGCTACGACTACAAGCCGGT
>NZ_JAJOHV010000183.1 GCF_021129175.1 Chromobacterium piscinae | reverse complement strand
TTGCCCAGCAGCGCGGCCAGGCGGAAGCGGGCGGCGTCCTGTTCCGCCTGCAGCCGGGGCAGGGCGGCGCGCTGGATATCGGCCTGGGCCTGGGCGCGCTCCACGTCGGTGGCGCGGCCGCGGCCGGCGGTCTGCATCCGTTTGGCCACCGCCACGCCGCGGTTCTGCAGCTCTAGCTCATGCTTGGCCACGGCCAGCTGGTGTCCGGCCGCGCAGCCTTGCACATAGGCGCGCACGGTTTCCGCGGCCACCGTCGTCCGAGAGAGGTCCACGGCCGCCTCGGTGGCCTGGGTGCCGGCGCGGGCGGCTTCCTCGGCGCGGGCCAGCTTGCCGAACAGGTCGATTTCGTAGCCTATCTTCAGCCCGGCATCGCCGACATTGGCCACCGGCAGTTTTTTCTCGATCAAATAGGCTTCGCCGGAATCCTGGCTGCGCTGGGCGGTGGCCGATGCGCTGGCGTGCGGATCGCGCTCGGCGTTGACCGAGGCTTCCACCGCCAGCGCCTTGCGCAGATTGGCGGCGGCGGCGCGCAGGTCGGCGTTGGCGGCCAGCGCCTCTTCCACTAATTTATCCAGCCTGGCGTCGTCGTACAGCCGCCACCAGCCGGCGGGGACTGGCTGCTGGGCGAAGGCCGGATTGCGCGCGGACAGGAAGGCGGCATTGGCGGCGGGCTTGCCCAGCGCGGCCTGCGGCGGCAGATGGTAGTCCGGGCCGACGGCGGCGCAGCCGGCCAGTGCGCAGGCCAAAGCCAGCGCGCTCAGCTTCAGCGCGGCTTTCATGAGCGGCCTCCCTGGCGCACCGACACGGTGGCGGTGCGGCCGGCGATCAGGCGGAAATTGGCCGGCACTTCGTCCAGCGCGATGCGCACCGGGATGCGCTGCGCCAGCCGCACCCAGTTGAAGGTGGGGTTGACGTTGGGCAGCAGCGAGGCGCCGTTGCTGCGGTCGCGGTTTTCGATGCCGGCGGCGATGCTTTGCACGTGGCCGCGCAGCTTGCGCGATTCGCCCATGATCTGGATGTCCACCGGCTGGTTGAGCTCCACGCCGCCCAGCTTGGTCTCCTCGAAGTAACCGTCGACGTGGAAGGAGCGGGAGTCGACGATGGACAGCACGGCGCGGCCGCTGGCGGCGTAATCGCCGGCGCGCGGCGTGCGGTCGTTCAGATAGCCGTCCACCGGGCTTTTCACCACCGTGCGCTCCAGGTTCAGCCGGGCCAGGCCGGCGGCGGCTTCGGCGGCGGCCAGCGTGGCTTCGCCCAGCTGCACCTTGGCGTCGCCTTCCTCGCGGGCCTCGGCGGCCACCAGGTCGGTCAGCGAGCGGTTGCGCGCGGCCTCGCGGCGGGCCTGGG
>NZ_JAJOHV010000182.1 GCF_021129175.1 Chromobacterium piscinae | reverse complement strand
GCCAGCGCGCTGCCGGCTGGCGGCTCGAATTCCATGAAGCCGTGGCGGCGGTAAAACGGCGCGTTCCACGGCAGGTGGGCGAAGGTGGTGAGCGTGACGGCGGCGCAGCCGCGCGGCTCGGCCTGGGCCAGCGCGTGCCGCAGCAGCGCGGAGCCGATGCCGCGGCGGGCGTGGTCCGGGTCCACGTCCATCTCGGCCAGGTGCAGCTGGCCGTCCAGGATCTCCGCCAGCGCGAAGCCGACCGGTCGGCCGGCGTCGTCCGCCACCCACAGCAGGCCGGCGTCGCGGGCGGCGCTCAGAGTCTCTGCCGGCAGCGTGTGCTCGGACAGCGCGGAAGGCAGGTCCGCGGGGGAAAACAGCCGCGCGGCGCGGCGTTCTATCCGCGCCAGCAGCGGCAGTTCGGCCGCCTCGGCCGGGCGGATCAGCAAGCCGTTTTCTATCATGTGGCCCTCAGTTGTTCGGCGGCCAGCCGGCCCAGCCGGACGATGGCCGCCTGCTGCGCGGCGTCCCAGGGCTGGCCGAAATTCAGCCGCAGGCAGTGGCGGAAGCGGGGCTCGGCCGAGAACAGCATGCCGGGCGCGAAGCTGATCGATTCCTTCAGCGCCGCTTCCAGCAACCGGCCGCTGTCCAGGCCCTCCGGCCCCTCCACCCACAGCAGCAGGCCGCCCTGCGGCCGCCGCAGCCGGGTGCCGCGCGGAAAGGCGGCCAGCACCGCGTCGGCCACCCGCTCCATCTGCTCGGCCAGCCGCGCGCGCAGCCGCTGCGAGATGCGGGCGTAATCGCCGCTGGCCAACAGGTCGGCCAGCGTGCCCAAGAGCAGCGCCGGGCTGACCAGGCTGCTGCTGGCGCGCAGCCGTTCCAGCGCCGCGTGGTGGCGGCCGCCGGACAGCCAGCCCAGCCGAAACGACGGCGCCAGGCTCTTGGTGAACGACGCGCAGTAGATCACGTCGCCGTCGCGGTCCCAGGCTTTCAGCGGCGTCGGCCGGCGCTTGCCGAAGTACAGCTCGCCGAACACGTCGTCCTCGATGATGGATACGCCGTGGCGGCGCGCCAGCGCCAGCAGCCGTTTCTTGTTGTCGTCCGGCATCAGCGCGCCGGTGGGGTTCTGGTAGTTGGTCACCGTCACCAGGCAGCGCACCGGCGGGCCGTAGCGCAGCGCGAACTCCAGCGCCTCCAGCGACAGGCCGGCGTCCGGCGTGCACGGAATCTCCAGCGCCTTCAGCCCCAGCGCCGCCAGCGTCTGCAGCAGGCCGAAGTACACCGGAGTCTCCACCGCCACCGTGTCGCCGGGGCGGGTCAGGTGGCGCAGCGCCAGGCTGATGCCCTCGGTGATGCCGTTGCAGAACAGGATCTCGTCCGGCTTCACCGCCAGTTGCCAGGATGCGGCCATCTGTTGCAGCTTCAGGCACAGCCGCTCGTGCTGGGCGGCGGGCAGGTAGGCGCCGATCAGCTCCGGCTGCCGCAGCAGCGTTTGCTGCAGCCGCCGCGCCAGATCCGCCGCCGGGTACAGGCTGTGGTGGGCCTCGGCCATGTGCAGCTGCACCGCCACGTCCGACGCCGACAGCGCCACCAACTGCGACATGCGGCTGTCCACGTCCACCAGCGTGGCCGGCGACGGCAGCGCGC
>NZ_JAJOHV010000181.1 GCF_021129175.1 Chromobacterium piscinae | reverse complement strand
GGGCGGCAGGCTGCCGGCCAGCACGGCCAGGTCGCCGGCGCCGACGTGAGCGAGGCCGGAGGCCAGCGCGGCCAACTCGGCCTCGCCGGTTTCCGGGCCAGGCAGGTTGATGTCGGTGGTGTCGCCGGTTTCCAGATCGGCCAGCTTGATGTTGACGCGGCAGGCGCCGGCCACCCGCAGCATGCGGTCGTTGATGCGCTTGTCGGCGAATAACTGCTCGAACGGGCCGCTGTTGCCGCGGCCGAGCAGGCCGTGGACATGGACCGGCAGGCCCCAGTCGGCCAGGCAGGAGGCGACGTTGACGCCCTTGCCGCCGGCGTTGACGTGGGCGGCGCGCGCCAAGTTGACGCTGCCCGTCCGCAGCGCGTCCAGGGTCACGGTCTGGTCCAACGCCGGATTGGGGGTGACGGTGTGGATGGCGCCGTTCATGCCAGCGCCTCCAGCAGCTGCCGCACTTCCTCGGCGCTGTCGCAGGCCAGCGCCTGTTCGGCCAGATCGCGCAGCCTGGCGTGGCTGTGGCGGCGCAGCGTGGCCTTCACCGCGGCGATGTCGTGCGGGCTCATCGACAGCTCATCCACACCCAGGCCGGCCAGCACGGCCGCGCCCTGCGGATCGCCGGCGATGCCGCCGCAGACGCCTACCCAGCGCTGGTGCGCCGCCGCGCCTTGCACGGTCTGGCGGATCAGCCTTAGCACGGCCGGGTGCAGGCTGTCGGCCTCGGCGGCCAGCTCGGGGTGCTGGCGGTCCATCGCCAGCGCGTATTGGGTCAAGTCGTTGGTGCCGATGGAGAAGAAGTC
>NZ_JAJOHV010000180.1 GCF_021129175.1 Chromobacterium piscinae | reverse complement strand
CGGCGTGCCGGCGGCGGGCGCGCTTGGCTTGGGGAGCGGGAGCGGCGGCGGGCGCAGCCGGGCCGACAGCCGGTGGTGGCCTAACGCCAGCAGGCCGGCGGCCGGGCCATGGCGGTCCAGCCAGTGTTCCAGGCTCTGGCCGAACAGCGCGGCGAAATGGCGCGGCTGCCAGGCGTCCGGCTCCAGCCCGCACAGCGCGAGGCCGGCGCGGTTGGCCGCCAGCAGCCGGCCATCGCCGTCGAATACCAGCTGGCTGGCTGCCGGGCTGCCCAGCCAGCGCGGATCGGCGTGCAGCGTGAGCCGCCAGCCGTGGCGCGCGGCCTCTTCCAATTGGCGCGCTTCGATTTGCGCGCGCGCGGCGTGCAGCGCCAGCCGCTGCGCGTCGCCCAGCTTGCGGCCGGGGCCGCTGATGTCGAGCACGCCAAGCAATTGGCCCTGGGGGCCGAGCAGCGGGCAGGCGGCGCAGCTGAGCGCCCGGTTGCGCTCCAGATAGTGCTCGGCGCCGCGCACCAGCACGCTATCGGCCGCGGCCAGCGCGGTGCCGATGGCGTTGGTGCCGCGCGCGGCCTCGCTCCAGTCCATGCCCGGCGTCAGCGCCAGCCGCTCGGCCTTGTCGAGAAAGCCGATGTCCCCGGCCTGGTCCAGCACCAGGCCCCTCCGGTCGGCCACCACCAGCGCCAGGCCGCCGGCCGACACCTGCTCGTACAGCCCGGCCAGCGCCGGCCGCGCCGGCTCCAGCCAGTCGGCGCTGGCATCGCGCCGGTCGCGCAGCTCGCCGTCGGTCAATCGGTCGCCGCCGCGGCCGCCGGCGGACAGGCCCAGGCCCTGGCAGCGTTGCCAGGAGTGCAGGATGGACGGCGGCAACGCCTGGCCGGGCAGCGGCTGGCCGGCGAAAAAGCGGCGTCGGATCTCGTCCAGCGGCAAGCGGGCGGTGGGTTTCATGCGCGGCTCCGGCAGGGTGTCGCGCGGCGGCGGGACAGCTGTGCCGATGCGCGACAGTTTCGGTGGGGAATGCAGCCGATTATGGCCGTTTCGGCCAAGCAGGCAAGCGGCTGATTTTCCAGTTGTTTGTTGCGCCGCGGCATGCGGAGACCGAACACCCGGACTGGTCTGGCTTGGCGCGATGCTGCCATGCAATGCGGATAATGGCTGGCATGGGACTTGCGCAACAAACAGTTCGCAGAAGCCACCACACCGAGGAGACCGCAATGCAACTCAAGCCAGGATTCGAACTGAAATCGCGTTACGCCAACTACATCGGCGGCCGCTGGGTGCCGCCGGTCAATGGCCGCTACTTCGAGAACGTGACGCCGATCACCGGCCAGCCGTTGTGTGAGATTCCGCGTTCGGACGAGCAGGACGTGGAGCTGGCGCTGGATGCCGCCCATGCTGCCCGCTACGCCTGGGGCCACACCCCGGTGACCGAGCGCGCCATCGTGCTGAACAGGATCGCCGACCGGATGGAGGCCAATCTGGCCCTGCTGGCCGAGGTGGAAACCTGGGACAACGGCAAGCCCATCCGCGAGACTCGAGCCGCCGACATTCCGCTGGCGATCGACCACTTCCGCTATTTCGCCTCCTGCGTGCGCGCGCAGGAAGGCAGCCTGGGCGAGATCGACGCCAACACCGTGTCCTACCATTTCCACGAGCCGCTGGGCGTGGTCGGCCAGATCATTCCGTGGAACTTCCCCATCCTGATGGCGGCGTGGAAGCTGGCGCCGGCGCTGGCCGCCGGCAACTGCGTGGTGCTGAAGCCGGCCGAGCAGACGCCGCTGTCCATCCTGGTGCTGATGGAGTTGATCGGCGATTTGCTGCCGCCGGGCGTGCTCAATGTGGTCAACGGCTTCGGCGTCGAGGCCGGCAAGCCGCTGGCCAGCTCCAAGCGCATCGCCAAGATCGCTTTCACCGGCGAAACCGGCACCGGCCGGCTGATCATGCAGTACGCCAGCCAGAACCTGATCCCGGTGACGCTGGAGCTGGGCGGCAAGTCGCCGAACATCTTCTTCGGCGACGTCGCCGCGAAAGACGACGCCTTCCTCGACAAGGCGATCGAGGGCTTCGTGATGTTCGCGCTGAACCAGGGCGAGGTGTGCACCTGCCCCAGCCGCGCGCTGATCCACGAATCGATCTACGACCGCTTCATGGAAAAGGCGTTGGCCCGCGTCGCGGCGATCAAGCAGGGCAATCCGCTGGATCCGGCGACGATGATAGGCGCGCAGGCGTCGCAGGAGCAGATGGACAAGATTCAGAGCTATCTGGCCATCGGCCGCGACGAGGGCGCCAAGCTGCTGGCCGGCGGAGGACGCGCTCAACTGGACGGCGACCTGGCTGGCGGCTTCTATATCCAGCCCACCGTGTTCCACGGCCACAACAAGATGCGCATCTTCCAGGAGGAGATCTTCGGCCCGGTGGTGTCGGTCACCACTTTCAAGGATCGCGACGAGGCGCTGGCGATCGCCAATGACACGCTGTACGGCCTTGGCGCCGGCGTGTGGACGCGCGACATGAACACCGCCTTCTTCATGGGCCGCCACATCGAGGCCGGCCGGGTGTGGACCAACTGTTATCACGCCTACCCGGCGCATGCCGCATTCGGCGGCTACAAACAGTCGGGCATCGGCCGCGAGACGCACAAGATGATGCTGGAGCATTACCAGCAGACCAAGAACCTGCTGGTCAGCTATGGCGAGGACAAGCTGGGCTTCTTCTGAGCGAGGCGTCCGCCGCGAGATTGAATTGGTTTTTACGCCCCGCCGGTTTTTGCCGGCGGGGCGTTTTTTTGGGAACAGCCCGGCAGGGGATCGAAGAGACAGGTTTGACGACCTGATTTTGATACGGCATTTGGCGGGATGAATTATCGATTACGGCTAGAGTCTGTATTCAAATATTATTTATATAATGAAATACATTTATTATTTACGTAATGATGTTGATGAAATAGCATTTTCCTGGCGTGTTATGCTGATTGAGTGTTTGATGGCGAGGACGCGGGAATGAATCGGGATGACGATGGCTACGCGGAGCGCGTGGCGTTCTACGATACGGTTTACGAGCAGCCGGAGCGGGCGTTGGATCTGGCCTGGCTGCGACGCTGGCTGCCGCAGCAGTATTTCGGCCGCAGGGTGCTGGAGCTGGCTTGCGGCAGCGGCTACTGGACGCAGTATCTGGCGCCGGCGGCGCGCGCCTATCTGGCGTTGGACGTGTCGCCCGGCGCGCTGGCGCTGGCCGGGCAGCGGCCCGGCGTGGGCG
>NZ_JAJOHV010000179.1 GCF_021129175.1 Chromobacterium piscinae | reverse complement strand
CGCACGTTGTCCAGCACCAGCTTGTTGCGGCGCACCAGCCAGTTGTAGCCCAGCACCGCCGGCACCGCGACGGCCAGACCGATGGCGGTCATGATCAGCGCTTCGCCCACCGGACCGGCCACCTTGTCGATGGAGGCCTGGCCCGAGGTGCCGATCTTCACCAGCGCGTGGTAGATGCCCCATACGGTGCCGAACAGGCCGACGAACGGCGCGGTGGAACCGACGGTGGCGATCACCGACAGGCCGTTCTGCATGTGGTGGCTGGCGGAGTCCACCGCGTCCGAAATCGCCATCGCCACCCAGGTGTTCAGGTCGACGCGGTTGGCCAGCTCGCCCTTGTGCTCGGCGGCCGCTTCGATGCCGGCTTGCGCCACCGCGCTGTACATGCCTTCGTCCGCCAGTTCGCTGGCGGCTTTTTGCAGATCCGTGCCGTGGTGGCCCAGCAGTTCATGCCCCTGCTTGATCAGGCGGCGTTGTTCCAGCAGCTTGACGATGCCGACGTACCAGGTGGAGGCCGACATGATCAGCAGAATGATCAGCGTGCCCTTGGCCACGAAGTCGCCTTGCGACCACAGCGCGTCGATGCCGTACGGATTGGAGGTGCTGACGGTCTCCGCCGCCAGCGCCGGCAGTGCGGTCAGCAGGCCGGCGGCGCCCAGGACTTTGCCCAGCAGTGCGCGAGTGTTCTTGATCATGGTATTTGCTCCTTTGTGTCTTGAGATGCCCTGGGCGACTTAGGCGCCAGAGTCGAGTTTGAAGTGAAACGGCTGCGTCAGCTGCATGTTGGCGCGACATGCATAGCTCTGAAGAGCATTCGAAATCGCCGATTTAAAACTGCTCCGGTAACGAGGGGGGATGCTGCCGTCAAAGCGCACATCCGTGATCCCAGTCACTTTCCCATCCCCGCCTACCGCAAACACGACGAACACATCGCCTTGAATTTCATCCTCCAACGCCTTGGCTGGATATTCTGGCGTTTCGGTCTGAGTGCAGTTGCCCTTGACCGAGACCGGGCCTTTCGGCGCTTCCACCGCCGGGACCGGCGTCGGCGCCGGTTGCGGCTTCGGATCGGAGGTCACTGCCTGGATGGCGTTGGCCGATTGCGTGACCGGCGGCGGATTCACCACCGGCGGCACGTAGGCCTGCGGCTTCGGCGTCGTCGGCTGCTGCACCACTTTCTCGATCTTCGGCGGCGGCGGCGGAGGCGGCGGCGGCGGTTCGCTGATCACCGACACTTCCACTTTCTGCTGGATCACCTTGACCACCCCCTGGGCCAGGCCTGTCACCAGCGCGTAGATCA
>NZ_JAJOHV010000178.1 GCF_021129175.1 Chromobacterium piscinae | reverse complement strand
GGGCGGTGGCCGCCGCCCAGCGCATCGCCAGCCAGCAGCGCTCCGGCGGCGGGGCGTCTTCCGGCAGCCGCGGCGCGGCGCAGTCCGGCCAGGCGCAGACCCTGCCGCTGATGCCTCCGTCTCTTACTGACTTTGTCCGCCGGGTGCTGGTGATCGAGGCTGCCCGTTCCATTCCACGCGCGCAGTTTGAGAGCAAGGCGGAGCTGCAGCAGGCGCGGGAGGTGATCCTGGACGCGCTGAACGTGGAGCTGCAGGCAGCGCCGGACACGCTGTATCCGGCCATGCAGGCGCTGCGCCAGGCGGTGGCGCGCAGCCTGGCGGCGCGGGCGCCGACGGTGGCAGAGCTGGACATCATCACCACCCACGCCACGCTGCCGGCGCTGGTGGTGGCCTACCAGGCCACCGGCGGCGTGGATGTGGCGGCGGATCTGGTGGCGCGCAACGGCGTGCGCCATCCCGGATTTGTGCCGGCCGGGCGGCTGGAGGTGCTGCGCGATGACTGACGTGTGCGAGCTGCGGGTGGGCGGGCAGATTTTTGGCGGCTGGACGGATATCGAGATCCAGCGCGGGCTGGAGCAGCTGGCCGGCCAGTTTTCGTTGCAGGTGACGGAGCGCTGGCCCGGCCAGGACGAGCCGCGGCCGATCGTGCCCGGGCAGCGCGCGGTGCTGACCATAGACGGCGAGCCGGTGGTGACCGGCTACGTGGACGAGTGCAACCCGGGCTATGACGCGTCCAACACCTGGTTTCACGTCTCCGGCCGCGACAAAACGGCGGATCTGGTGGACAGCAGCGCCATCCACAAAACCGGCCAGTGGAAGGGCGCCAGCATGGCCCGCATCGCCCGCGATCTGCTGGCGCCGTTCGACGTGGAGGTGGCGGTGGGGGCGCGCGCCGGCGCGGCGAACCAGGCTATCCCCTCGTTCAACATCGAGGAGGGGGAAACGGTGTTCGACTGCCTGGAGCGGGCGGCGCGGCAGCAGGCGCTGATGATGTGGACCGACGGCCGCGGACGGCTGGTGATCGACCTGCCCGGCACCGACCACGCGCAGACCGCGCTCAACGAGGGCGAGAACATCCTGCGCGCCGATGGCCGGTTCAGCTGGCGCGAGCGCTACAGCGAATACATCGTCAAGGGCCAGGCGCGCGGCCACGCCCAGCACGCGGTGAAGGGCAGCGCCAAGGATGGCACCGTCTCCCGTCACCGGCCATTGATCGTGCTGGCAGAGGACAACACCCACGGCCCCAGCGCCGCCGAGCGCGCGCAGTGGGAATGCACGGTGCGCCGCGGGCGCGCCAACCGCGCCACCCTCCGGGTGCAGAGTTGGCGCCAGGCAGGCGACGCCGGGCCGCTGTGGGCTCCCGGGCTGCGGGTGACGGTGAACGCGCCGCGGCTGCGCATCCGCGCCGAGGCGCTGATTGTCAGCGTCACCTACCTGAAAAACGCCAACGACGGCACGGTGTGCGATCTGGAGATCGCCGACCCGCGCGCGTTTGACCTGCTGTCCGGCGTGCGCACGGCCAAGCTTGGCTCGCACGGCACCAGCAAGCACGGCCTGGCCAGCGGTAAGGGCGACAAGCACGGCAAAAAGAAGAAATCCGACGATGACGACTGGGGGAGCCTATGAACGCTTGGCAGAAAATGCGCCTGATGGTGGCGCGGGGCATTGTCAACCTGGTGAACGACGCCGGTGGCCTGCAGCTGCTGCAGATCTCCGCGCTGGACGGCGAAACCCGCGACGAGGTGGAGAGGGTGCAGAACTTCGGCGCCACCAGCCACCCGCCGGCCGGCAGCGTGCCGGTGATGGTGGCGGTGGGCGGCAGCCGGGACCACCTGGTCGCGGTGGCGGTGGACAACGAGGAGCACCGTCCCAAGGGGCTGAAGGCGGGTGAGAGCGCCACCTACAACGCCCACGGCGTGCTGTTCCTGTTTGACGACCAAGGCAACGCCACGATGAACTGCCGCCGGTTCATCGTCAACGCCAGCGAGGGGATATCCCTCACCACGCCGCAGGGTGCGCTGGCCGGCGATTTCAACCACAGCGGAGGGGCGCTCACGTCCAATGGCGTGGCGGTGGACGGCCACGTGCATGGCGGCGTGGAGCGCGGCGGCGCGCAGACGGATGGGCCGCGATGATGTCCCGCCGCCTGGTGATTGACCTGTCCGCGCCGCTGCCGCTGGCGCTGTTTGCCGACCCGATCGACAGCGCCATTGTGCTGTCGCTGTTCTGCGATGCCCGCGCGCTGCCGGACGATCGGCAGTCCGACCCCCGCGGCTGGTGGGGCGACGTGCTGGCCGGCGTGCCGTATGACCGCTGGGGCAGCCGGCTGTGGCTGCTGGCCCAGCGCGCCAAGCACACGCCGCAGACGCTGCGCGATGCCGTCCACTACGCCCGCGAGGCGTTGCAGTGGATGGTGGACGACGGTGTGGCGCGCAGCTTGGACGTATCCGCCCGCGCCATCGGCGACGAAACCCTGTTGCTGACCATCACCCTGGACGGCAGCGCCATCGATCTGGAGGTCCGCACTTGATACCCCGCCAAACCCTGGCCGAGATTGCCCGCCGCGTGGAGGCGGAGCTGACGCTGCAGACGGCCAGCGACCCCCTGCGGCGCAACCTGTTCACCCCGCTGGCGCGCGGGCTGGCTGGCGCGGTGCATGGCCTGTATGGCCATCAGGATTGGATCGCCCGGCAGATCCACCCCATGGAGTGCGACGAGGACACGCTGGTTTCCGTCCACGCCGCCATCTGGCTGCCTGACGGGCGCAAGCCGCCGGCCGCCGCCAGCGGCAGCGCGCGC
>NZ_JAJOHV010000177.1 GCF_021129175.1 Chromobacterium piscinae | reverse complement strand
CGCAATCTGCGGGTGCGTTTCCGCCAGGAGGACGGCGGCCGCTTCGAGGCGCTGAAGGGCGTGAGCTTCGACATTCCGGCGCACCGGACGGTGGCGCTGGTGGGGGAATCGGGCTCCGGCAAATCGGTGACGTCGATGGCCATTATGCAGCTGTTGCCGCCGCAATCGAGCGAGATCGATCCGGCGTCGGAGCTGCGCTTCGACGGGCGCGACCTGCTGAAGCTGAGCGCGGCCGAGCTGCGCCGGCTGCGCGGCAAGGACGTGGCGATGATTTTTCAGGAGCCGATGAGCTCCTTGAACCCGGTGTTCACGGTGGGCGAGCAGATCGTCGAGACGCTGACGCTGCACGCCGGGCTGGGCCGCGGGGCGGCGTGGAAGCGGGCGGTGGAGCTGCTGCGCGAAGTGGGGCTGCCGGAGCCGGAGAAGCGGGTGAAGAGCTACCCGCACGAACTGTCCGGCGGCCAGCAGCAGCGGGTGATGATCGCCATCGCCATCGCCTGCGAGCCCAAGCTCTTGATCGCCGACGAGCCGACCACCGCGCTCGATGTCACGATTCAGAAGCAGATCCTGCAGCTGATCGCCGATCTGCAGAAGAAGCACGGCATGTCGGTGCTGTTCATCACCCACGACCTGGGGGTGGTGGGCGAGTTCGCCGATGAAGTGATCGTGATGCGCCACGGCGTGATCCGCGAACAGGGCACCGTGCGACAGATCTTCGAGAACCCGCAGGACGCGTACACCAAGGCGCTGCTATCGTGCCGTCCGCATCTGGACCGCCGCCCGGAGCGGCTGGCGGTGATCGACGACTTCCTGCAGCCGGGCGGCTACGTGGAGCCGGCCGAGCGCAAGCGCGGCTACGCGGCGGGCGACGAGATCGTGCTGGACGTGCAGGGGCTGTGCAAGAGCTTCGACATCCGCGAAGGCCTGTTCGGCAAGCGGCAGTTCCACGCGGTGCAGGACGTATCGTTCAAGCTGGCGCGCGGCAAGACGCTGGGCATCGTCGGCGAGTCGGGCTCCGGCAAGACCACCGTCGGCCTGACGCTGGTGCGGCTGCACCAGGCGACGGCGGGCAAGGCCTTGTTCCACGGCCAGGACCTGATCGGCATGAGCGCCAAGGCCTTCCACGCCTACAAGAAACGGATCCAGATCATCTTCCAGAACCCGTACGCATCGCTGAATCCGCGCTTCACGGTGGAGCAGATCCTGACCGAGCCGATGCTGCTGCACGGCATCGGCCAGGATGCCGGCCAGCGCCGCAAGCTGGCGCAGGACCTGCTGGACAAGGTGGGTCTGCCGGCGGGCGCGCTGGCCAAGTACCCGCATGAGTTCTCGGGCGGGCAGCGGCAGCGGATCGCGATCGCGCGCTGCCTGACCTTGAAGCCGGAAGTGCTGATCTGCGATGAATCGGTGTCGGCTTTGGACGTGTCGGTGCAGGCGCAGGTGCTGAACCTGCTGCAGGACTTGCAGGACGAGTACAAGCTGTCCTACCTGTTCATCTCGCACGATCTGGCGGTGGTGAAGCACATCTCGGACCAGGTGCTGGTGATGAACAAGGGGCGGGTGGTGGAGCAGGCGGACGCGGACGTGATCTACCGCGAGCCGCGGGACGGCTACACCAAGAAGCTGCTGGGGGCGATCCCGCAGGGCTGGAGTCCGGCGCTGGCGCCGGCGTAGCGCGGAAGACGCGATGCAGGACAAGCCGGCCCGGGTGGGCCGGCTTTTT
>NZ_JAJOHV010000176.1 GCF_021129175.1 Chromobacterium piscinae | reverse complement strand
GCCTCCCGCGGTCAACGCGCCGATAGCCGCGCCCACGCCGGCGCCGATAGCGGCGCCGCCGCCCACGCCCTTCTGGGTGTCGCTCATATTGGCGCAGCCGGACAGGCCGGCCACGCTCACGGCAACCAGCATCGATACTATTGTGTTCTTCATCATGTCATCATCCTTTCAACAAACCCATGACAGACCGCCGCGGACCGATACAGTTCCCCGCGCGCGGCCAAGCCCATCGTTCCAAGCGGAAACACTTCAGCTTGCGCCGCATCCGGAACAAAGCAAAGCCGATTGGCGTGTATAATACGGCCCATTCGCCAAACCTGCCCCGAAACCCAGTCCGCCCGCTGGCCTTTGTGCAAGCGCCCAGCCAGAAAATCCGTCTTCGCGGTAGTATGGAGGGCTGCGGCATGCCGCATCCGCGCGGACAACGGGGAGCAGACGCGCCGCCAATCGGGCCTCGCTCGCGGCGCAGGCCAAGCAGTTTGAACTTATCCGGAGAATTGAATGAACAGCATCACCTTTGACGGCCGCCTGGCCGCCGACGCCGAACTGCGCTACACCCCGAGCGGCGAGCCCGTTCTGTCGTTCCGCGTAGCCAGCGACATCGGCTTCGGCGAGCGCAAGAGCACCAACTGGTTCAGCTGCCAGGTATGGGGCAAGCGCGGTGAATCGCTGAAAAACTACCTGGCCAAAGGCCAACAAGTGACCGTGTACGGCCAACTGACCCTGCGCGAATGGCAGGACAAAGACGGCAACAAGCGCGTTTCCCCGGACGTGCGCGTCAACGAACTGAGCCTGCAAGGCGGCCGCAGCGAAATGGGCGCTTCCTCCGGCGGCGGCATGGGTGGCGGCATGGACGACGGTTACGGCTACAGCGCCCCGGCCCCGCGCCAGGAAGCTCCGGCCGCCCCGCGCCGCCAGGAGCCGAAAGCCGCTCCCCGCATGGACGATATGGACGACGACATTCCGTTCTGACTTACGCCTGAAAGTAGTTTGTAAAGCATTCCCCCAACAACCCCCGCCCCGCGGGGGTTTTTGCATTAAAGCCACTCAAAAAGTGCTAGCCATAAAAGCAAAGCTCCATACCGTGCAAATCTGTCAAATTGGGGTATCGGGAATGAACCCCAAGCAGGGGCTCAACATGCAGACAGCCTGGGAATTGTGGTAGTCCAATCATAAGGACGGGATTGCCTACAGGAGCCGGGCCAGTCCAATTGGACAAACCAGTTTTGTCAGCGGTCCTTAGAACGTTTAACCATCCCAATGAACTTGACATGCACTAGATGATATTCATTTTTACCGCTATACTGCCGCAAACAATGCCAAATGAATGTTTTAATGATAACAGTATCAACAAGAACATCTTGCAGGGTCGGCATCCGCACCGTGCTTGCGTCAAAAAATGAATTTACGGGGGAAGGCCACCCTGCGTGGCTCCCACGAACTAAGTAAGCAGCTCAAGCAATGCTGCAATGCAATATTGCAAAAAACTCTGGCGTACTCTTCAGTGCCCCGTTGGCAAGTGCAGGAACACTTGCGCAGCAAAGCGATGCATTAAGTTGCTTTTTTGCAGAAGCAAAATTAAGACATTTTAAAAACTATCTCAATTGAGGTGTTGCATGGAAAGCAAGCAAAATCATGGTTTAAGTTTGCATGATGGCTTTGCCGTTACTAAGGTCGACAATGTAATCAACTGGGCACGCACCGGATCTCTATGGCCACTTTCATTTGGCTTAGCATGCTGCGCAGTGGAAATGATGCATGCGGGTGCGGCCCGTTACGACCTGGCTCGATTTGGATGGGAAATGTTTAGAGGCAGCCCACGCCAAGCTGACCTCATGATTGTAGCAGGCACCCTGACAAATAAAATGGCACCGGCCTTGCGGAAAGTCTATGACCAGATGGCTGAGCCAAAATGGGTAATTTCCATGGGCACCTGCGCCAACGGCGGTGGGTATTATCATTATGCTTACTCTGTCGTTCGCGGCTGCGACCGAATTGTTCCTGTGGACATATATATTCCCGGCTGCCCGCCGACAGCGGAGGCATTGGTATATGGAATGCTACAGTTAAAAAATAAAATTGGCCGACAAAAAGCGTTTGATCGATAGAGCTGCGAATATGGACAGCAACTTGACACGCCGCCAAGCCAGGAGTTTTTTTTTAGATTCTTGGAGAAAATTCAGACAGCATCGCTCATTAACACCACTGGAAGAAGTTGCTGTCGACTGGATTAATGAGCACCCTGAATTTCACCAAGACCTAGAAAAAAACCAGACGATTCAAGAAAAAGATTACTCCCCCGAAGATGGAAAGATTAATCCTTTTTTGCACTTGTCAATGCATCTATCAATTTCAGAGCAGGTCGCCATGGACAATCCACCCGGAATCAAGTCCATCTATTATGAGCTCATTCGTCGGACCGGTTCAGAGCATCATGCCGCACACAATATAATGGATTGCTTGGCTGAAATGATCTGGACTGCTCAAAAACAAAAATCCCCCCTTGATTTCAAAAAGTACAGCAAATCCATTCAGGGATTATTAAAGAAAGAGCAATCCGAAACCTCAAACGCGATAACTCACTAATCATTACTGGGCAATGAACTACACCTTCAACCGAAAAAAGGAAATAAGGTGTGCGTACAGCCCGGAGCCCAACGGAAACAATCTAGCCCGGCGTCCTTTCCCACATAAAGCAAGCTGGTTGATGAGTATAGCCGGAGTATCCCCTGGCTATTTAGGCCGCTCTGCTTGGCGTGGCAACCAATAAATAAATAAGTCGACGAGCTTGTATTAAATCTTCCTGCGGAACAAATAAAGAATATGCAGATGAAAAACAAGCCCATCGTCTTTCTATTCTCAGGTCAAGGATCACAGTATTACACCATGGGGATGGATTTATATGCATCCAACATTTTATTTCGCCGCCACATGGATTCATTGGACAAAATCGCCCGTGACGTCATCGGACATTCGCCCCTCCAACTCATTGATGTAGAAAATAAACAGTTATACGAGCCGTTCACTGACGTGCCGAGCTCAAGCGTAGCCATCTATCTCATAGAACGCGCGCTTACGCGATGCCTCATTGATTATGAAATTGAAGCAAGTATTCATGTTGCCTCAAGCATGGGA
This sequence comes from Chromobacterium piscinae, assembly GCF_021129175.1. GTDB lineage: Bacteria > Pseudomonadota > Gammaproteobacteria > Burkholderiales > Chromobacteriaceae > Chromobacterium > Chromobacterium piscinae. Next base: position 898 of record NZ_JAJOHV010000176.1, on the reverse strand, counting down.
ATATACGCTGCCGCCACTGCCGCTGGATGCATGGATGAAGCTGAAGCGCTAAACATTGTCTTTGAGCAGGGCAAGATTTTCAGGGACACATGCGAACCTGGAAAAATGATTGCCGTATTAGCGGATCCCGCTCTCTTTCAGCACATTCCTGGATTGCAAGACATTTCTGATCTTGCTGGCATCAATTTCGACAATGCCTTTGTGATTTCCGCCACCTCAAGCAACCTGCCCGCGCTCAACCAGCTGTTAAAATCTTTCAACTTGACATATCAAGAAATTCAAGCTGAACGACCTTTTCATTCACGCTGGATACTTCCTGCCAAGCAAAAACTAGACTTACTTTCCTCACAATTATCTGACAAGCAGCCGAGAATTCCATTAATATGCTGTTCGAGTCAAAATCCTATTGAAAGCTTTAATTCCTCTAGCATATGGAATGCAGTGCGACAACCGATAATGTTTAGGGACACAATTTTGCAATTAGAAAAAACAGGACCACATTGTTATATTGATGTCGGACCGTCAGCAACGATGGCCACTCTACTCAAATACGCGCTTCCTGCCAACAGTGCATCCGAGAGCCACGTCATCCTAAGTCCGCTCAAACAAAGTTCAACAAAACTCCACCAGTTACTAAGAGCTGCCAACAAAGCCCACCATGCAAATCAATACCATAACATATAGCAAGAATGAAACGGAAAGTGCCCTGGAAACCACTGCAGCTGCGGCTCCCAACCTCATCCCTCTCTCGCTGGAGCGGGCCACCGCGTTTGGATGATTTTGGTATCTTGTTTGCTCTCGCCATGGCGCTGTTGCACAAATCCTTCTCCACCGCAGCTTGGTAGGATAGCGGCATGACCAAGCCCGCTCCAAAACGCTATCGAACGACCAACTGGAA
>NZ_JAJOHV010000175.1 GCF_021129175.1 Chromobacterium piscinae | reverse complement strand
GTCGGCCGAGACTTCCAGCGTGGCGACGGCGCCGCCTTCCAGCGGCAGCGAGAGGTCGCTGTCGCCGCCGCCCACCGTAAACGGGCCGAGCGGCAAAAACAGCTCGCGTCCGGCCAGCGGGCCGTTAAGCAGCTTGAGCTTGAAACTGGCGTCCATGATCGTCTCCCCCTACAACTGCCGCGGCTCGGCCTTGATCAGGAACAGGCGCACCACATTGCGCTCGCTCTTGGTCGTGCTGCGGAACAGGCCGCCGATCAGCGGCAGATCGCCCAGCAATGGAATCTTGCGCACGCCCTCCACGCTTTCGTCCTGGACAAAGCCGCCCAGCAGCAGCGCCTGGCCCAGGTTGAGCCTGGCCTGGGTGGCGATCTCGGCGTTCTGCACCTGCGGCAGCGATTCGGCGCGGCTGATCGGCTTGTCCTGACGGCCATCCTGGATATTGAGCGTGAGCAGAACCTTGTCGCCGTCGGTTTCGTGGATCAGCCGCGGCGTGACGCGCATCAGCGCCCCGGCCGTCACCGACTCCAGCTTGGCGTTCTTTTCGCTCACCAGCTTGGTGTAGAAAGTGACGCTGCGGTCCAGCACCGCCTGCACATTGTCCAGCGTCACCACCGACGGGCGGGAGACGATCTTGGCCTTGGACTTCTGCTCCAGCGCGGAAAGCCGCAGCATGAAGTTGCCGGAGTTGGACACCAGCGACGAGAAGCTGTCGGACGCTAGGCCGCCGTCGCTGTTGAAGCTGACCGTCCCGCCGCCGATGCGGGCCGATCCGGACCAGTCGATGCCCAGTTCGTTGATGTCGGCGGCGTCCACGTCGATGATGGCCACCGATATCTCGATCAGTCCCGGGCGACGGTCCAGCTTGGGAATCAGATCGGCGTACAGCGGCATGTTCTTCTTGCGGTCGCGGACCAGCACCGCGTTCTGCCGCGTGTCGGCGGAGAACATCGGCAGCCCGCTGGCGTCGGCGGGCGCCGGCGTCTTGTTGTCGGGCAGCGGCAGCGCCCTGCCCTGCGCCATCTCGCGCAGCACCGACACCACGCCGGGCACCACCACGTTCTGGCTGCGGTAGGCGTAGCTGCTGTCCCCGGCGTTGGCGTATTTGAGCGGATAGATGGCGATGGTTTCCTTGTTCTGCTCCTGGTTGAGATTCTGCTCGTCCAGTTGCTTGGCCAATGCCGCCACCCGGGTCAGGCACACCGGCACGCCGTTGACCTGCAGCGCATTGGCGCCGCCCACCTGGCGCAGCCGGCAGGCGGCGCCGTCCAGCAGGCCGCTCTGGCGGATCAGCCCCTCCAGCTCCGTCCCGCTCAGATAGGCCGGCGTCAGCAGCGCCTGGTCCATCTCCTGCGCCTTGTAAACGTACAGCGTGTTGCCGTCGTAATACGGCAGCAGCTGATACAGCCGGGACAGCTCGGACAGCGCCTTGCCGCGCGGGCTGTCGCTCAGCTCCCCGGCATAGGCCTCCGTGATCCTGGGGCTGACCACCACCGGCAAGCGATAGTTGGCGCCCATGTCCTTCAACACCGAGGCCAGCGGCGTATTGCGGCTGGAAACGAAAAAGGGCTGTCCGCGCCAGGGAATGGGTTGGGCCGCAACGGCGCAGGAGGCCAGCGCGCCGGCCATCAGCAAGGGCAGGCATTTCATGCGTATCTCCCGGCAATGGGCAAAACAAGGGGGGGAGCGCGGTCGCGCCCGGCCAGCAGCGCCGCCAGTGCCAGTTGTTGCTTGAGCAGCAGGTCGAACTCCACCTCGGTCAGCCGCTCGGGAAAACGGCGCAACAGCCACAGGCTGTCGTCGGCCAGGTATAGGGCGTCGTCGCAGGCTTCCGGGGTGGAGGCCAGCAGCAGGCAGGCTTCCGGCGCTTGCGACACGGGCCGATCCAGGGTCAGCGCCACGGTCAGTCCCGCGTCGAAGCTGCGAGCGCGCGTCCGGTGCGCGCCCAGCATGCCGGTGGCGACCGACCCGGCGGCGGACCAGCGCGGCTGTGCCAGGCGCGCGGCCAAACTGCGCAATGCGGAATGGGGATCGAGTGCTTTTTTCATGCCCCCATGCTGCCAACAGGCGCTATCGTGAAATATCCGGCCTACACCTGAATTTCACGCCTAGCCTGTCCGTGGCTCGGCCGGGCGGGGTCGAAGGCGGCGGCATGCCGCGCAGGAAAAACGGCGGCTTGATGGTTCACGGATATAAACCTAATTGGGCATGTCAAAGAACTTATTAATGACTACGATCTGCCCCATAGGCTTATTGTGAATTCTGCAGCCGCAGAGAAAATTTCAATTAAAATTAACACTTTATTTACAAGGCCTAGCCAGATGAGTTCACTCCCCCTGCGCGTCCTTATCGTTGAAGACCACTCGCTGCTGGTAGACGGCGTCCGCTCTTTGCTGGCGGACCGGCCGCGTTACGAGGTTGTCGGGGCCGTATCCGATGGGCTGGCCGCCTACGAAGCCTGTCAACAGCTCAATCCGGATTTGGTGCTGCTGGATCTGGGCTTGCCAGGCATGGACGGCATCGATGTGATTCACCAGTTGCGCCGGCGTTGGCCGGCGCTGCGCGTGGTGGTGTTCACCGCGTCGAACGAGGAGCACCGCGGCCGCGCCGCGCTGACCGCGGGCGCGCTGGCCTATGTGCTCAAGCAGAGCCCGCAGCAGGTGCTGCTGGCCGCGCTGCAGCACGCGGCGCTGGACAAGACCTATATCGACCCCGCGCTCAAGCTGGAAACGCTGGACACCACCGAGCGCACGCTGGGAGAGACCCCGCTGACGCTGCGCGAGCGCCAGGTGCTGAAACTGGTGGCCGAGGGCCACCGCAACCGCGACATCGCCGAGCTGCTGTCCATCAGCCTGAAAACGGTGGAAACGCATCGCCTCAATCTGATGCGCAAGCTGGATGCCCACAACGCCGCGGAACTGAGCAACTGGGCCCGGCGGCTGGGCGTGCTGGAGTTCTGAGCCTCTACAACACGCTGTCTATCAATCTTCCCAGCGCCTGCCACGCGTCTTTGCGTAGTCCGGCTCCCTGCTGCAGCTGCGCCTCCCAGTGCTCCACCGCCTCGCACACCAGATGCAGCCCGGCCTGGCCCGCCAGCCCCTTGAGCGCGTGCAGCAGATCCAGGCTGGCCGCCTGATCCTGCGCGGCCACGGCGTCGCCCAGGCGCAGATAGCGCTGGCGCAAATCCTGCTCCAGCCGCCGCAGGAAATCCGGATCCCGCGCCAGGATGGGCTGGTCGCAGCCGGCGTTGGGCTCCAGCTCCATGCCGCGCGTCAGTTGCAGATCGGCGACGAAGTCCAGCATATGCGCCAGCATGGCCGGCGTCACCGGCTTGGTCAGATACTCGTTGAAGCCGGCGGCCAGCAGCCGCTCCCGTTCGCCCGGCTGGGCATTGGCGGTGAGCGCCACGATGGGGCAGTCCGGGTCCAGCATGCCGTTGGCCTCTTCGCGCCACAGCGCCGTCGTCTGTCCGCCTGACAAGCCGGGCATGCGCATGTCCATCAGCACCACGTCGAAAACATGCGAGCGCCCCAGCGCCAGCGCGTCCTCGCCGCTGGATGCCTCCATGGTGTGGTGGCCCTGCAGGCGCAGCATGCGCCCGACAATGTCGCGGTTGGTGTCCACGTCATCCACCACCAGCACCTGCAGCGACCAGACCGAAACCGGCACGTCGCCGTCGTCCAGCCGCGAGCCCGGCGCCCCGTCCGGGTCCAGCCACTGGCGCAGCCGCGCCGGCAAATACGCCAGCTCCGGCGCCTCCAGCATCGGGTTGGCGCCCGCTTCCGGCTGGTAGCCCCAGGCGCGCAATTGCTCATGCAGGCGCTCCGGGGCCACGATGGGACCGAGGTCCGGCACCATGTCGGCGCACACCTTGCCCAGCGGCAGCTCCAGCTGGAAGCAGGCGCCGCGGCTGGCCGGCGTCAGATACAGATCCCCGCCCAGCAAGCGCGCGAGGCTGCGGGCGATCGGCAATCCCAGGCCGCTGCCGGAAACATGGTTGTCCAGTTGATGGAAAGCGGAAAATACCTCGGTCCGCTTTTCTTCCGGTATGCCCGGCCCGGTGTCGTGGACGCTGAAATACACTCGTCCCCCCACGCTCCAGGCGCGCAGGACGACGCCGCCGCTCGAGGTGAACTTGACGGCGTTTCCCAATAGATTGATCAGAATCTGGCGCAGGCGCAGGCCATCGGTATGCAACTGCCGCGGGAAGCTGGTCGCCGCCTCGGTCTGCAGCGACAGCCCCTTCTCCAGCGCCTGCAGCTGCACGGTGAGCATGGCTTGGTCTATCAATTCCAACGGGTCCAGCAAGGCGGGCGTCACCACCATCTGCCCGGACTCGATCCGCGAGAAATCCAGCAAATTATTGATGATCTCCAGCAGGTGGCCGGAGCATTTCAGCGCGGTGTCCACCAGATCATGCTGGCTGGCGGTGCCGCCGGTGCGGTTGAGCAGCATCAGCGCGCCCACGATGCCGTTCAGCGGCGTGCGGATTTCATGGCTGATGCTGGTGAGCTGCTCGCTCTTGTTGGCGCTGGCGCGCTCGGCCCGGTACCTGGCCTCCTCCAGCGCCGTCGTGCGCTCGGCCACCTTGGCCTCCAGCTCGGCGTACTGCGCCTGCACCACATCCAGCAGACGGTTGTAGGCGCAGGCGATCTGCCCCAGCTCGTCCTCGCCCGCTTCCGGCAAACGCTGCTGCGCGCTGACATCCGCCTGGGGGCTGATGGTGCGGACGAAGTGGCTCAGCGTCCGGCCCAGGCTGCGCTGCAGCACCGCGTACAGCAGGCCGACCAGGGACACCAGCACCAACAGCGCCATCGGCAAGTGCCGGGGCAGCGCCGCCAATGCCCTGTCGGTCAGCACGTCCGCCGGATAGAGCAGCACCATGCGCCAGCCCGGCGGCTCCACATTGGTGCAAATGGCGCGCACGCCCTCCACCCGCCGCGAATACGGAACCACGCAATCCGGCAGCGACGCCGGCAAGCCGGGAGGCGTCCACGGCGGCAGCGGGGTCAGCGCCCGGCCCGCGCCATCCAGCCAGGCCAGCCAGCCCTCGTGCAGCACATCCAGCTTGTCCAGGCCGAAATTCATCGACAGCTGCACCGTGATGCCTATCAGGTCGTTGCTGGCGGAATCCTCTGCCGCCACCACCATACACCACTTCCCGCTGTACGACTGATAGGGGCGGCCCCAGAGTACGCCGTCGCGCACCGGCTGGCTGCGCAGGCTGCGAAGCTGGGACAGATGCCGCTGGCTTTCGATTTGGTGCTTGGGGCCATTGGCGCTGGACAGCGCGATGCCCTTGTCCATCACCACGAAGGTATTGACCAGATTGCCCAGGCCGCCGCTGCCGAAAGCCTCGACGAAGGCCAGCGCCCGCTCGACGCGCGGCGACGCGTCGCGGTTCTTCTCATCAAAAGGAATGTAATGGGCGCTCAGGTAATCACCGCTGCCCACATTCTCCGACAAGCTGCGCCAGCTGCTGAGCAAAGTGCGCACATCGCGCGACACGCCTTGCAGCTCGGCGCTCTCCTGCGCGGCCCGGTTGGCGGTTTGCGCCTCCAGCCGCTCCACCAGCTCGCGGCGCGTGTCTTGATAGTCCAGAAACAGGGTCACGCCGGTTCCCAGCAGCCAGAACAGCGCGATGGCGCCGCTGAGAACCAGGGACAGGCGAAACGGCAGCGAGGCGCGCCAGGGCAGATTGGGCATGCTGATCCTAATCAAAGTCGGGCCGCCGGAGACCGCGGGGAGCCGCCGGTGAAAAGCCGCCAGAATTGTCCCATGTCGCCGAGGCCGCCCGCGGCGCGGCGCGGCCGGCGAGGCGCGGATACTGGCGCGGCATCCGCCATCGGCGCCGCGTCCGCCTCGCCCTTCAGGCCGGCGTAATGGGCCATGACCTTGCGGACATAGTCCCGGGTTTCGGCATAGGGCGGAATGGCGTTGCCGTAGCGCGCCACCGCGCCCTCTCCCGCATTGTAAGCCGCCAGCGCCAAGTCCATGCGGCCGCCGAAACGATTCATCAGCCAGTCCAGATAGGCGGCGCCGGCCTGCAGATTGGCGCGGGGATCGTACAGCGCCGTCTGGCCGAAACGCGCCGCCGTGGCAGGCATCAGCTGCATCAGCCCCACCGCCCCCTTGCCCGACACCGCCTCCGGCCGGTAGGCCGATTCCACCTGCACCACGGCGTGGATCAGCATGGGGTCCAGCGCATGCTGGCGCGCCACGTCGTCTATCAACGGCCGATAGCGCTGGGCGGAAGAGGACAGCGGCTTCGGCGCAGCAGCGGGCTCCGGCCGGGCCGCCGGCGAAACCGGCAAAGCGGCGGCCGGCACGGCAGGCGGGGCGGTTTCGGCTGGCACCGCGTACCATTGCAGCGCCTCCGCGCTTGCCGGCGCGCAAAACAACAGCCACAGCAGGCCGCTACACAGCAGTTTCATCGTCATCCTCCTCTTGCAGACGGTCGCGGATCAAGCTCAACACCTGCGCCACGGCGGCGAACAACGGCTCGGGAATGTAGTCGCCGGGCCGGGTGGATGCCACCAGCGCGCGCGCCAGCGGCACGTTCTCCACCACCGGAATGCCCTGCGCCTCGGCCAGCGCCACGATGCGCCGCGCCATTTCGTCGCGGCCGTACTCCAGCACCTGGGGCAGCGGCGTGTCGTCGGCCTCGTAGCGCAGGCAGACGGCGATATGAGTGGGGTTGCGCACCACCACCGAGGATTTGGCCACCTTGCCGGCCAGGCTGCCGCTCTGCACCTCGCGGTGCAGCTCGCGCCGGCGCTGCTTGACCTCCGGGCTGCCCTCGGAATTCTTGAACTCCTGCTTGATGTCCTCGCGCGACATCATCAGCTGCTTGCGCAGCTGGTGGTGCTGCATTGCGTAATCCGCCACCGCGAACACTGCGGTGAAGGCCAGCAGCACCGCCCACATCCATTGCGCCATCTGCACGCACACCATCAGCCCGGCCTCCAGCCCGGCTTGCGGCAGATGAGCGAACGACGCGGCGTAGCGCTTGATCAGATAGGTGAAGGTCAAGCCCAGCACCCCGACCTTGAGCAGCATCTTGCCCAACTCGAACAGCGTGCGCGCCGAAACCATCTGCTTGATGTTGGACAAGGGATTAATGCGCTCGCCGGACGGCATCAGCGCCTTAGGCGCGAACAAGAAGCCCGACTGGATCAGCCCGACCAGCAGCAAGGCCACCGTCAGCAAGCCGGCCAGGCCGAAAACGAAGCGCAGCATCAGCGCCGCCACTTCGCCGACCAGCTGCGCCAGCGCCGCCTGCAGCGGCAGATTCGACACCGCCACCGCGGACGTCATCAGTCCGCCCAAGCCCCGCAGCAGCGCCGGCCCTTCCGCCACCAGCCACAACAGGATCAGCCCCAGCTGCGCCACCGCGGCGATTTCCTGGCTCTTGGCCACCTGCCCTTCTTCGCGGGCATCGCGTATCCGCTTGGCGGTGGGTTGCTCGGTCTTCTCGCTCACCGCCCCGGCTCCAGCACGCGCGCCAGGCCGCCGTCGAAGCGTTCAAAGCCGGCAATCACGTCGGACAGGCCGAACTGCAGGCCGATGATCAGCATCAACAAAGCCACCAGGCTCTTGATCGGCATCGACAGCGAAAACACGTTCAATTGCTGCACCGAGCGGTTGATCAGGCCCAGCGCCAGGTCCACCAGCACCATCATCACCAGCGCCGGCATGGCGAAACCCAGCCCCAGCGTGTACAGCAGCTGCCACTGCCGCTGCAGCAAAGGGATGAACTGGCTGGACCAATGCCAGCCCATGCCCGGCGGCAATTGCTGGTAGGAGGCGTACAGCGCTGACAGGAAGGCGTGGAAACCGCCCAACGCCATGAACAGCACCGCCGCCAATTGCGAAAACAAGGCACCCATCGGCGACGACTGCCCGCCGATCAATGGATTGAGCACGCCGGCCATCGACGCGCCGCGCAGCGTATCCAGCGCGAAGCCGGCCATGTCCACCGCCCAGAACGGGATGGCGGCGGAAAATCCCAGCAGCAGGCCGACGGCGAGTTCGCTGGCGAGCAGCAAGGCATAGGCGGCCGGCGCCTGGATCGGGTCCGGCAACGCCAGCGGCGCCAACAGCGGCAAGGCCGGCAAGGTGGCCATCAGCGCCAGCGCGTTGCGGATCAGCGCGCTGCCCAACATTGACGGGCTGAACAGCGGCAACAGCAGCATCGCCCCCAGCGGGCGCATCATCGCCGCCCCGAGCAACGGCCACCAGGGATTGAGCGAGTCCATGCTCAGCTTCCCATGCGCGAGATCAGATCGAAGCTGCGCTCGGCGTAGCGCAACAGCGCCTGGCCCATCCAGTGGTGGGTCAACGCCAGGGTGATGCAGGCCGCCACCAGCTTGATCAGAAAGGACACGGTCTGGTCCTGCACCTGGGTCAGCGCCTGTACCAGGCCAACCAAGACGCCGACCACGGACGCGACCACCACCACCGGCAACGACAGGATCAGCACCAGCCACAGCAACTCGCTGGCCAGTTGAACGATCTGGGCTTGTCCCATGCCTCTCTCCTCAGCGGTAGGACAGCAGCAGCTGCCCCAGCAGCCGGTCCCAGCCGCCCACCAGCACGAACACCAGCAGCTTGAACGGCATCGATATCGTCATCGGCGACACCATCATCATCCCCATCGCCAGCAAGACGTTGGAGACGATGAGGTCGATGGCGATGAAGGGCAGGAACAGCAGCAGGCCGATCTTGAACGCCTCGATCAGCTGGCTGACGGCGAAGGCCGGCATCAGCAGCAGCAGCGAATCGTCGCTCACCCGCGCGCGGACGGCTTCGGGCCAGCTTTTGCGCGCCGTGTCGCGGAAAAAGCGCAGCTGCGCCGGCGCCGCGTGCTTTTTCAGAAACTGGCGGTACGGGTCCAGCGTGTCGTCGGACAGCCGCGCCAGCAGGCTGGCCTGGGGCTGGGCCGGCGAAACCGCCAGCTTGTCCTGCACCGCCATCCCCACCGGCGTCATGATGAACAAGGACAGGATCAGCGCCAGGCCGTAGAGCGCGATGTTGGGTGGAATCTGCTGGATGCCCAGCGCGTTGCGCAGCAGGGAAAACACCACCGCCAACTTGAGAAACGACGTGCCCATCACCACCAGCAGCGGCAGCAGCGACAACGTCGCCAGCAAGGCGATCAGTTGTACCGGTTGGTCTGTGAGTGCCATGGTTGCGCTCCCGAGGAATCATGGCGCCCATTGTCTGCCCGAGTCGCCCCTGCCCCCATCAGGCCAACACCTGAACCCGGCGGCCAAGCATCGGCCCGATGGGCTTCGCCCGCTGGCATTTCCCGACACCTGCCTGGCTGGTCGTTTTGCCAAAGATCGTCACCTTTTGCCAAAGCAGCGCGTCGCCGGACCTCTCACCATGGCCATCGCCAGTCCAACCCATTTTTGAGAGCACGCAATGCAAACCCAACATCTGCTAGAGCAATTCGCCGCCGGCATCGGCATTCCGGGTGCCCGCTTCGATCATGATGGGCTATGCCAGTTGACCATCGACGGCGACTTTGACGTCGCGATCCGCCAAGACAGCGACGACACCCTGACGCTGATCGGCGTCGTCGCTCACGACTTGCCTCACGATCTTTCCCCTGCCATTCAAGCCGAGCTGTTGGCAGACGCGCTTAACCCGCTGAAAGGGGAGGCGCCCGGTCTGGGCATTGAAGCCCAAACCCGCAGCCTGCTTCTTTACTGGACTCTGGAAGTCGTCCGCAGCAGCCTGACGGACTTCCATGACCGCTTTTCGCTGTTCATCGAATCCATGCGCGACTGGCGAATGCGCCTGAGCCGGCACGGCGACGATCAGCCGCAGCCATCGCCTCACCACAATCTGGCCTGACAAGGAGACACCTCATGGAAGCCAAACTCTCCATTAAAATCGGCGGTCTGGGAGAAGTTAGCCACGCCGCGCAGTTTCCCGGCTTTGACAAAATTGGCCGGCTGGATATCAATGGCCAAACCTACAAAATCGAATACCACGGCGAACAAGCCAGCGCGCAACGCGATGCGAATCTCGGCGTCTGCTCCCGCCTGAAAGAATTCATCGTCTCCGCCGGAGAAGACGCCAGCCTGTTTTCGCATCGCGCGAGCCGTCTTGCCCAAGCTCTCCCGTTCAAGGCCGAACTGCCCAAGCCCGGCAGCGGCGAACCCATTCGCTGCGCGCTATACGGCGGCACGCATATTCGCGGGCAAATGAGTGAAAAGCTCACGCAGCTGCAAGTCACGCAGGACGTCAAACTCGAAACCATAGACGAGTACAACAGCGCGCTAGGAATCGCCTGGCCCCTCACGGTCGAGCGTTATTTCGACACCTTGGAGCGGATGGAAAACGGCACGCTCGCGGCCGGCATGGATCCCTCCGGTCTAGAGGCATTCGCGCGAGGCTATCCAGGCAACGCGCCCGCAGACCAGAAAATACAGTGGCAGCGCGATCGCTTGGCCGGCTGGACAGATTTTCTGCGCGACCACAGCGGCAAGTTGGATATTTTCAGCAAGCAGCGAGGCAAAAGCGATTCTGAGATTCAAGCTTTTCTCGCCAAGAACACGCCGCCGGCTTATCTGGAGGCATTACAAGATCCTCGCACGAAAAAAAACGGCGAAGGCGACTTCGCCACTTTCGCCAACCGGCTGGGACAACTCTCCGCGCTCCCGCGTCCCGAGCAAGGGCAGTTTCTCCAGGATCGCTTCACGCCCTTTGAACAGGACATCGTCGAGAAAGCGCTCAACACCGCCTTCTTCCGGCAGACCAGCAAACTGGGGCTGGAATACTTCCAGTCCTCAGGCGCCAAAATCGCCTTCGCATGGCAGGACTTCTCAGGAAAGGAAATGGCGGATAGCGAACTGCAACGCAAACCCTGGAAAACAGGCCAGACCCGGAGCGCCGACTTCAACGAACCCATCACGCTCTCAGAAATGCGCCATGTCGCGCGTCACGCCGAACTGGACGTCACCCGCTTCAAACTAGCCTGACCATCCTTGCGCCTCATGCCCGGCAATGACCATGCCGGGCATTTTTCCGCCCTCGTCCGACGCCGAAACATTCATTGCGCCGGCTCCCGGACAGACCTCAGGTCTTCACCGGATACTCCCTCCCCCCGCCCCTGCCGCAAGATGCGGCCATCAAGCATGAGGAAGCGCAAGATGGACCTTCAATGGCAAAGACAAACCGAGCTCTGGCTGCGCCTGATGGGTGAGAGCGCCATCCCGGCCGCGCTGCGGCTGTCGCTGCGCCAGGGGCAGGACGTGTTCTATCTGGAATCGCTGGATGGTCGGGCCCTGCTGTCGCTGGCGCGTCCGCTGCCGGAGGCCAGGCGCCGGCCCGCCCTGCTGCGCCTGCTGGCGCTGCTGCAGCCGGAGGCCGGCGACGGCGTTCCGCTGCGCGCCTGGCTGGCGCGCGGCTGCCTGTGGCTGGCCGCCACCATGCCGCGGGACAGCGGCGCCGAGCAATGGGCCCGGATTTCCCGCCAGCAGCGCCTGCTGCTGGACCGCGTCGCGGAGGGCCGCCATGAAGCTCAATAACTGGTTGCAAGGCCTGCAGGCGCGCCAGGACGTGGTGCTGGCCGCCATGCTGCTGCTGGCCATCTTCATGATGATCGTGCCGCTGCCCACGCTGCTGGTGGACGTGCTGATCGCCATCAATCTGGCGTTGTCCATCACGCTGCTGATGATGGCGGTGTATATCCGCGAGCCGATGGAATTCTCGGCCTTTCCCTCGGTGCTGCTGATCACCACCCTGTACCGCCTGGCGCTCACCATCAGCACCAGCCGGCTGATCCTGCTGCAGCACGACGCTGGCGAGCTGGTCTACACCTTCGGCAACTTCGCCGTCGGCGGCAATCTGGCGGTGGGTCTGATCGTGTTCGCCATCATCACCATCGTCCAGTTCATCGTCATCACCAAGGGCTCGGAACGCGTGGCCGAAGTCAGCGCGCGCTTCTCGCTGGACGCGATGCCCGGCAAGCAGATGAGCATAGACGGCGACATGCGCGCCGGCATCATAGACGCCGGCCAGGCGCGGCAGCAGCGGCTACTGGTGCAGAAGGAAAGCCAGCTCTACGGCGCGATGGACGGCGCGATGAAGTTCGTCAAGGGCGACGCCATCGCCTCCATCATCGTCATCCTGGTCAACATCTTCGGCGGCATCGCCGTCGGCGTGTTCATGCATGAGATGAGCGCCGGCGAAGCCGCCGCCACCTACGCCATCCTGTCGGTGGGCGATGGCCTGGTGGCCCAGATCCCGGCGCTCTTGATCTCCATCGCCGCCGGCATCATCGTCACCCGCGTGCCGGGAGAAACCCGCCGCAACCTGGCGCAGGAGCTGTCCTCGCAACTGATGCGCCAGCACCAGGCCTTGTGGATCGTGGCGGCGGTGCTGGTGCTGTTCTCCTGCCTGCCCGGCTTCCCCGCGCTGGTCTTCCTGCCGATGGCCGCCATGGTGGCCGCCGGCACCGCCTGGGTGACCCGGCGGGCCAAGCACAGCGAGACGGCTGGCGGCTTCGGCGGGGACGCCGGCAGCGGCGGCCAGGATGCCGGCGACGCCGCCATGCCGCCCCCGGTC
>NZ_JAJOHV010000174.1 GCF_021129175.1 Chromobacterium piscinae | reverse complement strand
GCGCAGCGCCGGCAGCGCGGCGTTGGCCTCGTGCTGGCGCTGGCTGATTTCACGCATCCGCTCGGTCAGTTGGCTGAGCCGGTCGCGCGCGGCGGACAGCTCGCCCTCGCGCGCCTCGCGCTCGGCCAGCGCCTGCTGCAGCGCCTCCTCCGGCACCGCCTCATCCACCGTCTCGGACTCGACCGCCAGCGTTTCCAGCCGCTCCTGCAATTGCTCGTCGCGATCGGCCAGCTCGCGGCCGCGGCGAGACAGCTCGGCCACCTTCTGCTCGGCGCTGTGCAAGGCCAGCTTGATCTCGTGCAGCACGCGCTCGGCGTCGCGCGCCTTGTTGCGCGTCAGCTCCAGCCGGGTTTCGGCGTTCAGCCGCTCCAGCCTCGCCTCTTCCAGTTGCAGCGCCAGCTCTTCCAGGGTCAGCGCCGCCTCTTCGCCCATCAGCTCGGCCTCGGCGATGCCGTCATCGGCATGCTGGCGTTCCTCTGCGATGCGGCCGCGCTCGGCCTCGATCGCCGACAGCCGAGCCGCGCCCTGGCGCGCCGCCTGGTCGAGCTTGACGTGCTCCAGCGTAGCGGCGTTCAGCTCCGCCTCCAGCCGGGTCAGCGAACCCTTCTGGCCGCGCACCGCTTCGGCCAGCATATTGCCCATGCTCTGCAGGCTGTCGCGCTTCTTCTGCATGGCGTCGATTTCCGGCCGCAAGGCGTCGGCGCGGGCCGAAGCCTCGTCCAATTGCCGCTTGCGGGCCATCAGGCCGTCGCCGCTGGCCTCGGCGTGGTAACGCACGCTGGCGGCGTCGACGCGATGCCCCTCCGGCGTCAGCCAGCACTCGCCGGCCGCCAGCTCGCCGCGGCGCGCCAAGGCGACATCCAGCGTATCAGCCAGATACACGCCCGACAGCCAGTCGGCCAGGGCCGCGTCGAACGGCGCTTGCGCCTTCACCTCGGCCAGCAGCGCCGGCCAACCGCGCGCGGGC
>NZ_JAJOHV010000173.1 GCF_021129175.1 Chromobacterium piscinae | reverse complement strand
CAGAGCTGCGCCGCGCAGGCGCTGGCCACGCCCGGCGACGAGGCCGAACTGGCGCGGCTGCTGCGCGAGGCGGCCCAGTCTGGCACGCCGCTGCGCTGCGTCGGCGCCGGCCATTCCTTCACCCCGCTGGTGCCCACGCCCGGCAAGATCGTGTCGCTGGACCGGATGTCCGGCCTGCTGTCGCATGACGCGGCGGCCGGCGAAGCCACCTTGCTGGCCGGCACCCGCATTGGCCAGCTGGCGCGCCTGCTTGACGCCCAGGGCATGGCGCTGCGCAACCAGCCGGACGTCGATGTCCAATCCTTCGCCGGCGCGATCAGCACCGCCACCCATGGCACCGGCGCCGGCCTGCCGGCCCTGCATGCCGACGCGCGCGCGCTGCGGCTGCTGACGCCGTCCGGCGAGACGCTGGATTGCGGCAAGGGCCGCGACGACGATCTGCTGCAGGCGGCGAGGGTGTCGCTGGGCAGCCTGGGCGTGATCGCCCGCGCCACGGTAGCGACGCTGCCTGCTTATTACTTGCAGCGCAAGTTGTGGCTGCTGCCGGCGGGAAAGATGCTGGACGCCGCGCCGGAGCTCGCGCGCCGGCACCGGCATTTCGAGTTCTACTATCTGCCGTTCACCGGCTACGCCGCGGCGATCACCCACGACATTCGCCCGCCGGGACCCGCGTCGCGGCCGGAGTCCGGCGACGAGGACATGCTGCTGGAGCTGCGCCGGCTGCGCGATTGGCTGGGAGGCATGCCGGCGCTGCGGCGCTGGACCGCGCAGAAACTGATCGATCCCAATCTGAGCGAGCAGGCCTTCGACAAGTCCTGGCGGCTGCTGTCCACCGTGCGGCCCACCCGCTTCAACGAGAGCGAGTGGCATGTGCCGCGCGAGGCCGGCATCGCCTGCGTGCGCGAGGTGATCGAACGACTAGAGCGGCGCAACGATGTGTTCTTCCCGCTGGAGTTCCGCTTCGTCAAGGCTGACGACGCCTGGCTTAGCCCTTTCTACCGCCGGGACTCCTGCTCGATCGCCGTCCATGCCGCCGCCGGCGAGCCGCATGATTACCTGCTGACCGAACTGGCGCCGGTTTTCCGCAAATACGAGGGGCGGCCGCACTGGGGCAAGCTGCATCCGTACGGCGCGGCCGAACTGGCTGCGCTTTACCCGCGCTGGAACGACTTTCTGAAGCTGAGGCGGGAGCTGGACCCAAAAGGCGTGCTGCTCAATTCCCATCTGCGCCGCGTGTTCGGCGTGGCGGCATGAGCGGGCCATCGCGCGGCCGGCGCCGCTTGCTGGCGGCTTTGGGCGCAGGCGCGGCGGCAGTCTGGCTGGTGCGCCCCTCCGCGCGCGGCGCGCCGCACGACTCTTATTTCCGCAAATTACAGGCGGCGCTGCGCCAGGCCGGCATCGCCGCGCCGACGCTGGTGTTGGACCGCGAGCGCCTGCGCGCCAACATTCGGCGGATCGCGGGCCATCTGGCCGGCAAGATGGCGCTCAGGGTGGTGGTGAAGTCGCTGCCGTGCCCAGCCTTGCTGGCCGAGGCGGCTGCGCTGGCCGGCACCCGGCGGCAGATGCTGTTCAGCCTGCCGCAGCTGGAGGCGATGGCGAAGGGCGGACGGGACATCCTGCTGGGCAAGCCCTTGCCGGCCGCCGCCGCGCTGGCGTTTTACCGCCAGTTTTCTGACATGGATTTCCAGCCGGAGCGGCAGCTGCAATGGCTGGCGGACACGCCGGATCGGCTGGCGCAGTACCGCGAGCTGGCGCGCGGGCAAAATCTGCATTTGAAGCTCAATTTCGAGATCGACGTCGGCCTGCACCGCGGCGGCATCGCCGACGCCGCCACGCTGCGGCGAATGCTGGACATGGTGGCCGAGGAGCCGCGGCTGCAGTGGTCCGGCATGATGGGCTACGACGCGCACGTGGCCAAAATTCCGGATATTCCAGGGCTGAGGGACAAGGCTTTGCGCCACGCGCGCGCAAGCTACGCCGCCTTCGCCGCCATTGCGCGGGCGCATCCGGCGGGACGCATCGCCGAACCGTGCTTCAACGCCGCCGGCTCGCCCACTTACCGGCTCTATCCCGGCGACGGCCCGGAAAACGAAGTGGCGGTGGGTTCGGCCATGGTCAAGCCCAGCGACTTCGATCTGCCGCTGCTGGATGAGTTGCTGCCGGCCTGCTTCATCGCCACGCCGGTGCTGAAGGCATTGCCGCGCTTCGAACTGCCTTACGGCGTGGAGTGGCTGGGCGGGCTGGCGAGCGGATGGGATGCCAATGCGCGGCGCGGCTATTTCATCTACGGCGGCAACTGGCAGGCCGATCCCGTATCGCCACCGGGGCTGGAAAGCAGCGGCTTGTACGGGCACTCATCCAATCAGCAACTGCTGGTCGGTTCCGGCTTGCAGGCGCTGGCGGTGGACGACACCGTGTTCTTCCGTCCGCGCCAGAGCGAGGCGGTGCTGCAGCAGTTCGGCGATATCGCCGTGTACGAGGGCGGACGCATCGTCGACAGCTGGCCGGTGTTGCCGGCCACCGGCTAAGGCTGGCTGAACGGCCAGCAGCCCTGAGGGGACGGGCGGCCTACCATGGCCGGGGCATCGGCGCTGAGCCGGCGCCGTTCATCCATCTTCAGCAAGGGGCATGCATGAACCCATTCGCCAAACCGGACCGCGGCGCGTTGACCGCCGACACCGCGGCCATGCCGTCGCTCCCCGACCGTTTCATCATGGGCTTCTGGCACAACTGGCCATCTTCCGCCGGCAACGGTTATCAGCGCGGCACGTCGGCCGATATCGCGCTGACTGACGTGCCGGAGGACTACGCCGTGGTGGCGGTGGCCTTCATGAAAGGCGCCGGCATCCCCACCTTCAAGCCCTGGAACCTGAGCGACGAGGCTTTCCGCGCCCAGGTGGAGACGTTGAACCGGCAGGGCCGCGCGGTGCTGGTTTCCTTGGGCGGGGCCGATGCCCACATCGAACTCAAGGCCGGCCAGGAGGACGCGCTGGCCGGCGAGATCGTCCGCCTGGCGGAGCTGTACGGCTTCGATGGGCTGGACATCGACCTAGAGCAGAGCGCGATCACGGCGGGCGACAACCAGACGGTGATTCCGGCCGCGCTGAAGATGGTGAAGGACTACTACCTGGCGCAAGGCCGGCATTTCATCATCAGCATGGCGCCGGAATTCCCTTACCTGAAGCCGGATGGACACTACGCGGCCTATATCGCGGCGCTGGACGGCTATTACGACTTCATCGCGCCGCAGTACTACAACCAGGGCGGCGACGGCGTGTGGGTGGACGAGTTGAATGCCTGGCTGTCGCAGGACGACGAAGCCAGGAAAGAGGACTTCCTCTATTACCTGAGCGACAGCCTGATCCACGGCTCGCGCGGCTATCTGCGGATTCCGGCCGACAAGCTCGCCATCGGCCTGCCGGCCAACGCCGATACCGCCGCCACCGGTTTCGTCCGCGATCCGGACGCGGTGTTCAACGCCTTCCGCAGGCTGGAGGAGGCGGGCAATCCGATCCGCGGCCTGATGACCTGGTCGGTGAACTGGGACGATGGCCGCGACGTGGTCGGGCGTGGCTATGATTGGGGCTTCATCCGCGACTATGTCCCGCTGCTGGAAGGCGGAGACGGAGGCGGCCGCCCGCCGGCGCCCGGCAATCTGCGCGCCGGCGAGATCGGGCGGGATTTCGTCGGCCTGGCCTGGGACGCGCCGGCCGGCGGCGATTTCCCGATCGTGGAATACCGGGTGTACCGCGACGGGCAGCAAGTGGGCCTGACCACCGCCGCCGATTTCCGCGACGTCGGCCTGCGCCCGGGCGGCGATTATCTGTACCACGTAACAGCGTTGGACGACGCCGGCCGGGAGTCCCTGCCAGGCAATGGCGTGAGGGTGCGCACCGACGGCGATGGCGAGCCGGATTATCCGGAATGGCAGAACGGCATCCAATACTTAGTGGGAGACGGCGTCGGCTACCAAGGAAAGCGTTATCGTTGCCTGCAGGCCCATGTATCCAATTCCGGCTGGACGCCGGACGCGGCCTTTACCTTGTGGCAGCCGGTTTAGTCTGAGCGAAGCGAATGAAAAACCGCCGCGGAATGCGGCGGTTTTTCATATGGTCTCGGGCTTGTGGTTGGTTTTCCCGATACCGAAGGCAATATCGGCCCGGGCCTCCGAACGGGGCTTAGGCGGAAGCGTTGTCGTCTTCGCTGTACTCGTCGCCGGCGTAGTCGGAGTCGGAGTCGGAGTCGGAGTCGGCCACGGTCTGGTAGTCGTCGCGCGGGTGCGCATCTTCCCGGTAGCCGGCGTCGTCCTGGCCGTCAGACTCGTAGTAGTTGTTGATGGTGATGTGCTGCTCAACCGGCTGTTCCGCCTCATAACCGGCATGGCCTTGTCCACTTCCGTGGTTGGGCTTGTCGTCGCTGAACAGGCTTTCTATGCCTTGGACCAGAAAGGTGCCGGCGGCGACGCCGGCGGCCGTGGTGGCGACATTGCCGAGGAAGCTACCCACGCCGCTGGCGAAACCGCCGGTGCTGCCGCCGCCGAAGAAGCCCTGGCGCGGCGCCGGTGCAGGCTGTTGGTAGGCAGGCGCGGCTTGTTGATAGGCGGGCGCTGCCGGCGGGTAGGCCGGAGGCGCCGCTTGGTAGGCGGGCGCGGGCTGTTGATAGGCCGGAGCTGGCGCAGCCTGGCGCGGAGCGGCGAAGGCGGG
>NZ_JAJOHV010000172.1 GCF_021129175.1 Chromobacterium piscinae | reverse complement strand
TGCGCATGATCTGGTATTCCTTGTCGGTCAGCGTCTGCGCCGGCGCCACGGTGATGGAGTCACCGGTGTGCACGCCCATCGGGTCGAAGTTTTCGATCGAACAGATAATGATGCAGTTGTCGCTCTTGTCGCGAACGACTTCCATCTCGTATTCCTTCCAGCCCAGCACCGACTGCTCGATCAGCAGCTCATGGGTGGGGGAAGCTTCGAAACCGCGCTCGCAGATCGCCAGGAATTCTTCCTTGTTGTAGGCGATGCCGCCGCCGGAGCCGCCCATGGTGAACGACGGGCGGATCAGCGTCGGGAAACCGACCTTGGTCTGCGCCTCCAGCGACTCTTCCATGGTGTGGCAGACGAAGGACAGCGGGCAGGACAGGCCGATCTTGGCCATCGCCTCCTTGAAACGGCCGCGGTCTTCCGCCTTGTCGATCGCGTCTTCGGTGGCGCCGATCAGCTCGACCTTGTACTTTTCCAGCACCCCGTGCTTGGCCAGGTCCAGCGCGCAGTTCAGCGCGGTCTGGCCGCCCATGGTCGGCAGGATGGCGTCCGGACGCTCCTTGGCGATGATCTTTTCCACCACCGGCCAGCTGATGGGCTCGATGTAGGTGACATCGGCCATGTCCGGGTCGGTCATGATGGTGGCCGGATTGGAGTTGACCAGGATGACTTTGTAGCCTTCCTCGCGCAGCGCCTTGCAGGCCTGGGCGCCGGAGTAGTCGAACTCGCAGGCCTGGCCGATGACGATCGGGCCGGCGCCAATGATCAGAATGCTTTTGATGTCGGTACGCTTTGGCATGGCTTCTACTCTTTGATGACTTGTATTTTTCCGGCCGCGCCCCCTCCCCGGCGGCGCGGCATGTTTGTTTTCAACCTTACAGGCTGGCCGCCGCCAGCTTGGCGCCGAACCCGACGAACACCGCGCCCACCGAGCCGCCCAGCGCCGCCGTCAGCTTGCGGCGGCGGCGGAAGGCCGCGGCCAGCTTGTCGCCCAGCAGAATCAGCATCGACAGGTTGGCGAT
>NZ_JAJOHV010000171.1 GCF_021129175.1 Chromobacterium piscinae | reverse complement strand
TGGCCGCACGCTGCTGGTCCGCCACGCCAACGCCGAGGCGCTGGCCCGCGAAGCGGCCCGCCACGCGGCGCTGACCGTCAGCGTGGTCACGCCGCGCCAGGGGCACGGCGAAGCCATGCTGACGCTGCCCGCCACGCTGCAAGGCATGGCCGAGGCGCAGATCTACGCCCGCACCAACGGCTACATCAAACGCTGGTACAAGGACATCGGCCAGCCGGTGAAGAAAGGCGAGCTGCTGGCCGAGCTGGACATCCCCGACATCGACAAGCAAGTGCAGGAAGCGCAGGCCAATTTCAGCCTGGCCAAAACCGCCTACCTGCGCTGGAAGGCGCTGCGCGCGCAGGACGCGGTGTCGCAGCAGGAGTTCGACGAGAAGCAGGCCGCCTACCAGCAAACCGAGGCCGAGTTGAAGCGGCTGCGCGACCAGCAGGACTTCGCCCGCGTCGTCGCGCCGTTCGACGGCATCGTCACCCGCCGCAACATCGACACCGGCAGCCTGGTCAACGCCGGCAACGGCGGCAGCGCGCAAGCGCTGTTCGCCACCGCGCAGATCGACAAGCTGCATCTGTACGCCTACGTGCCGCAATCGCGCGCGGCCGACATCCGCGTCGGCCAAACCGTGCGCATCTCGCGCCAAGAGGCCCCCAGTCATCCGGTCTCCGGCAAAGTGGCGCGCACCGCCGGCGCCATCGATCCGTCCACCCGCACGCTACAGGTGGAGGTGACGGTGGCCAACGCCGCCCACGGCCTGATGCCGGGCCAGTATGTGGACGCCTCGTTCAAGCTGCCCGCCGGCGACAGCCTGACCCTGCCCACCAACACGCTGCAGTTCGGCGCCAAGGGCCCTCGCGTCGCGCTGGCCGGCGCCGACGGCAAGGTCCATCTGCAAGCGGTAGCCGTCGGCACCGACTACGGCCATGAAGTGGAAATCCGCGCTGGCCTGAAGCCGAGCGACCGGGTGATCGTCAACCCGCCGGACTCGATCAACGACGGCCAACCGGTCAGCGTCGTCGCCCCGGCCAAGGGAGAGTAAGCCGATGCGCGCGCTCTCTCTGCTGATCGCCGCCGCCTTGAGCGGCTGCGCCGTCGGCCCCGANNCGGCTGGCTGCCGGCCGCGCCCGCCGATGCGCTGCCCAAGCGCGACTGGTGGCGGATGTTCGGCGACGAGGATCTGAACCGGCTGGAAGCCGACGCCCTGGCCCGCAGCCCGACGCTGCAGCTGGCGCTGGCCAGGCTGGACCAGGCCCAGGCGCAAAACCGCGTCCACGGCGCCGCCG
>NZ_JAJOHV010000170.1 GCF_021129175.1 Chromobacterium piscinae | reverse complement strand
GGCGCGCGCCTGGCCGCGCTGTGCCTGCTGACGCTGCGCGGCCCGCAGACCGGCGCCGAGATCCGCGCCCGCGCCGGCCGCATCTACAGTTTCTCCGGCGTGGACGAGGTGGAAACCGCGCTGAACGCGCTGGCCGACAAGTACCCGCCGCTGGTCATGAAGCTGGAGCGCCAGCCGGGCGAGCGCGAGGCGCGCTGGTGCCATCTGCTGTCAGGCGAGCCGCAGATCGTCCCGGCCCAGGCCTGCGAAGTGATAGACGTGGGCCTGACCGGCCGCGTGGCGGCGCTGGAAGCCGAAGTGGCGGCGCTGAAAACCATGGTGCTGGCGCTGGAGCAGCGCCTGAACAATTGACGGGCTGAACTTGTTTTTTAGAAATTGGTCACTACCTGTTGTTGTTTGAACCAACAGGAATGGACCGCATGAAGCATTTCGCAATCGCCCTGGCGCTGGCCGGGCTGGCCGGCGGCACCCACGCCGCCGACTACATGTTCGGCGCCGGCAACGGCACCCAGCAACTCACCCGCACGCCGGACGGTTTCGGCATCGGCCTCAATCTCGACTACCTGCGCGACGACCACAAGGGGAGCGCCGGCGGCGCCGGCTTGGAATTCGCGCTGCCGCTGGGCCCGCTGACCGTGGCCGGCGGCGGCAAGCTGATGGCGCTGTCGCCAGACAGCGGCTCCGCCACCGCCGCGCTGGTCGGCGGCCGCGCCAGCTTCGACCTCGCCCCCAAGGTCAAGCTGTTCGGCCAGGCTTATTACGCGCCGAGCAGCTTCGCCAGCGGCAGCGTCGACCGCGTCAGCGACTACGCCGCCGGCGTGCGCTGGAATGTGGTCGGCCCGCTCAGCGTGGAAGCCGGCTACCGCTACTTCGACATCCGCCGCGACAACGACAGCCGCAGCCGCACGCTGGCTGACGGCGCCTACCTGGGCGCGGGCCTGAGTTTCTGATCCCGCCCGCGCAGCAAAAAAAACGGCAGCCCAGGCTGCCGTTTTTCATTTCCGTCCGCTTACCACCACAGGTGGAAGCGCTGCGCCGGCGGCAGATACATCTTATCGCCCGGCTTGACGTTGAAGGCTTGGTAGAACGGGTCCAGATTGCGGACGGTGCCGAAGGCTCGCCATTCGTCAGGCGTATGCGGATCGGACACCATCTGCTTCAGCGTGGCCGCGTCGCGGCTCTTGCTGCGCCAGGACTGGGCGAAGGCGATGAAGAAGCGCTGGTCGCCGGTGAGGCCGTCGCGCACCGGCGCTTCCTTGCCGCCCAGCGCGATCTTGTACGCTTTGTAGGCGATCTCCAGGCCGGCGTTGTCGGCGATGTTCTCGCCCAGCGTCAGCTCGCCGTTGATCTTGTGCCCCTTCACCGGCTCGTAGCCGCCGTACTGCTTGACCAGCTTGGCGGTCACTTCCTTGAAGTGCGCCTCGTCGGCCGGCGTCCACCAGTTGCGCATATTGCCGTCGCCGTCGAACAGGTGGCCCTGATCGTCGAAACCGTGGCTGATCTCGTGGCCGATGGTGGCGCCGATGCTGCCGTAGTTGACCGCCGTGTCGAAAGCCGGGTCGAAATACGGCGCTTGCAGGATGGCGGCCGGGAACACGATCTCGTTGTTGGCCGGGTTGTAATAGGCGTTGACCGTCTGCGGCGTCATCCCCCATTCGGTCCGGTCCACCGGCTGGCCCAGATGCTTGGCCTGGCGGCGGTAATTGAACGCGGCGACACGCTCGACGTTTCCTATCAGGTCGTCCGGGCGGATCTCCAGGCTGGCGTAGTCGCGCCATTTGTCCGGGTAGCCTATCTTCGGCGTGTACTTGGACAGCTTCAGATGCGCCTCGCGCTTGGTCTCCGCGCTCATCCAGTCCAGCGTGTCCACGCTGCGGTC
>NZ_JAJOHV010000169.1 GCF_021129175.1 Chromobacterium piscinae | reverse complement strand
GGCCTGGCCCGCCAGCAGGCAGGCGCGCTCCACCTCGTCCGCGCCGCCGCAGCCGAATGCGGGTTCCAGCGTTTCGCCGCTTGCCGGGTCTACCGCGCGCAGCGCGCCTTCGCGGCCATAGACCGGCTCGCCGCCTATCAGCATTTCTCCGCGGATGTCCATTAGCCCTCCATCGCCTCGCGCATCGAGCGCTCCAGCTTCTCTACCGCCTCGTCCAGCTCGTCCTCGCTGATCACCAATGGCGGCAGCAGCCGCAGCACGGCCGAGTGGCGGCCGCCGGTTTCGATAATCAGGCCGTTGGCTAGGCAGCGCTTCTTGATCGCGCGGGCCAGCTCGCCGTCGCCCGGGCGGCTGCCCAGCGCGTCTGCCGGCGCGTCGGGGTCTATGATCTCCACGCCCCACATCAGGCCGCGGCCGCGCACGTCGCCGATGACGGACTGGCGTTCGGCCAGGCCGCGCAGCGCGGCGCCCAGCCGCTCGCCCTTGGCGCCCGCCTGGGCCACCAGCTGCTCGGACTGGATCACTTCCATCGCGGCTGCGCCGGCCACCATCGCGATCTGGTTGCCGCGGAAGGTGCCGGCATGGGCGCCGGCCTGCCAGGCGTCGTATTTCTCGTGGTACAGCAGCAGCGCCAGCGGGAAGCCGCCGCCGACAGCCTTGGAGACCACCACCGCGTCCGGCTCGATGCCGGCGTGCTCGAAGGCGAACATGTGGCCGGTGCGGCCGAAGCCTGTCTGGATTTCGTCGATGATCAGCGGAATGCCCAGCCGCGCGGTGATGTCGCGGATGCCGCGCAGCCAGCGCGCCGAGGCCGGGATCACGCCGCCTTCGCCCTGCACCGCCTCGACTATCATCGCCGCCGGCGGGATGATGCCGCTTTCCGGATCGCTCAGCGTGCGTTCGATGTAGGCCAGCGAGATGTCCTCGCCGCGCTCGCCGCCGACGCCGAACGGGCAGCGGTAGGAATAGGGATAGGGCAGAAAATGCACGTCGGGCATCAGGGACGCCACCTGGCGCTTGGCGCCGAGGTTGCCGGTGAGCGCCAGCGCGCCGGCGGTCATGCCGTGATAGGCGCCGTGGAAGGCCAATACGCCGCGACGGCCGGTGGCGGTCTTGAACAGCTTGACGGCGGCTTCCACCGCGTCGGCGCCGCTGGGGCCGCAGCTCTGGATGCGGACGTGGCGGGCGAAATCCGGCGGCAGGCATTCCAACAATTTGCGCAGGAAGCAGTATTTGGCGGGCGTGGTGATGTCCAGCGCCTGGGTCACGTGGCCGGATTGCAGGAATTCAAGCACCCGCGCTTGAACTTGCGGGTGGTTGTGGCCGGTGGCCAGCGTGCCGGCGCAGGACAGGCAGTCCAGGTACTCGCGGCCGGCGCGGTCGAAGACGCGCGCCAGGCGGCCGCGCTCGATGACCGTATCGATGGAGTTGGCATAGGTGCGGGCGCCTGATTCGCGCGCTTTGACGAAGTCGTACATCGCTTGCCAATCGGGGGCGTCGCTGTGCGAGACGGGGGCGTCCAGGAGTTCGGTTGCGGTCATGGGGCACTTTGTTGTCGTGTGAGGGGTGGAGGGGTGCTAGCGGAGCAGGCTGTTCATCAGCCCTTTGTCGTTCTTGCCGAAATACCGGGGCCACAACATGGCTTGGGCGCGGAAAACCGGGTCCCGCAGCAGCAGCGCGTGCAGCCTCGGCAGGTTGTGCAGCGGCACCGAGGGAAACAGATGGTGCGCGATGTGGTAATTGATGTTCAGCGGCGCCAAAGTCAGCCGTTCCAGCCAGCTGGCGTCGACATGGCGGGTGTGGGATAGTTCGGGGCCGCTGTCGTCCAGATTGTGCTCGGCGACGATGCGGACGCGCATGAAGGCCAGGCATAGCGTGTGCAGTGGCAGCAGCCACAGTACGATCAGCCAGGGCCAGACGCCGCTGGCGATGGCCGCCGCGGCGACGATCAGCCAGAAGGCCGCGAATTGCAGCCGCTCGGAGCCGGTCAGCAGCTTCTCGCGGTTGTCGATGACGGCGCCCCAGCCGGTCCAATAGCGCAGTATCGGCCGCCAAGCCGCGAAATTCAGGCCGAACAGGTCGCGCAGCAATAGGCGGCCGAAAGACTGGCGGCTTTGCGGAAAGCGGTAGGCGGGGTCTTCTACCAGCCTGGCCCAGTACGGGTCGTTGGGGCGGTTGGTGAAGACGTGGTGCGGCAGGTGGCCGCGCCGGTAGCAGGAGGTGACCATGCCAGCGGGGAAGGCGCACAGCCAGTTGCTGGCCAGCTCGTTCAGGCGGCGGTTGGAAAACAGCCGGTAATGAGTGGCGTCGTGCATGATGATGCCCAGCGCGTGCTGCTTGCAGGCGACCAGAAAGAAGGACAGCGCGAAGCAGGCCGCGACCGCTGCCCAGCCGGCGGCCGACAGGGAGCCGGCGCCGCCGTGAAATTCCAGGACGATGAAGGGCAGCGCCAGCGCGGCGGCGATCACCAGCCACTGGCGGGCGATCAGCCACAGGCTTTGCAGAGGATGTATGTGTTGCAGCGCCTGAGCTTCTGCGGCGTATTTGCGGCGATAGTTGACGGTCTGACCATCATTCACGGTTGCGCACTCCTGTCTTTGGGCTTGCTCGCAAGCCGGGTTCGACAACGGAAAACGTCCAACTCAGTCGTAGCGGTGGCGGCCTAGCGCCGCCGCCGGGTCCAGCAGCCGTTGCAGCCCGGCTGCCAGCCGCTGCGCGCCGGCGTCGGCGAATTTGCGGTAGAAAGCCGCGTTCAACGGGCCGACGCCGTGCTCGGCGCTGAAGCTGCCGCCGTGCTCGGCCACCAGCCGGTACAAGCCGCTTTTCAGCACCGCCAGCTTGGCCGGGCCGTAGGAGGCGGCATGTTCGCGCGGCAGCAGCGCGATCAAATGGCAGCCGCCGTCGCCGAAGTGGCCGAAGTCGTATAGCCGCAGCGCCGGGTGCTCGGCGGCCAGCCAGCGCTCGGCGGCAGCGTGGAAGGCCGGCAGCCGCGAGCGTGGCAGGCCGACGTCGAAGGACAGCGGCAGTCCCTCGGCCGCCAGCGCCAGCGGCAGGTTGTCGCGCAGCGGCCACAAGGCCTCCGGCCGGGCGAAGGCGGCGTCGGCGACCAGCCCGCGCTGATGCAGGCCGGCCAGCAGCGACTCGGCCTGTTCCCGCAGCAGCGCGTCCAGCCCGGGCATCGCGCTGGCGATTTCCACCAGCGCGTAGCAGCCGGCTTCGGCGTCGGCCAGCGGGTGGCGCAGCGCCGGAAAGTGGCGCAGGGTGACGGCCAGCGCCGGCGCGCCGATCACCTCGAAGGCCGACAGCATTTCGCCGAAGCGCTGCTCGCAGGCGTCCAGCGCCGCGGGCGCCGCCTCGCGGCCGGGCAGCGCGGCGAACAGCGTCAGCGTCGAGGCGTCGCGCCGCTTCAAGTCCCAACACGCGGCGGTGACCACGCCCAGAGCGCCGCCGCTGCCAACGAACAACTGCTTGAGGTCGATGCCGGCGTTGTTCTTGCGCAGCGGGGCGGTCAGGTCCAGCACGCTGCCGTTTTCGTCGGCTAGCACCACTTCCAGCCCCAGCAGATTGCGGCGGACGTCGCCGTGGCGCAGCAGCCGGCTGCCGCCTGTGTTGGCGCCGACCAGGCCGCCGACGGCGGGGTCGCTGCCGACGTCTATCGGCAGCCACAAGTTGTGCGGCTCCAACTGGCGGTTCAGCTCCGACAGTGGCATGCCGGCCTCGGCCACCGCGCTGCGGTTCAGCGGGTCGAAGGCGCGCAGCTGGCGCATCCGCGCCAGCGATAGCGCCACCTGGCGGCCGGAACCATCGGGCACCGCGCCGCCGACCAGGCCGCTGAGATTGCCCTGCGGCACCAGCCGCGCGCGGTGGCGGACCGC
>NZ_JAJOHV010000168.1 GCF_021129175.1 Chromobacterium piscinae | reverse complement strand
GTACGGCGGCTTCGTTTCCAACAACGACCGCAAAGTGCTGCAAAAAATGCGCCGGCTGTCCGCCGGACAGCTGGCCGGCGAAATGGCGCTGTTCGAAGACCCGCAACTGGCTGAGCTGCTGTTCCGCTACCGCGCGCGCAACTTCCCGGACACCCTGTCCGGCGACGAGGCCAAGCGCTGGAAAGCCTGGTGCCAGAGCCGGCTGACGCAGTCCTGGCCCGCCTTCCAGCAGGAATTGGCAGAGCTGCAGGCCGGCGAGCTGGCCGATGGCCAGCGCAGCCTGCTGCAACAGGTGGCCGACTACGCCGCCAGCCTTCAGGCCAGCCTGGCCTGATCCTCTGGCCTGATCCTCTGGCCGGCACCTCGCCGGCCCTTCCGCCTTTCCCGGCATTCTGTCCAGCCATACGCGTTTATGCGTATGAATTTCTACTAGCGAATGAGCTAGAACTAATAGATATGTAAGTTTCGACAGACCTGCCGGGAGGCGCGCATGCTGCATCAATTCACCGTCCGACAGAAGCTGCTGGGAGGCTTCTCGCTGCTGATCCTGCTGCTCTGCGCCGTCGTCTTCGTCGCCTACAACAAGCTGCAAACCATCCAGAACAACATCACCGAGATCAAGGAAGACCGCTACCCCAAGATCATGCTGTCGCAGCGCATCGCGCTGAATCTGCTTTACATCAGCCGCGGCGTGCGCGACGGCGTGCTCGCCCGGGACCCGCAGAAAGTGGAGCGGCAGATCCTCAACGTGGAAAGCCTGCGCGCCTCCAACCGGGCCGACCTCGACAAGATGGAGCCGATGCTGTCCACGCCGGAGGGGCGCCAACTGTATGCCAAGATACGCGCGGCGCAGGACAGCCAACGCCCGCTATTCGACCCACTGTACGCGCTGATGCGCAGCCACCAGACCGACGCCGCGCGCGAGATGCTGGAGACCCAGTTTGCGCCGACCAACAACGCCTTCATCGGCGCGCTGCTGTCGTTGCGCGACCGGCAGCAAGGCCGGCTGGACAAATCGATGCAAGAGGCGATGGCGTCCAGCCAGCAGGCGATCGCCATCTTGCTCGGCACCGCGCTGGTTTCGCTGCTGCTGGCGGTGGCCGTGGCCTTGACCATCTCCAACCTGATCACCTCCCCGCTGCGCCATTCGGCCGATCTGGTGCATCAGATCAAGCTGGGCGACCTGTCCGGCTTCAGCGAGCCGATACCGCCGGCCCGCGACGAGGCGATGCTGATCGCCCGCGACATCCAGGAAATGCGCGAAGAGCTGCGCCAGATGGTGCAGAGCATCCAGGACAACGCCCACCAGGTGTCCGACTCCGCGCGCGCTCTGTCCGGCATGGCGCAGCAGGTTGCCGACGGCGCCCAGACCCAGGCCGAGGCCACCACCTCGGCCGCGGCGTCGATCGAGCAGCTGACGGTCAGCATCAATCAGGTGGCCGACAACTCCAGCGAGGCGTCGGAGCAGGCCCAAGCAGCCGGCCAGCTGGCCAACCGCGGCGGCCACGAGGTGCTGGAGTCGGTGGGCAAGATACGCTTCGTCACCACATCCGTCGACGAAACCGCCAGGCAGATGAACAGCCTGACCAAGGAAGTGCAGCAGATCGGCAATATCGTCACCGTGATCCGCGACGTGGCCGACCAGACCAATCTGCTGGCGCTG
>NZ_JAJOHV010000167.1 GCF_021129175.1 Chromobacterium piscinae | reverse complement strand
GCGGGCCTCGTCGTTTGTCAGCGGCGCTCGGCGTGGACGAAGAACTCGCGGTTGCCGTCGCCGCCCTTGATCGGGCTGTCGAACCAAGCCAGCGTCTTCATGTTCTGCTCGGCCAGCACTCGGTCGATCTTGTCCTTAACCTGCGGATACAGGCTTTCGTCGCGGACGATGCCGCCGTGGGACAGCCCTTCCCGCCCCACCTCGAACTGCGGCTTGACCAGGCTGAGCAGACGCCCGCCCGGCGTCAACAGCGGCAGCGCCGACGGCAGCACCAGGCTCAGCGAGATGAAGGACACGTCGCACACCATCAGGTCGAAGCCATCGCCCTCATTAACGGCCAACAGCGCCGCGCGGTCCAGCGCGCGCGCGTTGACGCCTTCGAAATAGCGTACCCGCGCGTCTTCCCGCATCCGCGGGTGCAACTGGTCGTGGCCGACGTCCACGCCCACCACCCGGCGCGCGCCGGCCTGCAGCAAGCAGTCGGTGAAGCCGCCGGTGGACTGGCCGATGTCCAGCGCGGTCCAGCCGGCGATGTCCAATCCGGCCGCGTCCAGCGCGCCGCGCATTTTCAGCCCGCCGCGCGACACGTAGCGGTCGGCCTCGTCGGCGACGATGTCGAACGCCGCGTCCGCCGGAAATTTTTGGCTGGACTTGGCCACCACCGCGCCGCCGCAGCTGACGCGGCCGGCCGCCACCAGGTTCTGCGCGGCGGTGCGCGACGCGGCAAGCCCTTGTTCCACCAGCAAAATATCCACTCGAATCATGTCCGTTCCCGCTGCCCGAATTCCGATGAACGCGACAGGTTGGCGAAGCCGCCATCCGCTGTCAAGCGAGGCCGCCATCCCTGTCTGTTTGCATCAAATCTCGCAACATATGTTTACAAGAAAATGCTAATAATGATAATCTAAAAAGCAATTCATTGATTTTATTCATATATTCAAACAGCCCCGCCGGCATCGAACAGAAAGCGCCCGCCCCATCCCGCGCGCCCTTATCCATCCATGCTGGCCCGCTCCGCCAGCGCCCGGCAGCAAACGGCCGTTGGCGGCAGAGTCCCGCAGCAGGCTCTGCCCCGGGCAAGGCTTTCGCGCCGGCCGTCGCCGGTTTCGCCCGCGGCCTAGGCCGCGCCTCGACTCACCATCCATCACGGCTGCGCGCCCCGCGCGGGGACGCGCGCCGCCATGCAAGGAGTACCGATGGTCCTACGCCTGTCGTTGTTGTTCGCCGTATTGTTCGCGTTCTGGGGCGCCGCCGCCCCCGAGCACATGACCGCCACCGCCTCCGAGTGGCTGAGCTTCACCATTTCCCGCTTCGGCTGGTTCTATCTGCTGTCGGTGTTCGGCTTCCTGCTGTTCGCGCTCTATCTGGCCTTCGGCCGCTTCGGCCACATCCGCTTGGGCAAGGAGGACGACGAGCCCGAGTTCTCCCGGCTGAGCTGGTTTTCCATGCTGTTTTCCGCCGGCATGGGCATCGGCCTGGTGTTCTGGGGCGTGGCCGAGCCGCTGTCCCACTTCGCCACGCCGGCAAGCGCGTCCACCGCGCCGGAATCGGCCGAGGCGGCGCGGCTGGCGATGCGCCACGCCTTCTTCCATTGGGGCCTGCACCCGTGGGCGGTGTACAGCCTGACCGCGCTGGCGCTGGCCTACTTCAAGTTCAACCGCGGCCAGAAGGGCCTGATCAGCGCCGCCTTCCGTCCGCTCCTGGGCGACCGCGTCGACGGTCCGCTCGGCATCGCCATCGACGTGATGGCCGTGCTGGCCACCGTGTTCGGCGTCGCCACCACGCTGGGCTTCGGCACGCTGCAGATCGAAAGCGGCCTGGAAATGCTGTTCGGCGTGGCGCCGTCTCCCACGCTGACGGTGGCCATCGTCGTCATCGCCACCGCGCTGTTCCTGCTGTCGTCGCTGACCGGGCTATCGCGCGGCATCAAATGGCTGTCCAACCTCAATATCCTGTTGGCGGCGCTGCTGTTCCTGGCAGTGGTGGTCCTGGGACCCACCGGCTTCATCTTCGACACCTTCACCACCACGCTGGGCGATTACCTGGGCAACCTGACCAGCACCAGCCTGCGCATGAGCCCATTCACCCAGGGCACCTGGATGGCCAACTGGACGCTGTTCTACTGGGCCTGGTGGGTGACCTGGGCGCCCTTCGTCGGCATGTTCATCGCCCGCGTCTCGCGCGGCCGCACCGTGCGCGAATTCATCGTCGGCGTGCTGCTGGTGCCGTCGCTGGCCAGCTTCGTCTGGTTCTCCGCCTTCGGCGGCACCGCGCTGGACCTGCAGCTGTTCGGCGGCGCCGACCTGCTGTCCGCGGTCAAGACCGACGTCTCCACCGCGCTGTACGTGATGTTTGAGCAGTTGCCGGGCGGCCGCGTCCTGTCGCTGCTGGCGATGACGCTGGTGATCATCTTCTTCGTCACCTCGGCCGATTCCGCCACCTTCGTGCTGGGCATGTTCACCAGCGGCGGCGACCTGAACCCCAGCCACCGCGTCAAGCTGATCTGGGGCGTGCTGCTGGCCGCCATCGCGCTGGTGCTGCTGCAAAGCGGCGGCCTGAAGGCGCTGCAGGCGGTGCTGATCGTCAGCGCGCTGCCCTTCATGCTGATCATGATAGGCATGGCGGTGTCGCTGTACCGCGCGCTGGACGAGGAGGAGCACGACAGCCGCCTGCGCGAAATCCGCCGCCTGCGCCAGCTGGAAGCGCTGGAAAAACGCCAGCAGGATTGACCAGGCCGCGGGACGGCCGGCGGATTTGATGCGATCATGACAGTATTGTCTCGCCATGGAGGATGTATGGACACGCATCAACTCGACCCGATGGAGGTCCGCGTGCTGGGCGCGCTGCTGGAAAAGCAGGCTCTGACGCCCGACGCCTACCCGCTGACGCTGAACGCGCTGGTCGGCGCCTGCAACCAACTGACCAGCCGCGAGCCGGTGATGCAGCTGTCCGAGGCCGACGCCAGCGCCGCGCTGGACGCGCTGATCGCCAAGAAGCTGGTGGCCGAGCGGCTGCCGGCCGGCAGC
>NZ_JAJOHV010000166.1 GCF_021129175.1 Chromobacterium piscinae | reverse complement strand
CCGGCCAGCGCGTCGGCGAAGCGCTCGGCGCAGGACAGCACGGCGTCGACTTCCGGCTCCGCGGCCAGCGCGTCGGGCAGGCTGCCGCGCAGAGCGGCCAATGCGGCGTCGAGCTCGATGTCGGCGCGCAATTCTCCATCAATCAGATACATGTCAGGACTCCTTGATCAGTTCGGACGCGGCCATCGCGCAGCTGCGGCTCTTGCTGGTGCCGGCGCGGCCCAAGAGTTCGAACCAGTCGGTGGCCAGGCCGCAGCCGCAGCTTTCGGCCGGATGCAGCACGGCGAGATCGCTCAGCAGCATGCTGTGCGCCGGGCTGGAGGTGATGTAAGGCGAAACCAGGTGCAGGAAGCCGGCCTCGCCGTAGGGCAGCCGCGCCAGCGTCGCGGTGTCGCGCGCCCAGGCGCGGGCCCAGCTGGGCACGTGGAAGCGGTGATGCGGGCACTCGACGTAGGGCACCGGGTGCTCGACCGAGCCGTAGCCGTCGCGGCAGCGCACGTCCGGCAGGCCCAGCTGCTCGCTCAGCCGGCGGTAGAGCTCGGCCTTCGATATCGCCTTGTCGGCATGGGTTTTCCAGCCGCCGCCGAGGAAGACCAGCGATTCCGGGTGCAGGTAAAGCGGCGGCAGGCCCATGTCGCGCATCCGCTCCAGCGTGAACCACAGGAAGGCGGGAAAACCGAGAATGCGCACGGGCAATCCTTCCGCGGCGAATTCTTGCAGCGCGCGTATCGCGCCGAAGGGATCGAACTCGTTGCCCTTGCCGTTGTGGCGCAAGGCGTAGACGGCGCGGTTCACCGGCGCGTACTTGCACAGGAATTGGTCGGTGTAGGCGGTGCCCAAAGTGATGGCGCCGGCCGGCTCGTAGCTGAGCAGCAGGTAGTTGCACGGCTGCTGCGGGGTGTTCCAGCCGTAGTGGTCGAAGATGCGGTCCACCATGCGCTGGGCGGCACCGATGCTGCGCTCGTCGTAGCGCATCCGGCTTTTCTGGCCGGTGGTGCCGGAGGAGGTCAGCTCCAGCGCGTCCTCGCCGGTCTTGCTCAGCAGCAGCTTGCGCTTGAAGTAGTTGGCGAAGATGGGCGGCAGCTGCGACCAGTCGGACAAGCCGGCCAGCCGTTCCGGCGTGAAGCCGTTCTGCTCTAGCCAGCGGCGGTAGCCGGGGCTGTGCTCGCAGTGGTAATCGACCAGTTCGCGCATCGCAGCGTCGAACAGGCGGTCGCATTCGGCGTCGGCGCGGTAGGGTTGTTTGAGCGCGCACAGCGCCTCGACATGGGAAAGCGTGGTCATGGCGGTTCCAGTGATGAAGAAAGCGGGCGTCAGGCGGCGACGGGTTCGGGCTGCGGGCGGCGCAGCAGCAGCCACAAGGGCGGCAAGGCCAGCAGCGAGGCCAGGCTGACCCCGGCGGCGAAGCGGGCCGGGCTGTCACCGGCGTCCAGCAGCGCCAGGACGGCGCTGCCGCCGCCCAGCATCGCGGTGGACAGCATGCCCAGCATCGCGGCGACGCTGCCCTTGGCGTTGTCGCTGCTGTACAGCGTCAGCCGGTACAGCGTGGCGTTGCCCAGGCCCAGGCCGAAGGCGTAGACCGCCAGGCAAGCGACCAGCGCCGGCAGCGACGGCGACAGCGGCGCGGCGAGGCCGGTCAGCAGCAGGCCGCCGGCCATCGGCCACAGCGCCAGCCGCAGCAGGCGGGACAACTCCATCCGGCCGGCCAGCCGGTTCAGCAGCAGGTTGCCGGCGATCACCGCGCCGAACACCGGCAACTGCCACAGGCCGTATTCCAAGCCGCTGTAGCCGAGATGGCGGATCAGCAGCAGCGGCGACAGGCCGATCCAGGCGATCAGCGGCATGGTCAACAGGCCCAGCGCCAGGCTGCCGCAGACGAAGTCGCGGTGCTTCAGCAGCGCCAGGTAATTGGCCAGCGCCACGCCCAGGCGCAGCGGCACCGGCTGCTGCGCCGGACCGTCGCGCCGCGGCGCGCCCAGCGTTTCCGGCATCCAGCGCCACAGGCCCAGCGCCACCAGCGCGGTGGCGGCGGCAAGCGCGGCGAACAGCTGGCGCCAGGACATGACTTCCAGCAGCAGGCTGCCCAGCAGCGGGCCGGCCAGCGGCGACAGCAGCGCGATATTGGCCAGCAGCGCCATCAGCCGCACCGCGTCGCGCTCGGCGAAGGTTTCCTGCAGCGCCGGGTAGCTGACCACCACGATGAAGCCCAGCGCGATGCCCTGGACGAAGCGCAGCAGGTTGAACCAGGCGATGTGCTGGCTGCCGGAGGCGGCCAGGCAGGCGAGCGCGAAGATCAGCGTGCCGGCCAGCAGCGTCGGGCGGCGGCCGAAGCGGTCGGACAGCGGGCCGATCAGCCACTGGAAGGCGATGCCGCCCAGCAGGAAGGCGTTCAGCGCGGTAGGCACATGGCGGCTGTCGGCGGAAAGATCGGCGGTGACGCGCAGCATGGCCGGCATCACCATGTCGCTGGCCAGATAGGTCAGCAGTTCGAAAGCGGTGAGCAGCAGACAGAACAGCAGCGCCTGGCGGCGGGAAATGTTGTGAAGCAGCGGACGGAATGATTCTTCTGGCATGATTGTTGCAGTTTTCGCAGAATGTCTATGTATGGCTGGGCGCCGGATTCGCTCCGGCATGGAGGGCGCACAGAGTAGGTCAAGTAATCAGATGGAATCCCTGTCCTTTGGGATGGATTTTTTGTTTTGTGCTGTTTTTTGGTGTTTTTGAGAAATATCAGGTCGCCAATTTGTATCTGTTTGGAATCAATTTCGTTGATTTGGCAACAGCATTGGCATGAGTTTTTGCTCCAGTCCGGATTCGGATAGGATGCGGCGATGGACGGCGGCGGCTGCCGCGCTTGATCCCCCACCCATGGAGTCGCAATGAAAAGAAGAATCCTGGCCGGAGTCGGCCTGGCCGGCCTGCTGGCCGCGGGCGCGTCTTTCTACGCGCTGGCGGACAGCGACGCTCTGTGGCGCATCGTCGGCGAGCAGTGCGTGCCGGCCCAGCAGGCTCAGGGCCAGCCCGGCCCCTGCGCCGAAGTGGCGCTGCAGCGGGGCGTGGCGGTGCTGAAAGACCGCAACGGGCCTCTGCAATACCTGTTGATCCCCACCGACAAGGTGAGCGGCATCGAAAGCCTGCAGCTGCTGGGCGACGGCGCGCCAGGTTATTGGCGCTCGGCCTGGCAGGCGCGGCGCTATCTGGACGCGCGGCGCGGCCAGCCGCTGCCCAAGCTGGCGCTGTCCCTGACCGTCAATTCCCAGTACGGCCGCAGCCAGAACCAGCTGCACATCCACATCTCCTGCACCGATTCCGTCGTGAGGCAGCAGATCGACGACCTGGCCGACGGACTCGGCTACCGCTGGCGGCAGTTGCCGGTGGAGCTGAAGGGGCACGCGTACTGGGCGCGGCGGGTGGACGCCGACCAGAACGGCGACCCCAAGGACGATCCCTTCCGCCTGCTGGCCAACGAGCTGCCGGGCGCGCGGGCCGAGATGGGCCGCTACGGCATGGCGATGCTGCCGGCGCGCTTCGGCGACGGCGAAGGCTTCGTGCTGCTGGCCACCCGGGCCGACCTGTTCGACATCAACCGCGGTTCGGCCGAAGAGCTGCAGGACCACGCCTGCCGGATTCTGCAACCATGAGCGCGAACAAGGCTTGTCCGTTGCTGCAGCGGGACGACAGCGCGCTGCTCTGGTTCCGCCATCCGAAAGCGGGCTGCCAACTGGTCAAGGGAACGGTGGAGCCGGGCGAGACATCGGCGCAGGCGGCGCTGCGCGAACTGGCCGAGGAGGCCGGCGTCGCCAAGGCCCGCATCGGGCGCGACTTGGGCGAGTGGGCGTCCGGCTATCAGGAGCAGGTCTGGTCGTTCCAGCTTTGCGTCGCGGAGTCTGCTTTGCCGGAAACCTGGAGCCATTTCTGCCTGGACGACGGCGGGCTGCTGCTGGAGTTTTTCTGGCATCCGCTTGAGCGCGAGGCGCCGGAAGGCAGCCACCCGCTGTATCATCGCGCCCTGGCCGAGGCGCGGCGCAGACTGGCGGATGTCCCGCCGGCGGCGGCGCCTGGCTGCGGAGAAAGAACATGAAGCAGAGTTTGGCGCTGGTGTCGCTGGTGGTGGCCGATTACGACGAGGCCATCGATTTCTTTGTCGGCAAGCTGGGGTTCGAGCTGACCGAGGACAGCTACCAGGCCGAGCAGAACAAGCGCTGGGTGGTGGTGACGCCGCCGGGCTCGGCGGCCGGCCTGCTGCTGGCCCGGGCCAGCAATGATGTCCAGCGAGCGGCCATCGGCAACCAGGCGGCCGGCCGGGTGTGGCTGTTCCTGAATACCGATGATTTCTGGCGCGATTACGAGCGCTACCGCGCGGCGGGCGTCGAGTTCACCCGCCCGCCGCTGGAGCAGGATTACGGCACGGTGGCGGTGTTCCGCGACCTGTGCGGCAATCAGTGGGATCTGATTCAGCGCAAGGGCTGAAGCTGCGTGCTTTTCGCTAGGTCCCAAGCATGGGGGCTGGTTTATTAGGCTGATGTGTCCGCTGCGCGGACGATGTTTCAGGTGGCGGTTCCGCCCGCCAGACGGGCCAGGGGCTGTGCGGCCAGCCCCTTGGCGATCCCAGGCCGCCCCTGCAGCCCGCGAAACCCCGGCAAGAAAGCATCTGGCCAGGCGCCGCCGAAACTAGCCGCGCGCTAGCGTCGCGCGGCGTCGAACATATCGGCGGCTTAAAACCTGGCCAGACGCTTTTTTGCCGGCGCGTCCTGAAGGGGAAATGGGTGCCTTGCTAGCGGTCTGCGTGGAATGGAAGACTCAGAAACCGCTACGCGGGCTTGGCTTATTTTTTGGCCTTGGCCAGATCGGTCAGCACCCGCGACGCGGCGAACAGGCCGAAGCTGGCCGTCACCACCATGCCGGCGCCGAAGCCGGCGCAGGATAAACCTTGAGGCCCGCGCGCCTCTCCGGCGTCGCAGGCCTGGGACTGCGGGTAGACCAGCTGCTCGGTGGAGTAGACGCAGGGCACGCCCATCTTCTTGCCGTCGCGGGCGAAGCCGTGGTGGCGGCGCAGGTTGTAGCGCAGCTTGGACAATAGAGGATCTTGCGTCACCTCGGACAGGTCGGCCAGTTTGATCTTGCTCGGGTCCATCTGGCCGCCGGCGCCGCCGGAGACGATGAAGCGCTGGCGCTTCCTGGCGCACCAGGCGGCCATCGCCGTCTTCACTTTCAGGCTGTCGATGCAGTCGACGATGTAGTCGAAACCCTGGCCCAGCATCTCGTCCATATTCTCTTCGGTGACGAAGTCTTCTATCTCCGTCACCTCGCAGGCCGGGTTGATGGCTTTGACCCGCTCGGCCAGCGCCGTCACCTTGGCCATGCCGTACAGCGGATCCAGCGCCGGCAACTGGCGGTTGGTGTTGGACTCGGCGACGTTGTCCAGGTCGATCAGCGTCAGGCGGCCGATCGCGCTGCGCGCCAGCGCTTCCACCGCCCAGGAGCCGACGCCGCCTACGCCCACCACGCAGACGTGGGCGCGGCCGAAGCGCGCGAGCGCGTCGTCGCCGTACAGGCGGGCAATGCCGCCGAAGCGGCGGTCTAGATCGGCGGAGTGGTCCATCGGGATAACCTGTTGCGCAAAAACGGCCAAGGATAACCAAGCCGAGGGCGGGGTGCCAGTCCGGGCGCGGCCTGGCGGTGGCAGCGGCGTTCCGGGTGTGGCGTTTCTGGCTCCGCGTGAAGATTTTTTTACAATCCAACTGCTTGATAGATTGGAACCTTTTTCCAGTTGCCCTATCTTCTCCTATACGCGCCGGTTTCGCCGGCCGCGTTCCGAGACCGGCACGAATTGCCGTCGGCAGTTCCTCTGCCGGTCGACTCTCAGTTCTAGGGAGAATCCGATGAAGCAGCAAAGATTCGACATCGATCTGGATAAGCATTACAACGCCACCGTGGTCATCGCCTGCGAGGAGTGCGGGCGGGAAACCCGCCAACATCTGAAGGCCTTGTTACCCGACCATGCGCTGCGCTGCAGTTGCGGCGCCGACATCACGATGGCCACGCCGGACATCCAGAAGGCGGAGCGTCAAGCCGACGCGATCCGACAATCGTACCGAATCCACTGAACCGCCTAGACTGACAATCCGTTGAATGCAAGACGCCGGCCTTCCGCGCCGGCCTTATCAGGCCAAGCCTGAATCTCCGATGCATGTCCGATGACGGCGGCCCCAGCGGCCGCCGTCGGCATTCGGCCTATTGCGCCAGCTGGGCGTCGTAGTCGCGGAAACCGTTCTCCACCGCCGGAATGATGTCGACGAACTCGAAATAGGGTTCGGTCATCAGCGGGCTGTCGCGCAGCGCGTCGATCAGATAGTAGAAAGCCTGCACCGATTCGGTCTCGAACATCGCCACGTCGCTGCAGCGGGCGGTGAAGGCCTCGGCGTCGAACCAGCGCATGCGCACCTCGGGATAGCGGGCGTAGATCGGCTTCAGGGTGTCGTCCTCGAAGCGGCGGCGCTCCGGCCGGCTCAGCCGCAGCCAATTGGGGTGGACGCGCATCAGCGCGAAGAAAGTCAGAGTCTTGGACATGGCGATATTCCCGTGTGAATGGAAAGAGAGGGCGGGCCGGCTCCGCGCCAGCCACTAATGTAAGCGCGCTTGCGACGCCGGAAAACTCGTGTTTAGCTAAGCCCATGACCGCCATTCCGCAGCCGCGCAAACAGCCGCGCCAGGCCCGTTCCCGCCACGCCGTCGCCGCCATTCTGGAGGCGGCGGCTCGCATTCTGGCCGGCGACGGCTACGCCGCCTTCAACACCAACCGCGTCGCCGAGCTGTCCGGCGTCGGCATCGGCTCGCTGTACCAGTACTTCCCCAACAAGCAGGCCTTGCTGGCCGCGCTGCACCGCCGGCACGGCGAGGAGACGCTGGCGGCGCTGGACGACGCGCTGGCGCGCAGCGCCGGCC
>NZ_JAJOHV010000165.1 GCF_021129175.1 Chromobacterium piscinae | reverse complement strand
CTGCCGCCCAGCGCCGCCCACAGCGCGGCGAAATCCTGGCCGGCGAACGCATCGTGGCCCAGCACGTTGACGTAGGCGCGCTGCCCGTCGCAGGCCGGCGGCAGGCTGCCGGTCACGCGCACGCGGCGGCCGTCGTTCTCGATGGAGACGAAGCGGCGCACATCGGCGCAGGCCTCATCCGGCCCCGGCTTCAGCGATGCGCTCAGCTCTACGCCCGCCAACGGCGGGTCCAGCGCGACGCGCGCGCCCTGGCCGTCGTTGAAGAAGGTCAGCCAGGCCACTTTCAGATTGGTCAGATGGGTGTCGGGGCCGACGACAAAGGCGCGGCCGGCGTCGCCGTCGAAATCGTCGGCGCCGCCGATATTGCCGAAGGCGCGCTTGTCCAGCAGCAGCTGCCCGTCCAGCTGGCGGATGCCGCGCAGCCTCAGGCTGTACAGCAGGCTCAGCAGATCGCCGTTGTCGAAGCGCGGGTCGCCGCCGCCCAGCCAGTACAAATCGCCCTTCAGCGCGTCGCCCTCCACCGGCGCGGCCGACAGCAGCGCGGTCTTCCAGCGGTAGTCCGGCCCCAGCCGGTTGAGTGCCGCCCAGCCGGTCAGCAGCTTCATGGTCGAGGCCGGGTTGACCGGCTCGTCGGCCCGGAGGCTGGCCAGCGGCTCGCCGCCCTCCACCGGGGCCGCCCACACGGCGATCTCGTCCGGCTTCAGGCCGTGAAGGTCCAGCGCCAACGCCGGCGCGCAGGCCAGCGCCAGCAGGGCCGGCCACTTCGCGATTGCCATATCGTTTCCTCTCATAATTCCTGCGGGTCCACGTCCAGCGACCAGCGCAGCGCGCGGCCGTGGGCCTTGGCCAGACCATCCAGCAGCGGCGGCAATTGATGAAGCAGCCGATGCAGCGCGCCGCGCTGCGGCGACTCCAGCACCAGCTGCGCGCGCTCGCGCTGGGCCAGCCGGGCCATCAGCGCCGGCGCCGGCCCGGAAATCAGCACGCCCTCGGCCAACGGCTCCAGCGCCTCGCGCGCCTGGCGCAGAAAGGCGGTGGCCTGGGCCAGCGCCGGGCTGTCGGCGCGCAGCAGCGCCTGGAAGGTGGACGGCGGGAAGCCGGCCTGGCGGCGCTCGTTCAGCAGCGTCGACGCATAGCCGTCGAAATCGTGCGCCGCCAGCGCCTGGTACAGCGGATGGTCGGGCCACTGCGTCTGCACCAGCACCTCGCCCGGCGCGTCGGCGCGCCCGGCGCGGCCGGCCACCTGCATCAGTTGGGCGAACAGGCGCTCGGACGCGCGGAAATCCGCCGAGTACAGCCCGCCGTCCGCGCCCAGCGCCGCCACCAGCGACAAGGTGCCGAAATCGTGCC
This sequence comes from Chromobacterium piscinae, assembly GCF_021129175.1. GTDB lineage: Bacteria > Pseudomonadota > Gammaproteobacteria > Burkholderiales > Chromobacteriaceae > Chromobacterium > Chromobacterium piscinae. The sequence continues at coordinate 1,167 of NZ_JAJOHV010000165.1, read as the reverse complement.
CCTTGGCCAGCATCTGGGTGCCGACCAGGATGTCCACCTCGCCGCCATGCACCTTGCGGTAAACCTCGTCCCAGGCGTCCTTGCGGCTGGTGGTGTCGCGGTCTATCCGCAGCACCCTCGCCTCCGGCAGCATGCGCTGCAGCGCCGACTCCAGCCGCTGCGTGCCCTCGCCCAGCGGCTTGATGTCGGGATCGCCGCAGTCAGGGCAGGCGCGCGGCACCGGCTCTTCCCAGCCGCAGTGGTGGCAGCGCAGCTTGCGCTCCATCAGGTGCACCACCAGCTTGGCCGAGCAATGCGGGCAGCCGCTGGTCCAGCCGCAGGCGGTGCAGGCGACCACCGGCGCGAAGCCGCGCCGGTTGATGAACACCAGGCTCATCTCCTTGCGCGAGAGCCTGGCCTTCAGCGCCTCCAGCACCGCCTCGGACAAGCCTTCGACCAGCTTCTTGCGGCGGGTGTCCACCAGCCGCACGTCGGGCAGCCTGGCCGCGCCGTGGGCGCGCCGGTTCAACGCCAGCTTCTTGTAGCGGCCGGCCTCGACATTGGCCACCGTCTCCAGGCTGGGCGTGGCCGATCCCAGCAGGATGGCGATGCCGGCGCGGCGCGCGCGCCACACCGCCAGGTCGCGGGCGTGGTAACGCAGGCCGTCCTGCTGCTTGAACGAGCCGTCGTGCTCTTCGTCGACCACGATCAGGCCCAGCCGCGGCAGCGGCGTGAACACCGACAGCCGGGTGCCGATCACCACGTCGGCGTCGCCGTGCCAGGCGTCCAGCCAGCCGTGCATCCGCTCGCCGTCGGCCAGGTGGCTGTGCTGCACCACGATGCGGCTGCCGGGGAAGCGGTCGGCGAAGCGGTTGATCAGCTGCGGCGTCAGATTGATTTCCGGCACCAGCACCAGCGTCTGCCGCCGCGCCGTCAGCTGCTCGGCGATCAGGCGCAGATAGACCTCGGTCTTGCCGCTGCCGGTGACGCCGTGCAGCAGCCAGGGCTGGAAGCCCTCGCTCGCCGACAGCGCGTCCAGCGCCGCCTGCTGCTCGCCGTTCAGCGCCGGCGCGTCGCCCAGCCGCAGCGGCGGCGGCTCCAGCGTCGCGCGCTCGGCCTTGCCCTCGGCCAGCCAGTCGGCCAGCAGCTTGCCGGCCTGAGGCGTCACCGCCTTGGCGGCGGCCAGGT
>NZ_JAJOHV010000164.1 GCF_021129175.1 Chromobacterium piscinae | reverse complement strand
GCCGCCGTGGCGGGCGGCCAGCATCAGCAGCACCAGCTTGGCGGCGACGGCCAGGATCAGCGAGAGCACGCCGAAGCTGCCCAGATGCGGGTCTTTCAGCACCTCGAAGAAACGCTCGCGCGAGCGGTGGGCCGCGCCCAGCGCGTCGGAGAGGTCGGCCAGCCCGTCCAGGTGCAGGCCGCCGGTCACCATCACCCAGGCCAGCAGCGCCAGCAGCGCCGCCAGCCAGGGGTCGACCAGGCCGCCCAGCCTCAGCGCGGCCAGCAGCAGCGCGCCGACGATGATGCCGACGGCGGGAAACCAGCGCGCGCTGGCCGCCAGCCATTCGGGTTTGAAATCGGCCAGCTGCGGGGTGGGCAGCCGGGTCAGGAACTGCACCGCCAATATCAGTCCGCGCATGCGGACTCCAGGCGCAGCAGGTAGGCCGGGTGGCCCTCCAGCATCGACAGCTGCACGAAGCCGCCGCGTTGCACCGTCATCAGCTTGGCCACCGCGAACTCGGTGCCCAGCAACTCGGCCATCAGCACCGTGATCACGCCGCCGTGCGTCACCAGCAGCCGGTGGCTGCCGCGGGCTTCGGTCATCCAGTCGGCCAGGCCGGCCAGCACCCGGGTGCGGAACTGCTCGAAGGTTTCGCCGCCGGGCGGGCTGAGCCGGCCGGCGGCCAGCGCGTCGCCCCAGCCGGGGTGGGCCTGTTCCAGATCGGCCACCGGCTGGCCGTCCCAGCCGCCGAAATCCATCTCGGCGAAGCGCGGGTCCACCTTCAGCGTCAGCGAGCCGGACAGCGCCTGCCTGACCGAGAACTCGCGGCAGCGCTGCAGCGGCGAGGTGGCGATGCTGGTGACCGGCGCCAAGTTGCTGATGCGTTTCCAGCTATGTTCCAGCTGCTGGTGCCCCAGCTCGGTCAGCGGCAGGTCGGTCAGGCCGATCAGCCGGCCGTCGTGGTCGATGTCGCCGTGGCGCAGCAGGGTCAGCGTGTAGGGATTCATGCCGACTTGCCGCTGATGCCGGCTTCTGCGAAGGTGGCCATGCCGTTGTGCAGCTTCACCGCCAGTTGCAGCAGCGGCACGCACACGGCGGCGCCGGAGCCTTCGCCCAAGCGCATGCCCAGGTCCACCAGCGGGGGCAGCTGCAAGGCTTTCAGCGCCAGATCATGGCCGGATTCCGCCGAGCGGTGGCTGGCCAGCAGCCAGTCGTGCAGCGAGGGCTCAATGGTCTTGGCGCACAGCGCGGCGGCGCTGGCGATGAAGCCGTCCACCAGCGACGGCACGCCCAGGCGCGCGCCTTCCAGGTAAAAGCCGGCGATCGCGGCGATTTCCAGGCCGCCCAGCTCGGACAGCGTGTCCAGGCCGCTGAGGTTTTCCCAGGCCACCCGAGCCAGCGCGGTTTTCACCGCGCGATGCTTGTTGGCCAGGCCGGCGTCGTCGACGCCGGTGCCGCGGCCCACCACCAGCTCCGGCGCCGCGCCGGTCAGCCGGCAGATCAGCGCCGCCGACGCGGTGGTGTTGCCTATGCCCATGTCGCCGGCGATCAGCAGGTTGGCGCCGGCCTCCACCGCGC
>NZ_JAJOHV010000163.1 GCF_021129175.1 Chromobacterium piscinae | reverse complement strand
CGCGTCGCCCCTGGCGATGGCGGCGCGGCCCTCGGCCGCCAGCGTCAGCAAGCGGGCGATCTCGTCGGCGCAGGCTTCGGCCGCGGCCTGCTCGGCCGCCTCCTTGCTCAACTCTTTTTCGCCGGCCTGTATCCATTGCGCGTTGAATGGCGCGCGATCGTCGTCCACCTCCAGCCGGCCGCCGGACGAGGGGCTGGCCGCCACCGGCTGGTAGGTGATGCCGTCAAGCAGAAACGGCAGCTCGCGGCCGAACAGCGCGTTGACGGTGGCCACCAGCGGCTCGTCGGAGCGGCGGTTGGTGTCCAGCGTGTACTGGCGCTCGGCGTCGTGGCGGGCGGCCAGGTAGGCGAAGATGTCGGCGCCGCGGAAGCTGTAGATCGCCTGCTTGGGATCGCCAACCAGGAACACCGGCCGCGCCTCTTCGACGAAGCAGCGGCGGAAAATCCGGTACTGGGTGGGATCGGTATCCTGGAATTCGTCGATCAGCGCCACGGAGAAGCTATCCGCCACCTGCGCCGCCAACAAGGGGCCGGTTTCCGGATGCGCCAGCGCCGCGCCCAGATCGGTCAGCAGATCGTCGAAACTGCGGCTGCGCTCGACGCCGCGCCGCCGCGCCAGCTCCTCGTTGGCCCAGGCGATCAGCTCCAGCTTCAGCCCGGCCAGCGAGTTGGCCACCTGGGCCATATAGACATCCCAGCCGGCGAGCCAAGCCTCCATCCGCTCGAACAAAGGGTGGGCCGGCGCATCGCAGCCCTTCTTCATGCCCTTGGCCAGCGCCTCCGGCCGCAGCTTGTCCAGCAACTTGCGGCTGTCGCTGTCCAGCTCCGGCAGCGCGTCGGGCAAGGCCAGCCAGCCGCGCAGATTGCCGGCGATGCGCGCCATGGTGTCCGGCCGGTAGATATTGGCCTTGAAGCCGGGGTGGGCGAGGAACAGCGCCAAGCCTTCCTCAACCAGCTCTGGCGCTGAAGCCAGCAGCTTCCATCGCTCACTAGCCACCCATCTCGCAGTCTCCAGCCTGACCGCGTCCGGCGCGCGCAGCTTGAGATAAGGCTTGGACAGATAGGGGCGGATCTCGGCCAGCCAGGCGTCCGGCGTCTCGCCCCGCTCCACCAGCACCTGGGCCAGCAAGGGCGCGGCGACGATGCGGCGGCGCCAGAAGTCGTCGACGATCTCGGCCAGCCGCGCGGCGTCGTCCTCGACCAGCTCGGCCTGGAAGATCTGGCCGCTCTCGAAGGCGGCGTCGGTCAGTACCCGCTGGCAGAAGCCGTGGATGGTGTAGATAGCGGCAGCGTCGAAGCCGTTGACCGCGGCGGTCAGCCGCTGCCGGGCCACGTCGCGCGCCGGGCCTTCCGGAAAGCGCGTGGCCAGCGCCTGCAGGAAATCGTCGCCATCGGCCTTGCCGTCCAGCAGCGCCAGCATCTCGGCCAGCCGCCGGCGCAGCCGCTCGCGCAGCTCGGCGGTGGCGGCCTTGGTGTAGGTGACCACTAGTATTTGCTCGATGGCCGGCGGCGGCGCGCCGTCGCGCTCCTCCAGCAGCAGCCGGGCGAACAGCGCGGCGATGGTCCAGGTCTTGCCGGTGCCGGCCGAGGCCTCGATCAGGTTGACGCCCGCCAGCGGGCAATTCAGCGCGTCCAGCGCCTGCGGCGCGTTCATGCTTCGCCTCCCTGCAGGCGCTCGGCCAATGGCAGCAGCAACGTCTCCGCCAGTTGGACGAACAATGGATCTTCCAACGGCGATTGGTGGCGGAAGGCCAGCGCGATCGCCGGCTCGTCCTTCTGCGCGATGCCGTCGCCGAGGATGAAATTGGGCTCCCACTTCTGCCAGGCGGCGGCCAAAGCTTTTTCGCGGTTTTCGGGCGCTTTAGCCAGCGCCTCGGCGTAGGCCCAGCTGGTGCGGCCGAAGAAGGGCAAGGGCTGGGCCTGGCCCTGCTTCCAGCGGACCAGCCACGGCGCGAGCAGGCCGGCGGCGTCGATCTCCTCGTCAAGCAGCGTGCTGCCGGCGTCGTCGTAGCAGGCGCTGTGCGGAACCACGCCCGCCGGCCGCGCCGCGCACAGGATCAGATGGCTCAGCCACAGCGCGACGCGCTGGGCGGCGTTCAGCTTGCCGACGATGAAGTCCAGCCGGCCCTCGGGCCGCAAGCCGTACAGCTCGCCCACCAGCGTGAAGCCGGCGATGTCCAGGTGAACCGGCTGCGGCGGCAGCGTCTCCTCGCCCAGCGCGCGCGGCAGGCGGCCGGCCAGCCGGGCGC
>NZ_JAJOHV010000162.1 GCF_021129175.1 Chromobacterium piscinae | reverse complement strand
GCAGGCCTGCAGCGTGGGCAGGTAGTCGGGAGAGGGGCGGCAGTACAGCATCACCGGCTCGCCGATCTCGTTCAGCTCGGCGTCGGTGCGGATGCCGGCGAACTGGGACGGCCGGTCCTGGCGCGGCACGGCGCCGAAGGTTTCGTAGTCGTGCCAGAAGAATGTGTGATTGGACATGGTGGCGGCGGAAGCGGTAAATGCGGCTATTGTCGCACCGCCGCCGCCCGCCGGGCCAGCCTCTAGTCCATCCAGCCGGGTTTGCGCATCTCGATCAGCGCGCGTATGCCTTCGCGTCCTTCGTCGCTCATCCGCACGGTCAGGCTGTGCTCGATGCAGCGCTGCATCACTTGGGGCGTGATTTCCTGCTTGCCGATCTCGCCGATCAGGTGCTTGGTGGCGCGCATCGCCGCCGGGCTGTTCAGCAGCACCTGGCTCGCCATGTGCTCCACCGCGGCGTCCAGCTCGTCGTTTTCCACCACCTGATGGACCAAGCCCAGCCGTTTGGCCTTGCCGGCGTTGAAGCGCTCGGCGGTGATGCTGTAGCGGCGGGTGGCGCGCTCGCCGATGGAGCGGATCAGGTAGGGCGCGGTGAGCGCGGGAATCTGGCCGAATTTGACGTCGGCCAGGCTGTACAGCGCTTCGGATACGCTGATGGCGATGTCGCAACAGGCGACCATGGCCACGCCGAGGCCGAAGGCCGAGCCCTGGACCTTGGCCAGCGTGGGCTGGGGCAGGGTGTCCAGCGTGTGCAGCAGCCGCGCGATCTGCTGCGCGTAGCGGTTGAGCTCGTTGGCGGAGAACTGCGACAGCCGCCGCAGCCACTCCGGATCATGGCCGGCTGAGAAGCTGATGCCGCTGCCGGTCAGCACCACCATGCGCACCGTGGCGTCCTCGGCCAGCGTTTCCAGCGTGGCGGCTAGGAGGCTGATGGTTTCATCGTCCAGCGCGTTGTGCAGGCTCGGGCGGTTCAGCGCGACGGTGGCGATGCCGCGTTTATCCACGTTCAGCGTTACGGCGTCGGTGCTCATCATGTTTCCCCCTGTCTTAAGAATGGTTGGCCGCCTCAGCCCTGGCGGAAGCGGACGATGGCGCGGGCAAAGGCTTCCACCGCCTCGATGTGCAGCACGTGTGCGGCGCCGGGCAGCACCTCCAGCTCCGCGCCCGGTATCAGTTCCTGCAGCAGCCGCGCCTGGTACAGCGGCGTCAGCCGGTCTTCGTCTCCGACCAGTATATGCACCGGGAGTTGCAATTGAGGCAGCCAGGTGCGGGCGTCGTGCTGGCGGACGCCGTTGATCAGCCGGATCACGGCGTCCCAGTCCACCATGCCCGCTAGCAGCTTCAGATCGTCCAGCATCGCGGCGTTGCCGGCGAGAAAGCGGCTGGAAAACAGCCAGGGCACGCTGATCTGGTAACGCAGGTCCAGGCCGCCCTGGTTGTTGGCGGCGATCCAGCTGTCGCCGATGTGGTGGTTGACGGTATCGGCCCAGGCCAGCGTGCCGGCCAGCAGCAGGCGGTTCAGCCGGTTCGGATGGCGGTGCGCCAGATGCTGCGCCACCATGCCGCCGTAGGACAGGCCCGCCGCGTATACCTGTGGCAGTTGCAGCCAGTCCAGCAGCGCGTCGGCCAGGTCGGCCTGATCGGCCAGCGCGTAGAGTTCGCCCGGCGGATGCTCGCTCTGACCCTGGCCGAGGAAGTCCATGCGGATCACCCGGAAATGCGGCTCCAGCAGCGGCATCATCAGCGTCCAGCCGACGGTGGACATGGTGATGCCGTTCAGCAGCAGCAGCGGCTGGCTGCCGTGGCCGCTCTCCTCGTAATAGATCTGATGTCCGGCTAGCTGGGCGTACGGCATGGCGGGCGCTCCTGTCCTGGGCGGTGTCGTGCTTATTCATTCTAGAACCGGGCGCGCCCGGCTGAACAGATGGCGGGCGCAAATCGCCAGTGTAATGTCGATGACATTTATTGTCGGTAGATTATCCAGGTTGAGCGGAATTCAGGCAGTCGGTCGAGAAATATGCAAACTTGCGTCGAGCCATCCCCGCCGGCGGGCATGGCGGGGTGGTGCCGGGAACTGGAGCAGATCATAGGCCAGCGCCGGCTTCAGCCGGTGTTCCAGCCCATCGTCGATCTGGAGGCGGGCAGCATCCTGGGCTACGAAGGGCTGATACGCGGCCCGTCCGACAGCACGCTGCACTCGCCGATGATGCTGTTCGAGGCGGCGGAGCGCTGCCGGATGCTGCTGACGCTGGATTTGGCCTGCCTGCGCGCCTGCGCCGAACGCTTCGCCGAGCTGGACCTGCCCGGCCTGCTGTTCGTCAACATCAATCCCGAAACGTTGCTGGCCGAGGAGTCCCGCCCCGGCGCGCTGCAGTCCTTCCTGGCTCGCATCGGCCTGGACCCCAAGCGGGTGATCCTGGAGTTGACCGAAACCCGCCCCAATGGCGGCTACCTGCCCTTGCGCGAGATGACCACTCGGCATCGCGGCGATGGCCTGCGCATCGCGCTGGACGATCTGGGCGAGGGCTTTTCCAACCTCAGACTGTGGTCGGAGCTGAGGCCGGACTTCGTCAAGCTGGACAAGCATTTCGTGCAGAACATCCATCTCGATCCCTTGAAAGAGCAGTTCGTGCGCTCAATGGCGGACATCGCCCGCCAGTCCGGCGCGCTGCTGGTGGCGGAAGGGATAGAGTCCGCGGCCGAGCTGCGCACGTTGTGCCGGCTGGGCGTGCGTTACGGCCAGGGCTATCTGCTGGCCCGGCCGCAGGCGGCCCCGCCGCGCGAGATTCCGCTGCAGGCGGCCGCGCTGCCGTGGTTCGGCGGCCGCCGCCACGGCCTGCGCAACCAGCCGCTGGCGCGCGATCTGCTGCTGGAGGTGGAGCCGCTGGAGGCCGGGGTGCCGAACGAAACCGCCTACCGCCGCTTCGCCGACGATCCGGCCTGCTTCGCCATCCCGGTGGTGCAGGACGGCGTGCCGGTGGGCCTGCTGCGCCGCCACCATCTGCTGGAAAGCTTCGCCAAGCCGTTCAACCGCGAGCTGTACGGCAAGAAGCCTTGCCAGCTGATGATGGACAAGCAGCCGCTGGTGGTCAGCGCCGATCTGACCGTGCACGAGCTGTCCAGCCTGGTGGTGGCGGCCGAGCAGCGCTATCTGGTGGACGGCTTCATCATCGCCGAGAACGGCCGCTACCTTGGCATGGGCACCGGCTTCGCGCTGATGCGCAAGATCACCGAGCTGCAGCTGTCCGCCGCGCGTTACGCCAATCCGCTGACCGGCCTGCCCGGCAATGTGCCGATCAACGAGACCATAGACCGGCTGCTGGAGATGCGGACGCCGGTCGTGGTGGTGTACGCCGATCTGGACCATTTCAAACCCTTCAACGATTTGTACGGCTACGCGGCCGGCGATGCCCTGATCGAGCTGGTTGCCCATCTGCTGCTGGAGTGTGTGGACCAGGAGCGCGACTTCGTCGGCCATGTCGGCGGCGACGATTTCGTCGCGCTGATGCAGTCTGAAGACTGGGAATGCCGGCTGCGGCGGATGCTGGAGCGCTTCGGCGAACTGGCGGCGCAGCATTTTTCCGACGCCCACCGCGCCGCCGGCGGTTTCGAGGTGGCTTCGCGCAACGGCGAGCCGGTGTTCCTGCCGCTGACCACGCTGTCGTTGGGCGTGGTGCGGGTGAGGGCGGGCCAGTACTTGAGCCACCACGAAATCGGCGCGGCGACGGCGGAAGCCAAGAAGCAGGCGAAGAAGCTGCCCGGCAACAGCCTGTTCGTCGAACGGCGCCAGCCGGGCGCGTCGTCCTGCTGCGCTTGCGGCCGTTGAGCACGCAGGGAGTTGGCCTCGATTTCCTCTTCAAGTGTTTGATGTCTTAAACGCTGGCTTGCCGCAGCGCGGCATTTTTCTTGCTGAGGCGCGCAAGCCACAGACGATCGTTCTAGCGCGATCAATCTTGCGATCCCCGCTTGTCAAATTTCTTAAACATGGCATAGGCTGTGTCCACGACTGGCGCATCAGACGCCGGCAGCCGCCCGCACCGCGGCAGGGGAGTGTGAGGACAGTCTTGCCGCAGGCCCGCGTCCTTCCCCTTTCATCGCTCCATCTTTCCCGGCAATGCCGGCAGCGCTTTGCCATGCTGTAAGCGTGCCGGCGGCGCCAAGAGGCGGACGGATTTGTCCGCCGCGTGTCTCAAGCGTCCAAAACAGCAAGCGGCGCCGGCAGGGCGCCGCAGTCGGAGGGAGTGGGAACATGTCGGAAGCCATCGCGGCCAGCAAGCAAGCAGCCAGCCCCATCGCCAACGCGGCCCCGGCGGGCGTCGCCGCCGCAGGGAGCGAGCCGCCGTACCTGAGGATAAGCGGCGTGGTGAAGAAGTTCGGCGACCACCTGGCGGTGGACCATATCGACCTCGACATCCGCAGGAACGAGATCTTCGCCTTGCTGGGCAGCTCCGGCTGCGGCAAATCCACGCTGCTGCGCATGCTGGCGGGGATGGAAACGCCGACCTCCGGCCGCATCATTCTGGATGGACAGGACATGCAGGGCCTGCAGCCGTACGAACGGCCGGTCAACATGATGTTCCAGAACTACGCGCTGTTCCCGCACA
>NZ_JAJOHV010000161.1 GCF_021129175.1 Chromobacterium piscinae | reverse complement strand
GCTGTCCGCGCTGACCGCCCGGCTGCGCGCCGCCGGCGTGCGGCTGCGCCAGGAAACGGTGTGCGACGACGAATTGCGGCGCTCGGTGCGCGCGCTGCTGGGCAGCTACGGCTATCCGGACGTCACGGTGTCGCTGGACGCGCAGGGACGCGCGGATATCGACGGCCAGGTGGAGAGCGACGCCCGTTTCGCCGAGCTCTCCGCCGCGCTGGATCAATTGCCCGGCCTGCAGGGCTGGCGCTTCACCGATCGCGGCGCAGACGCCCTGGCGGCGCTGCTGGACCGCTTGCGGCAGGCTGGGCTGCTGTCCGGCCTCAGCGCGGCCAGAACGGAGCAGGGCTGGGTCTTGTCCGGACAGCTGGACGCCGCGCGCCAGGCCGCTTTGGACGCGCTGCTGGCTCGGTTCAACGCCGAAGCCGGCAAGAGCGGGCGCTTCCGCTTCATCAGCGCCGCCAGCACCGCCCAGCCGGCCGACTACCTGCCCGCCGCCATCTCAGGGGTGGGCGGCAATGTCCGGGAGCCTTATCTGGAGCTGGCCAACGGCATGCGCTTGCAGCCCGGCAGCCCGATCAAGCGGAGCATGCGCATCGTAGCGATCACGCCGGCCGGCGTTTCCATCGCCGGCAATCGACAACTGGTGTTCCTGCCCTTGCACGGCTGAACGGAGAGTTTCCATGCATACCTTGACCGAACTTGAAGACACACTGGCGGCCGATCCGAACGGCCGCGATCTGGGACGGATGCTGGCGGCGCTGGCCGCTGAGGCCGCCGATCTGGGACTGAGGCAGCGCCAGCCGCAAAGCGCCGCCGCCTACGCCAAGCTGGAGCGCCAGCGGCTGGCCTGCCTGGCGGCGATGCGGGTGGTCGACACCGTCTGGCATAGACGGCATCGCGGGACCGCCCAACTCAGGTGATGACCTGATGGAGCCGGCTGGAGCCCGGCGCGATGATGGCCATATGGTGAACAAAAGGAGCGCGCGATGACTTGTCTGCACATCATCCTGACAACGGAAGACGACATGGTACGCGTTGCCGGGCAAAGCTATCCGGTTCTCGGCCCCAGCCTGTTGCTGATGGCGGGAACGGGGACGCCGGAGCTGTCCGCGACGGGACGGGCCTACCCCGTTTCCGCCATGGAGCTGCAACTGGTTTACCGCGACATGCAGCAGCTGCTGCCGGACGGCGGCCGCGGCGCGATGCTGGACATCCCCCGCAACATCCCCGCCGAGGACGGCGTGCTGCGCGCGGCAGGGCAACTGGCCGAGGCCGACCGCTGCGCGATGCTGCGCTTTGTGCTGTCGTATTGCCTGGCGGTGGACGGCGAATACTGCGCGGCCCTGCTGCGCTATCTGGTGGCGGCCGACCTGGACCTGTTCGATTTCATCCACCGCCACCGGCTGCAGCCGTGGCCGGTGGCCCGCTACGCCGACGCGCTGGGATTGCCGCTGCGCAAGTTCAACCAGCTGTTCAAGGAAAAGTACGGCGTGTCCGCCAAGCACTGGCTGCTGGTGCAACGGCTGGAATACGCGAGGGGCTTGCTGGAAACCACCACCAAGAAAGTGATCGACGTGGCGCTGGAGTCAGGCTTCGGCAACCCGGCGCACTTTTCCGACAGCTTTCGCCGCCATTTCCGCATGTCGCCCAGCGACGTCAGGCGGGAGGCGCCGACCGTGCCGCTCGCGGCGTCGCTGCTGTTTTGAGTCAAGGAGCCTTTCATGAATATCGATTCCATCGTTTCCCAGATCGGCGGACAGATATCGCAGGCGGCCAACAACGCGGAGGCCGCCATGAACAGCGATGTGCAGAACAACCCGGAAAGCATGCTCAAGTCGCAGTACGCGCTGCAGCAGTACTCGGTGATGATCGGCTACGAAAGCTCGGTGATGAAGGCGGTCAAGGACATGATGATGGGCATCATCTCCAAGATCGGATGAAGAGCATGCGCGCAGAACTTCCCATTTCCCGCCTGGTGATCGAGGCCGGCTTCGCCGCCGTCAACCATGGCCTGCGGGCCGAGATGCACGACATCCTGGCCGCCTTGCCCGACTGGTTGGACGAGCCCGCCCAACTGGCGCGCTGCGAGGCCGTGCTGCTGTTCGGCCTGGGCCGCCGCCGGGCCGCCGCCGCCCGGCTGGCCGCCTTGCCTGATGACGATTGCGCCCCCTTGCGCGCCTTGCTGAACGCGACTTCTTCGGAGGAAAAATCATGAGCATAGAAGCCATTTCCCACGCCCTCGCCGCCCTCGCTCCGCTGGGGCAGAGCGAGGCGCCAGCGCCTGACGCCTCTTCCCAGCAGCGTTTCGCGGCCTTGCTGGACAGCCAGAAAGCGGCCGACTCGCCGGACGCGCTGTTCGCCGCCCAGAGCGTGCTCAGCGAGCTCACCGTCGGCTCCGAGTTGACCGCCAAAGTGGCGGGCTCGCTGACCCAGTCGATCAACAAGCTGGTCAGCATGCAATGAAAATCGCGCCTTGGATCCTGCTGCTGAGCGTCTTGCTGCTGGCCGGCTGCAAGAGCGAGCTTTACAGCAAGCTGGACGAGAGCGAGGCCAACCAGATGCTGGCGCTGCTGATGTACAACAAGATTCCGGCGGACAAGGAGGTGTCCAAGGACGGCGTGACGCTGAAGGTGGAGCGCGACCGTTTCGTCGACGCGGTGGAGGTGCTGCGCCAGAACGGCCTGCCGCGGCGCAAGACGGTGACCATGCAGGACCTGTTTCCCAGTGGCCAGCTGGTGTCGTCGCCGGAGCAGGAGGAAGCCAAGCTCAGCTATCTGAAGAGCCAGCAGCTGGAAAAGATGCTGTCCAGCATGGACGGCGTGGTGGCCGCCGAGGTGTCGGTGGCCGAGCCGCGCGGCGTCGACGGCGAAGCGCCGCCGCCGGCGTCGGCGGCGGTGTTCATCAAATACAGTCCGGAGGTCAACCTGGCCGCGCGCGAGCCGGAAATCCGCGCGCTGGTGCGGGACGGCATTCCCGGCCTGGCCGCCGATCGCATCAGCATCACCCTGCAGCGGGCGGAATACCGCTACCAGCCCGCGGCAGAGCCCAGGGCGCAAGCCATTCCCTGGCTGCCCATCGCCGCGGGAGGGGGAACCCTGTTGCTCGGCGGCCTGTGCATCGCCGCGCTGTGGTGGCGCCGCCGGCCGGAGGCCGTCGGATGAGCCCGGCCTTGCGGCGGCTGCACGCGCTGTGGCGGCGGCCGGGCCGGGAAATGGCCGATGGCTGGTGGGACAAGCTGGGCCTGGCCGGCTGGCGGTCCGCCTATGCAGGCCAGGCGCTGACGCGGCCGGCGCTGGACAGCCTGATCGCCAGCCGCCTGGGCCATGCGGGCGGCGCGCCCGAGCCGTCGCCATTGGCGGAGGCATTGCTGGAAGACGACATGCGCCGCGAGGCGCTGTGCGCGGCGCTGGGCCTGTGGGCCTTGCGCTGTCCCGATTATCTGCTGCTCAAACCTTACCGCGAGGCGCTGTCGCCTGTGCTGGACGCGCGCGCGCAGACGCAGTTGCAAGCGCTGTTGCCCAGGGGCGCAGCCGCCGCGGAGCTGACGCCGGCCGAACTGCCGGATGCCGCCCGCGCGCTGGGCGCCGCCTGGCTGGCGGACGCGGCCGAACCGTCGCTGCGTTTGTGCCGCCTGCTGTGGGCGCCTTCCGCGCAGGCAGCGCCGGCGGCGCCGCTTGAGCCGGCGCTGCAAAAATTGTCGAGGTGGCTATGAACAATCCGCTGCGAATCCCCGTGGCTGTTCTGCCGGGGCCATTGCCGGCGGCAACCGTGATTTCGGCCGCCGAACTGGCGGCCAGGCAGGACATATTGGCCGCGATGGAGGCGGAGAGGGCGGCGGCGCGCGACGACGCCGATGCCCTGCGCCGCCAGGCGCGGGCCGAACTGGAACAGGCCCGGCTCGACGC
>NZ_JAJOHV010000160.1 GCF_021129175.1 Chromobacterium piscinae | reverse complement strand
CCAGGCCTGGGGCCAGGCGCGTGAAGTCATCGCCGACGCCGCAGGCAAAGCCGGCATCCGCAACCCATTCCGCTTCCAGGGGCAGTATCATGACGACGAGTCCGGGCTGCACTACAACCGTTATCGTTACTACGATCCGGAGATCGGGCGGTTTATTTCGCGGGATCCGATTGGGTTATTTGGCGGAGAAAATAACTATGAGTATGGTCCTGACCCAATTCAATGGATAGACCCATATGGACTTAAAAAACTAAAACCAGGTGCTCAATATGAAACGCACTCCAACAGAACATCCGTGGATAAGGTTAATGGCAGAATGCCAATTAACTCCTGCTATGCTGGCAAAACCATGCCATTACAGGACCTCCCAGACAGCCTTAAAAAGAAATACCCAGGAGTTGTAGGGAAATATCCACACGGGGTGCCATTCAACATGAAAGGCTTCCCAGACTTTTCAAGATATGCTGTTAAAAATGTGAATGTTGGTGGGTTCACAACAGACAGTGCTGATTTTAAACGAGCAAATGAAGCTGCATTCGGAAAAGGAAATCCATTTGGTGACAAAGCACCTCCAGGAATGGTGTGGCACCATAATCCGCAAAGTGGGAAACTGCAGCTACTACCAGCAGACATACATGATGTCGTAAAACATACTGGCGGTGCCGCAATTTGCGGAACCAGAAAGAGATAAATATGAAATACCTCCAATTAGGAACCAGTCCACAAGAGATTGAATTTCTATTAAAACATGGCGTAAAGTATGACAAAAGAACAAAAAAACAATTACTCGCCGCTTATGAATATCAAGAAAAGCCGACTCGATCAGAAATTGAATCCTATTCAAAAAATATAGGAATAAAATTCCCAGAAGATTATTTGGATTTTTTAACTACACAGAACGGTGGAAAACCTGATCCAAGTTCAGTGAAAGTTGGAGCTAAAAAAAAATCTATACAGTATTTATATGCATTCAAGAATCCTATGGAATCTTGCACACTTGACTATGCGATCACTATTTTCAATGGGCGTATTCCCCAAGGATTCATACCAATAGCGCACGAAAGCAGTGGTAGCTTATTAATAATGAACTGCACCGTTGACGGCCTAGGTGAAATATATTTCTGGGATCACAACAACGAAGCAGACAATTCGATATCACCTTACTTTGGGAATATGAAAAAAATTGCTCAAAGCTTCACTGAGCTAGAGAAAATTTTCATGTGAGATTGTACAAATATCGACAGCTATTCCTACATAGCTTTAAAATCCCGACGTCCAAACCCGAGTAAAAGCCTGTCAGCCTCATCAGGGAAACAGGCTTTTCTCATATCTGTATCAGATATTCACTACCCCCTCCCCCTCGCATAGAGGGCAATCAATCCTCACCTTGGGATCACCTTGGCATACGGGACAGTACGCTGGATGCTTCTCCGTCGCAAAAGCCAAGTCGCAAGGAACTTCCCCACTACCGTTACACTCCGGACATTTCATCTTCGTCATCGCGATACCTCCATCGATAAGAACAAGTCTCATGGACACGCATCAACTTTTCTTCCCCGCCCTCATCGCAAGATCAACTCATCATGCCGATTACCAACTTATAAAGTTGAGTATCAACCCTGACGGTCCTTCATGTCAATGGGGTGCCATTCGACCATATAGGTCGAATGGAGGACACTAGATGCAGAACGAAGACGCGCTCGCTAAGTCGGTTGGCAAAGCCATTGCCAAACGCCGGACATCTATCGGGCTCAAACAGGAGGAGGTGGCAGAAAAGCTTGGAATTGGCTTGGAAGCCATGTCTAGGATGGAGCGTGGAGTGGTCATCCCAACCATCACGCGCATGATGCAGCTGTCGGAAATTTTCGGCTGCTCAACCGCCGATTTGGTACAAGAAGCTAGCTATCGTCCAACAGATCAGGCCATGTATATAACCGATCTGCTGGCCAAACTGGCGGACGAAGATCGCACCATGCTGGTTGGAATGATCGAACAGCTTGTAGCTCGCCTGCAAAAAAGCTAGCCCCGTTCCGCAACGGCCACCAGACCTCCGAAACCGGCTTCGACGGCA
>NZ_JAJOHV010000159.1 GCF_021129175.1 Chromobacterium piscinae | reverse complement strand
CTCGCCGAGCGCACCACCACCTCGGCCCAGGAAATCACCACGATGATAGGGTCGATCCAGCAAGGCGTCGGCCAAGTGGTGAGCAGCATGGGCCAGAGCCTGGACTGCGTGGAGGGCGTGTCCGGCACCGCCGAGCAGGCGTCTAACTCGATGCGGGAGATCGAAAGCAGCGCCGACACCATCATGCGCACGATACACAGCATCACCGGCGCGCTGACCGAGCAGCGCAGCACCAGCCTGAGCCTGGCGCAGGACATGGAGAAAGTGTCGCGGATGGCGGAGGAGAACAACGCCACCGTGCAGGAACTGGCCACCACCTCCAGCCAGCTGAGCACGCTGTCCGCCAATCTGCAAAACGTGGCCACCCGCTTCCGCCTATAGCGGACAAGCCCATCTTCCCGGCTGCGTCTTTTTCCGGCGCAGCCGTTTGCTTGCCCCGCCGCCTTGGCGCGCGACAAGCTGCCAACAATATTCATGCTTCTCGCTTATAATCGCGTCCATTTCCTCCACTCATCAAACCGAGCGTTCAATGGATCCGATCCTGCTGTTCCACTCCCTGATCATGGGCCTGGTCGAGGGCATCACCGAGTTCCTGCCCATTTCGTCCACCGGCCACCTGATCCTCACTGGCGACCTGCTGGGCTTCCTCGACAAGGAAAAGCGCGACGTCTACGAGATCTTCATCCAACTGGGCGCGATGCTGGCGGTGGTGTGGGAGTACCGCCGCAAGATAGGCCATACCGTGGCCGGCGCAGTCCGTCCCGGCGGCGAACGCAACCTGCTGCTCGGCATCGTCATCGCCTTCATCCCGGCCGCCGTCGCCGGCCTGCTGTTTTCCAAACAGATCAAGGCCGTGCTGTTCAACCCGGTTTGCGTGGCGATCGCCTTCATCGTCGGCGGCTTGATCATACTGTGGGCGGAAAAGCGCGAGCATCAAGTAGCGGTGGAAACGGTCGACGATCTGAGCCTGAAAGACGCGCTGAAAGTCGGCCTGTGCCAATGCCTGGCGCTGATTCCCGGCACCAGCCGCTCCGGCGCCACCATCATCGGCGGCCTGTTCCTGGGCCTGTCGCGCAAGGCGGCCACCGAGTTCTCGTTCTTTCTCGGCATCCCCACCCTGGGCGCCGCCTCGCTGTACAGCCTCATCAAGCACCGCGACGCGTTGAGCGCCGACGACATCGACGTGTTCGCCGTCGGCTTCGCCGCGTCCTTCGTGTTCGCCTTCCTCGCCATCCGCGCGCTGCTGCGCTTCATCTCGACGCACAGCTTTACGGTGTTCGCCTGGTACCGCATCGCCTTTGGCCTGATCGTGCTGGGCACTTGGTGGAGTGGCCTGGTCGAGTGGAGCGCCTGAGCGTCTGCAAGCCCTCTCAGAAACGGCCGCTGACCGCCGCGCCGGCGTAGTCCAGACAATCCTCGACGCGCCGGCGCTGCGCCTCGCCCAATTCGTCCAAGACGAAATAGCGCCAGGCTGAATGTTCAACGCTCAGCCTGGGCTCCACGCCCGGCGGCGGTTCGCAGCGAAACACGAAAGCCTGCGAGTTGTAGGCGCTGTGATAATAAACGCCGCTCAGATAACGCGGCGCCACCTCCCATCCCAGCTCCTCCCGGCATTCGCGGATCACGCATTCATGAATGGTCTCGCCCGGCTCCAGCGCGCCTCCCGGCAGGCCCCAAGCCAGATCGCCATAAGTCGCCTTCAGCAGCAGCACCCTCCCTTCGGCATCGACCATCACCGCGTGGGCGCTGAGACGGAAAGTATCTTCGAACGCCATCTCCTATTGCTTTGCCTGGCGGCTCACCCGCTCGAAGAACCCATAGATGCCGGTCTCGCTCATCCTGCGGGCATCCGCCAGCTCGCCTGCTCGCGTCGCGTAAATCACCTTGTTATCCGGCGACAGCACCACTGCGGTGGGGATCCCTTTGGCGATCGGGTGGCCGTACTCGGTGTCGATGTCGAGGTTATGATCGAAATTGCCGACGTCCACCTTCACCACCTTGAACTCGCGCGCCAGCAGCTCGGCGCTCTTGCCTCTGTTCAGCGCCGCGTCCAGCGCGCGGCAATCCGGGCACCAGTTGGCCCCCAAAATCAGCAGCACCGGCTGACGGCCTTGCTTGGCCGCGTCCAGCGTCCGACTCAACTCGGCCTTGGCGTCGGCCTGCTCGTCATACGGCAGGTCGCCCGCCAACGCGGCGGCGCTCGCCAGCCACAGCGACAATAGAATCAGCAGTTTTTTCATGGGAATTCTCCAGGGTCAGCCCAGGCTGGGCCTGCACAGCACTTCGGTTTTCACGGAATGGGCGATGAAGCATTCTGCGTGGGCGGCATGGTGCAGTTGATCCAACTGCTCGGGCGTGGGCAGCCTGTCGCCGGAAAACACGGTCCTGGGCTGCAGCGTCACCCGGGACACCCAGGCCTTGCCGGCTTCGTTCCGCCCCATCTCGCCGACGGCGACGTCGTGGTATTCGTCGACGCGGAAACCGGCGCGCGCGGCTATGTCCAGAAACCACAGCATATGGCAGCTGGACAAGGACGCGATGAAGGCCTCCTCGGGATCCACCGCGGCCGGATCCGAGTACGGCGGCGGCACCACCTGCGGCGCCGAGGAGCCGGCCACTTCCGCCCCGCCGTCAAATTTCAACAGATGCTTGCGGCTGTAGCGGCGGTCGAGAAAATCCTGATCGCCGCGCCGCCAGATCACTTCCGCCTGATGCTGCGCCATCGCGTCCGCTCCTTGTCCAATTGGTCAAAGCCGATCATAGCACGGCAATGACAAGGACATTTCACGCTCAGCGGTAGCTGGATGGCCTCAAGGCGGTTTCGCCCCACACCTCGTCCTGCTCGGCCTGCCAGCGCCGCAATGCGGCCAGATCCAGGTCTACCGGCAACAGTTGGACTCTCTCATCGGCGGCGGCCAACAAACGGCCTTGGGCATCGATCAGGCAACTGGCGCCGTCGTACTGCGGAGCCGGATAATTGCACAGCGCGACGGCGAAGCGGTTTTCCAGCGCCCGCCCGCGCAGCTGCTGCAGGCGGACATCGCCCAGTTCGGCATCCTCGCGCATCGGGCAGGCATTCGGGACCAGCACCAGTTCGGCCCCCTGCCGCATCAGCGCGCGGCCGGCTTCGGGAAACTCGCGGTCAAAGCAGATCATCGCGCCGACGCGCACCGTCTCGCCGCCAAGCGCGATGTCGGCGCAGACAAAGCCGTCGCCGCCTTGCAGCGCGGTCTCGGTGCCGTCGGTGAAATCACAGATGTGGACCTTGTCGTATTGCAGCGCCACCGATCCATCTGCGCCGTACAGGCGCAGCCGGTTGCGCAGCGCGCCGTCGCGGCGGGCGAGATAAGTGAAACCGATGGCCAGCCCCAATCCGACGGCCAACTGGGATATTTCGGCCAACATCCGTTCATCGTCGTCCCAGGCATGGGCGGCGTTCATCCGCTCCGGCGCGTAGCCGGTGGACCACATCTCGGGCAGCAGCAGCAAATGCGCGCCGTCCGCCGCCGCGGCCTCGCACCACTGCCTCAGCAGCGGCAGGCGTCCGGATGGATCGTCCGGCGCGGGCTGCTGCGCCAGGGCCAGGCGGATCACGCTCATGCCAGCGCGATCCGCACGTAGATGGGCTGGTACGGCGCGTCCTGGCTGACCTTGACCAT
>NZ_JAJOHV010000158.1 GCF_021129175.1 Chromobacterium piscinae | reverse complement strand
AAAGCAAACCGTTCCTTCTCATTCAAAGGCTTGCCAAAAATCAGCGTTTCAAAACCAGCCCTATCGCTGTTTTTCATCGCATAGAACTGCTTCTCGAAGGGCGTCTGCAGCTCTGGATTCTGACGGATCTGATCAAAATAATAACGGGTATCGGTAAGCGTCGGGGTTTCACTGTTCCCGAATGCCAGCCCTGCGGTATCGACACCACCTTGTGCCAAGCCTGTAATCTGCTGGTATACACCCGCTGCTTGATCAATCTTCTTCATATGACGATCAAGGCAAGCACGGTCTTTACCGCAGGAACGCATAGCCTTGGAGTTAGCATCAGACAACTTGGTGGCCGTTTCCAAAGCTTTCTGGATGCATGCAGCATCGTGACGAGAGCGACAGTCTTTGACCTGACTAGCCAGCCGCGTAATCTGATCTGCGGCAAGATAGTTGTTCTCCACCTCATTCTTAGCTGCCTGCGCACCAGCCAATGCCCCGGCACTGTCTCCGCCCGCCAACGAACCTGCCAAACTGCCCGCCATCGTGGTCAGCGCGGAGATGGTCTGCTTCTGATCTTCGCTCAGACTCTTCGCATCCGGGTATAGCGTCTTTTGCAGGTACTCGGCAACCAACGGCGACGCGCCAGCTGCCGCCGCCCCCGCCGCCGCATTCTCGCCCTTCAGCTGCGCCAGCGTCGCGCCCAGCAAGGCGTGCGCCATCACATTGGCTTCCTTGTTGCCGTCGGTCATGCCCTTGACCACGCCAGCCAGGTAAGGCGCGGCGGCGCCGCTGATGGCCGCCTGCACATTGCCGCCAGCCAGGCCTTGCAGCGCGGCGGTGGCGGCTTGCGCCGCTCTTTGGAAGTCGCTGCCAGTGCCCCACTTATCGTTCAGCTCCTTATACTCTTTGCTGTCCGCATATTTGGGATTGCGCCGCAACTCTTCGTTCGCCTTCATCATCATCTGAGTGGCGACGATTTGAGTGGCCTGCGCGCCGATCTGGCCGACCAGCTGCGCTTCCTGCAAGCGGTTGAGTTCCTTCTCTTTGTCGAAGATCGGGCTCAGGCCGTTGGCGGCGTGTTCGGCATCGCGGCTCAGGGCTTTCAGGTCTTGTTGCTGCTGGTCCTGGTCGCGGACCTTGATCGCGCCTTCGCTGACCGCGGCGTAGGTGGTGGATTCGGCGTGGCCGCTGCTGTTGCCGCCGCCCAGCACGCTGCTGGCGCCTTGGCTCATCAGCGTGCCTTTCAGCGTGCCGGTGATGCTGCCGCCGCTGCTGAAGCCAAAGCTTTGGCTTTCCACCTTGTAGTCGGCTTGGTTGTGCTGGTTGCTGAAGCCCAGCGTGCCAGTATCCAGCGTGTTCTTGTCCGCCTTGGCGGTGCTGGCGATCACTGCGCCGTCCAGCTGGGTGTGTTGGCCCACCTTGATGTCGAAGCCGCCCTGGCCGGCGTAGAGGCCGGTTTGCTGCTGCACGCTGACAAAGTCGCTGTCCGCCTTCTGGCGGCTGCCGCTGATGGAGGCGCTGCCGCTCATGCTGCCGAAGGTGAAGCTGGCGCCGGCGGAGAGATTGCTTTGCTGGCTGTGGTAGTAGTCGCGGTCTTGCTGGCTTTGCAGCGTCAGGTTGCGGCCGATGTCCGCCACCACGGTCTTGCCGCTGGCTTGCGCGCCGGTCAGGCTGGCATCGCGGCCGCTTTGCAGGTTCAGGGTGTCGCCGGCGCTGAGCACGGTTTCGTTCCAGCGGCTGCCATTGCCCTCCTCCTTGCCCTTGCCCTTGTTGGCGTT
>NZ_JAJOHV010000157.1:2680-2942 GCF_021129175.1 Chromobacterium piscinae | reverse complement strand
AGCCGGTGGGCGCGCTCGCCGCCGTGCGCGACGGCCGCACCTTCGGCGCCTGGCACCACTTCTACAACACGCCCTACCACATCGTGCTGCTGGAAGCCTTCGCCAAGACGCTGCAGCCGACGCGCTTCGCCAAGCTGGACCCTGACGCCAGCTGGCAGCAGCTGCACCGCGACTTCCTGGCGATCCCGCCGCAGGGCACCTACTGGGTCAAGGGAGGCAAATGAGCGAGTCCGCCCTGCCCCCGCTCACCGCGGCCGCGGTG
>NZ_JAJOHV010000157.1:0-2625 GCF_021129175.1 Chromobacterium piscinae | reverse complement strand
CTCACCGCGGCCGCGGTGAGCGGCGACTACCGCCGCGCGTTGCTGCGCCGGCTGCTGCTGGTGGCCGGCCTGCTGGCGATGCTGGCGCTGTCGCTGTCTCTGGACGTCACCACCGGCGCCAGCGGCATGCCGCTGGCCGAGTTCTGGCGCACGCTGCTGGAGCCGTCCGCCGCCGATCCGGCCACCGCCGTCATCGTCTGGGACATCCGCCTGCCCTACGCGCTGATCGCCGTCGGCGCCGGCCTGGCGTTGGGCCTGGCCGGCGCGGAGATGCAGACCGTGCTGCACAATCCGCTGGCCGACCCGTTCACGCTGGGCCTGCAGCCGGCCGCGGCCTTCGGCGCGGCGCTGGCGCTGCTGCTGGGCATCAGCCTGCCTGGCATTCCCGCGTCGTGGATGCTGCCGGTCAACGCCTTCGTGTTCGCACTGGGCTCGGCGCTGCTGCTGGACCTGGTAGCGCGCTGGACGCGGATGGCGGCCAGCGGCGTGGTGCTGTTCGGCATCGCGCTGTTCTTCAGCTTCAACGCGCTGGTGTCGCTGCTGCAATTCGTCTCCACCGCCGACGCGCTGCAAGACCTGGTGTTCTGGCTGATGGGCAGCCTGTCCCGCGCCGACTGGCCCAAGATCGGCCTGATCTTCGCCGCCTTCGCGCTGATCCTGCCGTGGTCGCTGGCCAATGCCTGGCGGCTGACCGCGCTGCGCCTGGGCGAGGACCGCGCCGCCAGCTTCGGCATCGATGTGCGCCGGCTGCGGCTGACCTCCCTGCTGCGCGCCAGCCTGCTCACCGCGCTGGCGGTGGCCTTCGTCGGCACCATAGGCTTCATCGGCCTGATCGCGCCGCATATCGCCCGCAGGCTGGTGGGCGAGGATCACCGCTTCTACCTGCCGGTGAGCGCGCTGACCGGCGCGGCCATCCTGTCCATGGCCTCGGTGGTCACCAAGAACCTGATCCCCGGCGTCATCGTGCCGGTGGGCATCGTCACCGCGCTGGTGGGCATCCCCTTCTTCATCGTCATCGTCTTGCGCAACGGAGGCCGGACATGAGCGATCAGCTGTCCATCGAAAACCTGTCGGTCAGCTACGGCAAGCGCCGCGTCATCCATCAATTGTCCGTGCCCTGTATGCGGGCGGGCGAGGTCACCGCCCTGCTCGGCCCCAACGGCAGCGGCAAGTCCACCCTGCTGCGCGCGCTGGCCGGCCTGCAGGGCGGCGACGGCCTGGTCCGCCTGTGCGGCCGCCCGCTCAGCCGACAACGCGGCGAGGTGGCCTACCTGCCGCAGACGCTGCCGCCCAGCGTCCATCTGACGGTGTTCGAATCGCTGATGGTGGCCGGCCAGGCCACCGCCGCCGGCCTATTCCGCCGCCACGACGACCAGCAGGTGTTCGCGCTGCTGCAATCGCTGGGCATCGACCACCTGGCCCTGCATTTTCTCGACCAGCTCTCCGGCGGCCAGCGCCAGCTGGTGGGCATCGCCCAGGCGCTGATCCGCGAACCGGCGGTGCTGCTGCTGGACGAGCCGCTGTCGGCGCTGGACCTGAACTACCAGTTCCACGTGATGGACCTGCTGCGCCGCGAAACCCGCCGCCGCGGCATGGTGACGGTGATCGTGCTGCACGATCTGAACGTGGCGCTGCGCCACACCGACCGGGTGCTGATGCTGAAAGCCGGCCAGTTGCTGGCCAACGGCAGCCCGGATCAGGTGATAGACGCCGCCACGCTGCGCGCGGTCTACGGCGTGAGCGGCCGGGTGGAGCGCTGCTCGCAGGGCGTGCCGCACGTGCTGGTGGACGGCCTGGCCGCAGGCTAACCCTCCCGGCGGGACGGCCGGCGCCGTCCCGCTGGATTGAATTCTCCCCTTTTCTCACGCAATGCGATTGAAATTGATATTCAATCGCATTTATGATGTCAGCCTTCGCTCACGCGCCGCCCAGGCGGCCGGCAACAATAACAGGCAGACATCCTCATGACCGAGACTTCCACGCGCCTTCCCGTCAGCTACGCCCAGCACGGCATCTGGATGGGCCAGCGGCTGGCCCCCGACAATCCCGGCTACTGGACCGCCGAGGCCATCGAGCTGAAAGGCCCGCTGGACGCCGGCATCCTGCGCGCCTGCGCCGCCGAGGCGCTTGCCCATTGCCCGGCGCTCAACATGCGCTTCGAGTTCGACGGCGAGACGCTGTGGCAGCATCCGCGGCGCAACTCGCCCCAGCCGCTGCCCTGGCACGACCTGAGCGGCGAATCCGATCCAGAAGCCGCTGCCGCCGCCTGGATGCGCGGGGCGCTGTCCCAGCCCTGCAACCCGGCCGTCGATCCGCTGTACCGCAGCGCGCTGCTCCAGTTGGGGCCGCGCCATTCCCTGTGGTACGTGCAAACCCATCACATCGCGCTGGACGGCTTCGCCTACGGCCTGCTGGCCAAGGTGGTGGCCGCGCGCTACAACGCCGCGCTGCGCGGACAGGACGCGCCGCCGCTGCCCGATTGGCGGCTGGAGCCGGTTCTGGCGGAAGACCAGGCTTATCAGACATCCGAACAGCGCGAGCGGGACCGCGCGTTCTGGACCGCGCGGCAGCAAGCCTTTCCCGCCGCCGCCACGCTGGCCCCGCCGCAGCCGCTGGCCGACGGCG
>NZ_JAJOHV010000156.1 GCF_021129175.1 Chromobacterium piscinae | reverse complement strand
CTCCGGTTCAGGCCGCTCCGGCCGCCGGCGCCGCCGCGATGCCGTCCGCCGCCAAGCTGGCTGCGGAAACCGGCGTGGACCTGTCCAAGGTGGCCGGCTCCGGCCGCGACGGCCGCGTGCTGAAGGAAGACGTGCAGTCCGCCGCCAAGTCGGCCGCTCCGTCCCAGGCCGGTCCGGTGCTGGCCCCGAGCTCCGCCGGCGCGGCGCTGTCCGCCACTCCGGCCGCCGTCAACGTGGCCGGCATCCTGTCCGGCCGCGCCGAGCAGCGCGTGCCGATGTCCCGCCTGCGCCAGCGCGTGGCCGAGCGTCTGATCCTGTCGCAGCAGACCAACGCCATCCTCACCACCTTCAATGAAGTGAACATGAAGCCGGTGATGGACCTGCGCGCCAAGTACAAGGACAAGTTCGAGAAAGAGCACGGCATCAAGCTGGGCTTCATGGGCTTCTTCGTCAAGGCCGTGGTCGCCGCGCTGAAAAAGTACCCGATCGTCAACGCGTCCGTGGACGGCAACGACATCGTCTACCACGGCTACTTCGACATCGGCGTGGCAGTGGGCAGCCCGCGCGGCTTGGTGGTGCCGGTGATCCGCAACGCCGACCAGCTGTCGCTGGCCGACATCGAGAAGCAGATCGCCGAATTCGGCAAGCGTGCCCAGGAAGGCAAGCTGACCGTGGAAGAACTGACCGGCGGCACTTACACCATCTCCAACGGCGGCACCTTCGGCTCGATGATGTCCACCCCGATCATCAACCCGCCGCAATCGGCGATCCTGGGCATGCACGCCACCAAGGAGCGCGCCGTGGTTGAGAACGGTCAAGTGGTGGTGCGTCCGATGATGTATCTTGCCCAATCCTACGACCACCGCATCATCGACGGTCGCGAAGCGGTGCTGAGCCTGGTGGCGATCAAGGACGCCATCGAGGATCCGGCGCGTCTGCTGCTCGACCTGTAATGAAGCACCGGGCCGGCGCAAGCCGGCCTGTTTGAATCTGCATGAACGGAGCCAGAATGAATCTGCCGGATTGGGTTTACGCGTTCGCCTCGGTATTGGCCGGGGTGGCCTTGTTGTTCCTTACTTGGAAAAAACGCCAGCAGGGAATGCGCGAAGACCGCTACGTGTTGTTCGGCAAGATCATCATCGCGCTGTTCATGATCGCTTTCGGGGCCTTGCTGTTCAAAGTGGGCAAGGCCTGACCCCAAGGGAAAATCCATGAGCCAACAGTTTGATGTTGTAGTGATCGGCGGCGGTCCCGGCGGCTACGTGGCCGCCATCCGCGCGGCCCAGCTGGGCTTCAGCGCGGCTTGCGTCGACGCGTTCAAGAATCCGGAAGGCAAACCCAGCTTGGGCGGCACCTGCCTGAACGTCGGCTGCATCCCGTCCAAGGCGCTGCTGCAATCGTCGGAAAACTTCCACGCGGTGCAGCACGACTTCGCCAAGCACGGCATCAGCGTGTCCGGCGCCAAGATGGACGTCGGCCAGATGCTGTCGCGCAAGACCGACATCATCAACAAGAACGCGGCCGGCATCGGCTTCCTGTTCAAGAAGAACAAGGTCGCCAACATCCATGGCTTGGCCGCCTTCAAGGGCCGCCAGGGCGACAAGTGGCTGATCGAAGTCACCGATGGCGGCAAGGTGGTGGACACTCTGGAAGCCGGCCACGTGATCGTGGCCACCGGCTCCAGCCCGCGCGCGCTGCCGGGCCTGGCCACCGACAACCAGCTGGTGCTGGACAACGAGGGCGCGCTGGCGCTGACCGCAGTGCCGAAGCGCCTGGGCGTGATCGGCGCCGGCGTGATCGGCCTGGAAATGGGCTCGGTGTGGAAGCGCCTGGGCTCTGAAGTCACCATCCTGGAGGCGATGCCGACCTTCCTGGCGGCCGCCGACCAGCAGATCGCCAAGGAAGCGTTCAAGACGCTGACCCGCGACACCGGCCTGGACATCAAGCTGGGCGTCAAGATCGGCGAAGTGAAGGCCGGCAAGAAGAGCGTCACCGTCAATTACGAATTGAACGGCGAAGCAGTGAAGGCCGAGTTCGACAAGCTGATCGTATCGATCGGCCGCGTGCCGAACACCCAGGGTCTGGGCGCCGAGACGGTCGGCCTGCAGCTGGACGAGCGCGGCTTCGTCGCCGTGGACGACCATTGCCATACCAATCTGCCCAATGTCTGGGCGATCGGCGACGTGGTGCGCGGCCCGATGCTGGCGCACAAGGCGTCGGAAGAGGGCGTGGCCGTGGCCGAGCGCATCGCCGGCCAGAAGCCGCACGTCGATTTCGGCGTGATCCCGTGGGTGATCTACACTTCGCCGGAGATCGCTTGGGTCGGCAAGACCGAAGAGCAGCTGAAGGCCGAGGGCGTCGAGTACAAGAAAGGCACGTCGGGCTTCGGCGCCAACGGACGCGCGCTGGGCCTGGGCCAGGCGCAAGGCACGGTGAAGATCCTGGCCGACGCCAAGACCGACCGCATTCTGGGCCTGCACATGATCGGCCCGATGGTGTCCGAACTGGTCAGCGAAGGCGTGGTGTCGATGGAATTCAAGGCCGCCAGCGAAGACCTGGCGCGCATCGTCCACGCCCACCCGTCGCTGTCGGAAGTGATACACGAAGCCGCCCTCGCCGCCGACAAGCGCGCGTTGCACGGCTAAGTTGAACGGGAACGCGGCATGACCCTGGCAATGTATCTGGTCATCATCGTGATATTGGCGATGGTGGGTTCGCTGATATGGGTGATTAAAATCGCCTTTGACGAAGCGGGCGTGCTGGATGGCTTGCGCGGGGTTTTGCTGCTCATCGCAGCCCTCAGTTTTCCTTGCTCGGTATTTATCTGCTCGGCAAGGGCCAGGGGGCGATTGCCAGTGCCACTGGGGGTGGCATTTCTCGGAACAGTCTTGTTATGGGGACTGGCAAGATGGTAAAACGTGTTCCCGCGAAGAAATGGCTGCCGCTTTGAGCGGCAGAGGCAGATTAGGATGGGGCGAGTACCTGTCTGATTTCCAATAAAGGAAACCATAGATGAACCTGCATGAATACCAAGCGAAAGAGCTGCTGAGCCGTTACGGCCTGCCGGTGCAACAAGGCATTCTGGCCAAGTCGCCGGAAGAAGCGGCTGCCGCTTACGACAAGCTGGGCGGCAAATTCGCCGTCGTCAAGGCCCAGGTGCACGCCGGCGGCCGCGGCAAGGCCGGTGGCGTGAAAGTGGTGAAGAGCCGCGAAGAAGCCGCCGAAGTCGCCAAGACCCTGATCGGCACCAACCTGGTGACCTACCAGACCGACGCCGCCGGCCAACCGGTGAACAGCGTCCTGGTCTGCGAAGACATGTACCCGGTGCAGCGCGAACTGTACCTGGGCGCCGTGGTGGACCGCGGCAGCCAGCGCGTCGTATTCATGGTTTCCACCGAAGGCGGCGTGGAAATCGAGAAGGTGGCTGAAGAGACCCCGGAAAAGATCATCAAGATCGAAGTGGACCCGCTGGTCGGCATGCAGCCGTTCCAGGCGCGCGACGCCGCTTTCGCGCTGGGCCTGTCCGGCGCGCAGATCGCCGCTTTCTCCAAGCTGATGCTGGGCTCCTACCAGGCCTTCGTCGAGAACGACTTCGCCCTGTTCGAAGTGAACCCGCTGGCGCTGCGCGAAAACGGCGAGCTCGCTTGCGTGGACGGCAAGATCAACCTGGACTCCAACGCCCTGTACCGCCACCCGGAACTGCTGGCCCAGCGCGACAAGAGCCAGGAGAACGAGCGCGAAGTGAAGGCTTCCGAGTTCGACCTGAATTACGTGGCCCTGGAAGGCAATATCGGCTGCATGGTGAACGGCGCCGGCCTGGCGATGGCCACCATGGACATCATCAAGCTGAAGGGCGGCCAGCCGGCCAACTTCCTGGACGTTGGCGGCGGCGCGACCAAAGAGCGCGTGATCGAAGCGTTCAAGCTGATCCTGGCCGACACCTCGGTGCAAGGCGTGCTGATCAACATCTTCGGCGGCATCGTCCGCTGCGACATGATCGCCGAAGCCATCATCGCCGCCGTCAAGGAAGTGAACGTGACCGTGCCGGTCGTGGTCCGTCTGGAAGGCAACAACGCCGAGCTGGGCGCCAAGATCCTGGACGAATCCGGCCTGAAACTGACTTCCGCACAGGGTCTGAACGACGCTGCCGAGAAGATCGTCGCCGCCGTCAAGGCCGTGGCCTGAGACCCGCACTGAGCTGAGGAATACAAAATGAGCGTATTGGTAAACAAAGACACCAAAGTGCTGGTGCAAGGCTTCACCGGCAAGAACGGCACCTTCCACGCCGAGC
Source organism: Chromobacterium piscinae (assembly GCF_021129175.1). Classification (GTDB taxonomy): domain Bacteria; phylum Pseudomonadota; class Gammaproteobacteria; order Burkholderiales; family Chromobacteriaceae; genus Chromobacterium; species Chromobacterium piscinae. Next base: position 2,909 of record NZ_JAJOHV010000156.1, on the reverse strand, counting down.
AGGCGCTGAAGGTCGGCACCAAGGTCGTGGGCGGCGTGACCCCGGGCAAGGGCGGTTCCGAGCATCTGGGCCTGCCGGTGTTCAACACCATGAAGGACGCCGTGCGTCAGACCCAGGCCGACGCCTCGGTGATCTACGTGCCCGCAGCCTTCGCCAAGGATTCCATCCTGGAAGCCATCGACAGCGGCGTGAAGCTGATCGTCTGCATCACTGAAGGCGTGCCGACCCTGGACATGCTGTACGTGAAGAAGGCCGTCGACGAAGCCGGCATCCGCCTGATCGGCCCGAACTGCCCCGGCATCATCACCCCGGGCGAGTGCAAGATCGGCATCATGCCGTGGCACATCCACAACCCGGGCCGCATCGGCATCGTGTCCCGCTCCGGCACGCTGACCTATGAAGCCGTGGCGCAAACCACCGCGCTGGGCCTGGGCCAGTCCACCTGCATCGGCATCGGCGGCGACCCGATCCCGGGCACCAGCCACATCGACGCCTTGCGCCTGTTCCAGGACGATCCGGACACCGACGCCATCGTGATGATCGGTGAAATCGGCGGTTCCGCCGAGGAAGAGGCTGCCGAGTTCGCCAAGTCCTACGTGACCAAGCCGGTAGTCGGCTACATCGCCGGCGTCACCGCGCCGAAGGGCAAGCGCATGGGCCACGCCGGCGCCATCATCTCCGGCGGCAAAGGCACGGCGGAAGAGAAGTTCAAGGCCTTCGAGAAGGCTGGCATCGCCTACACCCGCAGCCCGGCCGAAATCGGCAAGACCATGTTCGACCTGCTGAAAAGCAAAGGCATGATCTAAGCCCGGTTTCCCGGTCTAAACGAAAACACCCCGCGAGCGATCGCGGGGTGTTTTTCATTGGCCTTGCCCTGATGACGGGCAGTCGAGTCAGGCGAAGCGCGCGCAGGCTCGCTCGAATGGCGACTGGAAGCGCGGGCTGACGTAGGGCGTCAGCAGATACATCAGGCTGCGGCAGCCGGACTGGACCAGCTTGTCCAGTTCCGCCGCGCTGGCGTTTTGCTTGATGGTGCTGATCCAGCCGGTCTGCACCATCTGGAAGTGTTGCACCAGGTGGGAGAGCTGCTGGTCGTCGACCAGGATCATGCCCTGTTCGCGCAGGCGGGTGAACAGCTGGCCCAGCTTGCCGTTGAGCTGGCCGCGCGACAACTGCTGGTGCTCTTCCTCCAGTTGAGGATTGATGCAGAACAGACTGGGCAGGCTCTTGGGGAGGAAGCGGAAGCTCCAGATGTGGCGCAGCGTCTTTTCCATCGCCATCACCATCGCCTCGATAGAGTTGCTGTGGCTGAGCGCGGCGGACAGCTGATCGGCCATGCCCTTGACGTAGCGCTGGTACAGCTCGTTGATGATCTCTTCCTTGTTGCGGAAGTGATAGTAGAGCTTGCCGGTGCTGATATTCATCCGCTCGGCGATGTGGTTGGTGGTGATGACGCGCTCGCCTTCCTGATTGAACAGTTGCAGGCTTGCTTCGACGATCTTGTTGAAGGTCTCCGATTGGACGCTCTTGCGCATGATTTGATTCTTCCCGCTGAAACTGAGATGCCACGGAGCGCCGGCTCAGCCGGTCTTTTTGGCCGCGAGCAGGCAGGCCGCCAGCGCCAGGCCTATCCAACTTTCCAGGCGGAAGAAGTCCAGGCAGGAAACCAGCGTGGCTTGCCGGGCGAGTTCGCCGGCCAGCACTCCGAGGCGTTGAGTATCGCTCAAATCGGGCATGAATTGTCGTAATTGATGCAATGAGTCGAGAAACTGTGGCGAATTCCAGGAAAAACGTTCGGACAAACGGCTGTAATGCAGCGCGTTGCGCGCCTGCATGAATACGCTGGCCAGCGCGACGCCGGCCGAGATCGACACCTGGCGCAAGATGTTTTTGGTCTGGTAGGCGCGGCCGAACGCCGCCGGGGAAATGTCGCGAAAGGCGCTTTGCGCCACCGCCATGATGAACAGCGACATGAAGCCGCCGTTGAGCAGCAGGATGGCGGCGACGCGGCCCAGCGTCGCCTCGCCGTTCAGGCCGCTCATCAGCCAGCCGTAGCCGGCCAACAGCAGGCAGCCGCAGGCCATGGTTTCCGTCAGGCCGGGCGCTTTGCCTTTCAGCAGCAGCTTGGCGTACAGCAGCGCGAAGGCGATGCCGGCCAGATAGCTGACCGACAGCAGCATGCCGCTGGTGGGCAGGTCGAAGCCCAGCGCCTGTACCGACAGCATCGGCAGAATGTAGCTGTTGGCCGATACCAGCAGATAGCAGCAGCTGTAGCCCAGCAGGCCCATGCGGTAGCCGGGACGGCGCAGCGGCCGCCAGCCGCGGCGGTCGGACGCCTGGCGGCGGTGCGCGGCGCGGAATAGCAGGAAGGCGACGACGGCCGCCGCGGCCAGGCCGGCCAGCCATCGGGGATGGGCGAACAGTTGGTACGGCGTTTGCTGGATCAGCCACTGCAGCAGGAAGGCGGCCGCCAGCAGCAGCATGAAAGTCCAGGTCGGATAATGCGCAGGGCGATGCGCCGGCGGCCGCAGCGGCAATTGGCCGGCCGCCCACCAGGCGGGCAGCTGCAGGGGCAGGATGCCCCAGCACAGCGCGCGCCAGCCATAGGCCTGCAGCAAGACGCCGCCCAGCAGCGGCCCCAGCGCGCTGCCCAAGAGCAGCGCCTGGCCGAAGGCGACCAGGCCCAGCCCGCGCTTGGCGGGCGGCAGCTGCGTCACCTCCAGCCGGGCGGCGGTGAAGAAGGCGGCGCCGCCCAAACCCTGCACCGCGCGGCCGGCGATGAAGGCCGCCGGAGACGCGGCGGCGCCGGCGAGCAGCGCGCCCAGCGCGAACAGCAGGATGGAGGCTTGCAGATGGCGGCGCGAGCCGAAGCGCTCGACGCACCATTGATGATTGAACAGCGCCACCAC
>NZ_JAJOHV010000155.1 GCF_021129175.1 Chromobacterium piscinae | reverse complement strand
CTGTCCGCCGCCGTCGGCGCCTCGCGCGCCGCGGTGGACGCCGGCTACGCGCCGAACGACTATCAGGTCGGCCAGACCGGCAAGGTGGTGGCGCCGCAGCTGTACTTCGCCGTCGGCATCTCGGGCGCGATCCAGCATCTTGCGGGCATGAAGGATTCCAAGGTGATCGTCGCGATCAACAAGGACGAAGAGGCCCCGATCTTCCAGGTGGCCGACTACGGCATTGTCGGCGACCTGTTCGCCGTGGTGCCGGAACTGATCGCCGAACTGTCGAAGTAAGCGGCAGCCGGGGGCGCGGCCGCAAGCGCCCTCGACCGAGCAGGCAGCATAGCCGCCGGAACCAACAACAGCAGCCGGCGCCCTATCAGGGAGCGCCGGTTTTTTTTATGGCCCGCGGCGCGGGCCGACGCGAGAGAAGCAGAGGAGAAGCGCGATGATTTATCACGCCCCAATCAAAGACATCCGATTTGCATTGAACGAGCTGGCCGATCTGGCGGCGATCTGCGGGCTGCCGGGCTACGGCGAGTGCTCGGTGGAACTCACCGACGCGGTGCTGGAAGAGGGCGCCAAGTTCGCCGAGGGCGTGCTGGCGCCGATCAACAAGCAGGGCGACCAGGGCGCCAAGTGGAAGGACGGCGAAGTGGCCGCCGCGCCGGGCTTCAAGGATGCCTGGCGGCAGTACGTCGAATCGGGCTGGGTGGGCCTGCGCGCGCCGGAGGAATACGGCGGCCAGGGCATGCCGGCGCTGGTGGCGGCGGCGGTGGAGGAAATGTGGTGTTCGTCCAATCTGGCGTTCTCGCTGGCGCCGCTGCTGACGCTGGGCGCGGTTGAGGCTATCCATCATCACGCATCGGATGAGCTGAAGAGCGTCTATCTGCCGATGATGGCCAGCGGCCAGTGGACCGGCACCATGAACCTGACCGAGCCGCAGGCCGGCTCCGACCTGGCCCAAGTGCGCTCCAGGGCGACGCCGGCCGCCGACGGCAGCTATCGGGTCAGCGGCCAGAAGATCTTCATCACCTGGGGCGAGCACGACATGGCCGAGAACATCGTCCATCTGGTGCTGGCCCGGCTGCCGGACGCGCCGGCCGGGGTGAAGGGCATCTCGCTGTTCATCGTGCCCAAGTTCCTGGTGAACGCCGACGGCTCGCTCGGCGCGCGCAACGACGTGCGCTGCGTGTCGCTGGAGCACAAGCTGGGGATACACGGCAGCCCGACCGCGGTGATGAGCTTCGGCGACAACGACGGCGCGGTCGGCTATTTGGTCGGCGAGCCGAACAAGGGCCTGAATTACATGTTCACCATGATGAACCACGCCCGCCTGGGCGTGGGCATCGAGGGCGTGGCGGTGTCCGAGCGCGCCTACCAGAAGGCGGTGGAGTACGCGCGGGATCGAGTGCAGAGCCGCGCGGTCGGTTCGCCCGATCCGGCCGGCGTGGCCATCATCCGGCACCCGGACGTGCGCCGCATGCTGATGACGATGCGCGCCCAGATCGAAGCGCAGCGCGCGCTGACCTTCTACGCCGCGGCCGCGCTGGACCGCGCCGCCCGCCATCCGGTGGCGGACGAAGCCGCCCGCAACCAGGCGCTGCTGAATTTCCTGATTCCCATCGTCAAGGGCTGGAACACCGAGCAGGCCAACGAGATCACCAGCCTGGCCATCCAGGTGCACGGCGGCATGGGCTACATCGAGGAGACCGGCGTCGCCCAGTACTACCGCGACGCCCGCATCACCGCCATCTATGAAGGCACCACCGGCATCCAGGCGCTGGACCTGATCGGCCGCAAGACGGCGATGGATCAGGGCGCGGTCGCCCGCGCGCTGCTGGCCGAGGCGCAGTCTACGGTGAACAAGCTGCAGGCCGCGGGGTTCGACTCCGCCGCCGGCAACCTCTCCGCCGCGATCGCCGACGCCGAGCGCTGCGTCGCCTTCATCCTGGAAACCTTCGGCTCCCAGCCGCAACTGGCCGCTGCCGGTTCGGTGCCGTTCCTGAAGCTGATGGGCATCGTGCTGGGCGGCTGGCAGATGGGCCGCGCCGCGCTGATCGCCAAGGAAAAGCTGCAGGGCGCCGATGCGGACAGCGATTTCCTGAACGCCAAGATCATTACCGCGCGCTTCTTCGCCGAGCACCTGCTGCCGCAGGTTTCCGGCCTGGCGGCGGCGATTCTGAATGGCGCCGATAGCGCGCTGGCGCTGGATGACAGCCAGTTTTGACCAGCTAGATCCGATATGCCGACGCCGCGGCCTCGCCGCGGCGTTTTTTTATGCGAAAATGCCGAAAGTTTGCTTTTTACCGATGTAAATTTCTTGTTTTGATGCGATGAGAATCAAGCGGCAAGCGAGTCGGCTGTAAATATTAACGATGACTAAATTTTCATCTGTCATCAAATATTCAGGCAGCCTATTGCAAAATCGTGCTCTTGCTGCTTAATCTAGCGTGCCTGCTGTGACAGTCGCTCAGCAAATTTACGATACGGAAGGCCGATGGTTTCAGGGGACAAGACAATCATGCGCCGCAAGCTGGACTTCAGCCGCTGGCGGCTGCCGGGCCGGCAGTGGCACAAGGCCCTGCCCGCCGCGGCGCTGGGACTGGCCGC
>NZ_JAJOHV010000154.1 GCF_021129175.1 Chromobacterium piscinae | reverse complement strand
GCCACGGCGGACGCAGCGCCGCCACCGGCGCGGCGATCGGCGGCTTGCTGGGCGCGGGCGGCGGCTATCTGTGGTCGCAGCACATGCAGAAGCAGAAGGAAGCGATGGAACAGGCGACCAAGGGCACCGGCATCGGCGTGAGCCAGACCGCCGACAACCGCCTGAAGCTCAACATTCCCGCCGACGCCTCCTTCGATACCGGCAGCTACGCGCTGAAGCCCAGCCTGAAGCCGGTGCTGGACAAGCTGGCCGCCACGCTGCAGCAAAACCCGGTGACCTCGGTCAACATCATCGGCCACACCGACAACACCGGCAGCGACGCGATCAACAACCCGCTGTCGGTCAACCGCGCCAAGGCGACGCAAAGCTACATCGCGTCGCGCGGCGTGGACATCAACCGCATCGGCGTGGACGGCCGCGGCTCGCGCGAGCCGGTGGCCGACAACGGCACCGTGTCCGGCCGCGCGATGAACCGCCGGGTGGAGATCTTCGTAGCCGAGCCGGCGCAGAAGTAAGCGCGGACGGCGAAACGAAACAAGGGCGGCTCCCAATCGGGTAGCCGCCCTTGTCGCATTCAGGCAGGAGTAGGTTAGAACGTGGCGTCTATCAAGCGCCGTACTTCGGCCTCGTCCCATTGTTGTTGCGATACCTTCAGATAGGCCACGCGGTCGGCCAGCAGCACCGAGGCCTCGTGCACGCCGGCCACGCCGGCCAGCTCGCGCGACAGCGCCTCGGCGTCGCCCTGCCACGATTCGCCGATATGCAGCATCACCGAGCGCACAGCCTTGGGCGGCTGCATGCCCAGCGACCAGATCAGCCAGGACAGCATCAGCAGGGTGGTGAAGCCGAATACGCCGGCCGGGCCGTAGTGGCTGTACAGCCAGCCGCCGGCGGCCGCGCCCAGGAACAGGCCGAACGACTGCGAGGTGTTGTAGACGCCGATGGCGGTACCTTTGGCGTCGGCCGGGGCGATCTTGGAGATCAGCGAGGGCAGGGTGGCCTCCAGGATGTTGAAGGCGATGAAGTACAGCGACAGCCAGCCGACGATCTGCCAGAAGCTGTCCAGCGCCAGCGCCATGCCCAGCTGGGCGGCGGTCATCAGCGCGATGGCGCCGATGAACACCGGCTTCAGCCGCGCCTTTTTCTCGCCGTAAATGATGGCCGGCACCATCAGGATGAAGCCGATCACCGTTACCGGCAGATACACCTGCCAGTGCTGGGACTTGTCCAGGTGCGCGGTCTTGATCAGCGCGAACGGCACGGTGACGAACATCGCCATCTGCGCCGCATGCAGCGCGAAGATTCCGTAGTTGAGCCGCAGCAGCTGGCCGTCTTTCATCACCGCCGGCAGCCGTTTGGCGTTGGCCTCGGTGTCGGAGTGGAAACGGGATTGCGCCGGGTCCGGGATGACCAGCCACACGCCGATCAATGCGGCCAGCGACAAAAAGCCGGTGAGGGCGAAGATGCCGTTGACGCCGATGTACTTGGCCAGCAACGGGCCCAGCACCAGGCTGGCGGCGAAGGTGGTGCCGATCGACATGCCTATCATCGCCATCGCCTTGGTGCGGTTTTCCTCGCGGGTGAGGTCGGCCAGGAGCGCGGTGATGGCGGCGGAAATGGCGCCGGCGCCCTGGATCACCCGGCCCACGGTCAGGGTGGCGATGTCGTGCGCGCCGGCGGCGACGAAGCTGCCGATGGCGAACAACAGCAGGCCGCCGTAAATCACTTTCTTGCGGCCGATGCGGTCGGACAGCATGCCCAACGGCAGCTGCAGGATGGCCTGGGTCAGGCCGTAGCTGCCCAGCGCGATGCCGATCAGGGTGTGGTTGTCGGCGCCCTGCAGGGTTTTGGCGTAGATCGCGAAGACGGGCAGAATCAGGAACATGCCCAGCATGCGCAGGGCGTAGATACCGGCCAGCCCCAGGCTGGCCCGCAATTCAGTGGCATTCATGCGGTGAGATTTCGGTTTTGCGTATCTGGGTTTTAACGACCGCGCCGCGCAAACGGATGACGCGTTTGCACGGTCATTGCACGGACAAGTGGAGCCGTCCCGGCCAAGTCGGGTATATTAACAGGTTCCCTGACGACGGTGAGTAACAGCTTCTTATGGACAGCATCCGCATCCGTGGCGCCCGCACCCACAACTTGAAGAACGTCAACCTGGACTTGCCGCGCAACCAGTTGATCGTGATTACCGGCTTGTCCGGCTCCGGAAAGTCCTCGCTGGCCTTTGACACGCTGTACGCCGAAGGCCAGCGCCGCTACGTGGAGAGCCTGTCGGCCTACGCGCGGCAATTCCTGCAGTTGATGGAAAAGCCGGACGTGGACCTGATCGAGGGCCTGTCGCCGGCCATTTCCATCGAGCAGAAGGCCACCAGTCACAACCCGCGCTCCACCGTCGGCACCGTCACCGAGATCCACGACTACCTGCGCCTCTTGTTCGCCCGCGTCGGCGATCCGCACTGCCCGGAACACAACGTGCCGCTGTCCAGCCAGACCGTCAGCCAGATGGTGGACCACGTGCTGGCGCTGCCGGAAGAAACGCGGATGATGATCCTGGCGCCGGTCATCGTCGGACGCAAGGGCGAGAACCTGGACTTGTTCGACGACCTGCGCGCGCAGGGTTTCGTCCGCGTGCGGGTGGACGGCGAGGTGTACGAGCTGGACGCGGTGCCCAAGCTCGACAAGAACAAGAAGCACACCGTCGAAGTGGTGATAGACCGCCTCAAGGTGCGCGCCGACATGCAGCAGCGGCTGGCCGAGAGCTTCGAGACCGCGTTGCGCCACGCCGAGGGCCGCGCCATCGCCGTGGAGATGGATAGCGGCAAGGAGCACTGGTTCTCCGCCAAGTTTGCCTGCCCGGTGTGCAGCTACAGCCTGCCGGAGCTGGAGCCGCGGCTGTTTTCGTTCAACAACCCGATGGGCGCCTGCCCCAAGTGCGACGGCCTGGGCGAGATCACCTTCTTCGATCCCAAGCGCGTGGTCGCCCATCCGGAGCTAAGCTTGGCTTCTGGCGCGATCAAGGGCTGGGACAAGCGCAACCAGTTCTACTATCAGATGCTGCTGGCGCTGGGCGAGCATTACGGCTTCTCGGTTTCCGACCTGTCTTTCGACGACCTGCCGGAGAAGGTCAAGCACGTAGTGCTGCACGGTTCCGGTCGCGACAGCATCGAGTTCAGCTATATGTCGGAGAAGGGCACCAAGTTCACCCGCGCCCATCCGTTCGAGGGGATCATCCCTAATCTGGAGCGCCGCTACCGCGAAACCGACTCCATGGCGGTGCGCGAGGAACTGGCCAAGTATCAGAACAACCAGGCCTGCCCGCATTGCAGCGGCTCCCGGCTGCGGCTGGAGGCGCGCCACGTGTTCATCGGCACGCGTACGCTGCATGAGATCAACCAGCTGCCGCTGAAGGAAACCGCGGACTTCTTCGAGGGATTGGAATTCACCGGCCAGAAGCAGGCGGTGGCGGAGAAGATCGTCAAGGAAATCCGCGAACGGGTGTCCTTCCTCAACAACGTGGGCCTGGATTACCTGAACCTGTCCCGCTCCGCCGACACCCTGTCCGGCGGCGAGGCGCAGCGCATCCGGCTGGCCAGCCAGATCGGCTCCGGCCTGACCGGCGTGATGTACGTGCTGGACGAGCCGTCCATCGGCTTGCACCAGCGCGACAACGACCGCCTGCTGGGCACGCTGAAGCGGCTGCGCGACCTGGGCAACAGCGTGATCGTGGTCGAACACGACGAGGACGCCATCCGCGAGGCCGACTACCTGGTGGACATGGGCCCCGGCGCCGGCGAGCACGGCGGCGAGGTGCTGGTGGCCGGCACGCCGGCCGACGTGGCGGCCAGCGAGAACTCGGTCACCGGCGCCTTCCTGTCCGGCCGCCGCAAGATCGCGCTGCCGGGCGGCCGCCGCGAGCTTTCCGAGGAGCGCATGCTTCAGTTGATCGGCGCGACCGGCAACAACCTCAAGGATGTGACGCTGAAGCTGCCGCTGGGCGGCCTGGTGTGCATCACCGGCGTGTCCGGCTCCGGCAAGTCCACGCTGATCAACGATACGTTGTACAAGATCGCCGCGCGCGATCTGAACGGTGCCAGCGAGGAGCCGTCGCCATACCGCGAGATCAAGGGCCTGGACCAGCTAGACAAGGTGATCAACGTCGACCAGAGCCCGATCGGCCGCACGCCGCGCTCCAATCCCGCCACCTACACCGGCTTGTTCACGCCCATCCGCGAGCTGTTCTCCGGGGTGCCGCTGGCGCGCGAGCGCGGCTACGGCCCAGGGCGCTTCTCGTTCAACGTCAAGGGCGGCCGCTGCGAGGCCTGCCAGGGCGACGGCGTGATCAAGGTGGAGATGCACTTCCTGCCCGACATCTACGTGCCCTGCGATGTCTGCCACGGCAAGCGCTACAATCGCGAGACGCTGGAAGTGCAGTATAAGGGCAAGAGCATCCAGGAAGTGCTGGAGATGACGGTGGAGCAGGCGCTGGAATTCTTCGCCGTGGTACCGCCGGTGGCGCGCAAGCTGAAAACGCTGATGGACGTCGGTCTCGGCTACATCCGCCTGGGTCAGAGCGCCACCACGCTGTCCGGCGGCGAGGCGCAGCGGGTGAAGCTGGGCTTGGAACTCTCCAAGCGCGATACCGGCCGAACCCTGTATATTCTGGACGAACCGACCACCGGCCTGCATTTCCACGACATCGACCTGTTGCTGCAAGTGCTGCACCGCCTGCGCGAGAGCGGCAACACCGTGGTGGTGATCGAGCACAACCTGGACGTGGTGAAGACCGCCGACTGGCTGATCGACCTGGGGCCGGAAGGCGGCGCCGGCGGCGGCCAGATCATCGCCAGCGGCACGCCGGAACAAGTGGCGGCCAATCCGGTCAGCCATACCGGACGCTATCTGGCGCCGCTGCTCGAACGAGACAAGAAATAAAACCAAGTCGCCGGCTCGTCCGGCGGCAAACCACAGCACATCAAGAGGTAGGCATGCTGAGCTTAGGCAAGATCGATCACATCCACATCCGCGTCAAGGACGTGGCCGTCGCGCTGAAATGGTACCAGCGGGTGCTGGGCATGGTGCCCGACGCGCGCTACAAGACCGACGGCGAGCACAACAACGCCATGCTGGCCAACGCCAGCGGCAATGTGCGCCTGGCCATCAGCGAGGACGCGGACGCCGCGCCGTCCGACTCCCAGGGCGCGGTCGCCTTCGTGGTGAGCGGCCAGGAGTTCGTCGAGTGGATAGACCAGCTGGCCGGCGAACGCGTCACCAACCGCGAAGGCCAGACCATCGCCCGGGATTCGGTGCACGACCACCGCTTCTTCTGCGCGCTGTCCTTCGTCGATCCGTTCGGCAATCCGTACGAAATCGTCAGCTACGACCACACCTGGCTGGTCGGCAAGCTGAAGCTGGGCGGCCAGTTGGCCGTTTGATCCGAGTCGTTCAAAACACCCGCCGAGAGCGGGTGTTTGTTCATTGGAGCAGATCATGACGCATTATCTGGTCGATAACCCCTCTCCGGAGGGTGTGGCGGCGCTGCCGGGGCTGACGCTGCTGGAGTTCGGCGTGGACTGGTGCCCGCATTGCCAGGGCGCGCAGCCGCTGCTGGCGCAATATCTGTCCGCGCATCCGCGACTGCGCCATCTGGCGGTTGAGGATGGCAAGGGCAGGCGCTTGGGGCGCTTGTATGGCGTCAAGCTGTGGCCCAGCTTCATCCTGCTGCGCGACGGCATCGAGATCGGCCGCGCGGTGAGGCCGCAGAGTCTGGACGATCTCGAGGCGCTGCTCGCCGGCGCGTAAACGGTTTTGACGCCGGCTTTGCGCGGATGGCCTCCGCTTTTAGCCGGTTTTTAAGCGTATTTGGATATCTTGCATGCCCGTCCCGCCAAAGGGCGTCGCAAGGGGCGATGCCCGGCCTGGGCATGGTCTGGAGATATCCATGTTTGAAAAAGGCAAGAGCTACACCCGCGAGGAAATCCACGCGGCGGTCGGCGGCAACAAGCATTCCTATTTGCCGCGCTACAAGGGCAGGGTGGTGGCCGCCTGCCTGCGTCCGGATCTGAATCCGGACGCGCCCGAAGTGATCTTGTGCAACTCCTGCCCGCCGGAGCGCGCGGCGGGCGAGCAGCTGGCCAGCCAGGGCGGGGCGATCCCGGTATTTCTGAAACAGGGCGCGGACAGCTGGACATACCAGGGCCTGTTTCGCGTGGCGGACAGCGAGACGCATCCGAATGTTTGCGCGCCGCATGCCGCGCGCAGCGCCTGGACCCGAGGCCAGATCAAGCGAGTATTGAGAATGGAGCGGCAGAGCTAGAGCTGAACGATGCGCTGCTTTGGTGGACGGATCGGATGCCTTTTGGCATCCGATCTATCTTCATGCTCAGGCTGGAGCTTTGATGCCCAGCCGCCACAGGCTGGTGATTTCGGCCCGGCGCGCCGCGCTCAGGCCGTCGGTCTGCGCCACCGCCTTCTTGTGGCTGGGTTTGACGTCCAGCCTGCCCAGCACGGCGAGGCCGGCTTGGTCTATCCATTGCAGCAGTTGCTCGCGCGAGCGCAGGCCCAGGTGCTCGGCCAGGTCGGACAGGATCAGCCAGCCTTCGCCGCCGGGCAGCAAGTGCGCCGCCAGGCCGTCCAGGTAGCCGCGCAGCATGGCGCTGTCCGGGTCGTAGACCGCGTATTCGATCGCCGAGCTGGGCTTGGCCGGCAGCCAGGGCGGGTTGCATATCGCCAGCTGCGCCCGCCCTTCCGGAAACAGGTTGGCGCGTTGCAGCTCCACCTGGCCGTCCAGTTGCAGGCGTTGCAGATTGTCGGCGGCGCAGGCGAGCGCGCGCTCGTCCTGGTCGGTGGCGACGACGCGGGCCACGCCGCGCTTGGCCAGCAGCGCCGCCAGCAC
>NZ_JAJOHV010000153.1 GCF_021129175.1 Chromobacterium piscinae | reverse complement strand
CCGCACGCTGCTGGAGGCCAGCGCCGAGGCGTTTATCGGCCGGCTCGGGCCGTTGGCGCTGGTGCTGCCGGAAGACGACGCCTTCGGGCTGGAGCTGTGCGGCCGTTTGGGCCTGCAGCCGCTGGCCTGCCGGCTCAACCGCGGCGGCATCGGACATTCGCTGGCCTGCGCCGCCGCCTGGGCGCTGGGGCTGCCGGGCTGCCGCGGCCTGGTGCTTGGGTTGGCGGACATGCCGGCGGTGCGGCCGCACACCGTCAGCCAGGTGGCGGCGGCGCTGGCGCGCGGCCAACTGGTGCTGCCCTGCTATCAGGGGCGGGCGGGCCATCCTCGCGGGCTGCCGGCGGACTGCTTGCCCGGATTGCTCGATTTGCGGGGCGATGCCGGCGCGCGCGACATCCTGGACTGGAATGGAGCCCTGAGGCTGGAGCTGGACGATCCGGGCGTGCTGCTGGACATCGATCAGCCGGAGGACATGGCGAAGCTGGTCTGAACCGCGAACCCTGGTATTTACGCTTAGCGGCCGGCCTCTCCTATAGTGAGAAGTGTTCCGGCTCAGGGTGGATGACGGATATGCGGGTTCGCTTCACGGTTGCCCACAAACTGGTGCTGCTGATCGCGCCGCTGGTGCTGGCCCTGTCCTGCGTGGCGATAGGCTACGCCTGGCATCAGCGCCAGTTGCTGCAGGTGCTGGACCGCGATCAGGTGCTCAGCGCCAATATCGAGATGGTGGGAGAGCTGATTCAGCAGCTGCAGGTCGAGCGGGGGCTGGGCTATGGCTATCTCAACCGCCATCAGGCGTTGCCTGCCGAGCTGGTCCGGGCGCGCGCCGCGGCCGATATCGTGCTGCAGAAGCTGCGAGCCCAGCCGCAGGACGAGTTGTCCGACGGCTTGCGAGCCTATCTGGGCCACAGCGTGCCTACGCAGAATGATCTGGACCAGCTGCGCCGAGACATCGACGCCCGCCACATCTCGCCCGCGCCGGAGTTCAACCGCTATTCGGACATGATCGAGCAGCTGTCCGGCATCATCACCCTGTTCAATGCCCAGACGCCCGAGGTGCAAGCCCTGCTGTTGCAGTGGTCGGCGGTGAATTGCCAGAAGGAATTCACCAGCCGCACCCGCGGGCTGGTGACCGGCGTGCTGACAGTGGGCAGCTTCAGCATCACCAATTTCCGGCTGGTCAGCGGCGTGGAGTCGCAGGAAGAGCTGTGCCGCTCGCAATACCGGCAATACGGCGGCGACGAGGCCGCGCTGCGAGCGGCGATGGACCGCAGCCGGCAGTTCGAGTCGGCCCGCGACGCGGTGTTGGCGCGCGGCGCCGGCGCGATGCAGAGCGAGACGCCGGACGAATGGTTCCGCGTCGCCGGCCTGCGGGTGGCGGAGCTGTACCAGCTGCAGGGCCAGCTGTTGCAGCAGATCCGCGGACAGCTGGACGCGCAGGCCAGCAGCGCGCGGGTGTACGGCTACCTGGTGCTGCTGGGCCTGTTGCTGCTGCTGTTCCCGATCGGCCTGGCCGTGCTGGTGGGCCGCAACATCATCCGCACCCTAGGCGCGGAGCCGGACGAGGTGGCGCGGGGCATGCGCGAGCTGTCCGCCGGCCGGCTGGACTTCTTTCTGCCGCTGCGGCGCGGCGACGATCACAGCTTGGCCGCCCACATCCGCCAGATGGGCGAGCGCCTGTCCGGCGTGATCCTGCAGGTGAAGGAGGATGCCGACGCGGTGGCCAACGCGTCCACCGAGCTGAACTCCGCGTCGCAGGGCCTGTCGCAGGGTGCGGCGCGCACCTCGTCCGACGCGGAGGAAAGCAGCAGCGCGATCGACGACATCGCCTGCAGCATGTTCAGCATGGCCGGCGACGCCAATCACGCCGGAGGCATGGCGGACACGGCCAGCGCGCAGGCGGCCGAGGGCAATCGGGTGGTGCAGCAGACGATAGCGGCGATGCGCCAGATCGCCAAACGCACCGACATCATCGACGACATCGCCTACCAGACCAACCTCCTGGCGCTGAACGCGGCGATAGAGGCGGCGAGGGCGGGCGAGCACGGCCGGGGCTTCGCGGTGGTGGCGGACGAGGTGCGCAAGCTGGCGATGCGCAGCCAGACGGCGGCCAAGGAGATCGGCCGGGTGGCGATAGACAGCGTGGAGCTGGCGGAGAGCGCCGGCCAGCAGCTGAGCGACATCGTCGAGTCCAGCCGCCAGACCCTGGATCTGGTGAAGGGGATTTCCAGCGAGGCGACGGCGCAGGCGCAGCGGGTGGGCAATATCAACCAGGCGATGCGGCGGTTGAACCAGCTGTCGCAGGACAACGCCGCCGCCAGCGAGGAATTGTCGGCGGCGGCGCAGGAGGTGGCGATGCGCGCCGACAGCCTGCGCCAGCAGATGCATTACTTCCAGCAGGGGACCGAGCCCGCGGATTGACGCTCAGCGCACCTCGCGCAGATTGTCGCGGTCGAAGCGCAGCCGCACCGGCGCGCCGGCCGGCAGCAGGTCGGCCGCGTGGCGGTTGAGCCGGTCCACCTGTAGCGTCGCGCCGCCGGCGTCCACCTGGTAGCGGATGATGTTGCCCAGCAGCTGGTGCTGGCGGATCACCGCCGGCAGCGCCTGCTCGTCGGCGGCGTCGTCGTTGCCCAGCAGTTCTATCGACTCCGGCCGAACCGCCAGGTGGCCGCGGATTTCCAGGCCGAGCAGCGCGTGGCTCTGCTCGGCGGTCAGCAGATTGTAGTTGCCCATGAAGCGGGCGACGAATTCGGTGGCCGGCTGGGTGTAGATGGTCTCCGCCGCGCCTTCCTGCTCCACTTTGCCCTGATTCATCACGAAGATGCGGTCCGACATCGTCAGCGCCTCTTCCTGGTCGTGGGTGACGAAGACGGTGGTCAGTCCCAGGCGGCGCTGGATGTCGCGGATCTGCTCGCGCAGGTTCTTGCGGATGCGGGCATCCAGCGCCGACAGCGGCTCGTCCAGCAGCAGCACGCGCGGCTCCACCACCAGCGCTCGGGCCAGGGCCACGCGCTGGCGCTGGCCGCCGGACAGCTGGTGCGGCAGGTGGCGCTCGCGGCCGTTCAACTCCACCAGCGCGATCACCTCTCCCACCTTGCGGCGGATTTCGTCCGCGGAGCGCTTCTGCATCTTCAGGCCGAAGGCGATGTTGTCCGCCATGTTCATATTGGGGAACAGCGCGTAGCTCTGGAACACCATGCCGATGCCGCGCTTCTGCGGCGACTGGTGGGTGATGTCGTCGCCGGCCAGGCGGATGGCGCCGCCGCTGGGCGTTTCGAAGCCGGCGATCATGCGCAGCACTGTGGTCTTGCCGCAGCCGGATGGGCCGAGGAAGGTGACGAACTCGCCGGCCTCCACCTTCATGTTGAAATCGTGGACCACGGCCTGCTGGCCGAAGCGCTTGTTCAGATGGTCGATTTGCAGAAATGCCATGATGCTTTCCGTTTCCAATTCAATGTTCGTCTGCGCCGAGGGCGGCGCGGTTGCGGCTGACCACCTGCATCAGCCCCATCGCCGCCCAGGTGACCAGGAAGGCGATGATGGCCAGCGCGGCCGGCTCGTAGGCGCGGTTGGCGCCGATCAGCTGCAGATAGGGGCCGAAGGCCGGGCGGGCCAGCAGGCTGGCCAGCGTGAACTCACCGATGACGATGGCGAAGGTCAGGAAGGCGCCGGACAGGATGGCGGTTTTCAGGTTGGGGAAGATCACCAGCCTGAGGATGTCGAACCAGCCGCTGCCCAGGCTCTGCGCCGCCTCGGTCAGCGAGCGCACGTCTATCGCCGACAGGCCGGTGTCCACCGAGCGGTACAGGTAGGGCAGGGCCAGCGTCACGTAGCCAAACACCAGCAGCGCGTCGGTGCCGCGCTCGCTGCCGGTGAACGGCAGCCAGCCGCCGCTGCCGTACAGGCGCAGGTAGCCGAACACCAGCACGATGGCGGGGATGACCAGCGGCAGCAGGGTGATGAATTCGATCAGCGGGCGCAGCCTGGGCAGCTTCAGCTGGATCCAGAAGGCGGTGGGCACCACCAGCAGGATGCCGGCGAGGATGGTCAGCAGCGCCAGCAGCGCCGAGTAGCCGAAGCTCGCTTGGAAGCCGGGGTCGGTCAGCACCGTTTTATAGGCTTCGAAACTGTAGCCTTCGCGCTTCATCTTCAGGCTGAATTCGAAGGTGGCGATCAAGGGCAGCAGGAAGTAGCCGCTGCCGAGCAGGATGGCGAGCCAGGCGCCCAGGCGCGAGGTGGCGGTGGGTTTCATGCGGCCTCCTTTTGGCTGCGCTTGCGCAGCCAGATGTAGCCGGCGTTGGCGCTGCCGGTGATCAGAACCATGCCCAGCGCCAGCGCGTAGCCCAGGTTCTGGTCGTGCAGCACGTCGCCGTGGATTTGCGCGTACAACAGGATGGTGACGATGTTCAGCGAGCTGCCGGTTAGCGCGTAGGCGGTGGCCACCGCGCCGAAGGCGTTGGCGAACAAGAGCAGCGCCGCGCCGACCATGCTGGGCCACAGCACCGGCAGCGCGATGTGCCGCCAGTAGGCGAAGCCGGAGCCGCCCAGGCTTTCGCAGGCTTCGCGCCATTCGTCCTTCAGCCCTTCCACGGCGGGGGCGATGATCAGCACCATCAGCGGCACCTGGAAGTACAGATAGGTCAGCGTCAGGCCGGCGAAGCTGAGGATGGAGAAGCCGCTGGCGTACAGGTCGAAGTCCAGATACTTGCGCAGCAGCATGGTCACCAGGCCCATCCGTCCCAAGGTGGACAGGAAGGCGAAGGCGAGAGGAATGCCGGCGAAGTTGGAGGCGACGCCGGAGAAGGTGGTCAGCGTCGGGCGTATCCAGGCCGGCAGGCCGCCGCGTATCGCCGCCAGCGCCAGCAACAGGCCCAGCGCGGTGCCCAGGATGGCCGACGCGGCGCTGATTTCCAGGCTGATCTTGTAGGCGCTGAGGATGTTGTCGTCGAACAAGCGAGCGATGTTGTTCAGCGTGAAGTGGCCCTGCGCGTCCTGAAAGGCGCCCACCATCAGCATGCCGGTGGGCAGGATCAGGAACAGCAGCGCGAACAGCAGGAAGGGCGCGACGCCCAGCCACGACAGCAGCGAGGCGCGGGCGGCGCTGGGCGGACTGGCTGTGCGGGAAGAGGGCGTCGGCATGGATTCTGAGGATGCGGACATCGGTGTTTCTCGAGGTGAACGGGCCGCCAGCGGCGGCCCGGAGATGGGGCTGGGCGCAGCGTTTTACTTCACGTTGCTGCCGACCACGCTGTCCCACTGCTTGGTGATGCCGGCCTTGTAGGCCTCTTGCTGCTCGATGGTCGGGAACACCGCTTTCTTGTAGGCGGCGGCGTCCGGCAGCTTGCTGATCAGCTCGGAAGGAATCTTCTTCTTGGCGGTCAGGTCGTTGAAGCGGATTGGGTGGCAGTAGCCCTTAAGCCAGGCCACCTGGCCTTCGTCGGAGAACAGGTACTCCATCCACAGTTTGGCGGCGTTCGGGTGCGGCGCGTAGGCGCTGATGGCCTGGGCGTAGACGCCGGCCACCACGCCGCTCTTCGGCACGATCACATCCACTTTCGGGTTGCCCTTCAGCGTGTCGCGGTCGGCCAGCGCGTTGTAGTCCCAGCGCACGATGATGGGGGTGGTGCCCTGGGCCAGCGAGGCGGCCTTGCCGATCACCGGCACGAAGTTGCCGTTCTTGTTCAGCTGCGAGAAGAATTTCAAGCCGGCGTCGGCGGATTTGCCCACGTCGCCCTTGGCTTGCGCCAGGCCGGCGGCGAACACGCCCTGGATGGCCTGGTTGGCGGCGCGCGGGTCGCCGGCCAGCGCCACGGCGTTCTTGTATTCCGGCTTCAGCAGGTCGGACCAGTCGGCCGGGGCCTTGCTGATCAGGTCGCGGTTGACCTGGAAGGTCAGCACGCCGTAGTAGTCGCCGTACCAGTAGCCGTCCTTGTCCTTGACGTTGTCCGGGATGCTCTTCCAGGTGGACACCTTGTACGG
The DNA here is from genome assembly GCF_021129175.1 of Chromobacterium piscinae. Classification (GTDB taxonomy): domain Bacteria; phylum Pseudomonadota; class Gammaproteobacteria; order Burkholderiales; family Chromobacteriaceae; genus Chromobacterium; species Chromobacterium piscinae. The sequence continues at coordinate 5,999 of NZ_JAJOHV010000153.1, read as the reverse complement.
CTGCAGCAGGCCGGCGGCCTTGGCTTGCGGGCCGAAGGACAGGCCGACGTCGATCACGTCCGGCGCCTGCGGTCCCTTGTTGTTCTTGTTGGCCTTGATGGCCTCCAGCTCGTCGGCGGAGCCGGCGTCCGGATTCAGCTCGTTGACCTTGATGCCGTACTTGGCTTTGAAGCCGGCGATCACGTTGCCGTAGCCGCACCAGTCGTGAGGCAGGGCGATGGTGTTCAGCTCGCCTTCCTTCTTGGCGGCCTGGACCAGCGCGGCGAGATTGTCGGCGATGGCCGCGTTGGCGATCAGACCCAAGGCGCCGGCGACGGCGATGTAACCCAGTTTGTGCTTCATCATTGCTCCCCTTCTGCGGCCGGTGGCCTATCTATCGAAAAACTGATGCGATGGTATGAGGGATTGATGACAAAACGACGTCATTAATATGACAAAACGGTTTCAGGCGCCGATGTCCGCCGGCGCGGGCGAAAAAAAACCGCCAGGCCATCAGGCCGTGGCGGCTCAGTGAGAGGAACTTGATCAGGCGTGCAGCGCGAAATCCATCTGTTTTTCGGTGCGGTTGGGGAAGCGGCCGGCCAGGAAGGGCGTGATGTCCAGGGGCAGCGGCTCGCCGCGCACCAGCCCGTTCAGCAGCACGCCGGTGATGGCCGAGGTGAGGATGCCGGTGCGGAAGTGGCCGCAGGCGTTCAGATAGCCTTCGACGCCGTCTTCCGGCCCCAGGATGGGCAGCTCGTCCGGCGTGCCGGGCCGCAGGCCGGCCCAGCAGCGCTTGATGTTGACGTTGGCGAGCTCCGGCACGCAGCGGATCGCGCCCTGCACCAGGCCGTTGATTTCCGGGTAGGTGATGGTGGTGTCGTAGCCTTTGTCCTCGGTGGTGCTGCCGATCAGGATCTCGCCGTTGTCCTTCTGCGCGATGTAGCAATCGCTGGTGGTGATGCAGCCGCGCAAGAGCTTGGGCATTTTCTCGGACAGCACGATCTGGCCCTTGACCGGCTTGACCGGGATGGTGCGGCCGGTGGCCCAGCGCGACAGCTCGGCGGCCCAGGAGCCGCCGGCGTTGATCAGCGTGTGGCAAGAGAAGTCGCCGGCCTCGGCGGTGCTCACGCCGGTGACGCGGCTGCCCTGGCGGGTGACGCCGGTGACGTTGACGTTGAAGAACACGTCGACGCCGTTCTGGCGCGCCGCTTCGGTGTAGGCGTCGGTCAGGCGGAACGGGCTGACCTGGTGGTCGCACAGGAATTCCAGCGCGCCTTGCGCCTGGTCGCTGACATAGGGTTCGTCCGCGCGCAGCTGGGCGCGGTCCAGCCAGCGCACTTCGCTGGCTAGATGCGGAATCTGGGCGGCGATATGCTCGGCGTACAGCTGGTCTTCTTCATCGTAAATGATGTACTTGAGCCCGGTGCGCTCGAACTTGAAGTCCATGCCGTGGTTTTCCATCAGCTCCTGGTGCAGCGTCGGGTACAGCGCGTTGGAGGCCAGCGCGAAGTCGAAGAAGCTTTGCGGCAGGATGTGCGGCGTGGTGGCATCCACGGCCACCGCCGCGCCGGCCGCGTCGCGCTTGCGTTTGGCCGAAGTCATGCGGAAGAAGATCACGCCGCAGCCCAGGCCCACCGACTCGCCGATCGCCCACAGGCCGCCGGCCGACGCGCGCGACGCGTTGCCGGGGCGCTTGCTGTCGATCAGCGCGATCTTCAGGTCGCGGTTCTTGGACAGCTGGTAGGCGCAGGAGGCGCCGATCACGCCGCCGCCGGCGATCACGATGTCGTATTGCTTGCTCATGTCAAATCTCTTCAGTCTGTTGGGCATCGATTGCGGAGAACGCCGAGAACGGCAGCGGGTCCAGCGGGAAGCGCGGGCGTATCCAGCCCACGTCGCGCTTGCCGGTGTGCTCGCGCAGGCGGTCGCTGCAATAGCCGACACACATCTTGCCCTGGCAGTCGCCCATGCTGACCCGAGTGCGCATCTTCAGGCTGATCAGGTCGTTGACGCCCTGCTCCAGCGCGGTGTCGATGTCCTGGCGGGTGGCGTGCTCGCAGCGGCAGATCACGGTGTCGCGCGCCGGCAGCGCCAGTTGGCCGCGGCCGCGGCGGGTGAAGTTGTCTATGCCCTTGCGGAAACGCAGGATGGAGGCCAGCTCGTCCAGGCAGGCCTGGCGGCGGCTCAGCGCCTGCGCCTGGTCCAGCTTGCCCAGCTGCAGCAGCATGGACAGCGCGGCGATGCGGCCGGTGAGGACGGCGGCGTCGCCGCCGCGCAGGCCGCCGATGTCACCGGCCAGGTGGATGTTGTCGCGGCTGCTGCGCTGCCAGTCGTCGTTGACCGGCTTCAGGTAGCCGTCGTCGTCATAGCGGTGCTCCAGGCCCATCTGCTGGGTCAGCTGGGTGCGCGGGATGAAGCCGTAGCCGACGGCCAGCGTCTGCACCTGCAGGCGGCGGCTGCGCGTCAGGTCGGCGTGCCATTCGGCGTCGTACGGCGCGACGGTCACTTCGCCCAGTTCGGCTTCGCCGTGGGCCTCCACCACGCCCCAGCCGTAGTGCAGCGGCACGCCGTGGCGCTTCAGGTAGGCCACCATGCTCAGGCCGTCCAGGAACAGCTGCGGCTGGTTGAGCAGGGCGATCGCCTCCTTGGCCAGGCGGCCGAAGGCGCTGGCCTCGTAGACGCCGGCCACTTCCACGCCGGCGCGGTGCAGCTGGCAGGCGACCAGCGGCAGCAGCGGTCCGGTGCCCACCAGCGCGGTGCGGCCCAGCGGCTTGACCACGCCGCTCTTGATCTGCAGCTGCAGGCCGCCCAGCATGATCACGCCGGGCAGGGTCCAGCCGGGGAAGGGCACGCTGCGCTCATGGCAGCCGGCAGCCAGCAGCAGCTGGGAGTAGGGGATGGCTTCGACCTGCTCGTCCGGCGTCAGCGCGAACAGCTCGCCGTCGCCGCCGCCGACGATGCGGGTGTCCAGCCGGATGTCGACGCGGTTGCGGTATTGCTCAAACTCGCGGTGCAGCGCCTGCATGTTTTCGCGATAGCGCTCGCCCAGGTAGTCCAGCACTACGCCTTCCCGCAGCGGGCCGCGATAGACCACGCCGCCGACGCGGGAAGCTTCATCCAGCAGCACGCTGTCCACGCCGTGGCGGGCCAGTTCCATGGCGGCCGACATGCCGGCCGGGCCTCCGCCGACGATCACTGGTTTCGCGCTCATCTCAGGCCCTCCGTGTTCAGCCGGTTATGGGCCGTTTCCACTTTCATGCCGGGGCTGACCACGGTCTGGCAGGCGCGGCGCTTGTGTCGGCCGTTTATCTTGACCAGGCAGCAATGGCACACGCCCATCCCGCAATAGGAGCCGGCGATCTGCTGATTGTCGTTGCGGCTGACCTGGCGCAGGCCGACGGCGCTGAGCACGCTCAGCACGGTTTCGCCGCTGGCTGCTACGACGGGTTGATCGTTGATGTGTATCGTCAGGGTCTGGCCCTGCAATGCCTGGATATCGTGACTGCGATGTAAGGACATGGTGCACCTTGCTGGTTTTGGCTAGCTGGCGGTTTCTTACCGTGAAGCCGGGGTTCCGCCATCGCCCCGGTTCGTGATTGCGATACAGGTTTTGTTCGCTTGTCGGCTTAATGCTTTTCAGATTTGATGCAAATGGACTTGCTTAATGCAAGCAAAGTTCGTTTTAGCATTATGAAACTGCCATTTGTTTAATTCATGTCAATTTTTGAATTTAAACTCTATAAAAATGACAAACAGACAGTCTGTCTGTTACTTTTTTGCCGACTGTATATATGCAGATCCAAACACGCTTCATGTTCGTTAACCAAGAGGGGAAATTCGGACATCGGCGGGAAAAACGGTTATGCCACCTGGCTTGGGCGGCTACAAACGCTTACACGCCGAAACCTGAATGCTGCTGAATTCATTTCCGGGAGCGGTCAAGCTGTAATCGGTTTTGCAAGGAACTGATTACAGCAGGCCGGACGGCTGAACCGATCCGGCCCGAAATCCAGGAGACGAATGGTGAAAACGACGATTGCCGGCCTCGTCCGGTTGATGCCGTTGGCGGCGGCGTGCGGACTCAGCGCCTGCGTGGTGGCGCCGCCTCGAACGGTGTACCGGCCGGTGGCGGTGCAGGTGGAGGCGCCGCGCAGCTGGCGGCCCGCCGAACATCCCTACTATCTGCATGCGATGAGCGATCTGCGCCAGGCGCGCGCTTATCTGGCGCGCCCTGACTATCCGCAGATCGCCGACGACGAGCGCCGCGCGGTGGCCGAGATCGACGCGGCGCTGGGCGAGATGCAGCGCGCCGCCATCGAAGACGGCAAGGACCCGTGGCATTACGAGCAGCCCGATGCGCGGATGAGTCCCACCGACCGCTTCCACCGCGCGCTGGCGCTGCTGGACGCCGCGCGCCGCGACGCCGGCCACCAGGAAGACGACCCCTGGGTGCGCGATTTGCAGCACCGCATTCTGCATCACGTCGACGCCGCCCATCATGCGGTGCAGCAAGCCATCAACGACGCTTTGCGTTGAGCGCCGGGCCGATTTCGATCATACGAGGAGACAATCATGAAACTGCGTGGAATTCTGGCCATTCTGGCGCTGGCCGCCGCCGGCAACGCGATTTTGAGCGCCCCGGCGCTGGCCGACGGCTGGCGCGACGGCGATGCGTGGACCTGGCAGCAGCACCAGTGGCATCCGGAGGAGCACCCCTACTATCTGCACGCGATGAGCGATCTGCGCCAGGCGCGCGATCTGCTGGCCCGTCCGGACTATCCGCGGGTGATGGACGACGAGCGCCACGCCGTCGATGAAATCAACAAGGCGCTGCGCAAGATGCGCGACGCCGCCATCGACGACGGCAAGGACATCTACGACCGCGCTGAGCCGGACGCGCGCTGGCGGCCGGAAGACCGCTTCCACCAGGCCAAGACGCTGCTGGACAAGGCCCGGCAGGATGCCTCCCACCGCGAGGACGATCCCTATCTGCGTTCGCTGCAGCGCGACATCGTCCATCACATCGACGAAGCGCGCCGCGCCGTCGACGTGGCGGTGTCCGACGCGCTGCGCTGATCCGGTCTGTTCCGCCGGCGTGTGACGCCGGCTGAGGCTTGCGCTACCATCGTCCGCAGACCAAGTGCGATGGAGTATGCAATGAGCCGAATCCTGGTGCTCTACACCGGTGGTACCATAGGCATGGACCACACCCCTGAAGGCCTGGCCCCCGTGCCGGGCCTGCTGCCGCGCCTGCTGCAGCGTTTCGCCCGTCCAGGCCTGGAGTTCGACATCGTCGAATTCGAACAGCTGATCGATTCTTCCGCGCTGACGCCGCGCCAATGGAACCAGATACTGGACGCGTTGGTTTCCCGCTACCACGACTACGACGGTTTCGTCGTCATCCACGGCACCGACACCATGGCCTACACCGCCGGCGTGCTGGCGTTCGCGTTGCGCGGCCTGGCCAAGCCGGTGGTGCTGACCGGCGCGCAGCTGCCGTTGGTCCATCCGCGCTCCGATGGCTGGAGCAATCTGGCCGACGCGCTGGAAGCGGCCTGCCAACCGGACCTCAACGAAGTGGCGATCGCCTTCGACCGGCTGCTGCTGCGCGGCAGCCGCGCCCGGAAGCTGGATGTCGAGCGTTTCGCCGGCTTCAACAGCCCCAACGCCGAGCCGCTGGCTGAGTTCGCCATCCACGCGCATTGGCGCAAGGAGCGGTGGCTGAAGCCCGACGGCGAGTGGAATCCGCTGCGGATAGACGAAAATCTGAAGCTGGCCGCGCTGATGCTGACGCCCGGCCACGGCAGCGCGCTCGCCGGGCAGGCCTTGCGCGACGGCGGGCTGGATGGCGCCGTCCTGCTGGCTTACGGCAGCGGCAACGCGCCGGCCGACCCGGTGCTGCTCGACGGCATCGCGGCGATGACAGCCCGCGGCTGCCCGGTATTGACGCTGACCCAGGCGCCCAGCGGCGCGGTGGAGGTGGGCGCTTACGCCGCCAGCCAGCCGCTGGCCCGCGC
>NZ_JAJOHV010000152.1 GCF_021129175.1 Chromobacterium piscinae | reverse complement strand
GGGCCGCTGGCCGCGCGTGGCGCAGGGCGCCGGCGGCAAGCGCTCGTCCACGCAGGCGCGGCGTTGCGCGCCCAGCATGCCTTCGCACGACGATTGCGCCGCCAACAGCGCTTCGCAGCGTTTGGCGTCGCGCTGGCGCTGGCAGCTGAGAGGGGGCGTGTAATAGGCGAGGCAGGTCCGGCGTCTGACTTCCGGCAGATCCAGGCAGCTGCGCAGCCCCTGCAGATGCGCCTGGCAGCGCTGGGGCGCGACCGCGTCGGCGCAGTCGTCCTTGGCGCCCCATCCGGCAAGCGGAAAAGCGGACAGCCCGCACAACAGCAGACCCGTCAAGGCCCGCCTTCCCGGGCTTGCGCCGCGCTTTCCCCCTTGCGTCATCGTCCTGTCCTTTCCCCAGCGGACGTCGAATCAATCGGATTGGTTTTGCATCTGCTCCTGCCGGCGTTTATCCTGCCAAAAATTGGGCTTGCTGGGTACTGATTTGACATGATCGTCCGGCGGAGGCAGCAGACGGCTGGACTGATGCTGGACCGGATCGAAGCCGATGTCGCCGTTGCGCGCGGCTTCGCGCTGGCGCAGATTGCGCAGCCGGCGGTTGTTGCATGACTGATCGCCGTCGCACCCGCGCGCCGACGGCCGGCCCTCGGCATGCCTGCCGGGTCCCGGACCGGGGAAATGCTGCGCCAGCGCGGCCTGCTGCGCCAGCAGGCCGCCCAG
>NZ_JAJOHV010000151.1 GCF_021129175.1 Chromobacterium piscinae | reverse complement strand
TATGCTGACGCCCACGTTCCAGCCGCTGCTGTTATTGCCGCCACTCTGGCTGCCTTGGTGGCGGCGGCCGCACCACTGATGGCGACTTGCACATTGCCGCCGGCCAGGCCATGCAATGTGCATGCTGGACCTTGCACGGTAGCGGTGACATAAATCTGTTTGGGAAAGGGGGACTCATCCTGCCCAGGTATATGCATATATGGACGCCCCCGGCTTGCCAAGCTTTCAGTTCATGACGGTGAACAGGAACGATTGCAGCCATATATTCGGGCTGTATTGAGACACGATGTCTCGGCCCCTGATGGATTCCGCTGGCTGAGTCCTGAACAACAGCGCGCACTCGCAGTGCCTTGCATAACGCAGGTTGACTCCGCCACGGTCTGACCTGTCTCGCCATCACGTCGTGATTGCCTGGGCAATCGGTAGGAAAGCCTTTCTTGTTGCTGACGGGGGTCAGCTCAGGCGCTCACGCGGCCAACGGGGTGGGTACCCCATATTGCCGATCATGGGCCAGCAGCGCCCACACGACTCGGGCATTCTTGTTGGCCAGCGCCACTGCGGAGATATTGCGGTTGCGTCGGCCCAGCAGGCGTTTCAACCAGCTCTCCGCTTGATCGCAGCGGTGTTCAACATGACTGATGACGGCCCGGGCCCCATGGATCAGCAAGGTGCGCAGGTAGACGTCCCCCCGTTTGCTGATCCCGAGCAAGACCGGCTTGCCGCCGCTGGAATGCTGCCGCGGCACCAGCCCCAACCAGGCGGCCAGCTGGCGCCCGTTGCTGAACGCACGCGCATCGCCAATGCTGGCGACCAAGGCGGTAGCGGTAATCGGACCAATGCCCGGGATCGCCGCTAGCCGCTGCGAGGGTTCACTCTGGCGATGCCACAGTTGGATCTGTTTCTCCAGTTCGGCGACCTGCTGATCCAATGCCTGTAGATGCTCCGCCAGCCGGGCTACCCGTTCGCGCATCATGCCCGGCAAGCCGCTCTCCACGTCCTCCAGAATCAGCGGCAGGCGCCGTCGTAACGACGCCAACCCAACCGGAATCGTGATGCCGAATTCAGCCAGCAAGCCACGCAGCTGGTTGGCTTGGGCGGTGCGGGCTTTGACGAAACCGGCCCGGGCCCGGTGCACCGCCAGCAGCGCTTGTTGCTCGGGTAACTTCACCGGCACAAAGCGCATGTTGGGACGGGACACCGCTTCACAGATCGCCTCGGCATCGGCCGCATCGGTCTTGCTGCCTTTGACATAGGGCTTCACAAACTGGGGCGCCATCAGCTTGACGACGTGACCCTGTGCCACCAGCTTGCGGGCCCAGAAGTGCGCGCTGGCACACGCCTCCATCCCGACCAGACAGGGCGGCAGGTTGGCAAAAAACGCCGCCAATGACGCACGAGCCACCTGCTTGCGTAGCACCACCTTGCCCTGCGCATCCACGCCGTGGACCTGGAACACGTTCTTGGCCAGATCCAGCCCGATCGTTCTAATGTTCATGGTGACGCTCCCTTCGATCAGTGAGTTGGTTGCAAATTCACTGTGGCACCGCGATGCCGCTTCCGGAAGGGGGCGTCCATTTCATTAACAGCGCCCTTCCCACCTACTCTTACATCTCCAAATTTGAGCAATTAAAACTCACAAAAGGGTACACTCTTAATGAAAAATTATGCCTCACACTCCCAAGCATAACCTCTGCACTTAAAACCTCCCCAACACTATCTCGCCTTATTTCAAAACAAGAAACACACTCACACAAGAATCGAAATATTTCGCGCCCCTGAAATTCCAAAACAACCTGAATCCACCCTGCGACTTCGCAATAAGAAAAAACAACCGTGACATTACTAGCATCAGTATATCTATATGAAAAATGTAGATCCTGCTTATTTTCAGTTACAGGATCCGACTCAAAAAAACCCAAAAGCTCAATACTATCTGGCACCGACCTAATAAACATCACTTACCCCCCTTCTTTTGGAATTGTTGTTACAAACCTTCTCGTCCCATCCGACATAACCTCGAAAGAGGTTTCTAACTTCACCGCCTTCCCCGACGGGCCAAACAAAACCGACTCTCTAATTTCAAAGTTCTGATTTCCTTTTGAAAAAACCTCCCTAACATTACTTTTCTCTGCAACTACTTTTTCAAAATGCTCTATCAAAACCCTCTTGCCAGACTCATTTGTTTCCAATCCTAGCTTTCTCATAGTCTGCGCCAGTTGAGTCGACCTATCCGCATTGTGACTATTACTATTCACGTTCCCAAAAAGATATTCAAACTTTTTAGGATCTATACTTAATGGCCGCACTGCTTTAATTGACCCAACCGCAACAGTCAACAGCGCCAACTGCTGCGGAGAAACACCCGCATCTTTGGCATAACTCGCAGCTGCATCCGCCAACATCCCCT
>NZ_JAJOHV010000150.1 GCF_021129175.1 Chromobacterium piscinae | reverse complement strand
CGGTTTGGCTTTGCTCGGTCAGGCTGGCGATGCCAGCTGGGCCGGATAGGATCAGCAGCGGTTGTTGACCGGATTGGTCTTTCGCCGTCTTGCTGTCTTTGTCGGTGTTCGATCCCGCTTCCCAGGCTTTCAGCGCGTCGGCGTGGTGTTGCAGGTGGCCGTCGGTTTTCTTGCCGGCTTTGGCGTTGTCCGGGCCGATTTCGTCGGGCCCGGTTTCCATGGTGTCGGCCAGCTGGCCGGTGGCGGTTTCGGCCAAGGCTTGCGACAGCGAGAGCGCGGCGTCGAGCTGGCTCTGCGCGTGTTCGCGCGCCAGCTGTTTACCGGACGCGCCGTTCTGCGCCTCGGTGGACAGCAGCAGACCGTGGGCGGCGCGGATGGCGCCGTGGTGGTCGGTGCGCAGCTCGAAGCCGTCGCCGCGCGGCTGGGCCTTGCCGTTGCTGCGCGGGTGGGCGAGGTAGCCCTGGTTGAGCTGGGTCTTGCCCGCTTCGCTGGACAGCTTGGCGCGCACTTCGCCGGGGGTGTCGTCGAACAGCAGCTCGTTGTAGCCGCCGCCCTGGTGTTCTTTGCTCTTGATGCCGGACAGGGTCTTGTTGGCGGGCAGGCTGCCGGCGCCGCTGAAGTCGGGCGTCGGGTGGCTGCCGTTGTACAACACGCCGGTGATCACCGGCCGGTCGATGTCGCCTTCGATGAAGTCGACCAGCACTTCCTGGCCGATGCGCGGGATGAACTGGTGGCCCCAGCCGGCGCCGGCCGACGGCATGGCGACGCGCAGCCAGCAGGAGGAT
>NZ_JAJOHV010000149.1 GCF_021129175.1 Chromobacterium piscinae | reverse complement strand
TGTCCGGGCCGATTTCGTCGGGCCCGGTTTCCATGGTGTCGGCAAGTTGGCCGGTGGCGGTTTCGGCCAAGGCTTGCGACAGCGAGAGCGCGGCGTCGAGCTGGCTTTGCGCGTGCTCGCGCGCCAGTTGTTTGCCGGATGCGCCGTTCTGCGCTTCGGTGGTGAGCAGCAGGCCGTGGGCGGCGCGGATGGCGCCGTGGAGGTCGGTGCGCAGCTCGAAGCCGTCGCCGCGCGGCTGGGCCTTGCCGTTGCTGCGCGGGTGGGCGAGGTAGCCCTGGTTGAGCTGGGTCTTGCCCGGCTCGCTGGACAGCTTGGCGCGCACTTCGCCGGGGGTGTCGTCAAACAACAGTTCGTTGTAGCCGCCGCCCTGGTGTTCTTTGCTCTTGATGCCGGACAGGGTCTTGTTGGCGGGCAGGCTGCCGGCGCCGCTGAAGTCGGGCGTCGGGTGGCTGCCGTTGTACAGCACGCCGGTGATCACCGGCCGGTCGATGTCGCCTTCGATGAAGTCGACCAGCACTTCCTGGCCGATGCGCGGGATGAACTGGTGGCCCCAGCCGGCGCCGGCCGACGGCATGGC
>NZ_JAJOHV010000148.1 GCF_021129175.1 Chromobacterium piscinae | reverse complement strand
TGCGCGAGGCCAGCCTGGCGGAGCAGACCGCCGCCGCCATCGCCGCCCAGCGCGCCGCCGGCGCGCGCAAAACCGCGGGCTGGCAGCCCGCCGGATCGCTAATCTCCCTGCCCGGCATCGCCGCCAGCCCCGGCCTCGCCATCGGCACCGCGCGCATCCTCGCCAGCCGCCAGCTGCACGTGCCGGATCGGCCGATCAGCCTGGCCGAGGGCGGCGACCAGCTGCACGAGGCGCTGGCCGCCACCCGCAAGCAGCTGGCCGACCTGGCCGACGCCACCCAGGCGACGCTGGGCGCCGGCGAGGCCGGCATCTTCCGCGCCCAGGCCGAGCTGTTGAACGACACCGACCTGATCACGCTCAGCTGCCAGCTGATGGTGGCCGGCCACGGCGTCGAATGGTCGTGGCACCAGGCGGTGGAGAGGCTGGCGGAGAAAATCTCCGCGCTGGGCAACCCGCTGCTGGCGGCCCGCGCCGCCGACCTGCGCGACGTGGGCCGCCGGGTGCTGTTCCAGCTGGACCCGGCGCTACAAGGCCATGCGCCGGCCGAGTTCGGCCCCGACACCCTGCTGCTGGCCGCCGATCTCGCGCCATCGGACACCGCCAGCCTGGACCTCGCCCGCGTCAAGGGCCTGGCCACCGCCCACGGCGGCCCCACCGCCCACACCGCCATTCTGGCGCGCACGCTGGGCCTGCCGGCGCTGGTGGCCGCCGGCC
>NZ_JAJOHV010000147.1 GCF_021129175.1 Chromobacterium piscinae | reverse complement strand
GCGCTGGCGCTGGCCGGCATGCTGATCCACGCGCTGAGCCGGCCATCCGCGCCGCCGGACGCGCTGCCCATCCTGGCGATGTCGGCGCTGCTGGCGCTGATCGGCGCCTGGGTCAGCCCAAGGGCGTTCCCGCGCGGCGCAGCCGGACACACCGACGGCGTGGACTTGCCGGTCCGGCATCAGCATTGACACCCGGCCGTTCGCCAAAAAAAACGGACGCCGAAAGCGCCCGCTCCGCCTCACAGCGCCTGCGGGTCGATATCGGCGACGCTGCCGAACACGTAGTCCGGCTGGTAGGGGAATTGCTCCATCGATTCGCGGCTGGAGACGCCGGACAACACCAGCGCGGTGCACATGCCGGCCTCCAGGCCGCCGACGATGTCGGTATCCATCCGGTCGCCTATCATCACCGCCTCTTCCGGATGCACGCCCAGCTTGCGGGTGGCCAGCATCATCATCAATGAGTTGGGCTTGCCGACGATGTAAGGTTTCTTGCCGGTGGCGGCCTCTATCGCCGCCAGCAGCGTGCCGGCGGCCGGCTCGTAGCCGCCGCCTTCGATAGGATCGATCATGTCCGGATTGGTGCCGATGAACTTGGCGCCCTGGTCGATGAAGCGCACCGCCTTCTTGATCTGCTCGAAGCTGAAGGTCTGCGACTTGGCCACCACCACGTAGTCCGGGTGGGATTCGGAAATGGAGAAGCCGACGTTGTACAGCTCGTTGATCAGGCCGGCGCCACCCACCACATAGGCGGTGGGCATCGCCTTGCGGGTCTGGCTTTTCAGGAACATCGCCGTCGCCATCGCGCTGGTGATGAAGTTGTCCTCGGTCAGCCCGCCGATGCCCAGGCTTTCCAGTTTCAGCCGCAGGTCCAGCGGCGTCTGCTCGGCGTTGTTGGTCAGAAACAGGAAAGGCGTTTTGGTGTCGATCAGAAGCTGGATGAATTCGCGCGCGCCGGGAATCAGCTGCTTGCCGCGGTAGATCACGCCATCCATGTCGGAAATGATGCTTTTGCTCATACGGTGTATCCAGAACACGAGTGCCGGTTGCGCGGGCACGATCGCGGGCCGCGGCATGCCGCCGCGACCGGAACAGCATAGCACGGCCGCAAAACAGCCAGATTGCGCCAACACCCCCATGTCCATCATCCCACAAGGATATTGCGCGAAAACAAACATGCAAACGATATTTATTCGCTAAAAACGAAAAAACCATGGAACAAACAAAACTTTTCACATTCAGACCGTCTGTTCGGCACGCAACGGCGACTCGGTTTCAGACAGGATCGGAACCGGCGTCCGCCATGCGCGCCGGCGTTTGTTCATCGCTTCAAATAAAGATGCAGTGTCTCGTTCGGCGAGGCTCCTATGCAAACACAGGTCACTGATCTGACGACGTCGAGAGACGCCCAAGGTTAGGACAGGCTTTATCGGATTAAGGTTTAGCCCAAAGTGACTTCCAACGGATACGTTGCATAGTGCCAAAACCTAGACGCGGAGATCGCTTCCTGCACTCTCCTCCTGGTTGTCGCCCCCATTGAGAACTGTTTGCGGTTTAAACAGCTAAACGGGGAGTTTCTCACCATGACTTACGTAGCAAGCCACACCCTCGCCGCCGGCAACGCGGCGGAAATCAAACTGAAGGAAACCGTCGCCTCTTATATGAGCGTGTCCCTGATCACGCTCAGGCGCGACATGAAGGCCGGCGACGCCCGCGCCCACATGCTGGGCCAGTTGCGCGACGACGACGTGCCGGCCCAAATCTTCGTCACCGACGACAGCGGCTTTCTGCACGGCCGGCTGTCGCTGAAAACCCTGCTGACCGAGAAGGACGACGCCCGCCCGGTATCCGCGCTGATGCAGTCCATCGATTACTCGGTCGAACCCGGCCAGCTGCGCCGCGACGTGGCGCCGGAGCTGCAGGAAAAGTCGCCTGACACCGTGCCGGTGGTCAGCGGCGGCAAGCTGGCCGGCGCGCTGTACGAGCGCGAGATCGCCGTGCTGATCCGCGACGAAGAAACCGACGACGCCCAGCGCCAGGGCGCCAGCCTGCCGCTGGACACGCCCTACCTGGAAAGCAGCCCCTGGGCGCTGTGGAAGAAGCGCCTGCCCTGGCTGCTGCTGCTGTTCGCCGCCGAGGCCTACACCAGCACCATCCTGAAAGTGTTCGAAGAGCAGCTGGAGGCGGTGATCGCTCTGGCCTTCTTCATCCCGCTCCTGATCGGCACCGGCGGCAACAGCGGCACCCAGATCACCTCCACCCTGGTGCGGGCGATGGCTGTCGGCGAAGTGGGGCTGCGCAACCTGGGCGCGGTGCTGCGCAAGGAGGTGACCACCTCGGTGATGATCGCGCTGGCCATCGGCCTGGTGGGTCTGTTCCGCGCCTGGATGCTGGGCGTGGGCAACGAAGTGGCGCTGGTGGTGTGCCTGACGCTGGTGGCCATCACGGTGTGGAGCGCCATCGTGTCGTCCATCATCCCGATGGTGCTGAAGAAGATGCGCATCGACCCGGCCGTGGTGTCGGCGCCCTTCATCGCCACCTTCATCGACGGCACCGGCCTGGTGATCTACTTCAACATCGCCAAGCTGGTCATCACCGACCTGGCCTGATCACCGCCCTTCCGCGCGGCCCCGATTTCCGGGGCCGTTTCTCATGGTCCCGCCGCTGGCGTCAGCCCAGCACGCTGGCGGCGATGGCCGCATCCTGCGCGGCGACGCCCGTCAGATCCGCCAGCGTGATGTCATTGTCGCTGCGCCGCAGGCGTGCGCGCCGCGCCAGCGCGTCGCCCAGCTCGACGATGCGGGCCGGGTCCAGCAAGCCGGCCTTCACCGCGTGCGACAACTCGCCAAAGGCCGCGCACTGCTCCCGCGAATCGGCGAGCAGCACGTCGGCCTCGGCCGCGATGGCCGGGTCCAGCTCTTGCTTGCCGGGGCCGTCCGCTCCCAGCGCGGTGATGTGGGTGCCCGGACGTATCCAGCCTCGCCGCAGCAAAGGCTCGCGCGACGGCGTGGCGGCGATGATCAGATTCGACTCCGCCGCAGCCGCGCGCGGATCGGCCGCCGGCCGTGCGCGGAAGCCCAGCGTCGCGGCGAAATCGCAAAACGCCACGGCCTGGGCAGCCTGCCGGCTCCACACGCTCAGCTCGCGGCAGTCGGTCGCCGCCCGCAATTGCTCCAGCTGGGCGCGCGCCTGCTCGCCCGCGCCCAGCATCCCGATGCGCGCGACCCGCGACGGCGCTAGCAGCCTGGCGGCCAGCCGCCCGGCCAGCGCGGTGCGCATCGTGGTCAACCAGCCCTGGTCCTGCAGCAGCGCCAGCACCCGGCCATCCCGAGCCGACAAGGCCAGCATCAGGCCGTCGTTGCTGGGCAGCCCGCGCGACGGATTGTCGTAGAAGCCGGTGGACACCTTGACCACCAGCGCCTCCTCGCCGGCGATGTGCGCGGACTTGACGCAGCAGTCGCCGTTAGCCTCGGCGAAACGGAAATTCTGTACCGGCGCCGTTTGGACCTGCCCGCGCGAATAGGCGATGAAACCCGCCTCCACCGCGGCCAGCGCCCGATCCGCATCGAAGCGCGCGGCGATGGCCTCGCGGTCAAGCAGCAGCATGGCAAGCCTCCAGGAAGGTCTCCAGCTTGATGTTGCGGCCGCACAGCACAACCGCCACCGGCTTGCCCTGGTAATGCTCGGCCAACTGGATCAACCCCGCCGCCGCGACGCCGGCCGCGCCCTCGACGATCCAGCGCTCGGCCTCGGCGATCTTGCGCATCGCCGCCTTGATCTCGGCCTCGTCCACCAGCGCGGTGCGGCCTATCACTCGCCGCGCGATGGGCAATGTAATGGCGCCCGGCTCCACGCCGCCGGCGGTGCCGTCGGAAATGGTGTCCAGCTCTTCCCATTCGACAACCTCCCCCGCCAGCATACTCCGGTACAGCGCCTGCGAGCCCCTAGGCCAGCAGCCGACGATCTCGGTCTGCGGGCTGACCGCCTCCAGCGCGGCGCCGATGCCGGAAATCATGCCGCCGCCGCCCACCGACGCGAACACCGCCGCCAGGCCGGGATGCTGCTCGGTCAGCTCCATGCCTATCGTGCCCTGGCCGGCGATGACATCGATGTCGTTGTACGGCGGGACGAAGGGCAGCCCCGCCCGCTCGGCGCGCCGCGACGCCTCCAGCTCCACTTCCAGCATCGGCGCGTCGATGGCGACCACCTTCGCGCCGTGGGCGCGGATCGCGTCCAGCTTCACCTCGGACGCCGCGGCCGACGCGTACACCGTGACCGGCACGCCGGCCAGCTTGCCGGCCAGCGCCACGCCCAGGCCGTGGTTGCCGCTGGACACCGTGGCCACGCCCAGTCGGCGCGACGCCGCGTCCAGCAGCCGGATCTTGTTGCTGGCGCCGCGGAACTTGAAGGAGCCGGTGTGCTGCAGGTGCTCGCACTTCAGATACACCTCGCAGCCGGTCAGCGCCGACAGCGCCGGGCTGCGGCTCAGCGGCGTGACGGCGACCTGCGGCCGCAAGGCTTGATGGGCGTCCGCTATGCGCGGGTACAAATCATTCATGGTGTCGCGTCCCGTCGGTTTGACCGGCGGCGGGCATGGCCGCCGCCGGAAATTTGGTACTTGTCTCGGACAAATATAGACAAAAATTACAAAATAGACAACAAATACAAAAATTGGCCGATAGAAAGCGCCATGGATTTTGCCGATCCGGATAAGAGAATGGTCGAATAACAGAGAATTAATAAGGTTTTCAACCTGATCGCCGGGTGAGGCATACAGACGACACTGTCCATAATCGAGACAAACTGTCTATAATCTCAACCATCACCCCCACTCATCCGCCGTCATGCGCCGAACCACGCCCTCCCCGGTGAAAGACCTGCTGCTCAACCGCTACGCCCATATCGCCGATGGCGTCGCCGCCTTGTTCCACCCCTATGTCGAAGTGGTGATCCACGACCTGCACGACCAGACCGTGCTCCACATCGCCAATAATCTGTCGCGTCGCGAGCCGGGCGACGACTCCGCGCTGGAAGAGATACCGGGCACGGCGCGCGAGCGGGTGGTCGGCCCTTATGAGAAGCTGAACTGGGACGGCCGCCGGATGCGCAGCGTCAGCGCGGTGCTGTTCGACGACCAGGCCAGGCCCGCCGGCATGATGTGCCTTAATTTCAATATCGCCGTGTTCGACGAGATGCGCGGCGCGCTGGACATCCTGCTCAAGGGCGCCGGCGTGCGCCCGCAGCCAGCCGAGCTGTTCCGCGACGACTGGCAGGAACGGATCAACCTCTTCCTGCACAGTTGGCTGCGCGAGCGCGGCGCCAGCCTCAACACGCTGGGACGGACGCAGAAACGGGAACTGGTGGACGCGCTGCACGCGGAAGGCGCGTTCGGCGGCAAGAGCGCGGTCAACTACGTGGCCAATGTGCTGGGCATGGGCCGCGCCACCATCTACAAACGGATCAAGGAACTGCGCGAAAGCGCTGGCGGATAGCGCGCAGCAGAGGCCGGGCGCGGCGAATTTCCCCAGCCGCGCCGCCGCCGCGCATATACTCAATCTTGCACAGCGTCTGCGCTGATCGCAGCATTCCTTGCACTGAACGACCGATGCGCCTGTCCAAGATATTCACCATCGTCACCTTCGTTCTGTTCATCCTCGCTTGCCTGCCGCTGGCCTGGATCATCAACGGCGAATGGGCGGCGTACCACTCGGCCGACGAAGGGCTGGGATCGATACAGATCGCCCATCTCGCCATGGTCGCGGTGGAAAGAATCGCCACCGAACGCGGTCCCGCCAACGCGCTGATAGGCGCGCCTGCCGGTGGCGGCGACCGGGAAAAGCTGCGTGTCGCCAGGCTGGCCAGCGACCGCGCGCTGCAGGACCTGGTCACCGCGTTGTCGCCATCCCGCTCCGTCTACCACCGGCAAGCCCTGGCCGCCATCCGCCTCGCCCGCTTGCGGTTGAGCGAAGCCCGGCATGACATGGACCGGGCCATCGCCGATCCAGCGCCGACCGCGGCGGAAATCATGGCGCCGATCCGGCGGATGTTCGATGTGGTACCCGCAGTGCTGGAAGCGGTGAACGCTCTCTCCTTCCAGGCGTCCAGCGTCTCCCCCCAACTGTCCAATCCGCTCAGCGGCGCCCGCTTGGCGACCGAGCTGCGGGAATACGCCGGCCGGCTGGGCTCGACGCTGACTCCCTCTCTGGCGGAAAGACGGCCGCTGACGGAAAGCGAGGCCAAGGAGGTTTTCATTCTTCGTGGCCGCATCGAGCAGTTGCGCGGTACCATCCGTCTGCGGCTGAACGTGCCCACGACGCGTCCGGTCCAGTTGCAAGCCTTGTCGCGCATGGAAAACCAGTATTTCCATGACGGGCTGGCCCAAGTGGACGACATTCTCCGCTCCAGCCGCCGCAGCCAGCCGCATGCGATCAGCCCGGCCGGCTTCACCAACGCCTACGTGCCCACCCTGCACAGCATCGTAGAGCTTCGCGACACCATGCTGTCGACCGCGGCCGATGAAGCGGCCATCCAGCAACGCGCCGCCTTCCGCCATCTGCTGGCCGCCACCGCGCTGGGCGTGATCGCGCTGATCGCGCAACTGGCGCTGTTCGCCTACATCCGCTGGCTGATCGCCAAACCGCTGCTGGCCGCGTCCAAACTACTGTCAGACATCGCGGACGGCAAGCTGGACACCGAGTTCCCCCCCACCCTACGGAAAGACGAAATCGGCGATGTATTGCGCGCCATCGCCATTCTGCGGCGGAACAACCGGGAAAAGCGCGTGCTGGAACAGGAACGCCAGCGGCTGATAGACGAGCTGACCGAGGTATCGCGGGTCGACTTCCTGACCGGCATCGCCAACCGGCGCGCGTTCACCCAGGCTGCCCACGCCGAGATCGCGCAAGCCCGGCTGACCAGGGAATCGGCGACGCTGATCCTGTTCGACATCGACCATTTCAAACGGGTCAACGATCAGCACGGCCATGACGCAGGCGACGCGGTGCTGATCCATGTTGCCGCCATCATCGAGCGCGCTTGCCGGGAAGGAGATCTAGCCGGCCGCTACGGCGGCGAGGAATTCGTTGTCTTGGCCGGCCACGGCGGCGCGTCATCCGGCGAAGCGCTGGCCGAGCGGCTGCGCGCCGCCATAGAGGAATCGCCGTGCTCGCTGCCTTCCGGCCTGCAACTGGCGGTCACCGCCAGTTTCGGCGTCGCCACCCTGAACGAAGCTTCGTCCACACTGGAATCGCTGCTGCAAGCCGCCGATCGCGCGCTATACGCGGCCAAACGACAGGGCCGCAACCGGGTGGTGGTGGCCAAGAACTAGCGCCGCCTCAAGGCGGCCAGCCTAAACCAGAAAAAGTTCGGGCCGCCGAAGTACCCGCAGCGCTGTCCGATCCAATAGGCAGCGGCAGCGGAGCCGGGCACTCCGGGATGTCATCACGCGCGCGGGGCGTCTGCAGGGCCAACGCCCTGCCGAAACTCGCCGCGTTCTCGAAACGCGAAGCGGCCAGCAGCGGCGCGCGTCCACCCTTGCGCGCGATCTCCTCCAGGGTTTTGCCTATGGACAGATGATCGTAAAACGTATGTTCTATTGTCGCCTGCCGCACGTAGGGGGAGATGACGATGGCCGGCACCCGGACCCCATAGCGGTCGAAGCGGAAGTTGTGGCGGGTCAATCCCGTCGGTTGTGCGGCGGCGAGCGCCGGCGCACCCGCGGTACCAGGCAAAGGCGGAATGGCATGGTCGAAAAAGCCGCCATGCTCATCGAACACGACCAGCAAGACAGACTCATCCCAATATAGCGACGCCTTGATGGCTTCGTACACCTTTCTGACCAGGGCTTCGCCGGCGCGGACATCCCCGGTGGGATGCATGGACTCTCCCTCGCGGAAGCCTCCTAGGGGATCGTAGCGCGGCTCGATGAACACGAACTTGACTTGGTCGCCCAATCCGCCGGAGGCGAGCCGGCTCAACAAATCATCATGCTTGATGAAGCGCTCTCCCCGCCCGTTTTCATCTACGCCTTTTATCGACCATGACTGCGGCGTGTCGCCATGCGCAACCAACCATTCATCAGGCGCCAGCCTTGTCAGCAGAGAGTCGCTGCCGTTACCGAACTTTTCTCCGTCGAAAAAATCCGAGCCGACAACGCGCAGGTCGGACGGCGAATAGTCCAGCCCCCACGAAGTGCCTGCCAGCGCGAAAAAACGGTTGGGCCAGGTAGGCCCAGGCATGCTGGAAAACCAGCGATCGCACACCGCGAACTGGTGCGCGAGAAAATTCAACACCGGCAGCTGATCCGGCGAAAAACAGCGCATGGCACTCGCGATATCGAATCCATACGCGTCAAGACAATATGCAAAACCCAAGTCGTCCGGGGCTTCAGCCATCTTAGGATACACGCCGTCCTGCGCCAGGGACACGCTGTCATTCCGTATTTCCCAGTTGCCGGCCCTCACGCCTCTGCCACAAAGCTGGACCAGCGCGTCAGAGAATTCGTGCCCGGGATCGAAATCAAGCCGGTAAGGCGCGCCGGCGGCTACGCCATGTGCCCGGCTTGAAGCGTCGAGATTGCTGTAGCTCGGCTTGCCAAGCAAACCGTCCGCGTGCGTTGGCGCGCCTTCCGGCGTCCAGCCACGCAAGTCGGACCAACCAAGCAGATTATCGTAGGACCGGTTCTCCAGCATCAGGACAAAGAGCTTCTTGATGGACGGATTGATGGACATCTCGCCACCTCCCAGAACACGCTATTTGAAAACCGATGACAGCTTGTTCACGCCATAGGGCAGAAACAATGTCGCGCCGCCGGCGAAATACGACCAGGCGCCCTGCGCAGCCTCGATCGACTGGCCATTGCATAACTGCCAGAGCACGTAGTAGCCGATGGCGAGGAAAAAACTGCCCAACACAATGGTGCCTACCATGGCGATCAGTCTCGATACGCTAGGCGCCATCGGAGGCATTGCGCCTGCCGCCGGCGGGGGCGTGCCTTCCGGCAATGCCGCCTCCTCCATCAGCGCATGGCTCAGCCTCCATCCCCCCGCGCGCAAACCCCTGACTACGCCGATCAGGGCCGTCAACCAAAACAGCGTCACGCCGGCCAGCAACGTGATCGTCAGCCATTGTGGAAGCCCGGCGGTTTTCTCCTTCCCGGCATCAACCGCAGCCTGATGCGGGCCGGCGGCGATGCCGCCTGGCGGCTTGTCTGCTGACGGCGAACCGCTTGCCGCCGCTTGCGCCGCTACCGGAGCGGATGCGGATTCATCCGCCCGAGCCGCCGGAATCGCGCCCGCCCAGAGAATCAGTCCCGCCAAACAGGCGGCTCTCAAACCACGGCCTATCCGCGCGTCTACTTGCATGGATCCAAACATGGAAAACTCCTTGGACTCTCGGCCGGACGGCAGCCAGCGCCTGATGGCGCATTGCCATGCCGAGGGCTTTGTCTGGTCCGACTCAAAGCGCGTTCAACCCGACGCGCCCCTGCGGCCCTCGTGGCCTACCTCCCGTCGCCGGGCGCATCCGGGCGCTTGCGGGCGCCGGCCCTAGCGGGCTTGCCGCCATAGCTCTCCCTAGACACGCTGGTCGCGCCGTTCTTTGCCAATTGGGTCAGCAAGTCAGGAATGAAGCGTTCAGCGAAGCCGAAGAAAAAAGCCCACACCGCCATTTTCCCGTAGTCCGCCCCCGCCAAGAGGTATGGCAGGGCCAGACTGTCGCAGGTTGCGCCCGATGCACCAAATTGCGGCACCAGCCTGGCGCTCAGAAAAGTGCCTCCCAAACCGCCCGCCAGCAGCCAAAACCCCAAAATGCCGAACACCGCGCCGCTGGCCAGCGCCAGATACAAGCTCCACGAGCCTTCCATCAGCATCGCGACGCTGGCGCCCGACTGCACAGCGGCGCCGGCTTTCTCTCCAACGCTCTGGATGCGCTGCAACACGCTGGCGAAAGCCCCGAGAATTCCAAAAATGGCGGAGAGCGCCAACGCGCAATCCGTAGGGTGCCCTGTGGATAGCCAGTAATAGACGCCTCCCGACAGCGCCAGCACCAGAGTGAACAAGCCCAACCTGAAGCGAAGCCGGTCGAGCGCGCTCTCCCGACGCAATGCCCGGAAATAACGTTGTTGCCCCAGCAGCACAGCCCTCCTCAACTCGCCCCGATCAACCGCGACCGGTCTGCCGGGCGCCGCCGGCATGGGCGAAACTCCGGCAATCCGGCCTTCAAAGGTCCGCTCGGCGTCCATCAGTGAGAGCTTGGGATCGACATCGGTCGGACAAATCAGCGCCAGCATGTCATCGCTGGCGAGTTCGACGCACAACATTTCAAGCTCGAACAGCTCCCCCCAGGTGTAATGATCTTTTCTCAGCAACTCCCCAGCGCGCGCCTGCAAAAGGTCATGAGTCCTGGCGCTCGGCAAGATGGTCCGCATCGTGGCCTGAACCTTGAGCACATAGCCATAGGCACTTCGAGCCACGCGCCGGCTTTCGGCGCTATGCGGCTCGATGTCGGCCTGCTGCCGACCGACGCTGATGGACGGTCCTGGCAGTTTGAATAGAAAGGTGAACATCGCGAGCTCTCCCGAAGGATTCATCAATCATTGGCGATTCGAAATCAGGACGGGCGAAACAAGCGCCGCGCATGAGGCGGCAATGAGTAGCGGGTCGGCTTGCGATGCGAACGGATGGGCCCGCATGCGCTGGAGTGGCGAGGGATTTTGTCGAACGCATGACCTGTCATCACTTTTGACGTCCAGGCCAATCAATTCAAGTTAGTACGAATACCTACTCTGATGCCGCAGGGCAAAGGCGCGCCCATCCAGCTCAGCGGCATGCCCTTCCATGGCAGATGCCGGCCGAAGCCCTAGCGGCCTCCACCCAGGCCCAGGCCGAGCCAGTCCAGAAACACGAAGGGTTTGAGCTTCCTGCCAAAACGCCCCGGTCCCGGATCAGCGTGCCCTACCCCAGCCGCAAGCATTTGCCGGCGGCGGTAAGCGCCTTCGTCGACATCGTGGCGGAACGGCAGTCGCGGAGCGCGCCGTCCGCCTGAGCGAATTTGGCAAATCTGCGCGCGGCGGCGAAAAGACTCGCCAAGAAATGCGCAGGGCCGCTTGGCATGATCTTCCGGTCAGGGAAACGCCCTGACTTTCCGGAGACAGAATATGCGAAGCCTTCCCCTCGCCGCGCTGTGCCTGGCCCTGGCCGCGGCGCTGTCGGCGCCGGCCCACGCCGCGCCAAAAACCTACAAGATGCCGCACCAGGCCAAGGCCCAGGCCAAACCCAGGCAGCCGGCGCCGCCCAGATTGTGGCGGCTGCTCCCGCCGACCGATTTCCAGTCCCGCTACCATTTGCAGGACAACCGCACCGTGATCGGCAAACCGTTGAAGAAACTGGTTCGCCATGCGGCCACCCCGCAGTGTCAGGACATGAACGCGATGGCCAGCCACAGCGGCGCCGACCTCGCCAATTACCTGGCCACCCTGCCCGACTACACCTGCGCCTACGGCCTGTTCGCGCTGGACAAGAATCTGGCCGCCACCATTTACAGCGCGGCCAACCTCAACGCCGTAGCCGGCCGCTTCGCCCAGGAGGCCGCGGCTTACAATGCGTCGTCGATGACGCTGGTCAACCTCGCGCTCTACCTGCGCGCCGGCTACTACCTGGCCAGCACCGGCACGCTGCCGGCACTGGACGCCAATCTGCAGGCCGTGCTGCGGCCCGGCATCAAGCAACTGGCCGACGGCGCGGCGCTGTTCGCCGCCAACAGCCAGGCGCCGACCACCGCCAACGAGGTGATGACGCTGATCACCAATATGGCGGACGAGGCCTATTACCTGCCGTCCATCCGCGCCATCGTCCAGCGCTACACCAACACCGCGGCCAAACCCAACGCCGCGCAGGCCTTGCGCGAGACCACCGCCAGCCAGGGCTTCACCGGCGCGCTGACCGTGTTCTTCTACGCCCACGGCCGCGCCAACGCCGCGCCGCTGCTGCAGAACGACGGCAGCTACTCCGCCGCGCTGACCCAGTTCGTCCAGGCCGACAAGGCCAGCCTGCTGGGCACCGAAACCGCGTTCCAGCTGGGCGACGCCACCCGCGAAGGCCTGCGCTTCATGCAATACCCGGCGTTGAAGCCGGCGATCAAGCCGCAAGTCAAGGCCATCCTGGCCGGCAGCAGCATGACCGGCGCCGACAACGAGCTGTGGCTGGCGGCGGCGGAGGCGGTGAAGTATTACGACAACGCCAGTTGCGGCGAATACGGCACCTGCGATTTCGAAACCAAACTGGCTGACGCCATCCTGGTCAACCGCTACACCTGCAGCCCCACCATCCGCATCCGCGCCCAGGAAATGACCACCGACCAGATGCAAGCCTCGTGCGCGCTGCTGCAGAAGGAAGAGTCGTACTTCCACCAGATGCTGCAGACGCGCAACCAGCCGGTGGCCAACGACAACAGCACCTCGCTGGAGGTGGTGGTGTTCGACGACTACAACAATTACTCCAAGTACGCCGGCGTGATCTACGGCATCTCCACAGACAACGGCGGCATGTATCTGGAAGGCAACCCGGCCGATCCGGGCAATCAGGCCCGCTTCATCGCCCACGAGGCCTCGTGGCTGCGTCCGGTGTTCAAAGTATGGAACCTGGAGCATGAATACATCCATTACCTGGATGGCCGCTTCGACATGTACGGCGACTTCTCCGCCGCCACCCAACAGCCGACAGTGTGGTGGATAGAGGGTCTGGCCGAGTACTTGTCGCTGCGCAACGACAACCAGACCGCCATCGACGTCGCCAAGACCGGCAACTACAAGTTGAGCCAGATCTTCGGCAACACCTACGACATGCCGGACTACGTCACCCGCGCCTACCGCTGGGGCTATATGGCCACCCGCTTCATGTTCGAGCGCCACCGCGCCGACGTCGACGCGATGCTGCCGCTGTTCCGCAAGGGCGACTACGCGGGCGGCTACATGGGCATGATGCGGCAGATCGGCAACCGCTACGACAGCGAGTTCGCAGCCTGGACGCAAAGCGCCACCACCGCCGGCCAGCCGCCGCTGCCGCCGACAACCGGCTTGCCGGCCTGCAACGAGGGCTATCCCGAGCGGCTGGGCAAGAACTGCTCGATTTCCGGCCTGACCTCGTCCGGCGCCGCCTATGCCACCATCTGGGTACCGGCCGGCGCCCGCAACCTCCGGCTGTGGACCAGCGGCGGCAGCGGCGACGTGGACCTCTACGTGGCAAAAGACCGCTATCCGACGCCGGCCAACTACGACTACGCGTCGGCCGGCGCCGGCAACGAGGAATCGGTAGCCATCGCCGCGCCGCAGGCAGGCCACTGGTACTACCTGACGCTGCAGGCCAAGCAGCCGTTCGCCAACGTCGCTGTCAGCGCAAGCTACGAGTAAGCAGCCGGTGAAGCCAAGCGGGCCATGCTTAACGCATGGCCTGTTTTCTTGCCGCTCGGGGGACCGCCAAAACTTGCAAATCGCATGAACATGGCGCATGGTACTTTTAATAAATGCCAATGTAATAATTGGCCAATTCAATGGAATTAATCATGTAATCCCAAGGATTCGCCAACATGCTCATTCCAGCGCAAGCTCCCCACCTGATCAGCGACCTGGCCGCGGTGCGCGCCATGGCGGCGCTGTTCGACCACCTCCCGGACGTGGTGTTCGCCGTCAAGGATCTGGACAGCCGCTATCTGACGATCAGCGAAGGCTGCGTCGGCCGCTGCGCGCTGCGCCACCGCTGGCAGGCGGAAGGCCGCACCGCGCACGAACTATTCCCCAGCGCCATGGCCAACCGCTATCGCGAACAGGACCTGGCGCTGTTCGCCGAACAGCGGCCGCTGCGCAATCGCCTCGATCTAACGGTCTATCCCGACCGCGCGCCGGGATGGTGCCTGACCAGCAAGCAGCCGCTGCGCGACCCAGACGGGAGGCTGCTGGGCCTGGTGTGCATCTCCAAGGATCTGGCCGACCTCACCCGGGAAAAACTGCTGGACGAGCGTTTCGCCGCCTGCGTCGACCACATCCAGGCCCATTACCACCGGCCGTTGCATCTGGAAGAGCTGTGCGAGCTGTCCGGCCTCAGCATCGGCCAGCTGGACCGCCGGATGAAGCGCGTATTCCAATCATGCGCGGGCGACTTCATCCGCCGCACCCGGATGGAGGCGGCCTGCCACGCGATACGCCACAGCCGCCGCTCGCTGGCAGACATCGCCGCCAGTTGCGGCTTCTCCGACCAGAGCGCCCTCACACGGCTGTGCCGTCAGCTGCTGGGCCTCAGCCCGCGCCAGCTACGCTGGCAGCCCCCTCCCGCGCGGCAGAGCTGAGCCACGCGTGCATGCGCTCCATCGCCTCGGTCCGCAAGGCGTTCTCCGGCCGCGACAGCCACCATTGCGCGCCCGGCAGCCGCGGATAGCCGGCCAGCGCGCGCAGCCGCCCCTTGCGCAGGTCCTCGTCCACCGCCAACGAGGACAGGCAGGCGATGCCGTGGCCGCGCAGCGCGGCGTCGCGCGCCAGTTGGGCATCGTCGTAGATGGCGGCCACGCCGAAACGGCGCAGCAGCCGCTGCGTTTCCGCCTCGGCGGCATCCGGCAGCCTCGCTCTCTCCAGGCACACCAGCCGCGCCAATTCGTGATGGCGTTCGAACGGCAATCCGGTTAGCTGTTCGGCCAACGCCGGCGCGCAGACGAACAGCCACTCGTCGCGCAGCCAGCACGCGTCCTCCCAGCCAGCCAGCGACAGCGGCCGCGGCGAGATCAGCAGGTCCACATCTATCTCATCCGCCTGGCCCGGCGACTCGTCGATGGACAGCAAGGGCACGATATCCGGGTGCGCGGCACGCAATGCGGCCAACCGCGGCTGCAGCCAGCCTTGCAGCAAGAAGGCCGGCCCCACTAGCGCCACCAGGCCGGGATCGGTGTAGACGGCAATCCGGTCCAGCCCGCGGCGCAGGGTTTCCAGCGCGCGCCCCACGCTCTGCTGCAGCATCTCGCCGGCGAAGGTCAGCTCCACCCCGCGCCCCACCCGATGGAACAGCGGCTGGCCGACAAACTCCTCCAATTGCTGGATCTGGTGGCTGATCGCCGATTGCGACAGGTGCAGCGACTCGGCCGCGCGGGAAAAACTGCCTATCCGCGCCGCCGCCTCGAAGCCTGCCAACAGCCGCAGAGACGGCAGCCGCGACCCTCCGGCGTGCTCCGATGCTCCCTCGCCTTCCGGCGCATCATGTTCCGGCATGTCATCCCTCCTTGGCTTCATCCGCGCTCAGGCCGGCTGTTGCTGAGTCGCGCAGTGGATGCCGCCGCCTCCGGCCGCGATGGCGTCTATGTTCAACTGCACCACTTCCCGCTCCGGAAACAGCTCGCGCAGCGCGCTCAAGGCGTTGCGATCGGCCTTGGGGTCGCCGAACTCGGGCGCGATCACCGCGCCGTTGCAGACATAGAAATTGATGTAGCCCGCCGCCATTTCCTCATCCTCGTATTCCGGCCGGACTTGAGTCGGACCCGAAATCGTCACCACCTCCAGCTTGCGGCCGCGCGCGTCGCGCGCCTGGCGCAGAATGGCCAGATGGCGGCGGGTCACTTGATAGTCGTAGGAAGCCGGGTCCGCCTCCAGACCGGCCACCACCACGCCGGGCCTGGCGAAACGCGCGTAGAAGTCGGTATGGCCGTCGGTGATGTCGCGTCCGGCGATCCCGGGCAGCCAGATCACTTTATCCACGCCCAGCAGCCGGCGCAGCTCTTCCTCGCAATGCGCCTTGCTCCAACCGGGATTGCGGTTGGGATTGAGCACACAGCTCTCGGTGATGATGGCGGTGCCTTCGCCATCCACCTCGATGCCGCCGCCCTCCAGCGCCAATCTGGCGCGCAATGCTTGCGCGCCGGCCTTGGCTGCGACGAAGCCTGCCACCCGGGCATCGCGGCCGTGCGCCTGCTTGCCGCCCCAGCCGTTGAAGTTGAAATCCACCGCCGCCAGCCGGCCCCCGCCGCTCTTGACGAATACCGGCCCGCTGTCGCGTATCCACAAATCATCCAGCGGCTGGGCCACCAGCTCCACGTCTGGGCCGCATAGCCTGGCGGCCAAATCGAGCTCCTCTTCGCGCGCCAGCATGCGCACCGGCTCGAAGGCGGCGATCGCCGACGCCACCCGCGCCAGGTCGCGGCGCGCCGCCGGCAACAGCCTCGCGCCCCACACCGCCAGGCTGGGGCCGAACGCCATCCAGGTGGCGGCATGGCGCGCCCCTTCGTCCGGCATCCGATACGCGTCGGCGGACTTCGGCGCGCCGCCTGCGGCCATCGCTTTGTCCGCCAGCCATCCCCCCGCCGCCAGCAGGCTCCCGCCCAAAAACCGTCGTCTGCTCGTCATCGCTGTTCCTTTGATTGAATTCACGGCTGGCATTGTGCGGGAGGATTTCCATTTAAAAAATTGATTAATTTTCCGCAGATCAATCAATTCCCATCATAAATAATCAATAAACAGACTTTCAAATTATGCGTAAAAACACCAACCCAATGGCATACAAAGCGTATTGGCCCTATAACGGTATAGGTTTTTTCCATCCAGCGCATCGCAAGCCCACGGACCTTTCCATGCTCAACTCCGCCAGGAAAACCAACACGCCCGCCACGGGCTCGCTCCCTCTGCCCGGCATCCGGGAGAGCGATGTATGCTTCGATCTGCTGACCCGATATGTAGAAGATTACGCGATCATCCTGCTGGACGCGGACGGCTTGGTCCGCAGTTGGAACGCCGGCGCCGAGCGCATGCATGGCTATTTGGCGATCGAGGTACTGGGCCGCCACTTCAGCTGTCTTCTGCCCCCATCCAACAGCGCCTATCCGCAAGCGATGCGCCAGTTGGCTGAGGCGGAACAGAGCGGCCGCCACGCCGTCGAACACTGGCATCTTCGCCGCGACGGCAGCCGCTTCCTCGCCGACATCCTGCTGATTCCGCTGCGCGCCGATGATGGATCCTTGCGCGGCTACGCCAAGATCACCCGCGACCTCAGCCACCGCAAGCGGCTGGAGGATCGCTTCCACCAAATGGTCCAGGAATCGCCGAACGCGATGATCATGATCAACGGCGCCGGCGCCATCATCTTGTTCAACCGTCTGGCGGAAGCGATGTTCGGCTATCCCAGCGACGAGCTGCCGGGCATGCGGATAGAGCAGCTGATGCCGGAGCGCTTCCGCAACCGCCACGGCCAGCTGCGCCAAAGCTTCCTGCGCCGGCCCGAAGCCAGGCCCATGGGCGTGGGACGCGACCTGTACGGCCTGCGCAAGGACGGCGGCGAATTTCCGATAGAAATCGGCCTCAATCCAATAGAAACCGAAGCAGGCCCCATGGTGCTGGCGGGCATCGTCGACATCACCGCTCGCAAACAGGCGCAACGCCAGCTGGAAACCGCGCTGCAGGAAAAAACCACGTTGCTGAACGAAGTTCATCACCGGGTGAAGAACAATCTGCAGGTGATCATCAGCCTGTTGAGCATGCAGGGCCAGTACGTGCGCGAGGACGGTGCCCGGAGCGTGCTGCAGGACAGCCAGGCGCGCGTCCGCTCGATGGCGCTGATACACCAGCTGCTGTACGAACGCCACGACTTCTCCAAGGTGGACCTGGGCGAATACCTGCAGCGCTTCAACCAGCTGCTGCTGAGCAGCTACGGCCAGTTGGCCGGCGGCGTGAATATAGAGCTGGACGCGCCGACGGGCCTGGCCTGCATCGAACTGCAGCGGGCGACGCCTTGCGGCCTGCTGATCAACGAACTGCTGACCAACGCGCTCAAGCACGCCTACCCGGGCGGCCAAGGCACAATCTGGATGCGGTTGGCGCGCCAGGATGAACGGCATGCCCTCCTGATTGTGGCCGACCACGGCGTGGGCCTGCCCGCCGCCGCTCCGGCGACGCCGCACGCGTCGCTGGGCTTGCAACTGATGCCGATGCTGGCCGAACAGATGGGCGCCCGGCTGGAGACGCTGGACAATCGTCCCGGCGTGCGCGTGGAAGTCAGTTTCCCGGTATTCGGCGCGGGAGAAGGCGCGTGAAAAACATCAGCATCCTGATCGTCGAAGACGAACGCATCATCGCGATGGACCTGCAGCTGCAATTGCAGGCGCTGGGCTATCAAGTATGCGATATAGCGGCCAGCGGCCGCCTGGCGATAGCGTGCGCCGAGCGGGACCGGCCAGACCTGGTGTTGATGGACATCCACCTGGAAGGGGACATGGACGGCGTGGACGCCGCCTCTGAAATCTACCGGCGGCTGAAGATTCCCATCGTTTTCCTCAGCGCCTACGCCGAGAACGCGACGCTGCAACGCGCGAAGAACGCGATGCCCTACGGTTATCTGGTCAAGCCGATCTCTCCGCGCGAACTGCACGCCACGCTGCAAATGGCCATGGTCCGCTACACGCTCCAGCACCGAACCGATGAAGAGCTGGGCAGGATGGGCAAGGCGATGCAGGCCGCCGAACTCGACGTCTGGGAATGGCGGGTGGAGGCCGACCAGATGCAGACCTTCAGCCTCGCGGGCAACGCGCCGCGGGCGTCGGGGCTGGCGGCCAATGAATCGATCCGCCACTTCATCGAACAAGTGGACGCCCGCGACGCCGCCGCGGTGAGCGAGGCGATAGCCGGCACCCGCGACCACGGCTGCGCGCTGGACATCCGGTTCCGCGCCCGCGCCGAGCCCGGCCAGGACGAGCGCTGGCTACACGCCCGCGCGCGCTGCTTCGACGACGACGCCGGCCGACGCATCATAGGCGTGCTGCAGGACATCACCGGACAATGCCGGGCCGAGGAAAGACTGCGCCAGGCCGCCACCGTATTCGACTCCACCTCAGAGGGCATCGCGATACTGGACGCGCGCCGCAAAGTAGTGTCGGTCAATCCGGCCTTCAGCCAGCACACCGGCTACAGCGCGGAAGAAGCGATGGCATGGCCGGATATCGACCCGCTCTACCAGACGCCGCACAGCTTCGCCCGAGCCGGCCCGCCAGCCTCCTCCGACGAGCGCAACCTGTGGCAGGGCAACGTCAACTATCTGCACAAGAACCGCAAAGTCATCAACATCTGGGAAAGCATCAGCATCGTGCCCGCCCCGAACGGCGGCGTCGCCAACTACGTGCTGGTGTTTTCCGACATAAGCTCGGTGCTGGCCGCGCAGGAACAGCTGACCTACCTGGCCAAGCATGATCCGCTGACCAATCTGTGCAATCGCCGCATGCTGCAAGACCGGATGGAGTACGGACTGGCCCAGACCACTCGCCACCAGAAAATGATGGCGGTGCTGCTGATCGACCTCGATCACTTCAAGACCATCAACGACTCCCTCGGCCACAGCCACGGCGACCAGCTGCTTTCCACCATCGCCGCCCGGCTGCAGGGCAGCGTGCGCGCGAGCGACACCGTGGCCCGACTGGGCGGCGACGAATTCTGCATCGTGCTGGGCGACATCGAATCGCCGGGCGACGTGGACCTGATGGCGCAGAAACTGCTGCAGCGGCTGGCCGAACCGGTGCGGCTAGAGCAGATGGTGTGCTATGTGACCGGCAGCATAGGCATCTCGATGGCGCCGGCAGACGGCATGAGCGTGGACGAACTGCTGCGCAACGCCGACCAAGCGATGTATGGCGCCAAGCACGCCGGGCGCAATCGCTACTGCTTCTTCGCCCCCGCCATGCAAAAGGCAGCGGAAGTCCGGCTTCAGATATCCAACGGCCTCCACCAGGCGCTGGAAGAAGGCCAGTTCCGGCTCGAATTTCAACCCATCATCGACCTTGCCAGCGGCCGGATACGCGAGGCCGAAGCGCTGTTGCGCTGGCAACATCCCGAACATGGCGTCATCAATCCCGCAGTATTCATCCCCATCGCCGAGGAATGCGGCCTCAGCGGCAAAATCTGCGAGTGGGTGTACGACCAAGCCCTGTCCGTCATACGCGAATGGCGCGACACGGTGCGCGACGACCTGCGCATCGCGATCAATGTGTCGGCCCTGCATTTCCGCGACTTGCAGAACCCGGCCCGCTGGCTGGACAAGCTGAGGCGAGCCGGGGTGCCTGGCCAGGCTCTGATGCTGGAAGTCACCGAATCCCTGCTGCTCGACGCCGACCGCAAAGTGCAGGAAGCGCTGGATCTCTATCGCGCGGCCGGCATCCGGATCGCGCTGGACGATTTCGGAACCGGCTACTCCGCGCTGTCCTATCTGCAACGCTATCAGCTGGACTGCCTGAAGATAGACCAGGCCTTCGTCCGCCGGATCACCGATGAGCCCCGCGACCACGCGCTGTGCGAGGCCATCGTCGTCATGGCCCACAAGCTGGGCCTGAAGGTCATCGCGGAAGGCGTGGAAACGCCGGCCCAGGCCGCCATACTGCAAACCTGCCGCTGTGAACACGCCCAGGGCTTTCTATACTCGCATCCTCTGCCTGCCGATCTTTTCGTCGAGTTGCTGCGCCAGCGCGGCGGCCGCCTCCCCGGCGACTTCCCGCCCGACCCGCGCGCGCTGTCCGCTTGACCTCCTGGCGGCCGCGGGCGACGATGGCCGCTCGCAAACCATAGGCGCTGCCTGGCTTGGCGTCTCGCCCGCAGCCCAAAGGCCCGACATGCTGCAAATCCGCCTCGCGTCCCCGGACGATCTGCACGGCATCGCCGCCCTGCTGCAGGCCAACGCGCCATCCAGCGGAGGCTCGCTTACGGGAGAGTTCCCAAACGGCAAGGTCGCCGCGATGCTGCAATCGGGCATGCCGACAGTAGCGGCGCTGCGCGATGGCCGCGTCGTGGGCGCGCTGTTCAGCTCCGCCGCGGCTCACCCCTCTCCGCCGCCTCCTGTGGCGGCCATGTTGCGCGCTTGGCCGGGCGGACCCGGCGCCTATGTCTACGGCCCGATTTGCGTGGCCGCCTCAGAACGGGGCCAGGGCCTGCCGGCCCGGCTGTACGCCGTGCTGCGCGACAGCCTGCCAGACGCAGAGGCCATCCTGTTCATCCGCCGCGACAACGCTGCTTCGCTACGCGCCCATCAGCGGCTGGGCATGCGCGTGGTGGCAGCGTTCGCGCTCGATGGCGTGGACTACGCGGTGCTGAGCGACGCTGGCCATTCCAAGGCTGAAGACCTCGAACACGATCCCTGATCCGGCGCTGCGTCTCCTTGCCCCGCGCATACGGCCGGCATCGGCGCGCCTCAGCTTGAACATGCTCCGCGCAGTTCTGTTGGCGATATCTGGTCCCGCCTCAGGATTCGGCGCGGCGCGCTCGAACCTCTGACATCCATCCCGCCGCGAACTCCAGCATGAATGCAAATATCCGCATTAGCACTTAAGTATTCGTCCCGAAGCGCATGGCCGCGCTCCGCGGCTATACCTGCAAGGCAGCGCCGATGATCCGCCGCCCAGGCGAGCCTCCCCCAGCCCCATCCCTGTCCGACAGCCCATCGACGCAACGCGACGCCAAACCAGGAGCAGCCGAAATGCCTACCCCCCGCATGCGCAAGGATGTATCCAAGCTGGACGCCAGCGATCAGACGCTGCAATGGTATGCCCGGGCCGTACACGACATGCAGCAACGCCCGCCCGGCGACTCCACCAGCTGGCAATACCAGGCGGCGGTGCACGGCACGCTGCAGAACCCCTCTACCTTCACGCAGGACCAGAAGCAAGCCTGGGCGCAATGCCAGCACGCCACCTGGTTTTTCCTGCCCTGGCACCGCGTCTATCTGGGCATCTTCGAAGACATCGTCTCCGCCACCGTGGCCAAGCTGGGCGGTCCTAAGGACTGGGCGCTGCCGTACTGGAACTACAGCCCGCCTGGCGCCCGGGCGCTCCCCCCCGCCTTCACCGCCAAGCAATTCGCCGGCCTGTCCGGCCAGAATCCGCTGCTGGTGGAGCGCGATCAGGGCAACGACGGCAAGCCGTTTCTGGACAACAAGGCGGTCAGCCTGAACTGCCTGAAACGCGCCAACTTCGCCGGACACCTGGCCCCGGGCGGCGATTCCGGCTTCGGCGGGCCGATGCGCGGCCCCAACCACATGGGCGACAGCGATCAGGGGCAGCTGGAGATGGTGCCGCACGACATGATCCACAGCGATATCGGCGGCCTGATGGGCGATCCCGACACCGCCGCCCAAGACCCCATCTTCTGGCTGCACCACGCCAACATCGACCGGCTGTGGGAGGTGTGGCGCAAAATGGGGAACGCCAATCCCACCGACCCCAAATGGTTGAGCGCCACCCGCTACTTCTTCCACGACGCCAGCGGCAAGCCGGCCACCTTCACCCCGCAAGACGTGATGGACACCGTGAACGGGCCCTGGCACTACCAATACGACAACCTCGCCAATCCGCTGGGCAACGTCCATTAAGAGCCGCTAACAGAACCCTGAGCCAAGACGCGCCGACGCAGGCAGTACCTCTCGTACAACAAGGAGGCGCAACATAGGATCAGGGGTTTTGTTAGCGGGCTAACGACGCCAGCCATCACGGGAGCACTCACTCATGTCAACGGAACACCCATGCGAGATGGTGGCAGCCACCCAGGAATCGTTTCCGCTGGCGTCGCGGGACGCCACGGTCAGCCTGTCTATAGAGCCGCCGACCGGCCCGGCACTGCAGGCGCAAGCGGCCGGCAGGCCGCGCCAGGCCTACCTCCGGGTTGAGCGGGTCACCGGAAAAGGCATGCCGCCAAGCTACGAAATCTATCTGCATCCGCCGGGCGAACCTCAACCCGGCAGCCGGGAAGAACTATGTGCCGGCGTGCTGCCGCTGTTCGGTCTGGACAAGGCGTCCCGCCAGGGCGCGGGCCATGCCGGCACCGGCTTGCATTACGTTTTCGACGTCACCGAGCTGATGGCGCGGCTGGAGCAGGAACCCGGCTGGGATCCCAAAGACCTGCGCGTCACCTTTGTCCCCAGGCGGCAAGCCAAACGCGAAGCCGAAGTCCGGGTGGGGCGGGTCAGCCTGTATTACGAATGATTTGCGGATATCCCCGATGCGCGCGCTGACGCTGGGTTCCGCCCGCCTCGCCGCGCCGCGGCCTGCCGGTTTGCGGCGAATGCGGGACGGGTTGCAGCGGCATCCGGAATGGTGGGTGCTGGCGCTCTGCGCCGCGGCGTGGCTATGCCTGCTGCAAAGATCCGGCGGCATCGGCTTCGCGGCGATCTGCCGCGGCGGATTCTCCTGGCGCGAACTGGGTTGGCCCCCTGCTCCCGACAGCGGCCTGCCGCTGATGACGGCGGCTATGATGCTGCCGCTGGCTGCGGGCCCCGCCCGCTATGCCGCCTTCCACAGCCTGTGGCGGCGGCGGGCCCGGGCAATCGCCGTCTTCCTGTGCGGCTATCTCGGTCTCTGGCTGGCGGCGGCCTGGCTGCTGGACGCCGCGTCTGCGCTCTGGCTGTCCGCCGTCAACAACCTATCCCTGTCTCTCGCCGGCGCAGCCCTCGCCGCGGCCGCCTGGCAGCTGGGCCCGGGCAA
The DNA here is from genome assembly GCF_021129175.1 of Chromobacterium piscinae. Classification (GTDB taxonomy): domain Bacteria; phylum Pseudomonadota; class Gammaproteobacteria; order Burkholderiales; family Chromobacteriaceae; genus Chromobacterium; species Chromobacterium piscinae. The sequence goes on along the minus strand of NZ_JAJOHV010000147.1, from coordinate 7,116 downwards.
GGCCGCCGCTCTCGCGGCTTGCCACCGCGGCCACGCGCTGGCGCCATCGGGCTGGGCCGCCGACCGCGATTGTCTGCTGTACGGACTGGAAAACGGCGCCTCCTGCCTGCGCAGCTGCTGGCTGCTGATGCTGCTGCCGGGCGCCGGCGGACATGGCCTGGCCGTGATGCTGGGCGTCACCGCGCTGGCCGCAGCGGAACGCTACCACCGGCCAGTCGCCGCCGTTTCCGCGGCCGCGCTGCTGGGCTTGGCGCTGTGGCAGGCGATGGCCGCATGACCGCTTCTCACCCGCCGCTGTAGAAACCATCCAGCGAGCACATGTCCAGCGTCTCCTGAACATGGTAGAAATCGGCGACCTGGTCCATCGCCCGGTGCTCCAGCTCCATCATGTAGGCCAGGCTGCCCAGCGCGCGCCGCTGCGCGGCGGCCCCCAGCAGCGAAATCTCGCGGAAGAACAGCTGCGGCAAAGCCGCGCATCCGCCCTCCTGGCAAGCATCGTCCCGGCGCGGAAGCGTCCGGTAGGCCACGCGCGCCTCCTCCACGCCATCCGGCCCCATCTCCTCCAGCCCTTTCATGCCCAGCCCGCACTCGAAAGCCATCAACGCCGCCAGATAGCCGATGGGATCGTAGCGCCCCAGCACGGTGAAGGCATCGACGTAGGCCTGGAACAAGGGCAGCGGCAAAGCCTGATCCAGCCAGGCCGATGGCACACCCAGCGCCTCGCACACCGACCGTCCATACACCTCGCGCGCCAGCTCTTCCTGAAAATAACGGTGGACATGCTGCTTCATCGGCAGCCGCATGCGCCGGGTCATCAACGGCGCGATGATCTCGGCGAAGCGCCTGGAGACGTGGTATTGCTCGATGAACAGGCCCTGGACCAGCGAACCGGCCTCCGCGCCTTCCTCCTCCACCTGCCGCGCGAAGCGGCTCTCACCCAGCGCCTCGATCCCGGACTGCAGACACTGCCGGGCTCGGCGCATGAAGTTGACGCCGCTGTCCGCCGCCGCCGGCGACGTCCAGCCATGCAGGCGGCGGCGAGCTCCCGCGCAGGGCGCCTGCAGCACCAGATCCACCAGGCACAGCAAGTACGATTCTTCCTGCACCGGGCAATAAAAGCCCAGCACGTCCGGCCTGGCTACCCGCCCCGTTCCGCTGCCCAGGACCGCGCCGCCGGATGCCTCGATGAAGCCCGTCAGCACCCTCCGCCACAGCGGGATCAGTTGCGGCAGGTTGTCCTCCAGATAGAGTTTTTGCAGATAGAAGGTCTGCAGCGCGAAATTGTCGCCCCACTCCGGCGCGGCGACATCGTCGATGAAAAACGCGCCGGGAGCGGGAGGCGGCTCGTCCAGCAAATGCAGCATCACCCGCGCGGTGGCGACGCACTGCCCGCCGCTGTCGCCGGAATCGGACCGCAGGAGCTCAATGCAGCGGCCGATCAACGACTCTTGCTCCAGACGGCGCATTTCCAGCGCGGAGCGGCCAGCCGGCGCGTCTCGGATCAGCGACAGCTCATCCAGCTGGCGCGCCAGGGACAGCTGCCAGGGCAGGGCCGAGCCGGAATGGATGTCGAACCAGATTTCCGCGCCCGGATTAGCCATCGACAGCACGCTGTCCAGCACCCGTCCGCCTTCCACGCCCTTGAAGGCGAGCTTGTACTCGTTGGAGTCGGCCGCCAGCACCACGGTCTGCCCATCCTCGTCGAGCCTGGCGCTGAAAGGCACCAGTTGCGGCGCGCGGTATTGGTTGATACGCCTGGCTTCCATTGCGGCCTCCTGCGATAGCGGGCGCGGATGAAACCATTCCGCGCGAAAACTCCGGAATCCACCCCGGATCGACGCGATCCGAAAGGCGCAAATCGATGGGCCGGACTTTCATCTTATGCCGTAACCACCCCGCTCCCACGTGATTCAAGCTGTCCCAAATGACTGTTTTTTATCATTTTCATTCACAGCCAGCGCACCCAACGCGAGTAATCAACCCTCGGGGAAAAATCGCCGCAAGCCGCGCCATGCTTGACATGGCGCCGGTCCCGGCTATAACCAGCACATGCTGGATATTCCATACAAGAATCATGGTTAAGTAGTCTTACGAATCCGGCATCATCCGTCGACAAAGGCGGACGACAACATTGCGGTATCGGGTCGGCAACATACCAGGCAGCACACGTCATCTCGACAATGTCTTGGGAGAGCCAACCATGAACCTCAGCCAATTCCAACGCGCCTCGGCCCCGTTATCGCAAAGCCTGGACAACCTCGGCCCACTGAGCGAGCTGTCCGGCCACTGGACCGGCCATGGCTATAATATGATCGCCGTGCCGAACCGCCAGAACGGCGGAATCTTCCGCCTGATCGTCAACGCCACCATCGAAACCATCAGTTTCAGCCCGATAGGCGGACCGGTGCCGAACCGCGGCTCCAAGCAAAACGACATTTTCCTCTACGGTTTGACCTATCTGCAGCAGGTCAGCGACGCCGACACCGGCGAAGGCATACACATCGAACCCGGCATCTGGCTGAACGTGCCGGCCACCACCGCGCCGCACGATCCGCCCACCATCGCGCGCCAGGCCACCATCCCCCACGGCGACTCGCTGCTGGCCCAGGGCCAGGCGTCCAGCGAGGCGCGGGCGCCCAACATCGCGCCGGTCAGCACCATGCCCACCCGGGTAGACGGCAAACCGTTGCCCCTTGGTTATACCGATCCCTACCTGAACGGCAAGTTCCCTCCCGGCTTTGATATGTCGAATCCCAATCAGGCGCTGGTGAACGTGCTGAAGTACCAGCAGCAGCAGCTGGAGCTCAAAGTGGTGAGCACCACCAATCTGCCGGTCAGCACCCAGGATTCCGGCGGCATCGCCAACATTCCCTTCATCGTCCAGAACGCCGACGCCACCGAGATGAATTCCATCTTCTGGATCGAAACCCTGCAGCGCCCGGACGGCAGCCAGTTCCTGCAGCTGCAGTACACCCAGACCGTGCTGCTGGTGTTCGACGAAGTGATCTGGCCGCATGTGTCGGTAGCCACTCTGATCAAGCGCTGAGCGCGCCGCGCCGTTTGCCTACCCGACGATTCGCGGAGGAAACATGAGCATCGATTCGAGCAAACCCTTCGGCATGCTGTTCGACCGCATCTACGGCCAGCGCGCCGCCGAAGACCTGGCGGATGCCCGCAAGCCGCTGCAAGACGCGGCCCAGCTGGCGATCCAGGTAGAAATGACCACTATCCCGCCGTATCTGACCGCGCTGTATTCGATCAGAGATCCCAACTGCGAGGCCTACCAGCTGCTGCGCAGCGTGATGATGGAAGAGATGTTCCACATCAATCAGGCCGCCAATCTGCTGGTGGGCATCGGCGGACGCCCCAGGCTGACCGGCAGCGCCGCGCCGGTCTATCCCTGTTACCTGCCCCACGCCAACACCAGCACCACGCCTTTCATCGGCCTGTGCCGCGCGTCGGTGGAGGTGTTCAACGACACCTTCACCGCGATAGAAACCCCAGCGCCGCCGCACGCGCCGCCGCGCGGCGACAACTACAGCTACATCGCCCAGCTGTACGACGCGCTGCTGGACGGCCTGGCGGCCTATCCGGACCAGCAGGCTCTGTTCCAGCCGAACGCCGACGCCTGTCAGCGGCTGGACATCTATCTGGGCAAGTTCGGCGGCAAGCCGGTGCGGGTCACCAACCTCGCCAGCGCCCGGCTGGGCGTTCAGCAGATCGTGCAGCAGGGCGAAGGCAGCGTGCCGGAATCGCAGTCGATGATTCCGATCGAGCCGTGGGCCACCTACAACACCTACGGCGAACGCACCGACGGCACCTACGGCCCCATCATCGGCTCGCCGTACGAGATGTCGCACTTCAAGAAATTCCGCACCGTGTCGCTGGACAAGGCCGGCTTTCCGCCCACCTACCCCATCGTGTCCAACCCCAAGCGCGGCGACTTCACCAATCCACTGGCCATCCAGCTGGCCGAGCTGTTCGACATCGCCTACAGCCTGATGCTGGACTCGATGGAGCGCAGCTTCGTCGCCGGCCAGTCCAGGGACAGCTTCTTCACCCAGGGCCTGCCGCTGATGCACCAGGCGCTGCCCAACCTGGCCCGCAAACTGATGCAAACGCCGCTACACAAGGACACCGACAGCGACGTCGGCCCCAACGGCGCGCCCACCTATCTGTACCAGCCCGGCAGCAGGCTGGCCGATCTGGAGGCGCGGCTGCCCGCCGCCGTCCAGGTGGCCAAGCAGCAGATAGACGACCCGGCGGAGCGCGGCGAGATGGTGGACGCGCTGGAGAGCGTGCGCGACAACATCAGCCGCCTGGCGGCCGCCCATCAGACCGCGCAAGCATGAATCGGGAGCCATCATGATCGAATACCGGATCTACCCCGCCATCGGCATCGCCCGCGTCGGCGACGCGCCGGAGAAGTTCTACATCGAGCCGGACCGCTACTGCGGCCTGCCCGTCATGCCAGACGGCAAGCCGTTCACCCAACAGGACTTTCGCGACGCCGAAGGCCGGCTGTGCCGCCAGGCCGCGCGTTTCAAGGTGTACAAGGTGGAAAACGGCGTCAGCGAGGAGGTGACGCTGAACACCGACGGCGTCCACGCGATACGCTGGACCGCGCACCTGGCCAACAAGAAGCCCAGCTGGTACACCTTCGTGCCGGCCGAAGGCGAAGGCGGCTACGCGCCCAACCACCCGCTGCGCAACCCGCAGGCCGCAGACCGCCGCACGCTGCTGATCGACGCCGGCCCGCGCCAGATATCCGGCCGCAGCCAGCAAGGCGAGCAGTTCAGCAAGAACACCGTGCCGGATGGCTACGAGGGCGCGCATTTCCCGCCCAGCCCGCTCTATCCGATGAACGACTCCATCGACACCCTGGGCGAGCTGCGCACCGACCAGGACGGCCGGCTGCTGGTGCTGGGCGGCTATGGCGTCTCCGGCTCCGCCGATCCGGACGCGACCATCACCGACTACGCCAACAACGACGGCTGGTGGGACGACACCTCGGACGGACCGGTCAGCGCGGTGATCGAGTTCTCCGACGGCAGCCGGATCGAGGCGCTGCCGGCCCACGTGCTGGTGGCCCCGCCCAAGTACGCGCCGGAAGTCCCCAACCTGATCACGCTGTACGACACCATCTTCGACGCGCTGGTGCGCAGCGGCCACTATCCGGCCCTCTATGAAAACGGCTTCTGGAAGTCCGGCGCTGACGGCTTCAAACCCAACTTCCACACCGAAATCCGCCCGTTGCTGGAGCGCGCGACCTATATGCCGTGGGTGGCCGCCATTCCGCCCAAACCGCACCATTTCGATTTCGAAAAACTGGGCGCGACCGGAACGGATGGCCTGGGCGCGCCGGAATACCAGGGCTTCCGCCAGTACATCCTGGACTTCATCCGCCCGCCCTACCAGGAAAACGACATCCTCACCGCCAGCGGCGCGACGATGATGCCGTATCTCGCCGGCGACAACTGCCTGGTGCTCAGCACCGCCACCAGCAAGTACATGCGCCTCACCGACACCCAGTACTTCATGCTGCAACAGTGGGTGGCCGGCTGCTTCGTCAACCACCCAGAGGAAGGCGACGCAGCCGAAAGCTTGACCCGGGCGGCGCTGGACAACTGCGTCGGCGGGCCGTTCTCGCCCGGCATCGAGATGACCTGGATATCGCGCAATCCGGCCATCTACCGCCAGCCCTTCCGCATCCGCAACCACTTCGTGCCCGAAGGCCCGCTGAGCCTGGATTTCGATCTGAAGCGCGGCATGGAGCCCGGCGACGTCACCCGCTACATGGCCATCCCCTGGCAAGCCGACTTCAACGAGTGCTCGTCGCAGCCGCTGGACGGCAGGCGGCTGTGGTGGTGGCCGGCGCAACGGCCGGAGTTCGTCTACCTGGAGCCGCAACCGCAGCCGCGGACGCTGGCGGCCGCCTCGCCTCCGCCGCCGCCCGACCAGGAAACCGGCAAGCAGGTGCCGTGGCTGGGCACCGACTACGACCAGTTGGCCGGCGACTTCATCCAGTTCGCCGACGACATCGACATGGTCAAGTACTGGGCCGGGCTGGGTTTCGTGATGGAAAAGCAGGTGGACGGCGAGCGCCGCTTCGTCGAGGTGGAGCGCGAACTGCCCCGGCCGTTCGACCCCGCTCATCCGCCGCTGCCGGAACGGCGCAATGAACGTTAGCCGCTACCCGGTGGCGATAGCCGGCGCGGGTCCGGCCGGCAGCGCCCTCGCGCTGGCGCTGCATGCGCTGGGCGTGGAAGCGCTGCTGCTGGACCGTCCGCTGGCCCAGCCCTTCCGCATCGGCGAATCGGCGACGCCGGATGTCGCCGGCCTGCTGTCGCGCCTGGGCGCCGGCCATGCGCTGGACGGCCAGCCGAGCTACCACGGCAACCTCTCGCTGTGGGGAAGCCAGACCCCGCGGCTGGACCACTTCCTGTACCGGGGCCACGGCCACGGCTGGCACCTGGACCGCGCCGGCTTCGACCACGCGCTGCGGCAGGAGGCGATGGCGCGCGGCGTGGCGGTGCTGGGCGAATCCGGCATCGACGCCATCGAACCGGCCCGGGACGGCTGGCGGCTGCGGGTGCGTGGCCTAGGCGAAGTGGAGGCGCGGGTGGTGGTGGACGCCGGCGGCAGGCGCTCGCCGCTGGCCACCCGGCTGGGCATACCCAGGTGCAGGCTGGATCGGCTGCAGGCGCTGGCTTGCCGCATGGATGGCCCCGGGGAGCTGAGCGGCTACTCGCTGGTGGAAGCCGCGCCTTACGGCTGGTGGTATGCCGCGGCGCTGCCTGACGGCCGCGCGCTGGCGACGCTGATGACGGACCAGGACCTGGCCCGGGCGCAAGGGCTGGAGCATCCCGCCGGCTTCCTGGCCGCCTGGCGCGCCACCCGGCTGCTGTCGGAACGGCTGCCGCCGCCGCAGCGGATAGACGTTGTGCACGCCTTCGCCGCGCACAGCGGCTGCGTCGCCCGCGCCGCCGGCCCCGGCTGGATCTGCGTAGGGGACGCGCTGATGGGACTGGACCCGCTGACTTCGTCCGGCATCGCCTGCGCGCTCGGCGACGCGCTGGCCGCCGCGCCGGCCATCGCCGCGATGCTGGACGGCGA
>NZ_JAJOHV010000146.1 GCF_021129175.1 Chromobacterium piscinae | reverse complement strand
CGGAGTTGAAGTGGCCGATGACGGCCTTCACTCCAGCGTCCACCAGCCGCTGCGCCGCCTGGGTGCCGATGCGGGGATCGGCCTGGTCGTCCTCGGACACCAGCTCGAACTTGATCTTCTGCCCGCCCACCACCAGTCCCTTGGCGTTGACATCGTCCACGGCCATTTTGGCGGCGTTTTCGTTGTCCTTGCCATAGTGGGCCTGCGGGCCGGACAGCGGCGAGGCGAAGCCTATCTTGACCACAGTATCGGCATGGGCCGCCGCCATGGCGAACGGCGCCATCATGCCGCCCAGCGCCACCACCCAGTTCATTTCCGCAAACAGTTTGTTCCAAGCCATGAGATGTCTCCTTTATTGCTGCATTGACCAGGGCAAGCCACCCGGCCCGCCCTGCTACCGCTCCCCCGCAGCGGCCGGTCTGCGCCGGCCTGAAGCAGGGTCAAAAACGAGATAGCCGATACGGCTGCATGTCCAACGCCAGGGGCCGCCCCTGCAGCATGTCGCGCAGCAAGGCTCCGGTGGTGGCCGCCAGCGTCAGGCCCAGATGGCCGTGGCCGGTGGCGAACCACAGGCCCGGCAGCGGCGCCGGGCCGATGATGGGCAGGGTGTCCGGCAGCGACGGACGGTTGCCCATCCACACCGTCATGTCTTCGGTGGAGAAATCGCCGACGATGCGCCTGGCCTTGTCCAGCAGGATGTGGGCGCGGCGCCAGTCCGGCGGCGCGTCGCGGTGCGCCAGCTCCACCGTGCCGGCCAGGCGCAGCCCGCCGTTGGCCATCGGCAGGATGACGAAGCTCTCGCTGGCGCACTGGATGAAGTGGCGCAGCTCCACGCCGGCCTTGGGCAAATTGACGTGATAGCCGCGCTCGCTTTCCAGCGGCACGCGGTATTGATGTTGTTTGACGAAACGGTCGCTCCACACGCCGCAGGCGATCACCACCGCGTCGGCGCGCAGATGGCCGCCGCCGGCCGTCTCCACGCCGACCACGCGGCCGGCTTCCATCACAGAGGCCAGCGCCTCGTCCCGCACAAAGCGGCCACCTTCTCGGAGAAAGGCGTCAAACAGGCCGCAGCTGAAAACATAGGGGTCGTCCACATGGGACCACGCCGGCACCTGGACCGCGTACTGCCATTCCTCGCGCAAGACCGGCTCGCCTTCGCCGAGCGCGTCGCGGCCCAGCGCCAGCCAGCGCACGCCGTGGCGGCGCTTGTCGTCCCAGGCCGGCGCGGCGGCGTCGAACTCCTCCCGGCTGCGGTACAGCGTCAGGCTGCCGCGCCGCCGCCACAGATGGCCCAGGCCGGCCCGCTCGATCAGCGCCGCGTAGTCGTCGTTGACCCGGCCCAGCAGCGCGGCCAGCGCCTGCGTCAGCTCGGCCACCCGCCGCGGTCGGCTGGCGGCCAGGAAACGCAGCAGCCAGGGCGCCAGCGTGGGCAGGTAGCGCCAGCGCAGGGCCAGCGGCCCCAGCGGGTCCAGCATCCAGCCAGGCACCTTGCGCAGCACGCCGGGCTCCGCCAGCGGGATCACGTCGCTGACGGCGAAAGCGCCGGCGTTGCCGTAGCTGGTTTCCATCGCCGGCTCGCCTCGGTCCAGCAGAGTCACCTCGAAACCGGCCAGCCGCAGCTGCAAGGCGGCGGCGATGCCGACCACGCCGGCGCCCACCACGATGACGGCCGCGCCGGGCGCAAGAGCGGGCGCCATGGCTCAACCCTCCCGACCGCCATCCAGCAGGCGGCGCAGCGCCATGCACCATGGCGTCGCACACTTCCACCCCGGTGGGCCAGCCGTTCACCAGGATGCGGCCAGCCTTGCGCTCCAGCGTGGGCAGCAGCGCGTGGGCCAGGTCCAGATCGCCCTCATCCAGTTGCAATGTGGCGGTGAGCTGACCCTCCAGTTGCTCGGCAAGCTGGCGCAGCTCCGCCGCGTCCCGACACTGCACGATCAGGGCTGCGGCGCCGAACACCTCGGCGCGCAGCGCCGGATTGGCCAGATAATCGCCCGCGTCTGCCAGCCACAGCTGGGCCTGGCACTGGTTGGGCCCGGTGGCCGGCAGGCCGGCGGCCGCCAGGCGGGCATGGCCGGACAGCGCGTCCACGCCGGCCTGGTAAGCGCGGAAGATGCCGGGCGTCAGCATGGTCTGCGCCGGGCACTGCCGCAGCAGCGCGGACGCGGCGGCGATGAAGCCATCCAGCGCCGGGCCTTGCTCGGCGATGATCAAGCCGGGATTGGTGCAGAACTGCCCCGCGCCCAGCGTCAGCGAGCCGACAAAGCCCTGCGCCAGCGCCTCGCCGCGCGCCCGCAGCGCCGCTGGCAGCAGAAACACCGGATTGGTTGAGCTCATCTCCGCATAAACCGGAATCGGCTCCGGTCGGCTTTGCGCCAGCCGACACAAGGCCAGGCCGCCGCCGCGCGAGCCGGTGAAGCCCACCGCCTTGACGCGCGGATCGGCCACCAGCGCCTGCCCCGCTTCGCGGCCGTCGCCGAACA
>NZ_JAJOHV010000145.1 GCF_021129175.1 Chromobacterium piscinae | reverse complement strand
GGCCCCATCGCCTTCATCGCGCTGGCCGCGCCGCAGATCGCCCAGCGGCTGCAACGCGCGCGCGCCACCAGCCCGCTTACCGCCGCCTGGACCGGCGCGCTGCTGCTGTTGGCGGCCGACTACGCCGCGCAGCATCTGTTCTACCCGCGCCAACTGCCGGTTGGCGTCGTCACCATCTGCATCGGCGGCCTGTACCTGCTGTGGCTGCTGCTGCGCCAAACCGGAGGCGCGAAACCGTGACCACCCTGTCCTTCAAGCTCAGCCCCGCCGCCGTTGATTCCACCGCGCCCGTTGCAGGACTGCCGCGTCTCTCCGGCGACAGCCTGCGGCTGGGCTACCGCCAACGGACGATCTGCGAGCGGCTGAACCTGCGCATTCCCGACGGTTCCTTCACCGTCGTCATCGGCCCCAACGGCTGCGGCAAGTCGACGCTGCTGCGCAGCCTCAGCCGCCTGCTGAAACCGCTGGACGGCCAGGTGCGGCTGGATGGCCGCGACATCCACAGCCAGCCGGCCAAGGCGGTGGCGCGCCAGCTGGGCCTGCTGCCGCAAAGCGCCGTCGCCCCGGATGGCATCACCGTGGCCGATCTGGTGGCGCGCGGCCGCTATCCGCATCAGGGCCTGCTGCGGCAATGGAGCCGCGACGACGAAACCGCGGTCAATGAAGCGCTGAAAGCCACCGGCACCGTCGACCTCGCCGACCGACTGGTGGACGAGTTGTCCGGCGGCCAGCGCCAGCGCGCCTGGGTGGCGATGGCGCTGGCCCAGCAAACGCCGCTGCTTTTGCTGGACGAACCCACCACCTATCTGGACATCGCCCACCAGATTGAACTCTTGGAGCTGTTCCGCACGCTCAACCGCGACGGCGGCCGCACGCTGGTGGCGGTGCTGCACGACATCAACCACGCCTGCCGCTACGCCACCCACCTGATCGCGATGAAAGACGGCCGCATCGTCGCCGAAGGCGCGCCCTCCCGCATCGTCAGCGCCGAACTGATCGAGCAGGTATTCGGCCTGCCCTGCCTGATCATCGAGGACCCGGTCAGCCATACGCCGATGGTGATTCCGCGCTGATTTCGTTTTGCGGCTCCGGCATGTGAAATGGCCCTTATCGGGCCATTTCCTTTCATCGCTATCAATCCAACCGGACCTTCAGCGCTTGACCGCTGTCTCGACGCACCGCCCCTGGTCGAACAACGCGTAGCGCCCGCACTCGGACGCGAACATCGCGGCGCTGTGGTGGCCGACGCCCGGCACCTCGAACAACCTTTGCCCGCCGCCCTCGCCCGGCGGCGGCAGCGTCCGCAGATAATTGAGGCCGCGCTCGAAACGGGTCGCGCCCTGGGCCTCGGCCGCGCAGGTGGTATCCAGCTGGGACCCGGTCAGGTCGGTGTCGGCCGTGCCCAGCAGATATAACGATGTCGCGGGACAGATAGGCAGTACGCAACGCGGCCGGGCTGACCGGCTGGCGCGCATAACGCGGCAGCGCGCCGCCCAACCCGTATTCCCAATGGTCGGTCTTGCCGCAGGCGGCGTCCGCCGGCTTCGGCCGCGCCGCGGTGAAGTACAGGTAAATGGAAGGATTGGAAACGACGTAGCGGATATGCACGCCGCGCTCCAGCAGCGCCGCCTGTCCGTGGCCTATCGCCGCGTAATGCTGGACGAAACGGCCGCCGGTGGAATGCCCGGCGATCACCACCACATCCAGATCCGGAAACAGCCGTTTGTCCGCCAGCCGCGTCAGGATGGCGTCCAGCGCGTCGAAAGAACTAAGCGCCGCCGGGGCCTCGGCGTCGTAGCCTATCGCCCAGTCGTTGACGCCCCAGCGCAGCACCTTGTCCGGCAGATGATGGGCGTCGATGTCCGCCTGGATCAGGAATTGCGGCGCGATGACGATGGTGCCCCGCGCGGCCTCCCCCGCCTGCGCCGCCGCATACCCGCCAGAACGCAGATCGCGCCGTGGCCAGCCGTGCACCGTAATGACCGCGCGGCGCACCCCCGGTTGCGGCCGGCTCCAGTCGCGCGAAAAATGAATGGGCAACTCGCCCTCGCCCCTGTCGGTTTTCACCGCCAGTCGTCCGTCCTGCACCTTGGGCACCGGCGACAGCACCTCCGGATCGATGGCGGCATGCGCGCCGCCGGCCAGCCAAACCAAGATCAACGCCGCCGCCAATCGCCACGCCGCCATGCCTCGTCGAATCCGCATCCCATCCCTCCCGTCTTTGACCTCTACACGGTATGCCAAAAACATCGCGAATGAATCCCATCTAGCGGCCTTAGAAACAAGTGGCAACAAAAAAGGCCCCGAAAGGGGCCTTCCTTCTCTAGAACCGATCAGCGTTGATCGCGCGGTCTCGCCTCAGCTCTTGCTCCGCGCAAGCGAAGCCTTGTCGCTGACCATCAAATCCGGCGTGGAATGATCCTTGAATGCCCTCATGGCCTGTATAACGGCTTGCTCATGCTCCCTGATTGTCGGCGCATCCATTTCCTCCACATCGATAACCAAAAACAGGCTGAAAATATCCTGAAGCAGCGGAATCAGCTTATCGGATTCGCAAAAACTCTTGATATGGCTATTTTGTCCGACATTCATCCCTGTCATTCCGCAAGCGATGCAGGTATTATCGAGCTTTTTCAGGATCGCTCCCGGATAGCAATGCAAGCCGATGTAGACATCCGGCCGAATCGCATTGATATTCGAATCATCAATGCTATTACCCACGCCGTTCCCAGTCAGCAATTGCACTGCGCCGCCATTGATGATCTGAAAGCCATGGCCAATGACAATCAGGCAACTCCTCTCATTCCGAGCGCGCAGCAAGCCATGCACCAACCCGGCTATGGCCTGGTAATATTCCGTGACGCCGAGAACAGCCTCCCGCCTGGCTTCACTCATCAAACCCAAACGCTCCGAATGCGCCTGCGACATGGATTGAGGAATGTAAAACTCTACATCCGCGTCGATTGAGTCTTCTTTTTTCAACCGGAGATATTTCTCCACTAGATCCAGCCCGTACTCGTAGAACTCTTGGGACTGTTCCGAGATCGAGACTCCCGAAGCGCCGAGCAAGCCCTCTCCTACCACGATCAAGATTTTCATCTGAGTTTCCTCCGGTCACGGCTCAAAACGCAGGTCATAGCCGACTCTCGTTGAACGACGGCCATCACCCAGGATTTCCAACATCAGGGACGTCAAGAGAAAGCGCATGTGACTGGCCCATCGACAAAAATGCCGCGCCTGACATCAGGCGCGGCATTTCGGCCTCTCGGCCAAGTCCGTCACTCATCTAACGGAAAGAACAGAAGCTAGCGGAAACAACGCGGCATCAACCCAGGCTATCCACCTCCTTCAAAATACCGTCCAGCAACGGGCCCAGCGTCTCCAGCGACTGCGGCGACACGATATCCTCATGCGCGCAGTCGAGCTCGTGCACGGAGAGGCCGGCCAGGTGCGGCCGCCAGGTTTCCCGCACGTCCATGCCACCGGGCAAGGTGCGGCGGGCGACGAACAGCGTGGCCTGGCCGTCGTAGCGCGGCGTGCGCGCTTGCGACAGCAGCCGCACCGCGTCCTGATAGTTGGCGACGATGTGGCCGAACATCTCGGTCTTTTCGCGCAGCATGAAGGCGTCGGCGGCGTCCTCGGTGGCGGACATGAACTGCTCCTGCTCGCGCGCCACCTCGGCCTTGGCCTCTTCCTCGGTCGGGCCGTTCCAGTCCTGGCCCTCCGGCGGATAGGTGTCGAGCAGGCCCAGGAAAGCCACCTCCTCGCCCTGCTGCCGCAGTTTGGCCGCCAACGCTTGCGCCACCGTGCCGCCCAGCGAATAGCCGATCAGGTGATACGGGCCTTGCGGCTGGATGCGGCGCAGATTGGCCAGATGACGGTCGCACACCTCGTCCATGCCGGCGCAGCGGGCGATGGCGCCGTCCGGGCGCGGCGACTGCAGCCCCACCAGCGCCAAGCCCTGCCGCAGATGGCGCGACAAGCCGCTGTACTGCCAAGCGAAGCCCGAGGCCGGGTGGATGCAGAACAGCGGCCGCCCCTTGCCGGCACGCAGCGGTAGCACCTCGCCGAAGCCGGCCAGCGCCGGGTCGGACGCCAGGCCGGCGTCGGACAACACCGCCGCCAGCTTGGCCACCGTCGGCGAGCTCATGATCTGGCCGACCGACACCGGCAGCTTCAGCTCGCGGCGCAGCGTCGCCGCCAGCCGCATCGCCAACAGCGAGTGGCCGCCCAGCGCGAAGAAGTCGTCGTCGGCGCGCACCGCATCGCGTTCCAATATCTCGGCGAACAAGGCGGCGATGCGGCTTTCCAGGCCCGGACGCGGCTCTCGGCCGTCGATCGACGCCGCAGCCGACGGCTCCGGCAGCGCCTTGCGGTCCAGCTTGCCGTTGGCGCTGAGCGGGAAATCCGCCAGCCGCATCACGGCCACCGGCACCATGTGGGCCGGCAGAACCTTGGCCAGCGCCGCGCGCAGCGCGTCGGCCTCGGGCGGGTTGTCCTGATCCGCTGCGATCACATAGCCGACCAACTGGCGGTTGTCGGCGCCGGCAGCATGGGCCGCCTGGCCGCCCAGCGCGCGGGCGTGGACCACCGCGCGGGCCACGCCCGGCTGAGCCAACAGCGCCGCCTCGATCTCGCCCAGCTCGATGCGCTGGCCGCGTATCTTCAGCTGGTCGTCGCTGCGGCCCAGATACTCCACCGCGCCGTCCGGCAGCCAGCACGCGATGTCGCCAGTGCGGTACATCCGCTCGCCCTCGGCGTACGGATCGGCGATGAAACGGCTGGCGGTCAGGTCCGGCCGGCCCAGATAGCCATGGGCCAGCTGTACGCCGCACAGATAAAGCTCGCCCGGCGCGCCCACCGGCACCGGCCGCAGCGCGGCGTCCAGAATGCGCAGCGCGGTGTTCCACACCGGCAGGCCGATGGGCACGCTGGCCGATTCCGGCGCCGGCTTGGCCGCCGGCTGGTAACTGACGTCCACCGCCGCCTCGGTCGGGCCGTACAGATTGTGCAGCGGCGCGTCTATCAGGCCGGCGTAGCCGTCGGCCAACTCGCGCGACAATGCCTCCCCGCTGCAAAACACCCGGCGCAAGCTGGCCGTCTGGGCCGAACGCGCCGCCGCGTCGCCCCGCATGTGGGCCAGCAGCGCCGCCAGCATCGACGGGACGAAGTGCAAGGTGGTGACGCCGCGCGCGGCGATCAGCTCCAGCAACGCCTCCGGATCGCGGTGCGCGTCCGGCGGCGCCATGAACAGCTGCGCGCCGATGATCAGCGGCCAGAAGAATTCCCACACCGACACGTCGAAGCTGCAAGGCGTCTTCTGCAGCACCACATCATCCGCGTTCAGGCCGTACTCGTGCTGCATCCACAGCAGGCGGTTGACGATGGCGCGGTGCGAAACCAGCACGCCCTTGGGCCGGCCGGTGGACCCGGAGGTGTACAGCAGATAGGCGGCGTGGTCCGGCGTCAGCGCAGGCGCGTCGAAGGCTTGCGGATCGATCGCCAGTTCGTCCTGCAGCAGCAGCGTGCCCATGGAAGCGAAACGCGGCGCCAGTTCGGCGCAGGTGACGATCAGCGCCGGCTTGGCGTCGGCCACCATATAGGCCAGCCGCTCGTCCGGGTAGCCGGTGTCCAGCGGCAGATAGGCGGCGCCGGCTTCCTGCGCCGCCATCAGCGCCAGGCTCAGATGCGCCGAGCGCGGCAACGCCACGGCGACGATGTCGCCAGGCTTGACGCCGGCCTCCGCCAGCCGGCCGGCCAGATGGGCTACCTGGGCGCGGGTTTCGGCATAACTGAGCGCGCGCGCCTCGTCCAGCAGCGCCGGCGCGTCCGGCGTTCTGGCCGCCTGGGCCTCCAGCAGCGACCGCAGCGTGGCTTCCGGTATCGCTACGGCGGTGGCGTTGACCTGCTCGATCAACTCGCGCTCGGAGCCGGTCAGTGGATTGAAAGCCGACCACGGCAGCTCCGGCTGATAAGCCAGGTGCTCCAGCAGCGCCAGCATGCGTTCGGCCAGTTGCTGCGGTTCTTTGACCAGATCGCGGTACTCGATCAGCAGCCGCAATCGGTCGCCAGGCAGCGCCAGCACGGTCAGCGGATAGTGGGTATGGCCGCGGTTGCGCAGCGAGGCGATGCGCGCGCAGTGGTAGTCGCGCGACTGCATGTCCTGATCCGGGTAGTTCTCGACCACCAGCAGCGTGTCGAACAGCGTGGCCGCGCCGGCCAGGCGCTGGATTTCGGCAAGGCCCAGCCCGTCGTGCTCCAGCAGACGGATCTGCCGCGCCTGCAAATCGGCCAGCTGATCCCACAGCGTCGCGTCCGGCCGCAGAGCCACCCGTACCGGAATGGTGTTGCTGAACAGGCCGATATGCTCGTCCACGCCGTCCACCGGACTGAAGCGGCCCGACACCGGCGAGCCGAACACCACGTCGTTGCGGCCGGTCAGCACCGACAGCAACGCGCCCCACATGCCCTGCATCGCGGTGTTCAGGGTGAGGCCGCGTTCGCGGCAGCGCTCGGTCAGCGCGTCCTCCAGCGCCTTCGGCACCACCAACTCCAGCTCGCGCACTTCCGGCGCGGCCATCTGCTGGCCGAACAATAGCGTCGGCTTGACGCCGTCCAGCGTCTGCAGCCACAGCTGCCGCGCCGGCGTCAGGTCGCGCGCCGACAGCGCGCGCACCACGCTGGGGTAGTCGACGCGGATCGAAGACAGCGTGTCCGGTCCGTCGCCGTAGGCGGCCAGCAAGTCGCGCAGCATGATGGGCGTGGACCAGCCATCGACAACCAAATGGTGCGCGGTCAGGAACAGCGTGGACAGTTGGCCGTGGCGCGCCAGCGTGGCCTGCAGCAGCGGGCCGTCGCCAGGGCCGCCGACCGTAAAGTCGCGGTTCAGCTCCTCATGCTCCAGCGCCTGCAGCGCCTCGGCCTCGTCGGCCGACGCCGCAAGCTCCAGCTCGCGCCACGGCCATTCCGGCAGAACAAGCGGCAGCAACTGCAGCGGCTCGGCCTGGGCCTCGCTGTCGAAGCCGGCGGCCAGCTGCGGATGGCGGCGCAATACCGCCGCCAGCGCCGCGCGCAGCCTGTCGCTGCCTAGCGGGCCTTCAAAAGTGACGCGGGTGATGGAGTTGTACTTGCCAGCCGCCTCGCCCAGCTGGGCGTGGAACAGCAGGCCCTGCTGCAGCGGCAGCACCGGCAACGCGGCGGCCAAGCTGCCGTGGCGGGCGCAAAGCGCCGCCAGCTCGGCGTCGGACAACGGCGCGCCGCCGGAACCCAGCGTCTCGGCGGCCACCAGCG
>NZ_JAJOHV010000144.1 GCF_021129175.1 Chromobacterium piscinae | reverse complement strand
GCGCGCTGGCCTGCGCCTTGGGCGCGGACGCGTCCGGCTTCCAGTTGGCGGGCAGCAGCCTCACCTGCCCGGGACTGACCTCCTGGGCGTGCACGTCCAGCGGCGGCCGCTGCTTCAGCGAGCCGTACATCGCCACCACCAGATTCAGCACCACCACCAGCGCCACTAGCCACTTCATCACGTATTCGCCACCTTGAGTAAACCCATCAGCACCAGATTATCCACGATCTGCAACGGCGCCGCGAGCCAGGGCGCGATGCGCGCGGCGTCGCCGCCGGTAAGGATCACCGTGGCCGGCGCGCGGCCGGTGCGCTCAGCCAGCTTGCGCCGCTGCTCCTCGATGGCGCCGGTCAAGGCCGCCATCGCTCCGCTGGCCAGCGCGTCCTGCGTCCCCTGCGGAAAATCGGCGATCTCGCCGGCGGCGCGGTTCAGATTGGCCGTGCCCTGGGCCAGGCTGTGCAGCATCAGGCCGTGGCCAGGCAGGATCAGGCCGCCCAGATAATCGCCCTCGGCGGTCAGCGCCTCCACCGTCAGCGCGGTGCCGGCGCAGGCGACGATGACATCCCCGCGGCACAACTCGCGCGCGGCCAGCACCGCCAGCCAGCGGTCGGCGCCCTGCTCGGCGGTGTTGCGATAATGGTTACACACGTCGCCGAAACGGCGTTCCGCATGCACGCGGTGCAATGGGCAAGGCACGGCGGCAGACAGCGCGTCGATCACTTCCCGGCGCGCCACCGAAGACAGCCAGGCGCCCTCGAGCGGCAGGCCGCGCCAAGCATCGGCCAGACCGGCCAGCTCGCCGTGCTCGGCCGCGCCTTGACGCACGCAGTCCTCGCCTTGGTACAAGGCCCATTTCACCCGGCTGTTGCCGGCATCTATCAATAGTTTCATTGACGCCCCCTGAGGCTGACTTCGCCGATGTGGAAGGCTCTTATTCCCTGCGCAGTCTCCGTCAACAGCGCGCCGTTATCGGCCACGCCGCAGGCGACACCGTCGATCGGCTCGCCATGCGAGAAGCTCAGCCGCACCTGCGCCTGCCGATGGGCGCACAGGCTCCACCATTCGTCGCGCAATGGCGCGAAGCCGTCGCGGTCGAAATCGGCCAGCACCCGCTCCAGCTCGCCCAGCAAGGCGGCCAGCACCCGGTTGCGATCCGGCGCCACGCCTGCCTGCTCCAGCGCCGCCACCGGCTGGTCGACCTCGCCCGGATCGGCGACGTTCAAGCCGATGCCGATCACCGCGGCCGCCGGGCCCAGCGCGTCGCCGGACACCTCGATCAGGATGCCGGCCAGCTTGCGTCCATCCAGCAGCACATCGTTCGGCCACTTCAGCTCCACTGGCGCGCCCAGCGTCCGCAACGCGCGCGCCAGCGCGACGCCCACCGCCAGCGACAGGCCGGCCAGCTCGGCTAGGCCGCGCTCGAAACGCCACAGCAGCGAAAAGGTCAGGCCCGATCCCAGTCTGGCCTGCCAGCGCCGCCCCAGCCGGCCGCGGCCGGCGGTCTGCTGCTCGCAGGCCAGCACCAGACCATGCAAGCCCCCGTTGCCGGCGCGCGCCATCAACTGGCTATTGGTGGAATCGGTGCGCTCGGCCACCGCCAGCGTGAACGTCTCGGCCGCGGCCGGCGGCAGGCCCGCGCGGACCGCGGCCACGTCCAGCCAGTCGAAAGGACGAGCCAGCCGGTAACCCTGGCCGCGCACGCTGAATACGTCCAGGCCCAGTTCGGATTCGATCGCATGCACCGCCTGCCACACCAGCGTGCGCGAGCAGCCCAGCGCCTGGGCGATGTCCTCGCCGGAATGGAAGCGGCCGTCGGACAGGCGGCGCAGCACCGCGAACGCGTGCTCGCTCACGCCTTGTCCTCGTTCGCGCGGATCTTCAGCAGCGTCTTGGTAGTGGAGGTGTCGAACAGAAAAGGAATGGAGTGCACCTGGCCGCCGCGCGCCAGCGTTTCGCCGCTGCCGACGATCTTGTCCACGGTCCAGTCGCCGCCTTTGACCAGCACGTCGGGCTTGATCTGCTCGATCAGCTCGGCCGGGGTGTCGGCGTCGAACCAGGTGACCAGGCTGACGCTCTCCAGCGCCGCCAGCACCGCAGCGCGGTTCAGTTCATTGTTGATCGGACGATCGTCGCCCTTGCCCTGCCGCTTCACCGAAGCGTCGGTATTCAATCCCAGCACCAGGCTGGCGCCCAGCGCGCGCGCCTGCGCCAAGTAGGTGACATGGCCGCGATGCAGGATGTCGAAGCAGCCGTTGGTGAACACCAGCGGCCGCGGCAGCGCGGCCAGACGCTCGGCCAGCTGTTCCGGCGGGCAGATTTTGTCTTCAAACGACGGCGACGGGTAAACCATGCTTTTCCTTGAGCGGACGCCGACGCGGCACATCATGCCGAGACCGCCGCGGCGCCATGAAACGGAACG
Organism: Chromobacterium piscinae; assembly: GCF_021129175.1. Taxonomy (GTDB): domain Bacteria; phylum Pseudomonadota; class Gammaproteobacteria; order Burkholderiales; family Chromobacteriaceae; genus Chromobacterium; species Chromobacterium piscinae. Next base: position 6,969 of record NZ_JAJOHV010000144.1, on the reverse strand, counting down.
GATCGCGAAGCATACCACCGTCGCCGACGGCTGCCCAACTCCGGCCGCCTCAGGGGCAGGTGAGCGCGGCGCCCGCCAGCGTGACGCCGGCCCTGCTGGCCTGCTGGATATAGCCGGTGGTCTGCAGATTGAACGACAGCGCATAGCTGACGCCCCGGCTGTCGCAAAGGCGGAAATCGCCGGTCTGGGCTGCCGCGACATAGGGCGGGCGCGGATTGAAGCTAATGCTGGGGATCGCCGCGCCGGCCGAAGTGGCGGCGTTGATGGTAGGCGAGGAGCCTACGGTCAACGGCTGGGCTTGCACTCTGGTGGAGCTGGCGCTGCCCTGCGGCAATTCGAAAATCGCCCAGCCGGCGCTCCAACTGGCGCCGCAGCTGGAGGCGGAGCTAGCGTTGTAAGGACAGATGGTCACCACATCGTCATTGCTGATCGACAGCGCCCGCGCCTGGTTCATCGCGTTGATCAGTTGATCGCGCGTGCTGTTCAGCCTCTCGTTCTGGACGAATACCTGCCAGGCCGGCAGGGCCACGGTCACCATCAGCACCGCCACCGCGACCGTGACCATCATTTCGACCAACGTGAAGCCCTTCCCCGCCCGCGGCCTCATCTCTCGCTCCCTCAATGCGGCCAACAAGTGTTGGAAGAGTCCGCGCCTTGCGCATTCAGCGAGCTGCGAATGCCGCCATTGCCAACGCTGAAGCTGCTGCAGCTGGTATCGGCAGTCTGCAGTCCCGGATTGGTCGGCGTAGCCGTCAACGTATAGGCGCTGGCGCTGGTGCCGGAGGCGATCTGCACTTGGTAATAGCCGCTGGGAGAGGCCACTGTCACCGTGCAGGCTGCGTTGTTATAGGCAAAATACTGCGCATAACACTGTTCCATTTGCGCCTGCGCCGTATTTAGCGCCTGCCAGGCATCGCTGCGCCGCGATCGCTGCACATAGCCGGTGTACATCGGATAAGCGATGGTGCCCAAGATGGCGACGATCGCCAGGGTGATCATCAGTTCGACCAGCGTGAAGCCGCGCATGCCCCCTCCCCGCCACATGGGCTTTTTTAAAGGATTTGCCACCATCCGCTCCAGGAATAATATTGCTGCGACGGGCTGCTGCTGGTGCAGTTCAGCTTGCCGTTGGCGCAGTTATTGCGGCTGTTGCCGTTGCCGCCGCCCACCAGGATGCTGGCGGAGTAGCCGCCCTGATTGGAAACCACGAAGGCCGGCGACGAAGCGAAGAAGCTGCCCAATTGCACGCCCGACAACGGTTGTTGATTGTAGACATCGCTGCCATTGACCACCCCATCGCCATTGGCGTCCAGGAAAGGCTGGGCCGGGGGGCCGCCCGTCGCATAGCTGGACGCCATCAGGAATGAGCTGCCGCCCGCGGTGCAAGCCGACGATGACGGCGTGAACGTGGTGTACACCACATTGCCGGCGAAGAGCTGCGGATTCGTCAGCACTCGGGCGCCGCTGCCGGCGAAGCCCAGCGTGTAATACCAACCGTACAGCGTCGGGCAGGTCTTGCCCACCACGCAACTGAGCGGCGGATTGGGGCTCTGCCAGTTGTACTGCGTGGACGAGACCGTGGTGCTGGGAAAACCAGACACGGACGTGGTGATCGCGGTTTCGGTCTGCTGCAGTAGATTGGACGGTGTCAGGCCGGTGATGCTCATATTGTCGTAGACCGCGTAGAAGGCCTGGGTATTGGTATTGGTCAGATCGGCCTGGGCCAGCAACTGCCCGGTGCCGAAATACACCATCATGCCCTTCTGCTTGGGGAAGTTGGGATTCAGCGTCGCTACCGGAGCCGCCGTGATCGGCTGGTGGTTGCCGCTGCTGTCGGTAGCGGTGAACAGCAGCCGCGCCGACCAGTTGGCCGGCGTGGAACTGGACACGTTGATCGCCCACAGATTGCCCTGCAGATCTCCAGCGTAAACGGTATCCACCGCCGCGCCGGCGTTGCCGCTGCTGTTGACCGCCACCACCTCGGACAGGCCCTGCGGCGCGCTGCTGTTGCAGGCCGCCGGCACCGAACTGCACAGGTCTATCTTGGCCAGCGTGGCGCCGGTCTGCGGATTGACCGCGTAGAAGATCGCGTGGTTGCCGCTGCTTGCATAACCATTGCCGAAGAACACCGCGAAGGCGTTGGTCGCGCCGTTCAAACGGGCAACCGTCGGACGGCCATAGGAATAGCCCATGCCTGTATCGCTGAATTCCCACAGCGCGGCGTTGGCCAGCGCCGTTTCCGACGTCAGAGTCGAGGGCGAGGTCACGTCGAGCGCGTAGATGGTCTTGCCGCCGCCTCCCAAGCCGCCCACCAGCACCGAATGCCAGCTATTGTCGGAGAACATCACGTCCCCCGCCTGGGGCGAGCCGTCGACGAAATAGAGATGATTGTTGTTGTACGAGGCGCTGGTCAGTTGGTACAGATTGGCGAACACGCCGTTGGGCACGAAGGCGAAAACCTCGTTGCCTGTGCTGGCGTTGAAGGCGTGCACCATGCCGTCGTTGGCGCCGACGTAGAGCATCGGCGTGCGGCTGACGTTGTTGCTGATGAACGTCTGATAGCTGGTATCGATATAGGGGCCATTCGGCTTGGCGACATAGGCCGGCCCACTGTCGATGATGTCGCCCAGCAGATGGCTGCGGTTGCGGAATCCACCGCCGTTGCGCACCTCCTGGGAAGTGTCGCCACGCAAGTAGTTGACGCGAAGACTACCCTTGGTATCCGAGGGCTGCAATTGCGACTGCTGCGTGCTGTTGATCCCAGTGACGCCGGTAGCCGGCCAGCGGAACGGCACGCCCTTGCTGTTCACTCCGTCCCAGGTGGCGATCAGCCTCGCGCTCTGCCATCCGCTGCCGCTGGCCAAGGTGTCCACCTGCGCCTGCGCGCTCCAGCTGGCCGAGGTGCTGACGTTCAAGCCGCTGCTGCTGCCAAGCGTGTAGGCGGCCAGATCTCCGGTCCAGTCGCTATATGGCGTGTCGCTTGGATTGAAGCTGGCCAGGAAAGCCTGGGTGTTGGTGCTGAGCGTGGTGCTGTTCAGGGCCACAGAAGCCTGGTCGTAGCTGCCCTTCTGGATTTGCACCAGAATCGCGCTCAGCGCGTTGCTGAAGGCGGTCGGACTGACAGCGGGATAATAGGAGCCGGTGTTGCCCGCCACCGCCATCGCGGTCAGCGTTTGCGCCGCGACCGGGTTTGTGGCCGGCGCCACCCCCGCGCCCAGGCCTATCACATAGGTTTTGATCCCTGCGGTAGCCAGGGTCTGGATCTGGCTGATGGCGTCGAGCAGAGCCTGGCTGTTGGTGCCGCTGGTATTTAGCGAGCCATCGGCGTTGAAGCTGGCGGTCACTCCGTAGCCGGTGGCTGCGGCGCTGCCGACCGGGGGCCAGAAATAGCCGCTCTTATCCTGGGTGGGCAAGCCATCGGTGATCAGCACCACGTACTTCTGCGGCGCGCAGCCGCTGCTGGACGAGGTGCTGGTGAAAGAAGTTTGCGCAGTCTTCAACAGCGCATAGATCGGCGATTGTCCCGCCGCCGCCTTGATCTCCGTCGTGCTGGTGGAGTTGGTCTCCGGCTGCAAAAACGGCGAAAAGCTGTTATAGGCGCTGGTGATCTGGCTGGACGACGGGCTGCCCAGATTGGTCATCGCCACATTGGTGGTCGCGCCGCTGTACGACTGCGAACCGCCATAGCCCCAGCCTCGCTGCGCGTACAGCACCTGCGGCGTGAAAGGAACATAGCCGGCATTGGTCGGGGAGGTGCCCCAACCGGAAAAGCCCCCCGGCGCCGTCAAACTGTACGACACGGTTACTGAACCTGTCTTATAGCTGCTCAGCGAATAGTAGCTGTAGGGATTGCTGGGACTGACGGTACCGTAGGTCATGAATACCGGGTTCAGACCCGAGCTGTACAACACGTCGTTGATGCTGGCATCGTCGCTGGTGGCCGACACCGTCATGTATTGAGCGCCGCTCATGGTCGTGCCGCTGAGCCCCAGCCCCATCGCGACGGCCGCGCAGTTGCTTTTTACCGTTGACAGCAGCGTGCCTAGCGACAGGTAGCCGTAGCACGGGTTAAGAACAGTGTCAGTGGTACTGGTGGAGGCAGGCGCGTTGGTGAAGCCGAACCCGCCAGGCGGCGACATATAGTAAACCCAGGTGGTATTTAACGAAGTACGGCTCATCTGATAGGACAGCAGCGCGAAATCAGTGGTGGCAAGGTAGGTGTTCAATATCGAAAGAATGCCAGCCTTGGCCACATTGAGACGCGATGGACTATTGTCAGCCAACTGCCCGGTGGACAGGGTAGAAGTGTAAGGCTGCATGCTGCCGGCCGCCCCGCCGGAAATGGGCGGCGTGAAGTTGGCCGGCACCGGGTAATTGATCGGCGAGGAAGAGCCGGTCAAGCCGCCCACCGCGCCGGAACCGGTCAACAAGGCTCCGCCGCGGCCGGTGTAGGTGGTGGAAAAGCCGTTGCTGCAGTTGGCCCCGCTGTTGCCAGTACCATTGCAATAGGTAATGGTGCTGCCGTCCATCGATTCCGAATTGGTCACCGCGATCACCACCTGCGGCCGCGCTGGCGTGCTGATCGTCAACGGCACCTGGGAAATCGCCAATGTCGCGGTTGAACCCGCGCCGCTCACCCATATTGTCGCCAGCGTCAACCCGACCAGCAGCGCGATGCTGCCGGCAATACGCGTCAAGGTTGCCCGGTTCGCCATATACGCCTCACTGCGTGAAAATCGCCTGCACCACCACTGGGCTGGCCCCACTGCTTGTCGCCACTCGGGCGGTCACCCGGTAATTGTTGCTGCCTGTCTGCAAGCCATAAATGCCGCGATTGCCGCAACTGACGCCGGCGCGGCACGAAGCCGGCATGCTTTCCACCACGTAACTGCTAACGATGCCCGAAACCGCCGGCGTGCCGGCATAGCCGCTTATCGTCTTGGAGCTGTCGCTCCAGAATGAAGCGGTATAGAGATTCTGCTGCCAGATCGGCGTTGCGCTAGCATTAAACTGGTAATATCCATTACTGCCGGAAACGGTGAAGTTTTGGCTGGCGAAATTGCCTTGCAGCATAGAGGCATAGGCTTGGCGCAGCGTGCCCTCCGCCAATTGCATATTGTTTTGATACAGGGCGTTATTGCTGGCCATATGCAGCTGTCCCAGCGACTGGCTGCTGCCCGCCAGGCCCAGAATCATGATCACCAGCATGAAAATCAGCGCGACGATCAGCACTACGCCCTTCTGCCCAACCAAGTCAGCTCTTGAGATCGTCATAGTCCGGCATTCCTCAAGGACACGGTCATCGTATACACATGCCGCAACCGGGTATCGCAAGGCACTACCACCGTGTTGCCCAATACCGTCCAGTTAGTCTGATTCGCGCAGCCAGCGCGACCGCCCGCCGGCGCCGATCCCAACGGTCCCTCCAGCAATGCCGCGATCCTCAGACTGTTGACCTGCGCCCAATTGCTGACCTGGGATGCGCGCAGATACTGCGTGGTCACTCCCGGCGTGCTGCCTACTCCGTACCACACCTGCAGCATGTCCACCCCAGGCACCACCGGCGTCAGCTGCCAACTGGCAGCTGTGCCGTCATACACGGCCTGATACAGCGCGCTTTGCGCGCCCGTCGCTTGCGCGACGAAATAAGCGGTCTGCGACAAGGGAACCGCCACCGAGCCCACCGGAAAATCCGCATCCAAAGCCTGCTTCAAGTTGATCACGCTGCCGCTGCTGGTGCTGCTGACGTTATTGACTTGCAGAATGGTCGAGTGCCCGCAGTTGGACACCGCCAACAGATTGTTGGCCACCACCCCGGAAGCGGCCAGCGTGGCCAGCGCGGTGCTGCCGGCCGAGGCATAGGTATTGACCCACACCGGCGTCGTGCCATTGGTTTGTCCTGAGAAAACCAGCACATCGCTGCCCTGGGCCACTTTCCCCTGCAAGCTGCTGTCCAGCGTCGGCGACCAGTCAGTCAATGTGCTGTCGTTGTTGCCGTTGAGCGCGGCCAGCGTCAACGTCGACGAAGCCAAGGTCGCGTCATAGCCGATAACCGGCGAGTTGAAGCTGCTCAACAGGCCGTTGGCGGTCACTAAAGCATTCGATGTGGAGGTACCGGAGCAGCCAAAGAAACCGGCCGAACGCGCCGTCTGCGAAATCACGCTGGACAAGGTCGCCCCGGCGTTCTGCAACATGCCCTGTCCAGTATTGGTGGAGTAGTCCTTGCGCCCGCCCACCATGATGCCGACCAGAGCGGTCAGCAGCAGCAAACCGATCGTGATCGCCACCATCAATTCAATCAGGGAGAATCCAGACTGCGTTCGCCAGGCTTTCACATGATGGTCCTCACCGTCACGGTCTGCTGACTGCCGCCGCTGACCGCGTTGCCATCCGTCCACCAGATTTGCACCACGCGCTCGGTGCTGCCGCCGTTTGTAGGCTGGTAAACGCTGCCGGTGCCGCCGGGCAAATTGTTCTGCAAATCGCTCAGCCACTGATACTTGTCATAAGTGGCCATCGTCGCCGCGCTGCAGGCGGAAGTGGCGCAATCGCTTTGCAAAGTCGAGAGCGCGGTGCCCGACGCCACATCGTAGTTGCCCGCGCTGACCTGAGCGGAGTTCGCCCGCATCCGGTCAACCATATCGTAAGCATATTGACTGGCCATCTGCCGCAAGTAGGCGGAACCGCTGGCGCGCTCCGCATTCAGTATCACCGCGATAGCCGCCAACACGCCCATCGCCAGCACCAGCAGCGCAATCAGCACCTCCAGCATGGTGAAACCCGCCGCAGGCTTCATCGGTCCATCTCGCATCGCCATCCCCAATACTCAGCCATCATTGCAAGAATAGCGCCAGGCAATGACAAATGGCATCCGACACCGACAAAAGGATGGATAACGACGATGGACGGCGCTCCCAGAGGACTTGAACAAACTGCAGCCAGAAACGCCAAAACCCCGCCAGAAGACTG
>NZ_JAJOHV010000143.1 GCF_021129175.1 Chromobacterium piscinae | reverse complement strand
GGCGTCGCGTGCGCGCTGGCGCCGGCGTCCCGCAACGGCGCCGTCCGCTCCGGGCTGCGGTTATAGACCCGCACTTCCCAACCCAGGCCCAGCAGCCGCAATCCCAGCGCGGTTCCCATCGCGCCGCAGCCGATCAAAGCCAGCCGCTTTCCCATGCTTCGCCTGCTCATATCTCCTCCCCCGCCACGTCGACCAAGGCCTTGAAACGCTCGCGCCGGTACAGCGCGGCGAAGTAGTCCGGCACTTCGTCCAGGCGCAATCTATCGGAAAACATCAGGTCCAGCGCCGGCGCGCAGTCGACCATCGCCGCCGCCACCTCGCCGCGCAGGCCGATCGGATCGCCGATCACGAACTGCAGCGCGATCTCGCGTTGCATCAGCGCGCCCCAATCCAGTTCGAAACGGCCGGCCTGCGATCCCGCGCCGATCAGCCGGCCCCGCGGCCGCAATGTGGCCAGCGCGGTCTTCAAACCGTTCTCGCCGCCCACCGCGTCCACCGCAGCGTCGAAAACCCCGGCCAAGCCGGGCACCGCGTCCGATAGCAGCTGCCCGGCCGCGATCTCCGCCACCGCCAGCCCCCCGCTGCGCGCGCGCGCCGCGCGAACGGGATTGGCCTCCAGCAACAGGACCTCCGCGCCCCGGCGCGCCGCCTGCCAGGCGGTCAGGACACCCACCGGGCCGGCTCCGACCACCGCCAGACGTTCGCCCGGAGCCAGCGCCAGCCGTTGCAGCGCCCCCAGCGCGGTCGGCATCACGTCGCCGGACAGCAGGCCGAAGCGCAGGTCCGCGCTATCAGCCAACGGCGTCAGCGCGACATCCGCCCGCGGCACCCGCACGTATTCGGCCAGGCCGCCGTCCAGCCGCGGCTGCAGGCCGGAAAAACCGAACAGCCGCCGCTCTCCGCACTGGGCATGCCGCCCGGCCACGCAATGCGCGCACGCGCCGCAAGCGACGAAATCGGCGCAAGCCGCGCGTTGCCCGGGCCGCAGCCGCCTGACCGCCGTCCCCACCGCCGCCACCACGCCGACGAACTCATGCCCGATCACAGTCCCTGGCTCGAAGCCCGGCACCGCGCCGCGGTAGATGTGCAGATCGGTGCCACAAGTGGACGCGTGGGTGACCCGGAGCAGCGCATCATCCGGCGCCAATAGCGCCGGACGCGACAGCGTCGCCAGCCTCAGCCGTTGCGGCCCTTCCCATACCACCGCCCGCATCGTGTTCATCTCAGCTCCATCGCAAACCGGTAGGCCGCCTCCAGCGCGGCGGCCAGATTGACGCCGGCGAGGCCGCCATCGGCCGCGCCCAGCACGGTATAGGGAATGCCGGCGCGCCGCAGCGCGTCCTCCGGCCCAAGACGCGGCGCTTGCCCGGCGGCGATCACCACGCTGCGCGCCGGCAGGCTGCGCAACGCGCCGCCGCGCTCGCGCACGATCACCGCCTCGCCGGTGATCTCGACGACGTCGACCCGGCTCAGCAGCCGCACCCCATCGCGGCGCAGCGCGTCCATCAGTATCCAGCGCGTGGTGCGGCCGACGCGGTGGGCGAACTTGCGGCCGGAGCGCTGCAACAGCGTGATCGCCGGCTCCTCGTCGTCCGCGCCGCCGTCCAGATACGGCGCCAGCGCCTCCGCCGGCAGGCGGCGCGCGAGATAAGCGCGCGCGTTCCGCGTCAGCCCGCCGCGCAGGGCGGCCAGGTATTTCGCCAGGTCGCAGGCGATGCCCCCGCCGCCGATCACCACCACCGGGAACGCCACCGGACAACCCTGCTCCAGCACCTCGGCGTAATCGCGCACGTGCGGCAGCGCCAGGCCCGGCACGCCTTCCGGCCGCCGCGGCGCGGCGCCCTGCGCCAACACCACGTGGTCCCAGCGTGCGGCGTCGATCGCGCTCTCGTCGAAACTGCGGCCCAACCGCACCTCCACGCCGGCGCGCAGCAGCTCGCCGCGGTAGTAACGGATGGTGGCGGCGAACTCCTCCTTTTGCGGAATACACGCGGCCAGCCGCAACTGGCCGCCCAGTTCGTCCCCGGCCTCGAACAACGTCACCCGCGCGCCGCGCCGGGCCAGGAACAAGGCCGCCCCCATGCCGCTGATGCCGCCGCCGGCCACCGCCACTTCCAGCGCGCGCGTCAGCGGCGGATAGCGCCCCTCCTCCGGCAAGCCGCAATCGGGATTGACGCTGCAGCCGACCGGCTGGCCGGTCAGCACGTGGTCCAGACAACGCTGGTTGCAAGCGATGCAAGCGTTGATCTCGTCGAAGCGGTTTGCCCGCGCCTTGCCCGCCAGCGCCGGGTCGGCCAGAAAAGGCCGCGCCATCGCGATCATGTCGGCGCAGCCGTCCAGCAACAACGCCTCGCCGTCGCGCGGGTCGTTGACCCGGTTGCTGACGGCCAGCTTCAGCTGCGGGTAGCGCCGCCGCGCCAGCCGGGCGGCGTCGGCGAAAGCCGCGCGCGGCACCGCCGTCGCGATCGTCGGCACCTCGGATTCGTGCCAGCCTATGCTGACGTTGAGCAGGTCGATGCCATAAGGCAGCAGCCTGCCGATCAGCGCCATCGACCCCTCGGCGTCCAGCCCGTCCGGCAGCAGATCCATGCAGGGCAGACGGAAGATCAGCGGAAAATCCGGGCCGACGCGGCAACGCACCGCGGCGGCGATCTCCGCCGCCAACCGGGCGCGGTTGTCGAAGCCGCCGCCCCAACGGTCGGTCCGCTTGTTGCACGCCGGCGCCAGGAACTGGTGCACCAGAAAACCCTGGCCGAACAGCAGCTCGATCGCGTCGTAGCCGGCGGCGACGGCGCGGGCCGCGCAATCGGCATGGGCGGCGATGGTCGCCTGGATCTCGGCCTCGGACAGCGGCCTGGGCGTGAACACGCTGGACGGCAGCCGCTCGGCCGATGATGACACCATCCCGCCGTGAAAGGCCTCGCGGCCGAAATGCAGGATCTGCAGCGCGATGCGGCCGCCAGCCTCGCGCACCGCGCCGGTGATCAGCCGGTGCCCGGCGATTTCGTCGTCGCGGCACAGGGCGAAGCCGCCCTTGGTAGTCTTGCCCGCCTCGTCCGGCGCGCAGCCGGCGCTGACGATCAGGCCGACGCCCTCGCGCGCGCGCAGCGCGTAGAACGCCGCCATCCTGTGCCAGGCGTCGTCGCACTCGTCCAGATTCAAGTGCATCGAGCTCATCAGCAGCCGGTTGGGCAGCCGCAGCCGGTTCAGCTCGATCGGCGAGAACAGCCGGCCGAGCAAGGGCCGGGCTTCAGGCACACAGCCCTCCGTCGACCACCAGCACGTGGCCGGTGATGTAGCTGGCCGCGCCCGAGCACAGGAAGCCGACGGTCTGCGCCACCTCCTCCGGCCTGCCAAAGCGCGCCAGCGGAATCTGCTTGGCGCGCGCGTCCTCCAGCAAGGCCGCGCCTTTGTCCGACGCCTTCATCTCCGCCAGCATGTCGGTGTCGATGAAGCCCGGCGCCACCGCGTTGACGCGTATGCCGTAGCGGCCGACCTCGCGCGCCAGGCCGCGGGTCAGCGCCAGCAAGCCGGCCTTGGCCGCCGCGTAGTTGGCCTGGCCGACCTGGGCCCGCATGCCGCCGACCGAGGCGATGTTGACGATCTGTCCGCTCTTGCGGCTCATCATGGTCTGCAGCGCGGCGCGCGCGCAGTGGAAGCTGCCGTCCAGATTGCTGCCCAGCACTGCGCTCCAATCGTCGGCCGGCATCATCGCCAGCAGGCCGTCGCGGACGATGCCGGCATTGTTGACCAGAGTCTGCACCCAGAAGCCGCGCTGGCGGATGTCGGCGAACATCGCCGCCACCGCGTCGCGGTTGGACACGTCGGCGCGGACCGGATAGGCCTCGCCGCCCGCGGCCTGGATCGCCGCGCAGGCGTCCTCGGCCGCCGCGCCATCCAGCCGGTAATTGACGAAGACCGGCAGCTTGCGGCCGGCCAGCTCCAGCGCGATCGCGCGG
>NZ_JAJOHV010000142.1 GCF_021129175.1 Chromobacterium piscinae | reverse complement strand
CGCGCCTGGCCCCAGGCCTGGTAGTCCATTTCCAGCGCCAGCTGGCCTTGTTCGTCGGTCAGCGCTTGCGGGGTGCCCAGGTGGTCGGTGTGGTAGTAGTACACCGCCTTGGGGGCCTCGGGTTCCGGTGCGACCTGGCGCAGCGGGTCCTTGTCCGGGTCGTAGGGGTGGTGCTGGCTCCAGGCCGGCACTTTGACGCCGCGGATGGCGTTGGTGTGCACCTGGGCCAGCGGCACGAAGCTGTCCGGCTCGAACAGGTAATGCACCGCTTCTTCATCTCGGGTTTCGAAGGCCAGCACGTCGCCGTCCCAGCCGTACAGCGTGGCCTGGCCCTGGCTGATCTTGGCGATGCGGCGGCCCAGCGGGTCGTAATGGTAGTCGGTGCGTTGGCCGTCCGGCGCGATGAGGCGGGACAGGCGGTTGTGGCTGTCCCATTCCAATTTGGTGAGGCTGCCGTTGACGCGTTTCTCCACCAGATTGCCGCGGCTGTCGTAGCGGTAGTGGCGGCCGGCGTACTGGCTGAGTAGGTTGCCGAGCAGGCTGTCGTCCTGATGGCCGTCGGCGGCCGGGGCGTTGTCCAACAGGTTGCCGGCCGGATCGAAGCGGAAGCTTTCCACGCCCTTGGGGGTGGCGGCTTCCAGCAGGCGGCCGACCGGATCATAGCGGTAATTCAGCTGACCGCTGCGATTGTCGGCGATGCCGACAAGCTGGCCGGCGGCGTCGTACTGGTACTGGCGGCTCCACTGGGTGGCGCCCATCAGCCGCTGGCTGGACAGGCGGCCGGCCTTGTCATAGGCCAGGGTCTGTTGCAGCGCATTGCCCAGCACGCGCTGGGTTTCGCGGTGCAGCTTGTCGCGCTCCAGGTTGAAGATGTCACGCTGGCCGAACAGCAGACCATGCACGTGGCCGCTGCCGTAATTGAGCACGTCCACGCGGTGGCCGTCGGGGCGGATGGTGGCGATGCGGTTGCCCAGCTTGTCGTGCTCGTGTTGCCAGCGATAGGTTTCCTTGACGCCGGCGACGTGATAGCCGTGGAGCTCCTCGGTGACGTTGCCGACGGCGTCGTACACCCAGCGCAGGCTGGCGTAGCGGTTCTTGGCCTGGAACAGGCGGCCGGCCGGGTCGTAGCTGAAGCTTTCCTTGCTGTTCGGCGCGCTGCGCTCGATCAGGCGGCCGGCGCGGTCGTAGCGGTAATCGGTGGCGACGTCGCCTTCCACCTGCTGAGCCAGGCGGCCGGCGTTGTCGTAGACATAGCGGGTGATGCTGCCGTCGAAGCCGGTTTCGG
>NZ_JAJOHV010000141.1 GCF_021129175.1 Chromobacterium piscinae | reverse complement strand
CCAGCGTGTAGCCGCCGCCGGCCAGCGGCAGGCCGATCACCGCGGCTTCGCGCACGCCGGGGCAGGCCAGCAGCGCGTTTTCCACCTCGGCCGGGTCGATGCGCAGGCCGCTGATCTTCAGCTCGTGGTCCTGCCGGCCGAGGAAGCGCAGCTGGCCGCCCTGCCAGACGGCGCGGTCGCCGGTGCGGTAGGCGCGCGGCGCGCCGGGCAGCGCGTCCAGGGGCACGAAGCGGCGGGCGGTCAGCTCGTCGCGGCCCAGGTAGCCGATGGCCAGCGCGTCGCCCAGCAGGCATAGCTCGCCTTCTTCGCCCTGCGCCACCGGCTGCAGGCCGGCGTCGACTATGGCGGCGGCCACGCCGGGGCGCGGCAGGCCGATGGGGATGTCCTCACCGCCGTCCCACACCGCGTCAGGGCCGGACAGCGCGGCGCCGGTGGCGATGACGGAGGCTTCGGTGGGGCCGTAGCTGTTGAGCAGGGTGGCGTCCGGCAGCAGCTCGCGCCAGCGGCGCGCGCGCTCGGGCAGCGCGGCCTCGCCGCCGATGATGGCGAGG
>NZ_JAJOHV010000140.1 GCF_021129175.1 Chromobacterium piscinae | reverse complement strand
GCTGGACCGGCTGCTGCCGCCCGGCATCCCGGACCGCAAGGGCTGGAGCAACGATGTGATGGGCGCGTTCAGCCATCTGAAGATTCCATACACGCCGCAGTTCTTCTGCGCGGTGCTGGCGGTGGCGGAGCAGGAGTCCGGCTTCAGTCCGGACCCGGTGGTGCCCGGCCTGTCCAAGATCGTCTGGGGCGAGATCGAGCAGCGCCGGCAGAAGTACCTGATTCCGCAGTTCGTCGTCGACGCGGCGATGAGCAAGAAGTCGCCGGACGGCCGTACCTTCAAGCAGCGGGTGGATGCCTTGCGCACCAAGCGCGAGATGAACGCGCTGTACGAGGACATGGTGCGCGAGCTGCCGTTCGGCCAGACCATCTTCGAGCACAAGAACCCGATTCGCGACGGCGGGCCGATGCAGGTCAGNNTCCGGCCGCAAGCTGGCGCTGGACGGCGACATCATGCTCTACAGCGACAAGATGAACCGTGTGCTGTCCGGCGAAACCAGCGACACCCAGCGCGCGCTGCAGTCCATCGCCGGCCGGCTGGGCCTCAGCGACGCCGACATGATGCGCGACCTGCGGCTGGAGAAGCTGTCCGGCTTCGGTCAGAGCCCGTTGTATCAGAAAGTGTTCGCGCTGGCCGGCCCCAAGGCCCCGCGCGAAATCATCCCGCAGATCGTGCTGGTCAGCCCCAAGTTCACCCATAAGTTGACCACCGAATGGTTCGCGCGCCGAGTCGACGGCCGCTACCAGCACTGCCTGCAGCGGGGAGGCTGAGCGGGCCCGCCGGCTTGAGTCTGAACCGATAGCGCCTATAGTGATTGCAGCGGCGCCGAGGCGGGATTCCGCCCGGCGCCGGTTCGCATCCGGACGGCGGCCATCGCATGGCCGTCGTCTTCTGTTTCTCGGCTCGGGAGGCAAGGCATGAAGGTTTCCATCAACGGCAAGGAGGTGGAGCTTAACTCCTCTCCGGACACGCCCATTCTGTGGGCATTGCGCGACGAACTGGGCCTGACCGGCACCAAGTTCGGCTGCGGCGCGGCCTTGTGCGGCGCCTGTACGGTGTTGAAGAACGGTCTGCCGATCCGCTCTTGCGTGACGCCGATCTCCACGCTGGTGGCGGACGACAGCATCACCACGGTGGAAGGCAACGCCGACAAGGTGGGCCAGGCGGTCAAGCAGGCCTGGCATGAGCTGGACGTGGTGCAATGCGGCTTCTGCCAGAGCGGCCAGGTGTTGGCCGCCACCGCCTTGCTCAGCGCCAATCCCCATCCTTCCGATCAGGACATCGATCTGGCGATGAGCGGCAACCTCTGCCGCTGCGGCACCTATCCCCGCATCCGCGCGGCCATCCATGCCGCCGCCAAGCTGCTGTAGGAGGCCCGGATGACAACCATCGGAGTATCCCGCCGCAGTTTCCTGAAAATGAGCGGCGCGGTCGGCGGCGCGCTATGCCTGGGCTTCATTCTCAGCGAGGGCGGGCGCAAGGCCGAGGCGGCCGAGGCCAAGAACGCCATTCCCTCTCCCAACGCCTTCGTCCGCATCGAGAAGGATGGCGGCGTCACCATCGTCAGCAACAAGTCGGAAATGGGGCAGGGCATCTACACCTCGCTGGCGATGCTGATCGCGGAGGAGCTGGAGTGCGACTGGAACCGGATCAAGGTGGTGTCCGCGCCGGCGGCGCCGATCTACGTCCATACCGCTTTCCATATCCAGATCACCGGCGGCAGCACCAGCACGCTGTCCAGCTATGACCAGTACCGCAAGATAGGCGCCGCCGCGCGCGACATGCTGATATCGGCCGCCGCGCAACGCTGGCGTGTGCCGGCCTCGCAATGCCGTGCTGAAAACAGCCGGGTGTTCAACAATGCCAACGGCGCCAGCCTGGGCTACGGCGAGTTGACCGAGGCCGCCGGCAAGCTGCCGGTGCCGGATACGGTGGCGTTGAAGCCGCGCCATCGCTGGAAGCTGCTGGGCACCCGCGTGCACCGGGTGGACGGTGGCGAGAAGCTGGACGGCCGCGCGCAGTTCGCGATGGACGTCCGCCTGCCCGGCATGCTGACGGCGCTGGTCAAGCGCTGCCCCAGCTATGGCGGCAAACCCAAGGGTTTCAACGCCGACGCGGCCAGGGCGGTGCCCGGCGTCAGGGACGTGTTCGCGATCAGCAACGGCGTCGCCGTGCTGGCGGATGGCTTCTGGCCGGCCAAGAAAGCGCGCGATCTTTTGACCGTGGACTGGGATCATGGGCCGAATGCCGGGTTGGATTCTGCCAAGCTGCGCGCCGACTATCGCGCCCGCGCGGCCAAGCCCGGGCAGGTCTATCGAAGCGAGGGCGACGCCCAGGCGGCGTTGGCCGGCGCGGCCAAGAAGCTGGAGGCCTGGTACGAAGTGCCGTACCTGTCGCATTCGCCGATGGAGCCGCTCAACTGCGTGGTCTGGCTGAAGCCCGGCAGCTGCGAGATCTGGAGCGGCACCCAATCGCAGACGATAGACGCCGGGATGGCGGCTTCGATGTCCGGACTGAAGCCGGAGCAGGTCACGCTGCATACCACCTTGCTGGGCGGCGGCTTCGGCCGGCGCGCGGTGCCGGTGGGGTCCGACTGGCTGAAGGAGGCGATGGAGGTGGCCAAGCATCACGGCCAGGGACTGCCCGTCCGGCTGATGTGGACCCGGGACGACGACCTGGCCGGCGCCTACTATCGGCCGATGTGGCTGGACCGAGTGCGCGGCGGCATCGGCACCGATGGCAAGCCGGCCGCCTGGCTGCAGACCGGCGTCGGCCAGTCCATCATTGCCGGCACGCCGTTCGCGCCGATGATGATCAAGAACGGCATCGACGCAGTGTCGGTGGAAGGAACCGACGACATGCCCTACGCGCTGCCGGCGGTCTCGCTGGACCTGCACACCCCGGAGGTCCCGCTGCCGGTGCTGTGGTGGCGCTCGGTGGGCCATTCCCATAGCGCGTTTTCCAAGGAAAGCTATATCGACGAACTGGCGCGGCTGGCGCGACAGGACCCTGTGGCCTACCGGCTGGCGCTGATGGACAAGGCGCCGCGCGAACAGGCCGTGCTGCGCGAGGCGGCGCGGATGGCCGGCTGGGGCCGCAAGCTGCCCAAAGGCCATGGCCTGGGGGCGGCGGTGCACACCTCGTTCGGCAGCCATGTCGCCCAGGTGGTGGAGGTGTCGGTCAAGGGCAAGGCGCTGAAGGTCGAGCATGTCTGGTGCGCGGTGGATTGCGGCGTGGTGGTCAATCCGGACCAGGTGGCGGCGCAGATGGAGGGCGGCATCATGTTCGGCCTGTCAGCGGCGCTGTTCGGCGAGATCACCTTCAAGGACGGCGAGGTCGAGCAGAAGAATTTCGACGGCTACCAGATCGTCAGGATGTTCCAGGCGCCCAAGGTGGATGTCTCCATCGTCGCCAGCGAGGAAGCGCCGGGCGGCACCGGCGAGCCGGGCGTGCCGGTGGTGGCGCCGGCCTTGGCCAACGCCATCCACGCGGCCTCCGGCAAGCGGCTGCGCGAGCTGCCGTTGAGCCGGCACGGCTACCAGATGGTGTGAGGGAGGCGGACATGAAAACCTTGACTTTCTTGTGCTGGGCGCTGGCCGCCTGGCTGCCGGCCGCATGGGCGGCGGACGATCCGAGCGCGTCGCGCCAGGCCTTCGGCGACGTGGCCAGGGTGCTGCAATCGCCGCGCTGCCTGAATTGCCACACCGTCACCGATTTTCCGCGCCAGGGCGACGACCGCCATCCTCACCAGCAGATGATCAAGCGCGGACCGGCGGACATGGGCCATCCCTCCTTGATGTGCCTGGCCTGCCACCAGACGGCCAACTCGGCCGACGGCGGGGTGCCAGGCGCGCCCAACTGGCACTTGGCGCCGCTGAGCATGGGCTGGGAGGGGCTGAGCGCCGGCCAGATGTGCCGCCGGCTGGTGGACAAGTCGCGTAACGGCAACCGCGACGTCGCCGCTCTGGTCACGCATATGACTGCCGATCCGCTGGTGCAATGGGCCTGGCATCCGGGCGGGCGGCGCACGCTGCCGCCCTTGTCGCAAAACGATTTCCACGATGCGGTGCGGCGTTGGGCCGACACCGGCGCCTACTGTCCGAAATGAGCCCGGCGATACGCGGCAACGACGAGACCGTGTTGGCGCAGACGCTGGACTGGCTGCGGCAGGGCCGCCGCGTCGCGCTGCTGACGGTGCTGGGCACCTACGGCGCCAGCCCCAGGCCGCCTGGCGCGCTGGCGGCGATACGCGACGACGGCATGATCTGCGGTTCGGTGTCCGGCGGCTGCATCGAGGACGATCTGCGGAGGGAGATCGCCGAAGGCGGCGTGTTCGGCGCGGCTCCCGCGGCCTGGGTGCGCAGCTTCGGCGTCAGCGTCGAGGAGAGGCAGCGCTACCGGCTGCCCTGCGGCAACAGCCTGCGGGTGGCGGTGGAGACGGCGCCCGATCCGGCGCAGCTGGAGGCGTTGCTGGCCGTTGTTCGCCAGCGCCGCTGCCAGTGGCGGCGAGTCGATTACCGGGACGGCGCGGCCCATCTTCTGAATGGTGGGCCTGAGGGAGCTTTCGCTGAGGACGAGGCGGGATTTTCCGTGCTGCACGGCCCGCGCTGGCGGCTGCTGATCATAGGCGGCGCCGAGCTGGGCCGCTATCTGGCGCAGGTCGCGCTGACGCTGGACTACGCGGTGACGGTGTGCGAGCCGCGCGAGGAGTACGCGGCCGTTTGGGAGCTGGGCGGCGTCGCGCTGTCGGCCGAGATGCCGGACGACCTGGTGCTGGCTTTCGGCTGCGACGAGCGCACCGCGGTGGTGGCGGTGACGCATGATCCCAAGCTGGATGACCTGGCGCTGATGGAGGCGCTCAAGCTGCCCTGCCATTATGTCGGCGCGCTGGGCTCCGCTACCACTACCATGAAACGAAAGGCGAGGCTGGCCGAGCACTTCGGCCTGACGCCGGCAGAGCTGGACAGGCTGCACGGACCGGTGGGGCTGGCGATAGGCTCGCGCACCCCGGCCGAGATCGCGGTTTCCATCGCCGCCGATCTGATCGCCAGCCGCAGCGCTTGTCACCGGGAGGGGGCTCATGGCGAGGAAAGGAGTTGCCGGACATGATGGCGGGCGCGCTGCTGGCGGCGGGCCAGGCGCGCCGCTTCGGCGCCGACAAGCGGCAGGCGCGGCTGCCGGA
>NZ_JAJOHV010000139.1 GCF_021129175.1 Chromobacterium piscinae | reverse complement strand
GAAAGCGGACAGCTGGCTGTCGGCGCCGGCGGCGATGGTTTCCACCGCTGCCGAACCGCCCTGGCCCGCCGCGTCGAAAGCGGTGGTGCGCACGGTGATCACCTTGATCGCGTCGGCCGACTGCACGGTGGCCAGCACGTTGCCGGCATAGACCGGACGCACGAAGGTGTCGGCGGATTCGATGGCGACGATTTCGGAAATCTGGGCGACGTCCAGCAGCGCGGCGACGCGCGGCAGCAGGTTCTTGCCGAAAGACGAGGCCGGAGCCAGCACGTGGCTGTAGCCCTTGGCCAGGCCTACAACCAGCGCGGACAGGCTTTCAGCCAGGCCGTGGGCGTAGTGGGCGGCGTCGGCCAGCAGCACCTTGGCCACGCCGGCCACGCTCTTGGCGGCATCGGCGGCGGCGGCGGCGTTGTGGCCGGCCACCAGCACGTGCACTTCGCCGAGCTTAGCGGCGGCGGTGATGGTGTTCAGGGTGCCTGCTTTCAGGACCTGGTTGTCGTGTTCAGCGATAACGAGAATGGCCATGTCTTACAGCACCTTTGCTTCGTTCTTGAGTTTGGCGACCAGTTCGGCGGCGTTGGCCACCTTGATGCCGGCGGAGCGCTTGGCCGGTTCGGCCACTTTCAGCGTTTTCAGGCGCGGAGCGGCGTCGACGCCCAGATCGGCCGGCGTGGTCTTGTCCAGCGGCTTCTTCTTGGCGGCCATGATGTTGGGCAGCTTGATGAAGCGCGGCTCGTTCAGGCGCAGGTCGGCGGTGACCACGGCCGGCAGGCGCAGCTTGACGGTTTCCAGACCGCCGTCGATCTCGCGGATCACGTCCACGGTTTCGGCCGCCAGATCCACCTTGGAGGCGAAAGTGCCCTGAGACCAGCCCAGCAGCGCGGAAGTCATCTGGCCGGTCTGGTTGGCGTCGTCGTCGATCGCCTGCTTGCCCAGGATCACCAGCTGCGGCTGCTCCTTGTCGGCGACGGCCTTCAGCAGCTTGGCCACGGCCAACGGCTGCAGCTCGACATCGGTCTCCACCAGGATGGCGCGGTCGGCGCCCATCGCCAGCGCGGTGCGCAGGGTTTCCTCGCACTGCTTGACGCCCATGGACACGGCGATGATCTCGCTCACTTTGCCGGCTTCCTTCAAACGCACCGCCTCTTCCACGGCGATCTCGTCGAAGGGATTCATCGACATTTTGACGTTGGCGATATCAACGTCGCTGCCGTCGGCTTTGACGCGGACTTTCACGTTGTAATCGACAACGCGTTTCACTGCGACTAGAACTTTCATATTCCTCCAGCAAACATCTGTGGGTTAATCGAACGCGGAAGGCAACGAACGGCCAGCTGTGCCTGATTATGCCCCAAGCAAAATTCAAACGAGCGTTTGGTTTGTGCGCGCCGAGCCGGCGCGTGGTGAAAATGCAACTCGGCATCGATAGTACGTCATTTCCCGCCGGTTTGCATTTCAGCCCGAAGCTGTCACAATGCACTGCAGCATTTCCCCGTCATAAAATTCTGCAGGGAGTTGTCATGACTGTCTATTTCGAGGATCTGGTCGTCGGTGCCAGCGCCGAAGCCGGAAAAACCATCACCGAGGCCGACGTGCTGCTGTTCTCCGCCGTCAGCGGCGACAACAATCCAGTGCATCTGGACCAGACCTACGCCTCCACCACTCCGTTCGAAACCCGCATCGCCCACGGCATGCTGACCGCCAGCCTGATCTCCGGCGTGATCGGTACTCGCCTTCCCGGCTACGGCACCATCTACCTATCGCAATCCACCCGCTTCAAGGCGCCGGTGCGCATAGGCGAAACCGTCACCACTCGCGTCACCGTCGAAGAGCTGATCCCGGAAAAGAAACGAGTACGTCTGACCACCCAATGCCGCGTCGGCAGCAAGCTGGTGCTGGAAGGGGAATCGCTGGTGATCGCGCCGTCCCGCAATTGAAATCAACAGGACTGGCCGTGCCGGCCCAGCGCCCAGCGCACCGGCTCGGCCACCAGTTCGTCAGGAAAGTCCAGCCGCCGGCGCAACGAGGCCACGACTTCCGGCGAGGTCGGCGCGTTGCCCAAGCCCACCGCCAGATTCGACAGCCACTTGTGATAGCCGATGCGGTAGATCGGGCTGCCCGCCATCCGCTCGCGGAACTCGTCCGCGCTCCAGTCGAACAGTTCTACCAGACTGGCGCCATCCAGACCATGGCGCACCGCAAAATCAGCTTCTGCTGTTAAAGCGCCGAAACGGTTCCATGGACAAAACAACTGGCAATCGTCGCAGCCGTACACGCGGTTGCCGATCAAGGGCCGCAGCGGTTCCGGAATCGGGCCCTTCAATTCGATGGTCAGGTAGGAAATGCAACGGCGCGCGTCCACCGTGTAAGGCTCGATGATGGCGCCGGTGGGACAGACATCCAGGCAGCGCGTGCAACGGCCGCAATGACCATCTTCGGCTTCGTCCGGCGGCAGCGGCAGGTCGGTCAAAATCTCGCCCAGGAAAAACAGCGAGCCCTGGCGCTTGGTCAGCAGCAGCGTATGCTTGCCGCGCCAGCCCAGGCCGGCCTGCGAGGCCAGCGCCACCTCGGCCAGCGGCGCGCTGTCGGTGAACACCCGGTAGCCGAACGATCCGACCGCGCCTTCTATGCGCTCGGCCAGCTTCTGCAGCCGGTTGCGCAGCACCTTGTGATAGTCGCGCCCCAGCGCGTACCGCGACAGGTAGGCGCGCGACGGGTCGGCCAGCACCTGCTCGGCCGGCTCGCCCCCCGGCCAATAGTTCATCCGCAGCGAGATCACCGACAGCGTGCCGGGCACCAGCTCGGCCGGCCGCACCCGCATCGCGCCATGCCGGGCCATATAGTCCATCTCGCCGTGATGCCCGGCCGCCAGCCAGGCTTCCAGCCGTTGTTCCGCCTCCGGCGGCAGCGCCGCGCGCGTGACGCGGGCGTCGGCGAAACCGGCTTCGCGCGCCCAGGCTTTGATTTGGCGCGACAATTCGGGATAATCCGGTTTTTGAGGAGGATTCTCAGTCATGGCGATGGATGATACCAGCGTTCAAAGCGGCGGCCTGCCCGACGAGAGCGCGACCCTGGCGCTGGGCGCAGCCTTCGCCGCCGCCGCAGAGCCCGGCCTGACCGTCCACCTGCTGGGCGACCTGGGCGCGGGCAAGACCACGTTCACCCGCGGCCTTCTGGCGGCGCTAGGCCACCGCGGCAAGGTGAAAAGTCCCACCTACACCCTGGTGGAAAGCTACGCCTTACCTGAATATAGTGTCCATCACTTCGACCTGTACCGCTTCGCCGATCCCGAAGAATGGAACGACGCCGGCTTCAGCGAATATTTCGGACAAGACAGCCTATGCTTGGTGGAGTGGCCGGACAAGGCCCGCGGACTCGCGCCCGCGCCCGACATCATGCTGGAACTTGCCGTCGCCGGAGATGGTCGCACCTATCACTTTCAAGCCCTGAGCCAAACCGGACAGTCATGCCTGATTCGACTTTCGACCCAACACGCCGCACGCTGCTAGGCGCAGCGGCAGCCACCTTTTTGATCGCCGTCAGCCGGAAAGGCTGGGCGGCAGGCAGCCAGATCGTCGCCCTGCGCATCTGGCCGTCGTCCACCTACACCCGCATCACGCTGGAGTCTAGCGCCGCCATCCAATACAAGCAGTTCACGCTGGCCAATCCGAACCGGCTGGTGATCGATCTGCAAGGCGTGCAATTGAACGGCGTGCTGAAGGACATCAGCGGCCAGATCGCCGCCGCCGATCCTTATATTCGCACCGCCCGCGCCGGCCAGTTCGACCCGGACACCGTGCGCCTAGTGATGGACCTGAAGACCGACGTCAAACCACAGGCCTTCGCGCTGGCACCGGTGGCCGAATACCAGCACCGGCTGGTGGTGGACCTGTATCCGGCCAGCGGCCAGCAGGACGATCCGCTGCTGGCGCTGCTGCAGGACTACAACAAGGGCAAGATGGAACAGCCCCCGGCGCAGATCAAACCCAAGGCCAAGAACACCGACCGCCCCATCGTCGTGATGCTGGACCCCGGCCACGGCGGCGAAGATCCCGGCGCCATCGGCCTGCAGGGCAACCGCGAGAAGGACGTGGTGCTGAAGATAGGCCATCAGCTGAAGCAGCTGATCGACGCCGAATCCAACATGAAGGCCTACATGACGCGCAGCGACGACGTGTTCATCCCGCTGGGCGTGCGCGTGGCCAAGGCGCGCAAACTGAACGCCGATCTGTTCGTCTCCATCCACGCCGATGCCGCGCCCAACCGCGCCGCGCGCGGCTCCTCGGTGTTCGCGCTATCCGAGAAAGGCGCCACCAGCGCCTTCGCCAAGGCCTTGGCACAGACCGAGAACAATTCCGACCTGGTCGGCGGCGTCAAGATCGGCAGCAAGGACAAGTATCTGGCGCACACGCTGCTGGATCTGACCCAGACCGCCACCATCAACGACAGCCTGAAGCTGGGCAAGACCGTGCTGGGCCAGCTGGGCGGCTTGAACAAGCTGCACAAGAACGCGGTGGAGCAAGCGGGCTTCGCAGTGCTGAAAGCGCCGGACATTCCATCCATCCTGGTGGAAACCGCCTTCATCTCCAATCCGGAAGAAGAGCAGCGGCTGATTACCGCCGAGTTCCAGCAGCAAATGGCCAACGCCATCTTCAGCGGCGTCAAACGCTACTTCGCCTCCGGCGCCGCGCTGGCCGCGCGCGCCTGAACCCTCGCCCGCCAAAACAAAACCGCCGGGCGATTTGGCCTGGCGGTTTTCATTTGCCTGCACACTCAGTGCGTCGGCGGCATTTCTCCGGGCGGGGAATCCTCCTCCGCCGGCACCCGGTAGGTCTCGCTGGCCCACTGCCCCAGATCGATCAGGCGGCAGCGCTCGCTGCAGAACGGGCGATAACGGCTCTGCGGCTCCCAGCGCACTTCGGCTTTGCAGGTGGGACAGGCGACGATGCGTACGGATTCGGACATGATGCTCAAAACTTGCAATTGGTCAGTTGGAACTCGACATCCTGCTCGGTCTGGCGCGGCCGGGTCTCGCCGGTTACCGCGTTGACGAAGCGGATGTTGAGCGCGTACTTGTTGGCGGACAACTCGGGCAGCAGCTCCAGATTGTCGTCGTAGGCGACCTGGATCAACTGCACCACCTTGCCGCCGGACATCTGCTGGAACGCGCCCTTGCGGGCAACGTAATGATAAGTCTTGCCGCTGTCGCGCAGCAGGTGCAGCAGTATTTCGGCGGCGTCAGCGGTGGGCATCAGCGGCGCGGCCCAACGACGCAGATCCTGGCGTCGCACCTCGGCCGAGCGCTGCTGCCACAGATGATAGGACGGCAAGTCGAACTGGCAGGTCCCGCCGGGAATGCCGGCGCGCTGCTTGATCGCCATCAGCCACTCGTTCTCGCGCAAGTTCNNCACCTGCAGCGCGGCGTGATGATCATGCGGGTGATCCTTGCCGATAAAGTAGGCCAACCGCCCGTACAGATACTCCAGACGGAGCAGAATACGGGTGCGCTCGGTGACAGGAAATTCGAAACTGATCACGGCAGATCTGCCCTTCTCCACGGCTTGCAGCAAGCCTTATAACAATGCTTTGACAAGATTTGCCAGATAATAACTGTGTTTGGCATCAACTTGAAGCCTCAATTCTGCCAAGCCGCCGCTATTGTCGATGACATCGTCGGCGCGGCTCAGCCTCTGCTCGCGCGGCAGTTGCGCGGCCATGATCGCACGCACCGCTTCCGCGCTCAATCCGCTGCGCCGCATCACCCGTTCCACCTGGACCTCTTCGCGGCAATCCACCGCCAGTGTCCGTGCCAGCAAAGGCAAATAACGGTTGCTTTCAAACAGCAGCGGCACCACCAACACCGCGTAGTCTCCGGACGCCGCCGCCAGCTGGCGCACGCTTTCCGCGTGGATAGCCGGATGCAGGATGGCCTCCAGCCTATGCCGCTCTCCAGGATCTGCGAACACCCGCGCCCGCATCGCCGCGCGGTCCAGCGAACCGTCGCCGGCCAGCGCAGATGGGCCGAACGCGCGCTCGATCGCCGCCATCGCCGCGCCGCCCGGTCCCGTCAGCAGGTGGGCGATGCTGTCGGTGTCCACCACCGGCACGCCCAGCTCGGCGAAACGATCCGCCGCCGCGCTTTTGCCGGAGCCTATGCCTCCCGTCAATCCCACTACCGGGATAGCCATGCCAAATATCCATTCATGATCTGCGGCCCCCACACCAGCGCGATCCAGCCTGCCGTCGCCAGATAGGGGCCAAAGGGAATCTGCTGCCCTCCCCGCACTTTAGACGCCGCCATCAGCGCGACGCCGAACAGCGCGCCCACCAGCGACGACAACAGGATGATCAGCGGCAACATGCTCCAGCCCAACCATGCGCCCAACGCCGCCAGCAGCTTGAAATCGCCATAGCCGAAACCTTCCTTGCCGGTCAGCAGCCGAAATACGTGAAACACCAGCCACAGCGACAGATAGCCGAATACCGCGCCCCACACCGCGTCGCTCAGCGGCACCAAGCCTGTCTGCAGGTTGAATAGCAGACCGCCCCACAGCAACGGCAAGGTCAGGTTGTCCGGCAACAGCTTGGTGTCGAAGTCGATGAAAGCCAATGCCAGCAAACAAGCCGTCATCGTCAAAGCGCCGGCCAGCGGCCAGCCCCAGCCCAGTCTCCAGGCCAGAAAACCGAACAATGCGCCACACAGCAGCTCCACCAGCGGATAACGCCAGGCGATGCCCGCCTCGCATTCGCCACAGCGGCCGCGCAACAACAGAAAACTCAGCAGCGGCACATTGTGCCAGGGCCGCACTGGCGCATGACAAGCCGGACAATGCGAGGCGGGCCGCCACAAATTGTAGCGACTCTCATCGTCCAGCTCATGTCTGGCCTGCTGGGCGGCCAGACGCAACGCGGACGACTCGCCGCCTTCAGCCAGATATTCAACACTATCCGCCAGGAACTCCCGCTCCAGCATCCTGGGCAGGCGATGAATCACCACATTCAGAAAGCTGCCCACCATCAGTCCCAGCAATAATGCCGCGCCGGTCAACCAGGCTGGATGGGTGGCCAACAGCCATGTCATGTCTTCCAGCATCAACCCACCACCTGCCCCATCTTGAAAATCGGCATGTACATCGCAATCACCAGCCCGCCTATCAATATACCTAGTATCACCATGATCGCCGGCTCCAGCAGGCTGGACAACGCAGCCACCGCATTATCCACCTCTTCCTCGTAAAAGTCGGCTACCTTGTCCAGCATCTGGTCCAGCGAGCCCGATTCCTCGCCGATCGAGGTCATCTGCAGCACCATATTGGGAAACAGATCGGTGCGCTGCATCGAATAACTGAGGCTGGAGCCGGTGCTGACATCGGACTGGATCCGCCGCGTCGCCTCTGCGTAAACCTGGTTGCCCGCGGCGCCGCCGACGGAATCCAACGCCTCCACCAGCGGCACGCCGGCGGAGAACAGCGTCGACAGCGTGCGCGCCCAGCGCGCGATGGTGGCCTTGCGTATGATGTCGCCGATCACCGGCAGCCGCAGCAGGATGCGGTCCATCTGCTCCTGCATCTTGGGCGTGCGCTTGAACGCGTAGAAAAATGCGAAAATCGCGCCAAACAGGGTGCCGAAGATCAGCCACCAGAAATGGACGAATTGATCGGACAGCCAGATCACGAACAAAGTCGGCGCCGGCAGGTTGGCGCCGAAGCTGGAAAACAGGTCCTTGAACGCCGGGATCACGTAGATCATGATCACCGCGGTGATGATGAAAGCGGTGCCGACGATGGCCGAGGGATAGATCATCGCCGATTTGATCTTGGACTTGATGGCCATCACCTTTTCCTTGTAGGTGGCCAGTTTGTCCAGCAGGCTGTCCAAAACGCCGCCCGCCTCGCCCGCGGCGATGATATTGCAGAACAGCTTGTCGAAATATAGCGGACGCTTGCGGAACGACTCCGCCAGCGACATACCGGTTTCGACATCCGCCCTCACCTCCAGCAGCATCCGCGTCACCGCTGGATTGCTGTGCCCTTTCGCTGCAATGTCAAAAGCCTGCAACAACGGCACCCCTGCGCGCATCATCGTCGACAGCTGGCGGGTGAACAGCGTAATGTCCTTCTCGGTGATTCGCTTGCCGAAACCGCTGCGCCGGCGACGGATCTTGGCGACATTGATGCCCTGCCGCCGCAACTGGGTTTTGGCGACCGTCTCGGACTCTGCGCGCAGCTCGCCCCGTATCATCTTGCCGGACTTGTCCTTGCCTTCCCATTCCCAGATGTAGCCTGGATTCGCTTTCTTGGCCGCCGTGGTCGCCATCGCCCCGTTTCCTCTAATTAACGCCGTGGGTCGCCATTCAATCGTTGGTCACCGCCTCGACCTCAGCCAGCGAGGTCATGCCGGTCATCACCTTCAGCAAGCCGGCTCGGCGCAAATCGACCATGCCCTCCTCCCTGGCCAGATCGGAGATGTCGACCGCGGTACCGTTCTTCATGATCAGACGCATCATTGGGTCACTGATCGGCATCACTTCGAAAATCCCGACCCGCCCCCTGTAACCAGTGTTCCGGCACTCCTCGCAGCCGACTGGTCCGTAGGGATGCCAGCCGCCCGTCAAATCCTCCTTCAAGAAGCCGGCGCGCAGCAGCGCCTCCTCCGGAATCTCAACCGGTTGCTTGCAATGGCTGCACAGTTTGCGCGCCAAACGCTGCGCCATGATCAGCAACACCGAACTGGCGATGTTGAACGGAGCCACGCCCATGTTCAGCATCCGTGTCAGCGTGGATGGCGCGTCATTGGTATGCAGCGTCGAGAACACCATGTGACCGGTCTGCGCGGCCTTGATTGCGATGTCGGCGGTCTCGAAGTCTCGGATTTCGCCCACCATGATCACGTCAGGATCTTGCCGTAGAAAAGCCTTCAGCGCCGAGGCGAAGGTCAGCCCTGCCTTTTCGTTGACGTTGACCTGATTGATGCCGGGCAGATTGATTTCCACAGGATCCTCGGCTGTGGAGATATTCGTGTCCGGCTTATTCAAAATGTTCAGACAAGTATAAAGCGATACGGTCTTGCCGCTGCCGGTGGGGCCG
>NZ_JAJOHV010000138.1 GCF_021129175.1 Chromobacterium piscinae | reverse complement strand
CTGTCACCAGCGCGTAGATCAGCGCGGCATGGAACAGGACGACGCCCGCCAGACCGGCGAATCGTCGCCGGGGCGGTGGCCCTCCCACTCCTTTGGCTGCAATGCTTGTCATATGGATTACCCATTCCTTCAATAAAACCGGCAGACTCGGCCGGACCGACATTCAGATCCGGCCAGAGCTGCCAACCTGTCGCGCAGGCGGGGTGGGATCACCGCCCCGCCATCGCATTCCCTGCGCATAAAAACCTGCGCCGTCATGACAGAATGCTATAGCTGTGGACTAAATACAATAGCCAAAGCTAGAGTTTGTATGACGCTTTCAAGAAATAGGCTCGGCCCACCGGGTCGGCGAGAATCGGATCAAATCCTTTCTGGAAGAACTTGTTCTGATTACTGAAGGGAGGCTCCTGATCAAACAGATTCTTCACCCCCGCCGTCACGCTCAGCTTCTTCTTCCATAGATAGGTAGAAGACAGGTTCCAGTTGGAATACGGCTTGACACTATGCGTCGCCTTATAGTCGGTGTAACCGGACACATAGTTTTGGGCGAGCAACGCGCTCCAATCGCCGAAAGACCAGCCGAATCCCAGCGAATGCTTCCAGCGGACCACCGGCTGCAGGCCATTGTTCCATTGGCTCAAGCGCGAGTAATACACCCCTCCCGCTTCGACCTGCTGGACGAACTTGGAGGTATAGGTTCCATCCAGGTTAATGGTGAAATTACCGAAGCGGCTCTTGGGCAAGCGCCAGGAGAACGAGGTATCCAAACCCGCCGCGCTCAGATTGCCCAAGTTCTCGGTCGGGGTGGAAACGTAGTCAAGCTTGGAATACGGGTCATTCGGATTCACCCGCACAAAGCGGTCGGCATACTTGACCGGATCATTGAAGATCAGATCATTGTCCAGCACGCCTATCACTTTATTGATGGTGGTCCACCAGAAATCGACGCTGGCCGTAATCTCCTTGATCGGCTCGATCACCACGCCGAAGGTGAGAGAAGTGGCGCGTTCAGGCTCCAAATTGCGATTGCCGCCCTGCTTGGCGAAAAACGTGGTGCCGCAATCCGTCTTGTCCCCGCCGTTGGCCGGCGTCCCGTTCGGGCAGCGCGCCGGGTCGTCCAGATTATTGCCATTGGTATAGGTCTTGGCGTCCGGCTGGAAAATGTCGAACAGCGAAGGCGCGCGGAATCCTCTGCTCGCGGAGCCGCGGAACATGATTTGCGACGCAGGCTGATACTTGAACGCGACCTTGGGATTGAAAGCTTTGCCGAAGTCGCTGTACTTGTCGTAACGGGCCGCCAACTGCACGTCCAACCCTTTTATAACAGGCACTTCCGCCTCAAGGTACAGCGCCGAGATATTGCGGCTGCCCTTGGTTGACTTGGAATCGGCGATCCCCGATCCGATCGCATACTGGGCCAGATCCTGAATCTGGCTGTCCAGCTTCTCGTGCCTCAATTCGCCGCCGATCGCCGCCGCGACATTCCCCGCCGGCAAGGCAAAGATCTCCTTGCTGGCCTTGAAGTCTGCCAATGCGGTTTCATATTTCGAAATCCAGCCGTCCCCTTTCAACTCGACGCTTTCCCATGCGCCGGCCGGGGAGTCGCCGAACGGATTGATCTGATCAGTCAGCAGCGCCTGTTCTATCTTGTCGCTGTTTACATAACCGCTCTTGTAATTGATGGTGGTTTGGTTCGACGAATACGCGGCGCCGGTACGATAATCCCACCCTCCGATCAGCCCCTCCAGATTCACCGCCAGCCGCTGCGTATCGGAAATGCTCTTGGTCGTTCTGGGACCGAGAGGATCGCTGCGCAGATTCAACACCGCCGTCGCCCCCGGCGTCACCGGCGAGCCATCCGGCAGCACGGTCGGGAAGTACTTGTTGACGCCCGCGGTCAGCGTAGCTACGGATTGCATCGGCGTAGGCCCGATGCGCGTGGTACTGATGTTTCGGGCGCCCAGATACTGCGCCGTCAACATATGGTCGCCAAACTGCTTGCTGAGCTTGCCATTGGCGGTGAATTGCTCCACTTCCGGCGTCAGATCCATGAACAGCCAAGTCTTTTCGCCGCAGCTGGTCGCATCCCTGGGTGTGGAGTATGGCGGACGGCAATTCGGCATGGCCATGTTGTAAACATTGCCGTCGCCGGGATTGCCTTTGGACTTGTAGAGAAAGTTGGCTGGATAGGTGGTGCTGCTCAAAGACTGATTCTTGGTCGCGAATTCGCGATCCACAGTGCGAATCGCCTTGCTCTTCTGATACGACAAAACGCCGTAAGCGTTCCAGCCATCTTTCGCCAAGTCACCCACGCCGCCCAATACGCTCACATTCGCGGAATCGCCGCCCTTATGCTGAGGGCTCAGCGCTTCGCCGGAAATGGTCAGCCCTTGATAGCTCTTCTTGGTGATGAAATTCATCACCCCGCCGATGGCGTCGCTGCCATACAGCGCGGAAGCGCCGTCGCGCAGCACCTCGATCCGGTCTATGGCCGACAGCGGGATGGCGTTCAGGTCGGTCGCGATGCCGGAAATCGCCTGGTTGGCGACCCGGCGGCCATCCAGCAACACCAAGGTATATTGCGGATCGAAGCCCCGCAGGCCGGCATATGACGCGCCGCCGCTGACCGACTGCACGGAAGACGCGCCAACCAGATTGGACTGGTTGCTGGCCAACGAATTGACCACCTGCTCCACCGTGGTGAAGCCTTGCTTGGTCATTTCCTCGGTGCGCACGATTGTCACCGGCAGCGCTTTTTCCTGCTTGATGCTGCGTTTGATGTTGGAACCGGTCACCTCCACCCGGTCCAGCTCTCCTGAGGACGCGCCGTCGGCGGCCCATGCGACAGACGCGTTGACGCCTATGCCCGCCATGGCCAACGCCACAGCCAACTGCTTCTTTTTCATCACGGAACTCTCCTTTGTTCTTTATCCGTATCTCATCCGCCAGTTCTTCAGCTGGCGTGACGGAACTCGAGCCATGCACATCGCATGAAACAGCTCTGGATTCGAGTGTGGGAATAGTTCCGACAAACCGTCAACATCCGTAACAATTCGTCATTAAGTACAGATCATCCTTATCCGCCATGCTCATAAGCGCAATTTTCTGCCCCAAGTCCCCTGGCAATGACGTCAACATCAAAGCAAAAAGCCATGCCCGGCAAAGCATTCAGCCCATAGTCCAAGGTTGGCTTTTCCATGCCCCGCCCGCCTGTCTCATACCTATCTGACAATGTCGTTTTTATGTAAAAAATGTTGCATTTACACAAATTACTGAACGAATCATCCGAATCAAGAAGTCAATTCAAACCCTATCGATGAGAAATTCTCATGAAAACAATGCAAAAATAATTCGGCACCGGCTTAACACCTCGCTTCCAACAAACAAAAAGCCGGCCCACCCGGGC
>NZ_JAJOHV010000137.1 GCF_021129175.1 Chromobacterium piscinae | reverse complement strand
CGTGGCGGGGGTGAAGGACAAGGTGGCGCTGAAGCTGATCGCGGCGAAGGGAAAGGTGCAGGTGCAGGCACAGAGCGACGCGATGGAGTTGACGGCGGATAAGGACCTTTCGATTACTTCGGTGAAACAGAAAATCCACTTCAACGGCAAACAGGAAATCCTGCTGACCAGCGGCGGCGCTTATGTGCGCATCAAGGATGGCAAGATCGAGCTGCACGCGCCGGGCACCGTCAGCTTCAAGGGGGCCAGCCATGATTGGAGTGGTGGGGACAGTATGCATCCTCCAGAAAATATGATGCTAATTCCAGGCTCACATTTTGATGAAGCCATACAACTTAAAGATTTTGATGGTAACCCGATCGTAAATTCTCACTACGAGATAAAGATGGAGAGTGGGCGAATTGTAAAGGGGGTGACTGATGGTAATGGATTTTCAGATAGAATAGTATCTAGAGAGCAAGAGAAGATTGTTAGAGTCCGATTTAAATCGGAGTGAGGGGTTTTAGTGAAAAAAAACTATGAAGATTGTATTGTTGAGCGGGACGTTTGGGTTGATTATAAATTTCAAGCACATATCTGCACGAATGAAAAAGATATCGGGAAATCATGTGTAGTCGAAAATGTTCCTGTGAGAAAATTGACTGATGGGGAGATTAATCTTTGCAGGCGATATTTTAAAGATCAAATTCATTATGACAAAGTTTGGTTAGTAAATGATCGAGCAAGGTCGCTTGGTGAGAAATATAAATATACGTCTATTGTTCGTTTTCCATATGTATTTCTTCCAACGCTATGGAGTAAGGACTTTTCAAAGCATACGGATGTCAGTGCTGTAGCAAACTGGATACATGAAATGACTCATGTATGGCAATTTTCTATCGGAGGGGCAGGGTTTGATCGTGGCAATGAAGAGGGCGACGCTTCTACTTTTGATAGGGCAAACAAGCAGTTTGTAATTGGTAGGTATGCACTGGACCCTAAATGGATTAAAAGATTTTGTTTTCATAATAGTGAGCAGCAAGGAGATTTAATTGCTTTGCATTATCAGATGACGGTTGATCAGGCTTTTAGAATTCCAAGAATTGGTTTGTGGCCATTATTAGAGTATGCTGTCGAAAAAGACTTTCTGACCGGAGATCGAGGGGTAGATTTCTTGCCTAGGAAGATAGCGAAGCCACCGCTAATGCAAGATGGATATTCCGATCTCGTGAAGCAGGCAAAGATAAGATGGGGGATTAGGTGAAAAAAACTATAATTGTGTTTCTGTTAATTTTGTCTTTTTTTGGGATTGTTGCATGGTTAAAAGACAAAAATAAGACAGAGGATATCCAGGATGGAGTTGTAGAGCAAGATATTTCAAAAGATATAAAAGTATCATTCGATGGAAATAACTTCAAGGTTAACTTGGTTAACATGCCATCAGGGGAGATGGCAAGTGTCGGGGTAACGGCTTTGACAGGTCATGGTGGAGATATATTAGGAAAGTATTCATATAGCGTTTCTTTGGATGGGCAATGTGGGTCAAAAATAAAAAGTCTAGTGATTGGATATAAGGCAGGAAAGCTTTCATTGCTTAATAGTGACTGTAAGCTTACGGTCACTCCATCGCCTGTTTTGATTGCGGAGCAGGAGTGGAGGAGTTTTGATAGATTTTCAGTTTCTTATTCCTACGGTGGTGGCGGAAGAGCATTTGGGATGTATTTCTGCCGGAATGATGAGGGCAGTAATTTTAATCGCTGTGAAAAGCCCTAGGTGGGATTTTTATCTTGTAGATGCATGGCAGGTCTATTGCCTAGAATGGTTGCAATAATTTTATTTGGCTGTGTAATCTCTTTCTTAATTTTTCAAGCTGGTTTTCATGGTGTACGGCCTTTTGATAAAACGGTTACAGTAGTGCAGTCTAGCGTAACTGATCAAGGTGTTGTTGTTATGTTTGTACCTTCTTGGCAGGTCAAAGCACCAACATTGTTTTGTAGTTTTGATCGAGATAAAGGGCGCCACTATACAGAGTCTAATGAAACAGTTGGGTATGGTGGTCCTGATACGGCAGTGCGACAAGGGCAGAGCATGACGATTGAGGTGGTTTTTGGTAAGGCTGAGTGGAAGGACATGTCTAGTGATGAATTTAAGAAACTGGTAGATGAACGAGGTTCTATTTATTGTCGACTGTATCAAGCTAATTTTTCCTCTATTGAGTCTGATGAGTTTGAAGTTAAACTGCCCAAGAGTAAATAAAGGCATCATGGATGTAATAGGCAATGGTTTTACGGTAGGTTTGAGTTTGTAAAGGTCATAAGTATGCCATTGCTTATAGTGTTTTATGCACTAAGCGGGTTGCTCGGTTGGGTAAGCGCTATTGGTCCAATTCAATACATAGTGGCGCAAAAATCAGGAGTTGAAATAAAATTCAAATTTTCCAGTGCTGACCCTGGATTATCCAGAAAGTTGAGTCGCTTAAACTGCCTGATAGGCAATGCCTCTGTAAATGATTTTATTGCGCTAAATCATGGAGTGAGCTGGACTGGAACGATTGAGAATGCTGGCCAGGAAAGAGGGTTA
The DNA here is from genome assembly GCF_021129175.1 of Chromobacterium piscinae. Taxonomy (GTDB): domain Bacteria; phylum Pseudomonadota; class Gammaproteobacteria; order Burkholderiales; family Chromobacteriaceae; genus Chromobacterium; species Chromobacterium piscinae. Next base: position 7,985 of record NZ_JAJOHV010000137.1, on the reverse strand, counting down.
TTTGTTTATAAACTAGCACCATTGCTCATATGGTAGATGACGGGCGATGGTCTCTTCCATCCAGCCATAAAATCGTACGAGAGCTATCTGATAAAAAAGTCGTTCGATGCCGAGTTGTACAAGGAAGCTATATTGGTAGACCTACTGTTTCTCCTGAAATGGTAGTTCCAGCGGAAAATATTATCGAGCTATATCGGAATTGATTGAGGTTGCACAATAAGTGCGGCTAATACACAGATAGTGTTGAACTCAAAATAGCTTAAAAACAGCCCACCCCGCCATCCGGCCGGGTGGGCTTTTTGCTACACCTTGCCTACCAGCTGGTAGCGGGCCAGCAGCATTTCCTGGTGTAGCGGGGTAAGCAGGCTGAACAGCTGGCGGGCGGGGAGTGGGGTGCCGTCTGCCAGGCGCAGCAGGTCCAGCAGCGATTGCATGCCTTCGCTGGCGCGGGCCAGGGTTTGGTTGCTGGCGCTGAGGGTTTGTTCGATGTCCTGGTTGAGCTCGGCCAGCCTTTCCAGCAGCAGGCGTAGAGCGGTGGGGCTGTGGTGGGTGAGCGGGTTTTGCAGCTTGGCGATGAGCTGGTTCAGCTCCACCAGCGCCGCCACCGTGGCGGGGCGGTGGTTTGGCTTGCCAGCGTTGGGTTCGTTGCCGGGTGCGGGCGGGGTAAGTGGGGTGATGTTGGACATGCGTTTTCCTCCATGGCTGGATAGCGGAAACCGCCGGGCCTGCGTGTGCCGGCCCGGCGGGCTGTGCGCTTACAGCGTGCGGGTGAGCAGGTGGAGCGGCTGGTCCATGCGCTTAAGCAACGGCGTCAGTAGTTCCTTCAGCCGGCTGGATGGCAGGCGCACGTCGTCGCCCAGGCATGAGAGCAGGTCCATCATGGATTCCAGGCCCAGCTGGGCATGGGCCAGGTGGGGGATGGATTCTCTTACCGCGTCCTCCATCTCCCGGCACAGGTGGGCCAGCTGCGCCACGGGTTGGCGCAGGCTGGCTAGATCGGGGTCGGCCAATTGCTCCTGCAGCTGGGCAAAGATGTGGTTCAGCTTGGCCAGCGGTGCGGCCGGGTTGGATGGCCGCAGATGGCGGTGTGGCCCGTGGCCGTGCGCTTGGGGGCGGATGTGCACGACAAACGGCGCAAATTCAGTGGGGTGGGACATGCGTATCCTCCAGCGAGAAAGTCCACCCGCCCAGGCGTAAGCCAGCGCCTGTCCGGCCTGCGGCCGGGGAAAGGCCAATGCGCGTGGGCGAGCGGCAAGTCAGTGCGTCCCGTGCGGGGGCGGGGAAAGCGGCGAGGGCGGAGCGGTGCCTGATGCGCAGGCGGCGAGGGGCGCGATGGGTGAGTGCGCCCCCAAGGTGCCGCCACGCCGCTGCCCACCCCAACACGGGGTTCTCAGCGGCCGCCGTGCCCGGATGGGCCGCGGCGGCAGCGGCTTACAGCACGCCGGTGAGCCGGCTGAGCGACGCTTCCATCCGCTTGTCCAGCGGCGCCAACAACTGCTGGAGGCGGCTGGAAGGCAGGCGCACATCGTCGCCCAGCGCGGACAGCAGGCCCAACAGCGCCTGCAAGCCCAGCTGGCCGTGGGCCAGGTGGCAGATGGTTTCCACCACCGCGTCCTCAATGTCGCGGCACAAATGCGCCAGCTGCGCCGCCGGCACGCGGGCGCAGGCCTGCGGCTTGCGGGCTAGCTGGCCCTGCAAGGCGGCAAAGGCATCATGCAGCCGATGCATGGCCAGCAGGCTGGGCTGAGACAAAGAGGTAGACGCCCTGGAATGGAGCAAAGGGCTGGGGGATACGGCAAGGTGAGACGCACTACGGGAAATGCTTGTCATGGCAAGATTCTCCGAGATTTAAGTGCTCGCCTGCGTCTCCGACGCCAATCGGTGGGTGGCAGGCACATGGCGGGATTGGCGTTACCGGAATCTCGGAACCGGCGTGTCTTGCGACACTCCCACCAAGGCCCGCCATAGATTGCACGTAGCAATGGTGTGAGGACTGGAGCTTGCGCTGCAGTCCGCCGAGATTCTTCGGGACGCCAATCCCGGTGCCGCTATTGAACGGCACGGGGAGATTATCTAGCGGGGAGCTTTGTCTGGCAAGCGAATAAGTACGTGTGGATGCTTGTGAAATCAGTGGTTTTCGAGCGGTCGCAGTCTCACTTAGCTAAGACGTTTTACATTTGACCTTGGACTGACCCGGCTCCTGTAGGCATTCCTGCCTTATGATTGGACTGACATGGCCCTGCTGGGCCTCGACTGACGGAAAAGTCGCTTTGATCATGATGATCCGGCGGGCATCAAGGATACGATTTAATAAGGAGAGCAATAATGATTCGATTTGTAACTCAGGCGGAGTGGGGCAAGTTAGAGGGATCAACTGCTGACATGCCATGGTTGGTAGCTAAAAATCGCTTTGTCGGATTTTTCGCAGATCAGAGACATGGCTTAGGGCTGTATGAACAGGTGGAGGCCAAGTACGGTTGCCGAGCGTCGAATGCTAAGGAATGGTGTGCTGCAATGAACTCTGTTATCACGATTCTAAACGAGCTGTCTGATGATGCGACCGAGAGTGATGTGAGAATCGCTTTTAATATATAACAGGAAAGAATGGGAAATGACCATGGAATTTAACATTCTCGAAGTGCTTTATTTTCATGTTCCCGGTAGTGACAAGGAAAAGAGTATTCAACGGCTACATGAGGTGCTTGGGCCGGGGTTCGAAGTAGAACCGATGGAGATCGCTGACAATAATGGTTGGTCGAACAGTCGTCAGTGGGTTCGAATTGCAGCGCGGTTTGGCAGAACATTCTCCAGCGCTGCTGAGTTTGAAAATGAGCTTCGGGAAATTGCCCCGGAGGCCAATTACCCGTGGCAGCGTGTCGGTGCTGTCAAAGTCGGAGAGACTCAGACAACTCTTGGCTGATCGTAAAAGCCTTGTCCATGCCGGTCGCGCGCCGGCATCAGCAAGACCTTTCACCAGGGGGAGAAGTTATGGATGCACTGAAAGAATTCTCAACTATTTCGTCGGATGACGAATTATATGTTTTTTTGAAAAAGCACGATTTTGTAAGAGACACGCAATCAGACAGCTCGACACCAAGGGCGAACATTGGGCGTGGGATTCTTGGGGAGTACGCCGGCCAAGTAGAGGGACGCCCGGCTAAGGTGATTCACCGCTGGTATGACCCTAGTGGTCCTTTCCAAAATGAGCCTGATATTCATAAAGCGAAACTTGAAGTAGATGGCTATGGCAGCAAGGAAGTGGCTTACAACGGATAGGAAAAAACCGCGCCCTAGTGGCACCCGTGCCGACCGGCCGTCGGCGATGATCACTGGAGAAGATGCAAATGCAGGAAAACGAATTGAAGAACGTGAAAAAAGTACGTGGTGCGAGCTCTGAGCAGGATGCAAATTAAATGCTGGAAAAAGGGTGGGTGATGCTCGCTACGGCCTCCGGCAAGAATGAAGAAGGTTATCCGATCACCCGCTATTCGCTGGGCTGGTTCAAGGACTCCAACCCTGACGACTAACCTAGCGAGAGCAGGTTGATCCATGCCGCTACTGGCGGCATGCGTGAACCAACTTCATCACGGAAAAGATCGTGAACTCACGACTAGGCCCCATCCAGCGCAAGCTGGTTCAGTGGGTGACAGAATACGGGCGTGTCCATATAGGGGTTGCTACAGTGCCACCGCACCACTTGGGCCTTTCTGGGTACAGCATGGATGAAGTTGGGCCAGCACTAGATCGGCTGGTGCGTAGAGGTGTGTTGGAGAGTGATAAGCCCGGCTTCTACTACCTGCCTGGATGGACGTAGGATCCCATCTTCATCTAGATGAGCCCCACGGCAGGTCAATGGGGGTTCTAGACGACTGTAGGATGGTGGCGGTACAGGCGTCCCATCTTCCTGGATGATCCTCTCCCAAGCTTTGAGCGGCCGTTGTACCGTGGCCATCTACTTGATTGGGTCTCCTACCGGATATCTTTCTATAAAAGGCCTAAGTAGATGGTGCGAGCTTACCCGCTGGTGGCAAGGGTTGATGCAACTACCGCGGAATAGAAGTGCCTTGAACCTCAGAGGTTTGGAAAGCGGCTGGTTAGATCAGCTACCTCGGTGTCCAGGAGGTGCCGGACGACATCCATTTTGCGTATTTTAGAACAGTGTCCGGCTTGGGGGGCGAATGTAATCACTTCATGTCAGTCTGTATGTTACCAACGCCTAGTATGAGAGGATATGGCAACGGCGACATCTTGGTGCGTACATCAGATTCATGGAGCCTAGGGTTATTTGTTAGGATGTAACGGATTACTTGAAGGCAATTGAATGCCTAGTTTTTTACTTGTTTGTATGGCAGCCGTAATGCAAATACAGCTCATCATGTAAACTTGAATAAGGCAGGCTAGCAAGAAAGACATTGCTGTGCTGATAGCCATTGTTGAAAATTCAGGATATGCTTTCCTAAGATTTAGTCCCAATATTAATAACAAAACCATTATGATTGGGAAGGCGAGCTTTAGGAGTGAGTCATTGAATTTGTTAAGTAAGAGTTTTTCCTGTATGGAGAAGTGCTCAATCATTCTTCCTCCAGATATTGTACCAAGCGCTTTAAAATCCTTTATGAAAAAATCTTGTATTTCTGATGTTTTTGGTAATGTAAGAAAGCCGTGTGCAATGGCAAATACTGCCCAGGCTGCAGTATAGGAAACTAATATAAAATTAAAGTTTTCCACATCGTATTTTGTAAAAAAAGCGGGAAAAATGAACAAGAATACACTAAGAACAGTGCACGCAAAAAAAGCATTAAATATACCCAAGGAGTAAACTGCTATTTTATTTGCTTTTCTGCTAAGTACGAGTGTGGAAACTGTTGCCAAGATTGCGAAGGTAAGATAGACGGCTATGGAAAATTTAATGGCCTCAGCCGACTTGCCAGACCATTGATTTGCCATAATAAAGGATAGAGGCAATAGAATCCATGCCCACACCAACACAATTCTAGAAATTTTTGCAATGGGATTCATATTATCTAGCCCAGCCAGCTACGGTCTCTTTAATATTAAATGCGCTATCTGCATAGTCAATCACGGTTGCGGCAAGTATGTAGCCTCCAACAACAACCATTGCGCCCAGCCAAACTGGAGCCGTTATGGTAACACCAACTGCTGATGCGGCGGTAGCGGCGGTAAGCATAATGCCCGCAGTAATCAAACCTCCTAAAGCAGCTGTGCTCCCGGCTTTGAAGATAGACACTCCAGCTCTTCCGAAAAACTCGCTCATGTCATTGGATTTTCCATCTCCAAATGTGGTAGCGAAGTCCCCATATAAATCTATTACCGTTCCGACGCCTTGAATCTTCATGCCCGCCCTGAAATTTCCCTTGGCGGTTAAAAATACTCTTTTAAACCCGCCGAGGCCACGTCGTCCTGTTATGTGATGGTTCGACCCCAGAAATTCAGCTTTGTTGCTACCTACGGGCATGCTAACAGTTTTTAGCTTAGACAGTCCTGTTGGGGTAATCAGCCTGCCTTTGAAAACATAACGATACATGCCAATTTTGGACCTCTCTATATAGACTCGCATGCCTAGCATGTTGAATCTTCTCCAGTGAGACTGGATATAACCTGCGGTTTCTTTAAAATAATTGGCAGTGAGAGGGGAGTCATTGCTTGTCATTGCGGTATTTGTTCCCTCAACTACATTGGCAATGATGGCTTCAAGCTGACTACCTTTTTGAGGCTCTTTAAATAGCTGATCTGGAGCCCCTGTTATTTGGCCTCCAAGCCGTTCAAGTTGTTGAATGGCCGCAGGGGTTAGCTCATTTTTTGAAATTGTGCCGGCAATATAGTGCTCTTGGAGCTCGGGCTTGTCCATACTTCCTAATAAATAGGAGTATTGACTCTTCTTCATTTTTTCGTCGCTCAGGAAGCCTTGAAGTAACTGGTCTTCTTGGGTTAAAACAGCAGAATGCCCATAGGGGTCCGCAGCTGTACATTTCAAGAAGTTAGGTGTTGCGGGCTTACTATTCAGAATGATCATCAGTGGTTCGGGCTTGATCATTGGGTCTTTGTCATACTTATTGTTGTCTAATTTGTTTGGGTACCATTCTCCTAAGACTTTTCCCGAGCTTTCAATAATTAATTTTCCAGAAAAGTCTCTGGATATCCAAACATATATGCGCTCACCATCTTTGAAAGACATGCTTTTTCTGGCATGGTATGCATGTAAGAGCTTATCTCTTTCGCTATAAAAATCACTGCGGTCTGTTCGCAGAGTGTAGGTGGCACTTGACTTTATATTTATCTGAATGACCACGTCTCTGTGTTTGCGCTTAATTACTCGGTTTTTGCATCCTGCGACAAGACCTTTTGCAGTTTCTCCAGGAAGGCAAACATAAACCAGATTTTCCGGCATAGCTTTATCGGACATGATTTAACCTTTTTTTCTGGTAGGCAAATCGCCCTTGAATGTGTCGAAAAGCACATTCTTAAATTTTACCCAGCCATCTGCATCAGATGATTGTTGCAATTTCGTATTATCACCGGATTGCAGCTTGATTTGTTCACCAGCCAAGGGATTGCCCTCAGCATCCTCATAACGTACATGCAAGTCTGTGGTTTTATTCTCTGATTTCAGCGTCTGAACAAGGCTTGTGGGTCCGCTCAGGTTATGGCTAGCGCCCTTGACGCTGACTTGGCCCGGGCAATGCACTTCGATATTGCCGCCGGCGATGCGGATATAGCCGCCGCCGCAAGTCAATAGAATCTCTTCCTTGGCTGCAACAGTGATGACGTTTTTGCAGGAGGTGATCGTCACATCCTTATCCGCCGTCAGCTCCATCGCGTCGCTCTGCGCCTGCACCTGCACCTTGCCCTTCGCCGCGATCAGCTTCAGCGCCACCTTGTCCTTCACCCCGGACACGAACAGGCTGATGTGCTGGCCGACGTTGTGCAGCCAGCGCCGGCCGGTGGTGTGGTTGGCGTCGCGCTGGGCGACGAGGTTCAGGTTCTGGCCGGCGGAGACGGTTTGGCTTTGTTCGGTCAGGCTGGCGATGCCGGCCGGGCCGGACAGGATCAGCAGCGGTTGCTGGCCGGCTTGATCCTTGGCGGTTTTGCCGTCCTTGTCGGTGTTCGATCCCGCTTCCCAGGCTTTCAGCGCGTCGGCGTGGTGTTGCAGGTGGCCATCGGTTTTCTTGCCGGCCTTGGCGTTGTCCGGGCCGATTTCGTCCGGCCCGGTTTCCATGGTGTCGGCCAGCTGGCCGGTGGCGGTTTCGGCCAAGGCTTGGCTGAGGGAGAGGGCGGCGTCGAGCTGGCTCTGGGCGTGTTCGCGCGCCAGCTGTTTGCCGCCAGCGCCGTTTTGCGCTTCAGTGGACAGCAGCAGGCCGTGGGCGGCGCGGATGGCGCCGTGGTTGTCGGTGCGCAGTTCGAAGCCGTCGCCGCGCGGCTGGGCCTTGCCGTTGCTGCGCGGGTGGGCGAGGTAGCCCTGGTTGAGCTGGGTTTTGCCCGGTTCGCTGGACAGCTTGGCGCGCACTTCGCCGGGAGTGTCGTCGAACAACAGTTCGTTGTAGCCGCCGCCCTGGTGTTCTTTTGACTTGATGCCGGACAGGGTCTTGTTGGCGGGCAGGCTGCCGGCGCCGCTGAAGTCGGGCGTCGGGTGGCTGCCGTTGTACAGCACGCCGGTGATCACCGGACGGTCGATGTCGCCTTCGATGAAGTCGACCAGCACTTCCTGGCCGATGCGCGGGATGAACTGGTGGCCCCAGCCGGCGCCGGCCGACGGCATGGCCACGCGCAGCCAGCAGGAGGATTTATCGTCGAGGCCGGCGCCGATGGTCGGGTGTTCGTCCGGCCGCTGCCAGTGGAACTGCACCTTGATCCGGCCCTGGGTGTCGGTGTGGACTTCCTCGCCGGCGGGGCCGACCACGGTGGCGGTCTGCACGCCCAGGCTGGTCGGCTTGGCCAGTTCAGTACCGGCGTAGGCCGGGGTCAGC
>NZ_JAJOHV010000136.1 GCF_021129175.1 Chromobacterium piscinae | reverse complement strand
GGCTTTTTCTACATGGGTTCCATGCGATCAGCGCCGGTCTGGCTTCTTGCGCACGTACAGCGTCTTGTGCACCAATGCCACCAGCTCGTCGTCGGCGTCGCGAATCTCCACCGTCATTTCCGGCAGATGCTTTTCGCCGTCGGCGGTGCGCTCGCGGATGTCGGCCAGTTGTTGGTCGGAGAGATCGAACAGCGCGCGCACTGTGCCGCGGCCGGGTTTCAGATAGTTGATGCTGCCGGTCTTGTCCCACACGTAGTAGTCGCCGCCCAGCTGGCGCAGCAGCATCAGCATGTAGAACGGGTCAGTCATCGCGTACAGGCTGCCGCCGAAATGGGTGCCGACGTAGTTGCGGTTGCCCAGGCCCAGCTTGAGCCTGACCTCGGCCTGGCGGAAGTCGGGAGACAGTTTGTGCACGCGGATGCCGGCGCCGAGGAAGGGCGGCCACAGATTGAACAGCAGCTTGATCAGCCAGATGGGCAGGTTCATATTCATTCAAACGATTGTTTGGTTGATTCATCGTCGACAAAGCTTTGAGCGATGTCAATGCCATCGCGGGGAAAACCGTCCATGCGCTTGTCGATTTATCCACAGCAATCGCGGAATAACCTTGTGGATAAGTTGCGCGGCAAGCCGGTGGCAACGGCTTTTGACAGTGCTTGCCCAAAAAAGTGGCAAGAGGCGTGAAATTTATTCCCGCAAGGTTGCCTGAACCCGGCTGTAGGGAATAAAGTCTGGCGTTTGTATCGATGACGGAGAATGCTTCGTGTGGGCTATCGTTGAAGCGGCCGGCTGGCCGATCTGGGCTATCATCGCCGCGTCGGTGGTGTCGCTGGCCATCATTCTGGAACGCCTGTACACGCTGCGGCGCGGCGCGGTGGTGCCGCAGGGGCTGCTGGCGCAGACCTTGCAGGAATACCGGCGCATAGGGGATAAGGATGAGCTGCTACAGCGCCTGCAGGGTCATTCGCCGCTGGGCCGCCTGTTCGCGGCTGGCCTGCGCAATGTGCACGGCAGCCGCGAGGTGATGAAGGAAGCGATCGAGGACGAGGGCCGTCAGGTCGCCCATCTGCTGGAGCGCCTGCTGACCACGCTGGGCACCATCGCCGCGATGGCGCCGCTGCTGGGCCTGCTGGGCACGGTGATCGGCATGATCGAGATCTTCGGTTCGCAGAACGCCAGTGGCGCGAATCCGCAGCAGCTGGCGCACGGCATTTCCGTCGCGCTGTACAACACCGCCTTCGGCCTGATCGTCGCGATTCCCAGCATGATGTTCTACCGTTACTTCCGCTCCAAGGTGGATGGCCTGCTGGTGGAGATGGAGGCGCAGGCGGTCAAGCTGGTGGAAGTGGCGCACGGCGAGCGCAAGAACGGGAGCTGAGCATGGATTTTCGTCGCGGCAGGGCCCGGGAAGAGCCGGAGATCAATTTCATCCCGTTGATCGACGTGCTGCTGGTGATCCTGATCTTCCTGATGGTCACCACCACGTATTCGCATTTTTCCGAACTGAAGATCAACCTGCCGACCGCGCAGGGCGAGCAGCAGCAGAGTAAGACCGTCGAGATCAAGGTGGCCGTGGCCGCCGACGGCGCGATGGCGGTCAACGACGCCAAGCTGCCCGGCGGCGACAAGGCCGCGCTGCTGGCCAGCCTGAAGGCCGCCGCGGCCGGTAAGCGCGACGTGGTGGTGGTGGTCAACGCCGACGCCAGGTCCACCCACCAGTCGGTGATCGCCGTGATGGAAGCGGCCCGCGAGGCCGGCCTGTCGCAACTGACTTTCGCCACCCAGAACCTGAAGTGAAGCCGAAGGCTGCATGCGTTTGATAGAACAACACTGGTACCGGCCGCGAGGCTGGCTGACGGCCCTTCTGGCTCCGCTGGAAGGGCTTTTTGCGCTGCTGGCCGCTTTGCGCCGGCAAGCGTTCCGCCGCGGCTGGAAAACGAGCGAAAGGCTCGCGGTTCCGGTGGTGGTGATCGGCAACATCAATGTCGGTGGCGTCGGCAAGACGCCGTTGACGCTGGCGCTGCTGCGCGATTTCGCCGCGCGGGGCGTCAAGGCCGGGGTGATCAGCCGCGGCTACGGCGGCGCGGCGGCGACGCCGACCGAAGTGAGGCCGGACAGCGATCCGGCCCTGGTTGGCGACGAGCCATTGCTGCTGGCCGCCGCCGGCGCGCCGGTGGTGGTGGGGCGCGATCGCGTCGCGGCCGGCCGCCATCTGCTGGCGCTGCATCCGGACGTCGAGCTGATCCTCAGCGACGATGGCCTCCAGCATTACCGGCTGGCGCGCGATTTGGAGATCGCGGTGCTGGACGGCAGGCGCGGCCTCGGCAACGGCAGGCTGCTGCCCAACGGTCCGTTGCGCGAGCCGCCGTCGCGGCTGGAGACGGTGGACGCAGTGGTGGTCAACGGCGCGGGCGGGACGCTGGCCTTGCCGGCGGGGCTGCCGCGCTTCGCCATGGCGCTGCATCCAGGGGACTGCCATGCGCTGGATGACGCGTCGCGCACGCTGGATGCGGCTGGTTTTGCCGGGCTGAAGGCGGCGGCGCTGGCCGGC
>NZ_JAJOHV010000135.1 GCF_021129175.1 Chromobacterium piscinae | reverse complement strand
CAGCCGCACCGTGCTGGCGGCTCTGCGCAGCGACATCCTGGAGGGCAAGGGCTTCGCCCAGGCGCTGTCGTCGGCGCCCGGCGTGTTCTCGCCGCTGTACCGCTCGCTGGTGCAGGCCGGCGAGCAGTCCGGCCATCTGGACATGGTGATGTCGCGGCTGGCGGAATACCTGGACAAGCGGCAGAACACCCAGCAGAAAGTGACGCTGGCGCTGGCCTATCCGGCGGTGGTGACGCTAGTCGCCATCCTGGTGGTAGGCGGCCTGATGAGTTACGTGGTGCCGCAGGTGGTCAGTGTGTTCGCCCAGACCAAGCAGACCTTGCCTTTCCTGACCCGCGCGCTGGTGGCCTGCAGCGATTTCCTGCGCCAGTGGGGCGTGGTCATGCTGATCTGCATTGTCGCGGCGGCGTTCCTGATCGTCCGCGCCTTGCGCGCGCCGGCGCTGAAGCGGCGTTTCCATGCCCGGGTGCTGAAGCTGCCGGTGTTCGGCCGCCTGTTCCGTGCGCTGAACACCGCGCGGATGGCCAGCACCCTGTCCATTCTGGTCGGCTCCGGCGTGCCGTTGCTGACCGCGCTGGAAACCGCGCGCGGCCTGATGACCATGCTGCCGATGCAGGACGCGGTGGCCGACGCGATGGCAAAGGTGCGCGAGGGCGTGTCGCTGTCGCGCGCGCTGAACGCCACCCGCCAGTTTCCGCCGGTATTGATCCACCTGATTTCCAGCGGCGAGGCCAGCGGCACGCTGTCCCACATGCTGGACCGCGCTGCCCAGCAGCAGGAGCAGGAGGTGGAGCGCAAGCTGGCCACTTTCACCACGTTGATGGAGCCGCTGCTGATTCTGGTGATGGGCGGCATGGTGCTGTTGATCGTGCTGGCCATCATGATGCCGATCATCGACATGAACCAGATGGTGCATTGAGCGTTCGTAGTGGTTGGGCCCGCCGCGGCGGGAGAAACGATTTGGAAGAGACGCCGGGAGAAAGTCCCGGCATGCATTCGGGAGAAAACATGAAAGCAGTTCGTCGCGCCGCTCAACGCGGTTTCACCCTGATCGAGATCATGGTGGTGATCGTCATTCTCGGCGTGTTGGCCGCGCTGGTGGTGCCCAAGGTGATGAGCCGCCCGGACGAGGCGCGCATCGTCGCCGCCAAGCAGGACATCGGCGCCATCAGCCAGGCGCTGAAGCTGTACCGGCTGGACAACGGCCGCTACCCCAGCACCGACCAGGGCCTGTCGGCGCTGGTGCAGAAGCCTAGCGCCGCGCCGGAGCCTAAGAACTGGAAGCCGGGCGGCTACCTGGAGCGCCTGCCCAAAGATCCGTGGGGCAACGCCTACCAGTACGCCAATCCGGGCACCCACGGCGAGATCGACATCTGGAGCTTCGGCGCCGACGGCGAGCCGGGCGGCGAAAACAACGACGCCGACATCGGCAACTGGGACAGCGGCAAGTAAGCCGGGCCCGGAGAGAGGCAACGTGACTTCCGCCGCGCGCGCGCGCGGCTTCACGCTGATCGAGGTGATGGTGGTGATGCTGATCATCGGCGTGCTCGCCACCACCGTCACGCTCAGCCTGAGGCCGGACACCCATCGCCAATTGAATGACGAGGGCTACCGCTTCGCGCGCGTGCTGGAGCAGGCCGGCGATCTGGCCGAGATGGGCGATACGCTGGCGCTCAGCTGGAACGGCAAGGGCTATGCCTTCAGCCGGCTGGACGACGACGGCGAATGGCAGCCGGTGACCGAAGAGCTGCTGGCCGCTCACGAATGGCCGGACGGCATATCGGGAGAGGGCGCGCTGCAGGACGGCAAGCCCTGGAAGGGCGACCGGCCGCTGCTGCTATGGCAGGACGGCCGCGCCGCGGCGCTGGCGCTCAGGCTGGACGGCGCGGGCCGCAGGCTGAGCGTGCTGCAGTCGCCGCTGGGCCGGGTGACTGTGGCGGACGGCTCATGAAACGGCAGCAAGGCTTCACCCTGTTCGAGGTATTGGTCGCGCTCGCCATCATCGCGGTGGCGCTGGGCGCGCTGCTGCGCGCCACGGGCCTGGCCGCCGACAACGCCGAGGGCATGGAGCGCCGGATGCAGGCCAACTGGGAGGCGCAGAACCAGATCGCGATGCTGCAGGCGCTGCGGCAGTTTCCGGAGCCGGGCCAACAAGCCGGAGAAAGCAAGGAAGACGGCGTCGAATGGCGCTGGGAGCGCGAAATCTCGCCGACGCCCAATCCCAATTTCCGCAAGGTGACGGTGCGCATCCTGGCGCCCGGCGCAGGCCATTACGTGCTGGCCGAGATGACCGGCTACCTGCGGCAGCAGGCGGGAGGCGGCGGTTGAGCGCGCGGCGGCAGGGCGGCATGACGCTGCTGGAAATCCTGGTGGCGATGAGCCTGTTGGCCATCCTGTCGGTGATGGGCTACAAGGCTTTCGGCTCGCTGCTGATCGCCCGCGAGCGGCTGATGCAGACCGGCGAGCAGTGGGTGGACGTGGCGCGGGCCTTCCGCCGGCTGGAAAGCGATCTGGGAGGCCAGCAGCCGGCGCCCAACGCGGCCGAGCAGCAGCAGGGACTGACGCTGGGCGTCAGCAGCCTGGTGCTGCAGCCGGACGGCAAAGGCCAGGCGCTGATGCTGGAGGCGGTGTCCACCCGCTACCCCAGCGGACGGGAGCGCATCGTCTACCAGAGCGGCGAGGGCGGCGTCAGCTGGTCGGCCGGAGACGCCGGCGGCGCGTCGCCCATCGTTTACGCGCTGCTGGGGCGGGACATGCGCGTCGATTGGCGGATATTGCTCAACGACGGCAGCTGGCAGGAGGCGTGGCCCATGGGCGACGCGGCTCAGGGACGGGCGCCCCGGGCGTTGGAAATGCGGGTGAAGATGCCGGGCAAGCAGCAGGCGCGGCGGATATGGGTGTTGCCATGAGGCGGCGGCAATCCGGCATGGCGGTGATCATGGCGCTGCTGATCGTCGCGCTGGCCACCACCGCGGCCAGCCTGGTGCTGTGGCAGCAGGGGCTGTGGTGGCACCAACTGGAAAACGACAAGAACCGCGCCCAGCTGCGGCTGGTGGCCGACGCCGGCCTGGGCTGGGCGATGGAAATCTTGCGCTTCAACAACGGCCCGGCCGGCAATGGCGTGGTGGCGCTGTCCCAGCTGTGGGCGCAGCCCTTGCCGCAGACCGAGGCGCAGGGCGTGAAGGTGAGCGGCGCGCTGGAGGATCTGCAGGGCCGCTTCAACGTCAATTCGCTGGTGCTCAACGGCCAGACCAACGCCAAGCAGCTGAAGTTCTACAAGCGGTTGCTCAGTTCGCTAGGCTTGCCGGGCAAGCTGTCGGAGCCGCTGCTGAAGGAGCTGCGCGGCGGCAAGGACGAGGACGAGAAACCGAGCGGCGACGGCGCGGCCGCGGCGCCGCAGCCCAATCGCCCGCTGCCGCGGGTGGAGATGCTGCGCTGGTTGCCGGGCTATACGCCCGAGGTGATGGAAAAGCTTTCGCCGCACATCGCGGCGCTGCCGCCGTCGGTGACGCAGATCAACGTCAACACCGCGACCGGCGAGGTGTTGAAGGCGATGCTGCCCGGCATGGGTGACGGCAACCTGATGGTGCTGATGAAGCAGCGGCAGACCAATTACTTCAAGGACGCCAACGATTTCAAGGCGAGGCTGCCGGGCGGTGGCTTTGTCTTTCCGGACGTGGACATCGGCGCCGGATCCTCTTATTTCCTGTTGAACAGCCGGGCCGGCTACGGCAAGGCCAGGCTGTCGATGCGGGCGATGATTTACAGCAATCAGAACATCGTCAAACTGGTTTGGCGACAAGAAGGCAACAATGGCCGCAGCCAGCAGGCGCGGCCAGGTGGAGACAATCATGACGACGCTGCGACTCTATCTGCGTCCGGGCTGGCCCGATAGCGAGCCCGGCCTGCCCTGGGCCCTGCTGAACGCCCGCGGCGAGCTCTCCGCCCAGGGAGATAGCGCGCCCGGCGGCTGGCCCAAGGCCGACCAGTGCGAGCTGGTGCTGCCGGCCGGCCGCACGCTGTTCACCGACGTGAAGCTGCCTGAGGCGGTCAAGCAGCCGACGCCGGCCGTGATGGGGTTCGCGCTGGAAGAGGGGCTGGCCAACGATCCGGGCGCCAATCTTTACGCGCTGGGCGAGGCGCTGGCCGGGGGCCGGCGCGCGGTGGCGGTCACCGAAGCGGCCAGCTTGCGGCGCGCGGTGGCCATGCTCAAGAATCTGGGCCGGCTGTGCGACCGCATCGTGCCTGAGGAATGCCTGCTCGCGCCGCCGCCGGCGGACGGCTGGAGCGTGACCCGCCTGACCGACCGCTGGCTGGTGCGCGCCGCCGCGCCGTACGCGGCCAGCCTGCCGAGAAGCGGGGGGCAGATGGAGCACGCCCTGTTCGCCTCGCTGCTGGCGGCGACGCAGCCGGCGCGACTGCGCTTGCACGGGGTGGACAGCGCCGACGAGGTGCTGGCCCATCTGCCCGGCTGGCAAGGCGAGGCCGCGCGCGGCGACGCGCACGACTGGCGCAGCGGCCGCCGCCACGGGGGTTACGATTTCGCCCAGGGCGATCTGGCCGCCAACCGCTACTGGCGCGACTGGGCGCCGTCGCTGAAGAAGACCGGCTGGCTGCTGGGCGGGCTGCTGATCGCGCAGATCGCGCTGACGCTGGGCCAATCAGGCTGGTACGCGTGGCGCAAGCACAGCCTGTCGCAGCAGATCCGCGCGGCGGCCACGCCGTGGATAGGCGGCCAGGCGCAGCCGGGCAGCAGCGCGCTGGCGATGACGCGGGCAGTGGACAAGCTCAGGCTGAGCCACGGCCAGCCGGCGCGAGACGATCTGGTGGAGCTGATGGGCGCGCTGGCGGCGGTCAGCGGGCGCGAGCTGCAAGTGCGGACGCTGGAGTACGAAGCCGGCAGGCTCAAGCTGCAGGTGGGCGAGGTGCCGGCGGAAAGCCTGGCGCGCTGGCGCAAGCTGCTTGCGGCGCGGCAGATCATGCTGGACGCGACGAGCAGCCAGCCCGGCAGCAAGCAATTGGTGGTGGCGCGGGAGCCGTGACGATGAAAGCCTACAAGCAACAATTTCTCGAATACTGGAGTCAGCGAAGCCCGCGCGAGCAGCGGCTGCTGGCGACGATGGCCGCGGTGCTGGGCGCGACGCTGCTCTATCTGGCGGTATGGGAGCCGGCCAGCTCGTCCCTGCAGCGCAACCGGACGTCGGTCGCGCGGCTGCAGGCCGAGCTGGGTGCGGTGAGCACGTTGGCCGATGAAGCCGCCAAGCTCAAGCGCCAACCGGCGCAGACGCCGCTGCCGGCCAAGGAGCTGATCCCGCTGCTGCAGCAGACGGCCAAGAGCCAGGGTCTGTCCGTGGCCGGGCTGCAGTTCAACGCCGATGGCGATTCCGGCGTGTCGATGGAGGGCGTGGTCGGCTTCGACGACTGGGTGCGTTTCGTCGGCATCCTGGCCGCGCAGCAGCAGGTGCGGGTGGTCAACGTCAAGGCGGAGGCGCAGCCGGTGCCGGGGCAGGTGAAGATCAAGGCGCTGCTGGCGCACGCGGGAGCGGCGGCATGAGGCAGCGGATCTTGAAATGGCTGGGAGCGGCCGCGCTGCTGTTGGCCGGCCTGTTGTCGGCGCTGCCGGCCGGCTGGCTGTCTTGGCCGGTGTCGCGCTACAGCGACGGGCATTGGGGCGTCAGCGAGGCCAGGGGCACGGTCTGGGACGGCGGCGCGAAGCTGGTTTACCTGGGGAAGGCCGGCGAAGTGCGCAGCATGAGTCCGCTGGCGTGGAAATGGCAGCCCAAGGCCTTGCTGTCCGGCTTGCTGGTCTGGCATCTGGACAGCGCCGGCCAGCCCGGCATGCTGCAGCTGGGCTTCGGTAAGCAGGAGATCAGGGGGCTCGCGCTGTCGCTGCCGGTGGCGGCGCTGGCCGATCTGTCCAAGACCTGGCAGGCGGCGCGGCTGGGTGGCGAGCTGCAGCTGAACATTCCGCAACTGGCGCGGCAGGGCAAGGAGGTCAGCGGGGCGGTGCAGATCGCTTGGCGCGGCGCGTCGTCGCCGTTGACCACGGTGCTGCCGTTCGGCAGCTACCAGCTGGATGTCGCCGGCACGGGCCAGGGGCTGAACCTGAATCTGTCCACGTTGGAAGGACCGCTGATGCTCAGCGGCCAGGGCGCGTTGCCGGCCGGCGGCGCTTTCCACATGACAGGCACCGCGGATAGCCCGCAGGACAAGTACGACGCCTTGAAGCCTTTGATGCTGATGTTGGGCCAACCGGCCGGCCCGACCAGCGTCAGCTGGCAGGTGAAGCCGGGCATGTGACGTTTTTTTGAAAAATGGCGTCTGTCGTATTGTGCAAGCGAAAAATACGCGGTACTATAGAAAGGTTTAACCAAACGGGACAGGCGCAGGCGCCGAGTCCCGTTATTCACATAAGAATTTTGAAAATCCCAGGGTGCACAAACGAAACCGGCTCAGCCGGTTTTTGTGTAAGCGCCCGAGCAATGCAACAGGAGCCAGCCAGTGTCAAACCTCCCCGCAATCCTTGTCTTGGCTGACGGCACGCTTTTCAGAGGTAGTGCTATCGGTGCCGCCGGCCACACGGTCGGCGAGGTGGTATTCAATACCGCCATCACCGGTTACCAGGAGATCCTGACGGACCCCTCCTATACCAGGCAGATCGTCACACTCACTTATCCGCACATCGGCAATGTCGGCGCGAATTCGGAAGACACCGAATCCCGCGCCGTTTTTGCATCAGGGCTGATCATTCGCGATCTGCCGCTGTTGCACAGCAACTTCCGCGCCGAAGATTCGCTGTCCGATTACCTGAAGAAGCACAAGGTGGTGGCGATCGCCGACATCGACACCCGCAAGCTGACCCGCATCCTGCGAGAGAAGGGCGCCCAGGCCGGCTGCATCATGGCCGGCGACATCGACGAGGCCAAGGCTCTGGAACTGGCGCGCGCCTTCGGCAGCATGGCCGGCCAGGATCNNGCGCAGACGCCGGCGGCCGACGTGCTGGCGCTCAATCCGCACGGCGTGTTCCTGTCCAACGGCCCCGGCGATCCGGAGCCGTGCGATTACGCGATCGAGGCCATCGGCAAGATACTGGAAACCAAGCTGCCGGTGTTCGGCATCTGCCTAGGCCATCAGCTCCTGGGCCTGGCCACCGGCGCGCAGACCTCCAAGATGAAGTTCGGCCATCACGGCGCCAACCATCCGGTGCAGGATCTGGACAGCGGCCGCGTGATGATCACCAGCCAGAACCACGGCTTCCAGGTGGATGAGACCAGCCTGCCGGCCAATGTCCGCGTTACCCACCGCTCGCTGTTCGACGGCACAGTGCAGGGCATCGCGCTGACCGACCGACCTGCGTTCTCCTTCCAGGGCCACCCGGAAGCGAGCCCGGGGCCGGAGGACGTGGCCTATCTGTTCGACCGCTTCATCGCGGCGATG
>NZ_JAJOHV010000134.1 GCF_021129175.1 Chromobacterium piscinae | reverse complement strand
CCCAGCGCCGCCGCGCCGGTCACCAGGCCGAGGTTGCGCGCCAGATTGAGCAGGCCGGACACCAAGCCGCGCCGGTCGGCCGGCTGCCCGGCCATGACCAGGGTGTTGTTGGCGGCCTGGAATAGCGCGTAGCCGACGGTCAATGCCGCCAGCGGCGCCAGGTAGCCGGCGATGCCCAGCGAGGCGGGCAGGGCTGCGAGCAGAGCGGCGCCGGCCAGCATCGCGGCCAGGCCGGCCAGGCTGACGCGGTCCGCGCCGAAGCGGTCGGCCAGACGTCCGGCCGGCACGCCTGCCAGCATGGAAATCGCCGGACCCATCGACATGGCCAGGCCGGCGCCCATCGCGTCCAGTCCCAGCGCCCGCGACAGATGGAAGGGGCCGACCACCAGCGTGCCCATCATCACCGTGGCCACCAGCGCCGCGGCGATCAGCGGGCCGCCCAGCGCCGGATCGCGCAGCATGTCGATCCGCACCAGCGGGGCCGCGCCGCGCGCCTCCACCCGGAGGAAGGCGGAGACGCCGACGGCCGCCGCCAGCAGCCAGGCCAGGTTCTGCGGGCCGAAGCGGCCGCGCCCCAGCGTCATCGCCAGCGCATAGGCGGACAGCGTCAGCGCCAGCAGCAGCGCGCCTGCGCAATCGAAACGGGATGCCCGCTCCGTCGGCGCGTCGGCCGGCAGGCTGCGCCGCGCGAGCAGGAAG
>NZ_JAJOHV010000133.1 GCF_021129175.1 Chromobacterium piscinae | reverse complement strand
CGGTCACCGCGCCGGCGTCGTTGCCGGAGAAGGTTGCGGCATCATTGACGCCGGTGACGACGACGGTGATGTCGTGGGATGTGCCGTCCTGAGAGTAGACGGTGAACACCTCGGTGCGGGTCTCGCCCTGGCCCAGGTACTGCACCTTGGCGTTGTCGACGCTGTAATGCCAGTTGCCGTTGGCGTCGATGGTGATGGTGCCGAGGTTGGCGGTCTTGTTGTCGACGCGGCTGGTATCGAACACCGACTGGCCCTTGTCAGGGTCGACGACATTCAGTTTGCCGGCATAGTCCAGGGTGTTGGCGGCAGAGACATTGAGGTCTTCGGTGACGGCACCCTGGTCATTGCCGGTGATCTCCGCCGGATCATCCTTGCCCTGGATGGTGATGGTGACGACGTGGGGCGTGCCATCCACGGAGTGCACGGTGAAGGAGCGGTCGAAGCGATCGGCGCTGGTCAGTTCCTGGGCCTTGGCGTTGTCCAGGGTGAAGGTCCACTTGCCGGAGGCGCTGTCGAAGTGGAAGGTGCCGTAGTCGACCTGAACGTCGGCCATTGGCTGGAAGGCGGACTGGTTCTGATCCACGTCCTTGATCAGCAGGGTGCCGTTCACCTGGGTGATATCGTCCTCGACCACGACGCCGTGGTCGGTGCCGCCGATGATGGCCGCGTCGTTGACGCCGTTGATGACGACAGTGATGTCGTGCGAGGTGCCGTCTTTGGAGTAGACGGTGAA
>NZ_JAJOHV010000132.1 GCF_021129175.1 Chromobacterium piscinae | reverse complement strand
CGCCACCCCGAGCGGCGCCAGTTGCCGATTGGCATCCAGAATATAGACGCTTAGATCTGGAATCTTGACGCCGATGGGACTGGCCCCCCTTCTGTTCACATCCTCAGCGCTTAATGGCCGATAGGTCACATGTACCGTCGTTTCCGTGATGCCGTACATATTGATCAGGAGCGGGCCATGATCGACATGGCGCGCATACCATGGTGCCAGCATCGACGTTTCCAATGCTTCGCCCCCGAAAACGACATAGCGCAGATGGTGTGCTTGGCTGCTGCGCTCCTGGGCACCGATCAATTGCCGGAAAGCGCTCGGCGTCTGATTCAACACCGTCACCTTTTGTTCGCACAACAGCTGGTAGAACTGGTCCGGCGACCGCGCGATGTCTTTCGGCACGATGAGCAGCTTGCCGCCGTGCGCTAGCGCGCCCCAGATTTCCCACACCGAGAAATCGAAGGCGAACGAATGGAACAGACTCCAGACATCTTGCTCGCCGAAATGGAACCAATGATCCGTGGCGCCAAACAGACGGACGACCTGACGGTGCTCCACCATTACGCCTTTGGGCGCGCCGGTCGAACCCGACGTGTAAATGATGTAGGCAAGGTGGGAGGGCGTCAGTCCTCGACGCGCCGCATCCGGGTTATGGTCTGGCAGACGGGACAGCCTGTCGACTTCCTCCACGTCATCCAATACCACTTGCGCGCCTATCCAGTCATGCAGGCTGGGCAACAACGAAGTCTGCGTCAGCATCGCTTTAGGCGAACTGTCTGCCAGCATGTAGCTCAAACGGTCCGGCGGGTAGCCGGGATCAAGCGGCACATACGCGCCGCCAGCCTTCAATACGCCCAGCAGGCCCACAATCATTTCCACATTGCGTTCGACGCAAATGCCGACTAGATCGTCTGGTCCCACCCCCTCGGCGATCAATCTGTGCGCCAGTTGGTTGGCGCGCCGGTTCAATTCGCCATAGCTCAGCGTCTGCTCGCCGCAAACCAGCGCGACAGCCTCCGGCCGCGACGCCGCCTGCGCCTCGAACAGCTGGTGGATCCGCGCCTCTGCCGGATAGCTCGACGCCGCATCGTTGAAGGTGTCCAACAGTTGCAGCCGCTCCGCCGCCGGCAACACGTCCAGACTGCGCACCGCCTCGTCGCTGTCCGACTCCAGCGCCGCCGCCAGCGACGCCAGCGCCGTCTCCATCATCGCGCACACCCGCGCCGCCCCCACGCTCGCCAGCGTCTGCGCCGTCAGAGCCAAGCCGATGCCTAGGTCATCCACCGACAGCGTCAGCGGATAGTTGGTCCGCTCCTCGCCCGCCAGGGATTGAATGCCTTCCCAAACCGTTTGGTTCCCGTCGACGTCCACACTGTGCCTGAAGTTCAGCAAGGCGCTGAACAGAGGCTGCGGCGCCGCCACCCCGCTGCAGCGCTGCGCCAGCGCCAGCGACGCGTGTTCGTGCCGCAGCAG
>NZ_JAJOHV010000131.1 GCF_021129175.1 Chromobacterium piscinae | reverse complement strand
ACGCCGACGCCGGCCGCGGTTCGGGCCGATGCGCCGGCATCCGGAGCGCTGGCGGTGAAACCGGCCACGCGCGGCAAGATCCGGATCGGCGTGATTTTGCCGACGGAGTCGTCCGTGCTGGGCGAAGCGGCGGCGGTGGTGCGCAGCGGCGTGGAGGCGGCGGCCCAGATGGATCAGAGCGCCGAGCTCTACAGCGTGGACGCTACCGGCGACAACGTGGTGGAACGCTACCGCGCGGCGGTGGCGGACGGCGTCAACGTGGTGATCGGGCCGCTGTCGCGGGAATCTATCGCCAAGCTGGCGCCGTCGGTGACGGTGCCCACCATCGCGCTCAATTCGATTGACCGGCAGGCGGCGGCCAATCCCAAGTTGTATTCGCTGTCGCTGATCGTGGAAGGCGAGGCCCGCCAGCTGGCGCGGCTGATGCGCGACGACGGCCGCGCCAATCCGCTGCTGGTGGTGGGCGGCGACGCGCTGTCGCAGCGGCTAGGCAAGGCCTTCGCCGATGAATGGCGCGCGGTGGCCGGCAAGCCGGCGCGGCAGATGGCTTTCGACGCCAACGATATGACTCCGCTGCTGCAGGCGGCCGGCCAGGCCGACGCCGTCGCGCTGGCGCTGGACGTGGCGCAGGCGGCCAAGCTCAAGTCGGCGCTGACGCCGGATGTGCCGGTGTACGGCACTTCGCAGCTGAATGTCGGCGGCGCGCAGGCGGAATTGGCCGGCGTGCGTTTCATCGACATGCCGTGGTTCCTGATGCCGGCGCATCCGGCGGTGCAGCGTTACCCGCATCCGGCGGTGCCGCTGACGCGGCAGACCGAGCGGCTGTACGCGCTGGGCATCGACGCCTATAGGCTAGCGGTGCAGCTGGCGGTCAGCCGTCCGGGCGCGGCGGTGAGGCTGGACGGCGTCACCGGCGATTTGAAGCTGGGACGGGACCGCGCGTTCGAACGCCAGCTGCCGGCCGGCGTGATGGGCGGCAACGCGCTGCAATGAACCAGGCCGGCCGCGACGCCGAGGACCGCGCGCTGGCGCTGCTGCAAGCGCGCGGCCTGAAGCTGGTGGCGCGCAACTGGCATTGCCGCGGCGGCGAGCTGGATCTGATCATGCGCGACGGCGACGCGCTGGTATTCGTCGAGGTCCGCCATCGCGGCGGCAGCCGCTTCGGCGGCGCCGCCGACAGCATCACCGCGGCCAAGCAAAGGAAACTGATGCTGGCCGCGGAAGTCTATCTAAGCAGCCACAATATCGACTCGCCCTGCCGCTTCGACGCGGTGGTCAGCGTCGGCGGCGCCGAGCCGCAGTGGCTGAAGAATGTGATCACGCAGTAACTGTTGAGAAAAGGGGATTCCCCAATGGATCTGATTGACCGGGTCAACGGCCATTTCCTGGAAAGCATCGCCGCCAAGCAGGAGGCGATGGAGTTGCTGTCGCCCGGCGTGGCTGCGGCGGCCGAGCGGATGGTGGCCTGCCTGATGAACGAGGGCAAGATTCTGGCTTGCGGCAACGGCGGCTCCGCCGCCGACGCCCAGCATTTCGCCGCCGAGATGGTGGGCCGCTTCGAGAAGGAGCGCCCGGGCCTGGCGGCGATTTCGTTGGCCACCGACACCTCGGGGCTGACCGCCATCGGCAACGACTACGATTTCGACATGGTGTTTTCCAAGCAGGTGAGGGCGTTGGGCCATACCAACGACCTGCTGCTGGCGATCTCCACATCCGGCAATTCCGCCAACGTGATCGAGGCGGTTTACGCCGCCCATGAGCGCGGCATGAGCGTGATCGCGCTTACCGGCAAGGACGGCGGCAAGATCACTGAAATACTGTCGCCGGAAGATATACACCTGAACGTGCCGTCGCTGCGCACCTGCCGGATCCAGGAAGTGCATATCCTGCTGATCCACGCGTTGTGCGACGCCATTGATTGCATGCTGCTTGGAGGGGAGTAAGAAATGAAGCGCAACGCATTTGCATTGTTGCTGGCCGCGGGACTGGTCAGCGTTTTGAGCGGCTGCGTCGGCCTGGTGGCCGCGGGGGCCGCCGGCGGCGCGCTGGTGGCGTCGGACCGCCGCACCAGCGGCGCCTATGTCGACGATCAGGCGATCGAGCTGAAGTCCGGCGAGCAGATCGCCAACCGCCTGCCGTCGGCCCACGTCAACCGCACCAGCTTCAACCGCGCGGTGCTGCTGACCGGCGAGGTGCCGAGCGAGGAGGCGCGCCAGCAGGCCGAGCTGATCGTGCGCGGCCTGCCGAATGTGCGCCGCGTGTACAACTACACCACGGTGGGCCCGGTATCCGGCTTCTCCGAGCGCAGCAACGACACCTGGATCACCAGCAAGGTGCGCACCCGGCTGCTGGACGGCAAGGGCGTGAATCCGAACAACATCAAGGTGGTGACCGAGCGCGGCGTGGTCTACATGCTGGGCCTGGTGACCCAGGGCGAGGGCGTCGAGGCTTCGCGCGTGGTCAGCGAGACGGCCGGCGTGCAGAAGGTGGTGACGCTGTTCGAGTACATCCAGGACGTGACGCCGGCGCAGTAAGCGCGGCGCGCAATGAGAAAGCGGCCCATCCGGGCCGCTTTTGTTTTATCCGCGCGGATGGCGTCAGAGGGTGTCGTGCTGCGGCACCAGCAGGTCGGCGCACAGCACGTGCATGCACTCGTCGATCTCTATCGCCATCGACATCGTCACGCAGGAGCGCGGGTCGGTCATCGACAGATAGGGCTCGCTCATGTACAGCACGCCGGGTTGGTCTACCGCGTGCTGAAAATAACTGCGGCGCGACCACACCGCGCCGGTGGTGTCGGACAGAGGCGCGTAGCGCGGGTCGGCGCTGGTCGACGACTGGCGGCTGTTGAGGTTGCGGCCGATCTGCCGGCCCTCGCTGTCCAGCAGGAAGCAGCGGATCACGTCCGGCAGCGACAGCATCGGCTTGGCCGCCAGATCGAACGGGGTGCTCTGCATCAGCGAGATCGCGCTTTGCACGAAGCATTGCCGCGCCAGCTCGATCTGGCGGCGGGTGAGCTTGCGCTTGAGCAGCGCGTGCGCCATCAATTCGTCCCAGCGCTCGTCCAGCCTGGGGGTGATCAGTTCGTCGGCGTCGGGGGCCTCGGCCGGCTTGGCGATGAAAAAGCCCTGGATCAGATCGCAGCCGGAATCCATCGCCACCAGCACGTCGCGCTCGGTTTCTATGCCCTCTACCACCACCAGCGCACCGATTTCGTGCATCAGGCGCACTAGCCTGGACAGCAAGGCGCGGCTGCGCGGCTGGACGATGGCGTTGCGCAGCAGCTGGCGGTCGAATTTGACCAGGCTGGGCTCCAACTGGCATACCCGCTCCAGATTGGAGTGGCCGACGCCGAAATCGTCGATCGCGATCATGAAGCCGTTGTTCTTCAGGATGTTGACGCCTTCGATCAGCGCCTCGTCTACCTCCAGCACATGCTCCAGCACTTCCAGCACCACCTGGTGCGGCTCCAGGCCGGCCTGGCGGATGTGGTTGACCAGCGCCATCGCGCGGTCCGGGCGGGATAGCGAGGCGGCGTCGATATTGAGGAACAGCCAGCGGGGATGGTCGGACTGCAGCTGCAGGTAGCGCTGGATATGGGCGCGGCACACCGCCAGATCGAGCTGGTGGCGCTGCTCGGGCGACACCGCGGTGTAGAAGGCCTCAGCGGGTGAGAGCGCGGTCTGGCCTTGTTCGGCGCGCAGCAACGCCTCCACGCCTATGCTGCGCCGGTGCGCCAGGCTGTAGACGGGTTGGAAGTGGCTGCCGATTTTCAGGCCGGCGTGCTCGAATGCTGTCATCGCGATACTGCCTCCGTGTCCAAGATGCGGGCTCTTCGGCCCTTGTCCGCTGCTGAAGCAATCGGCATTCCAGTTTAGTGCATGGGCGTTGAAATAAAAAACGGGCCCTAGGGCCCGTCGTCAACGACTGTTAAGCGCGCAGCAAAAACAACAGCTGAGCGGCGTCTCGTCAGTTTTGTTGGATGCCGGCCACCAGCCACTTGCCGCCGGTGCCGCCATCCTTCACGTAATGCCAGGTTTCGGTGAACGGCACGGCCGGGGCGCCCACTTCCTCGCTGACATTGCCGCTGAAGGTGACGCTGGCGATGTAGGCGCCGTTCTCGACGGTGGCGTCGGACAACTGGCAGTCGAGCTGCGAGAAGTCGGCCACGCCGCTGTTGCCGGCGATGTCGCCGGCCAGCGCACTGAACAGGTCCGGCGTCATGTACTTGCGCACTTCTTCCAGGCTCTCCGGCGTGTTCAGGCTCTGCAGGTGCAGGAAGGTGGCCTTGGCCTGGCGCAGGAAGTGCGGGGTTTCGGTGCCGTCGGGCAGGCGGGCCGGAGCGGGCGCCGCGTTGAAGCCGCCGCCGAAGCCGTTGCCGGCCGGGGCCGCGCCGCCGTTCATGCCGGAGCCGATCTTGGGAATGGCGTCGAAGTTGGATTGGCCGTGGTTGTCGGCCATGCCGCGCGGCATGCCGGCCGGCTGCGGCGCGTTGGCGGCCGGGTTGCCGGCCTTGCGGCGGAAGAACATCATGCCGCCGACCAGCACCAGGCCCAGCAGCGCCAGCATGCCCCAGGGCATGCCGCCTTTTTCAGGCTGCTGCGCGGGCTGATGGGCCGCTTGCGACTGTTGGTCGGCCGGAGCGGCGTTTTGCTGCTGGCCCTGTTGGGCGGCCTTGTCGTTGCCGGAGGAGCCCGCCATGTAGCCGATGGCGGCGCCCGCCACCGCGCCGGCCGCGCCGGCCGCCAGCGCGGTGCCCACG
>NZ_JAJOHV010000130.1 GCF_021129175.1 Chromobacterium piscinae | reverse complement strand
AGCCGGCGCCGCGCGGCTGCCCGGCGCGGACCTGAACGCCGCGATCGACCGCGACAAGCAGAGCTACAACAACGGCATGCCGGCGCCGGCTGGCTTCAACACCAGCGGCCGCGCCACGCTGGACTTCAGTTACGAATTGGACTTCTGGGGCAAGAACCGCGCCTCGCTGGCCGCCGCGACCTCGGACCTGACCGCCGCCCGCGCCGACGCGGCCCAGGCCAGGCTGATGCTGACCGCCTCGCTGGCCGCCGGTTACGCCGAACTGGCGCGGCTGTTTTCCGAGCGCGACGCCGCCGCCCAGGCGCTGGACGTGCGCGAGCACACCGCCAAGCTGATGCTGCAGCGTTGGCAACAAGGCATGGACACCCGCGGCGTGCTGCGCCAGGCGGAATCGCGCGAGGCCGCCGCCCGAGCCGACCTGGCGGCCGCCGATGAAAGCATCGTCCTGCAGCGCCATAGCCTGGCCGCGCTGATCGGCGCCGGACCCGACCGCGGCCTGGCCATCGCCCGCCCGGGCGCCAAACTGTTTCGCGAACAGCGGCTCCCGGCCGCGCTGGCGGCCGAGCTGCTGGGCCGCCGACCCGATCTCGCCGCCGCCCGGCTCCGCGCGGAAGCCGCGGCCAAGCGCATCAATGCCGCCGAGGCCCAGTTCTACCCCAACATCAACCTCACCGCCTTCGTCGGCGCCCAATCACTGGGGCTGGGCCTGTTCGACAAGGCCGGTTCCGGCATAGCCGGCGTCGGCCCGGCGATCAATCTGCCCATCTTCCGCGGCGGCCAGTTGCAAGGCCAATACCGCGCCGCGCGCGGCGATTACGACGCCGCCGTCGCCAGCTACGACGCCACGCTGAGCCAGGCGCTGCGCGAAGTGGCCGACACCGTCTCCAGCCAAGCCGCGCTGACACCGCAGCTGCAACAGCGGCAGGAAGCGCTGACCGCCGCCGACGAGGCCTACCGCGTCAGCCAAGACCGCTTCGACGGCGGACTGGCCAATTACCTGGACGTGCTGACCGCAGAAGACAGCGTGATCACCGCCCGCCGCGGGCTGGCCAATCTGCAAGCGCGCCGCTTCTCGCTGGACGTGGCGCTTGTCAAGGCGCTGGGCGGCGGCTACCAGCAAACAGAACAACAGGCCGCCCGCTGAGAACCTGCTTACGATCTCGCGAGCGGGAGCGAGACAAGGCGAAAACGGTTGAGAAAGCGGAATGTACACCCGGTACATGAGCATTCCGAAGACGTTTTCAACGCCGAATCGCCGAATCGGCGCAGATCGTAAACAGGTTCTGAGGCCGTCGGCAAACCCACATCTGGACTACCCATCATGAGCGAAAACGCACAAGCCCTGCCGGCTTCCGCGGCGCCCGCCGCCGCCGGCCATCCCCTGCAACGCAAGAAGCTGTTCACGCTGCTGTTCGGCGCCGTCGCCGCGGCGGCCGTCGCCTACGGCGGCTACTGGACGCTGGTCGGCTCCCATCACGTCAGCACCGACAACGCCTATGTCGCCGCCGAGATCGCCCAGGTGACGCCCGAAGTGGCCGGCACCATACAGCAGGTGAAGGTGGTCGACACCCAGGCGGTGAAGGCCGGCGAGGTGCTGGTGGTGCTGAACGACAGCGACGCCAAGCTAGCCCTGGCCCAGGCCGAAGCCGACCTCGCCCGCGCCGAGCGCCGGGTGAAAGGCTACTTCGCCAACGACGAGGGCTTGTCGGCCCAGGCCCAGGCGCGCAGCGCTGACGAGGCCCGCTCCGCCGCGCAACTGGCGTCGGCCCGCGCCGACCTGGAACGCGCCCGGCTGGACCTGCAGCGCCGCCAAGCGCTGGCGAAAAGCGGCTCGGTGTCCGGCGAAGAGTTGAGCAACGCGCAGAACGCCTACGCCACCGCGTCAGCCAGCCTGAAGGCCGCCGAGGCCGCCAGCCGCCAGAGCGAGGCCAACTACCGCGCCGCCGTCGGCAGCCTGAAAGCCAACCAGACCCTGACCGCCGACACCACGGTGGACGACAACCCGGAAGTGGCGCTGGCCCGCGCCAAGCGCGACCAAGCCAGGCTGGACCTCGCGCGCACGGTGATCCGCGCCCAGATGGACGGCGTGGTGGCCAAGCGCCAGGCCCAGGTGGGACAGCGGGTGCAGTCCGGCACGCCGCTGATGTCGGTGGTGCCGCTGCAGAACGCCCATGTCGACGCCAACTTCAAGGAAGTGCAGCTGAACCGCGTGCGCGTCGGCCAGCCGGTGGAGCTGACCGCCGACCTCTACGGCGGCAAGGTGGTGTACCACGGCAAGGTGGCCGGCCTGTCCGGCGGCTCCGGCGCCGCGTTTTCGATGATTCCGGCGCAGAACGCCACCGGCAACTGGATCAAGGTGGTGCAGCGGCTGCCGGTGCGCGTCGCGCTGGACCCGGCCGAGCTGAAAGCCCATCCGCTGCAGGTGGGGCTGTCGATGGAAGCCACCATAGACGTCAGCGAGTGAGGCCATCATGTCTAGCGCGAATCCGGCGGCCGGCGAAATCCAGCGGCCGCTGACCGGCAATATGCTGTGGCTGGCGGCGCTGGTGCTGGCCGCCGCCAACTTCATGGTGGTGCTGGACACCACCATCGCCAACGTGTCGGTGCCCAATATCGCCGGCGGCCTTGCGGTGTCGTCCAGCCAGGGCACCTATGTCATCACCTCCTACGCGGTGGCCGAGGCCATCATCGTGCCGCTGACCGGCTGGCTGGCGGCGCGCTTCGGCACTGTGCGGCTGTTCGTCGGATCGATGCTGCTGTTCGGCCTGTTCTCCATGCTGTGCGGCCTGGCCGGCTCGCTGGAGACGCTGGTGCTGTTCCGCGTGCTGCAGGGCCTGGCCGGCGGCCCCCTGATGCCGATGTCGCAGACGCTGCTGCTGCAGATCTTCCCCAAGCAGAAGGCCGGCGCGGCGATAGGCCTGTGGAGCATGACCACGCTGATCGCGCCCATCATGGGACCGATTCTGGGCGGCACGCTGTGCGACCAGGCCAGTTGGCCGTGGATCTTCTACATCAACGTGCCGATCGCGCTGGGCTGCGGCTTCCTCGGCTGGAACCTGCTCAAGCGCTACCAAAGCCGCATCGTCAAGCTGCGCGTCGACGCGGTCGGCCTGGCGCTGCTGGTGGTGTGGGTGGGCGCGCTGCAGCTGATGCTGGACAAGGGCAAGGAGCTGGATTGGTTCGCCTCGCCAGCCATCGTCGGCATGGCCATCGCCGCGCTGGTGGGCTTCGCCGCCTTCCTGATCTGGGAACTGACCGAGGCCCAGCCCATCGTCAACCTTCGGGTGTTCCGCCACCGCGGCTTCTGGGCCAGCGTGCTCACCATCTCGCTGGCGTTCGGATCGTTCTTCGGCGCCACCGTGCTGACGCCGCAATGGCTGCAGGCCTATATGGGTTACACCGCCACCCAGGCCGGCTACGCCACCGCGATGAGCGGCGTGCTGGCGGTAATGGTGGCGCCGATCGCCGCCCAGCTGTCCTCGCGGATGGATCCGCGCAAGCTGGTGTTCTGCGGCGTGATGTGGCTGGGCTGCGTCACCCTGTACCGCAGCTTCTCCACCACCGACATGGGCTTCTGGCAGGTGGCGCTGCCGCTGCTGTTCCAGGGCCTGGGCATGCCCTTCTTCTTCGTGCCGCTGACCGGCCTGGCGCTGGCCAGCGTGGAGCCGGCGGAAGTGGCGTCGGCGGCCGGCCTGATGAGCTTCATGCGCACGCTGTCCGGCGCCTTCGCCACCTCGCTGGTCACCACCGCCTGGGACGACAAGGCCAATTACAACCACGCCGAGCTGGTCGGCATGGTGGACAGCGGCGGCGACGCGCTGCGCGCGCTGACCGGCGGCGGCCTGTCCGACAGCGCGGCCTGGGGCACCATAGAACAGACGCTGCAGGCGCAGAGCATCATGCTGTCCACCAACCAGATCTTCTGGCTGGCCGGCCTGTCCTTCGTCGTCGCCGCCTGCGCGATCTGGCTGGCGCCCAGGCCCAGCCGCGTCGCCGACACCAGCCAGGCCCACTGAGTTTCTCAACCCGTGTTTCACCACTTGCCCCGGGCCACCACGGCCGGGGCTTTTTTTCGCCCTGTATTCCCGGCCAGGATTTACATACCGCCTCCATCTCGTAACAGACGCTTACATATACTGCGTGCTATCAATATGCCGTAACAATAACCAAGACCACCCGCGCCTCCGCTTTCCATTCAACGCAGACAGGAAACCCTCAGCAATGAAACATTCGATCAAGCGGCTGGCGCTGACCATGGCCGCCGCGCTCGCAGGCCAAGCCGCAACCGCCGCGCCGTTTCAGGCCATCCGCCATGACGCCTTCGCCCAGTCCTGCCAGGCTCTGTGGGGCAAGAACGCCGCGCGCAGCCGCTGGGTGAAGGACGACGGCCAGGGCGGCCTCGCCTATGCGCCGCTGAATAGCAACGGCGACCGCATCATGGACTTCTCCAGCGCCGGCTATATGGGCGGCGGCGTCGCGCTGCCGGCCGCCCCGGTGAAGGCGACAGTGAAGCCCAGCGGCAGCGCGGCCAGCGATCTCGCCAACATCCAGGCCGCCATCGCCAAGGTGGCCGCCTTGCCGGCGGTGAACGGCGTGCGCGGCGCGGTGCTGCTCGCCCCTGGCGTCTTCCTGCTCGAGTCGCCGATCCAGCTGGCCAGCGACGGCGTGGTGCTGCGCGGCAGCGGGTCCGGCGCCGGCGGCACCGTGCTGAAGGCGCAAGGCTCCGGCCACGCGATGCTAAGCCTGGGCGGCGCCAGCGCCAGCCTGACGCCGGTTGGATCGGCCGCCGCCATCAGCGACAACTATGCGCCCTCCGGCGGCAGCGTCATCCATGTTTCCAACGCGCCCGGCTTCAAGCCCGGCGACGCCGTGATGATCCGCCGCCGCGCCAGCGCCGAGTGGATCCACTTCATGAACATGGACCAGCTGGTCCGCGACGGCAAACCGCAAACCTGGATCAACGCCGGCAACAACAACGAAACCTGGCTGCGCACCGTCGCCGCCGTCAGCAGCAACCAGCTGACGCTGGACATCCCGCTGTCCGATTCCTTCGACAGCGGCTACTTGGGTGGCAACGGCGGCAGCGTGCAGAAATACGCCGCCAGCGGCATCGCCAGCCAGATCGGCGCCGAACACCTGGCGCTGGAAGGCCTGCCCAACGGCAGCGGCGCCGACTACGGCGTGGCGAATCTGGACAATCTGACCGACGGCTGGCTCAACGACATCCAGGCTCACAACTTCACCAACGGCGTGGTGGTCGGCAAGCAAGGCCGGCGGCTGACGCTGGAAAAAGTGGCGCTGAACCACGACCACAACAATGTCGACTGCACCGGCGCCAAGGCCTTCGAATTCAGCATCGCCGGCAGCCAGGTGCTGGTGAACCGCAGCGCGTCCACCGGCAGCAAAAAGTCGTTCTACTACGCCACCCAGGCCCAGGCCGGCGGCCCCAACGTGCTGCTGAACTTCACCGGCCGCGCCGAGGCCTGCGGCAATATCGAGCCTCACCAGCGCTGGGCCACCGGTCTGTTGGTGGACAACGCCGACGTCAGCGACGCGATCGCGCTGGGCAACCGCGGCGCCGACGGCAGCGGCCACGGCTGGAGCATGGGCTGGGGCGTGACGTGGAATTCCAAGGCGGACCAACTGGCCATCGCCGCGCCGCCAGGCGCGACCAACTGGGCGATAGGCAGCAGCGGCGCGCTGACGCCTAATGTGCCGGACGCCCAAGGCGTGCCGGTGCCGCCCAAGCTGGGAAGCGTCGACTCGGCCAACGTCCGCGTTGGGCCGGACAGCCTGTACCTGATGCAGCTTTGCCAGCGGCTCGGCCCGCAGGCGGTGAAGAACATCGGCTATTGATCGGCGGCTGAATCGAAAAGAGGCCCGAATGGGCCTCTTTCGTGGAGAAAACGGATTGCGGTTCAATACAACTCTTCGTTTTCCCACATCGCCATCAGACGTTCCGGCCAAAACAGCTTGGGCAACTGCAACACGGCTTGGGTGGACGGGTGCGTCAGTATCGGATACCAACGCCCGGTGATGCGCTCATTCGGCGCATAGCGGCGGAAAAACATCGCGGTGGACGCCATCACGGCGCTCTCCGACCATTCCGACGGCAATTGCATGCCCAGGCAGCGATCCATTTCATCGGTCACAAACTGCGCCAGCCTCGCCCTCGACTCATCCTCGGGTTCGGTATGCTTGAGCCGGTACAAGTCCTCCGCCAGTTTCGCCAAGGCTTGCGGCTTATCATCAAATTCGGGATCCGCGGAATGCAGCAGCAGAAGCGGAAGATCGTAACCGCCGACCTCGAACAACAGGCGGTTGGCCTGCACCAGCGCCGCCCAGCGCACGCTGCCGTGGTTGAACAGCAGCGTCTGTTGCTTGTAGATCTCGTTCAAGCCGTCGTCAGGGCCGATGAAAGTCGGCGGATGGGTATACAGGATGCGGCCGCAGATTGCATGCCACCATCTCGGCCGCTTGGCGAAATTCCGCCGGGTTTCCGCCAGCAGCTCGCCCATCGAGGTATCGACAAAAAAATCCGGCTTATTCATCCCGCGTCAGCACTTCCAGCAACTCGATCTCGAACACCAGGTTGGAATTGGCCGGAATGCGGTCGCCGATCTGGCGCTCGCCATAGGCCAAGTGCGCCGGCACCCACAGCTTGCGCTTGCCGCCCACCCTCATGCCCATCATCCCCTGGTCCCAGCCCTTGATCACGCGGCCGGTGCCGATCACGCACTGGAACGGACGGCCCTTGTCCAGCGAGGAGTCGAACTTGGTGCCATCCTCCAGCCAGCCGGTGTAATGGCTGGTGATCAGGGCGCCGCGCACCGCCTCCTTGCCCTCGCCCACCACCAAGTCCTCGATCTTCAGCTCTTCACTCATTGCTCTTCATCCACAAAACGCCGCGCGGGGCGAAAACCATTATTGTACTCCGCGCAGCGAGCGATGGATTAGGCGTCCCAAGCCGGGGCGAAGTCCGGCTTGGCGATGCGGCCGCCGTCTTCCAATTTGGCGATGCGCGCCATGTCATCCTCGTCCAAACGCAGCTTCAGCGCGTCCAGGTTTGCCGCCAGATTGGCGCGCTTGGTGGAGGACGGGATCACCGCGATGTCCTGCCGCAGCTGCCAGGCCAAGGCTACCTGCGCCGCGGTCGCCCCGTGCTTGTCGGCGATGGCCAACAGTACCGGATCGCTCACCACCCGGCCGTAGGCCAGCGGCATGTAGCCGGTCAGCGCGATGCCGCGATCGCGGCAGAAGGCGCGGACCTTGAGGTTCTGCAGATAGGGATGCACTTCCAGTTGGTGAGTGCCGATCTCCTGGGCGCCCACGGCGTCTATGGCTTGTTTGAGATGAGCGATGGTGAAGTTGGACACGCCGATCTCGCGGGTCAGGCCCAGCTGCTTGGCCTCGGCCAACTGGTTCATGTACACCGCCATCGGCACTTCGTCCTTGGGCGAAGGCCAATGGATCAGCGTCATGTCCACGCTGTCCAGGCCCAACTTGTCCAGGCTCTCCCGCAGGCTGGGAATCAGCTTGCCCTGGCCGAACTTGTCGATCCAGATCTTGGTGGTGACGTACAGCTCGTCGCGCGGCACGCCGCCCTTGGCGATGGCGCGGCCGACATCGGCCTCGTTGCGGTAGATCTGCGCGGTGTCGATGTGGCGGTAGCCCAGATCCAGTCCCATCGTCACCGACTCCTCGGCCTGCTGTTCCTTCAGGCGGAAGGTGCCCACTCCCAGTTTCGGCATTTGCACGATGCGTTTCCTTATTTGAATTACGGCCGGAGGCATGCGCTCATGCCCTCAGCATGGAAAGCATCCAGCCTACCCGAGCAAGCCGCCGCAAGCCAGCCGCCATGCCTTCCTACCTGACGGACTATCCTAACAAGACCCAAAACGTTACATTGACGATAATGTTCGAAGGGTAGGCTTCCCAGCATGAAACCATTGATTCTGCTGTTCGCCTGCGGCCTCAGCGCCGCCGCCGCCGCGGAAACGCTGACGGTGGGCATAGGCGATCAGGCCTTTCCGCCCTACAAGATGGGCAACGACACGCTGGACCCTCGCCGCCCCGGCCTATCTGTGGAGCTGGTGCAGGCGGCCGCGCGCAGTTGCCGGCTGAAGGCCGATATTCGCCTGCTGCCCGGCGCGCGGCTGCTAAAGGAATTGGAGCACGGCTCGCTGGACGCCGTGATGATGCTTTCCTACACCGCCGACCGCGCCGCCTACGCCGCCTTTCCGCTGCAAGGCGGCAAACCGGACGAGGCGCGGCGGCTGGCCACGCTCAGTTACGCGCTCTACGTGCGCCGCGACAGCGATGTGGGCTGGGACGGCAAGAAGCTGTCCAATCTGCGGCGCAGCGTCGGCGCCAACGCCGGCTGGTCGATCAACACCGATCTGCAGCGGCTGGGCATCCCGGCGGAGACCGCCAACAGCGTGGCGCAGAACTTCGACAAGCTGGCCAGCAAGCGCATCGACGCCTACGCGGTGCACGAAACGCTGGGCGACGCCTACCTTGCGCGCAATCCAACGCTGCCGGTGCGCAAGCTGGCGTTGCCCATCAGCACCAAACCCTACTTCCTGCCGGTCTCGCGCCGCTACGCCGCCAGCCATCCCAGGCAGGTGGATTGCCTGTGGAACGCCATCGCCGCCCAGCGCGACGAGTTGACCCGGCGGCGCATCCGCTTCTACCTGAACGCCGGCGGCTAAGCCTCCGCGCTCAGAACCTTTTCAAAGTCTGCTGCGCTTCGGCGATACGGCGTTGAAAACAAGCTCAAAATGCTCATGTACCACTTGTACATTCCGCTTTTTCGCTTGTTTTCGCCTTGTTTCACTCTTGCTCGCGAGACTTTGAACAGGTTCTCAGGCGCCCAGCGTCCACGGATCGGCCAGGCGGATCACATCGTCGCGCTCGGCTCCGGTTGAGATCAGCGACACCGGCGCGCCCGCCAATTCCTCTATACGCCGCACATAGGCGCGCGCCTGCTCCGGCAGCGCGTCCAGGCTGCGCGCGCCGCGGGTGCTTTCCTGCCAGCCCGGCAGCGTCTCGTACACCGGCTCGATCCGGCCGCGCTCGGCCAGCCCCGCCGGATAATCATCCCGCAGAACGCCGTCCAGCCGATAGCCGGTGCAGATCTTCAGTTCGTCCATCCCGTCCAGCACGTCCAGCTTGGTCAGCGCCAGGCTGGCGATGCCGCCCACCCGCACGCTCTGGCGCAGCAAGGCCGCGTCCAGCCAGCCGCAGCGGCGCGGCCGGCCGGTGTTGGTGCCGTACTCGCCGCCGCGCTCGCGCAGGCGATCGCCAACGGCGTCGTCCAGTTCTGTGGGGAACGGCCCGCCGCCCACCCGCGTGGCGTAAGCCTTGCACACGCCCAGCGCATGGCCGCGCGCGGCGCTGCCCAGGCCGGAGCCGGAGGCCGCCTGCGCCGGTCCGGTGCCGGACGAGGTGACGAAGGGATAGGTGCCGTGCTCGACATCCAGCAGCATCGCCTGCGCGCCTTCGAACAGAATGCGCCGGCCGGCCTCGTCGGCCTCGTTCAACAGCTTCCACGCCGGCCGCAAATAGGGCAGGATGCGGCGCGCCTGCTCCAGCAGCGCCACCAGCATCGGCTCCAGTTCGAAAACCGACCGCCCCAGCGCCGCCAGCACCGCGTTGTGGTAGCGCAGCGTCTCCTCCAGCCGCCCGCGCAAAACCGCCGGATCGGCCAGATCAGCCAGCCGGATCGCCCGCCGGCCGGCCCGGTCCTCGAAAGCCGGCCCGATGCCGCGGCCGGTGGTGCCGATCGCCTGGGTGCGCGCCGCCTCCTGCGCCGCGTCCAGCGCGATGTGGGACGGCAGCAGCAAGGTGGCGTTGTCGGCGACGGCCAGCTGGTCCGGCCCGATCGCCAGCCCCTCGGCGGCGATGCGGTCGATCTCGGCCAGCAGCGCCTGCGGGTCCACCACCACGCCGTTGCCGATCACGCCCAGCTTGCCGCGCAAGAGGCCGCAGGGCAGCAAGGCCAGCTTCCAAGTCTTGCCGCCCACCACCAGCGTGTGGCCGGCGTTGTGGCCGCCGTTGAAACGCACCACGCAGTCCGCCGTCTCGGCCAGCAGATCGACGATCCGCCCCTTGCCCTCGTCGCCCCATTGCGCGCCCGTCACGATCACCTTGTTCATGCGTTTCTCCAAAATTGAAAATTGATGCTGTTGCGACAACACCTTACGCAACTTGCCGACTGGCCGACAAACGACTTATTCTGGCTTTTCATGTCAGGAAAACTCACACGAATGAAACGAGACCTCCCGCCGCTGAACGCCTTGCGCGCGTTCGAGGCCGCCGCCGTCCGCCAAAGCTTCAGCGAGGCCGCCGGGCTGCTGCACGTCACCCACGGCGCGGTCAGCCGGCAGATCCGCCTGCTGGAGGAATGGCTGGGAACACCGCTGTTCGAGCGCCAGCACCGCCAGGTGCGGCTCACCGACGCCGGCCGCGACTACCTCGCCGACGTCCGCGCGGCGCTGGAGCGGATAGAAACGGCCAGCGCCAGGCTGCGGCAGGGCCCGATGCCGCTGCGGGTGAACGCGCCGGCCACCTTCACGCTGCGCTGGCTGATTCCGCGGCTGTCCCGCTTCCAGTTGCAGCACCCGCACGTGGAGGTGAAGCTGACCACCTCCAGCGAGCCCGTCTCCCAACTGGCCGACAGCTTCGAGGTGGCGATACGCGGCGGCCCGCAGGCCTTGCCCGGCTTCATCGCCCACGAATTCCTGCAGGAAAGCCGGCTGCCGGTGTGCAGCCCAGCCCTGTTGGAACGGCTGCCTATCTCCTCGCCGGCCGACCTGTCCCGCCACACCCTGCTGCACACCGCCGGCAGCCCGGAATTCTGGCCGCAGTGGCTGGACGCCGCCGGCGCGTCCGGCCTGCAGCCGGCGGCCAGCCTGACGCTGGAGCATTTCTACCTGACGTTGCAGGCGGCGCTGGACGGGCTGGGCGTGGCGCTGGGCCCCAGCCGGCTGATCGCCGACGATCTGACCAGCGGCCGGCTGGTGCAGCCGTTTTCCGGCCCGCGGCTGGAAGACTGGCGCTACTTCGCCTATGTGCCGGAAACGCGCGACGGCCACCCGGCCGTCGCCGCCTTCTGCCGCTGGCTGGAACAGGCGGACCCAGCGTGAGCGCCGGCGACAAAACAACCCATTGTCATACTCGACGCCGTCCGCCGCTTCGGCTATATCTAAAAGCCTCCGCCGGTCCGCGGGGGAACTCATCCCGCCGACCGGCCTCGTACCAGTAAGCCTCGATTGCCCGGAGGGCGGCCAGACGCCGCGCTCCGACCCGGTTTTGCCAGTTGTTCCCCTTCCAGAAACGACAGGAGAAGCGCCATGCAATTGAACGGAAAAGTCGCCCTGATCACCGGCGCCGCCAGCGGCATAGGCAAGGAGATCGCGCTGGTCTACGCCCGCGCCGGCGCGGCGGTGGCCATCGCCGACATCAACCTGGACGCCGCGCGCAAGACCGCCGACGAAATCGCCTCCGCCGGCGGCAAGGCGATAGGCGTGGCGATGGACGTCACCAGCGAGGATGCGGTCAACCAGGGCACCCAGCAAGTGGTCGACGCCTTCGGCCATCTCGACATCCTGGTGTCCAACGCCGGCATCCAGATCGTCAATCCCATCGTCAACTACAGCTTCGCCGACTGGAAGAAGATGCAGGCGATACACGTCGACGGCGCCTTCCTCACCACCAGGGCCGCGCTGCAGCACATGTACAAGGACAAGCGCGGCGGCGTGGTGATCTACATGGGCTCGGTGCACTCGCACGAGGCCTCGCCGCTGAAGTCGGCCTATGTCGCCGCCAAACACGCGCTGCTGGGCCTGGCCCGGGTGCTGGCCAAGGAAGGCGCGCCCTACAATGTGCGCTCCCACGTGATCTGCCCCGGCTTCGTGCGCACGCCGCTGGTGGACAAGCAGATTCCGGAACAGGCGAAAGAGCTGGGCATCAGCGAAGAGGAAGTGGTCAAGCGGGTGATGCTGGGCAATACCGTGGACGGCGTGTTCACCACCGTGGACGACGTGGCCCAGACCGCGCTGTTCCTGGCCGCCTTCCCCAGCGCGGCCCTCACCGGCCAGTCCTTCGTCGTCAGCCACGGCTGGTTCATGCAATAAGGAGCGCGCATGGCGAAGGACAAGCTCAATCCGGCCTGCCACGCCGACGCCGCGCCCTACAGCAGCCCGGCCTTGCCGCCGGACCACCGCTACCAGGTGGTGGCGCTGGTGCTGCAAGGCGGCGGCGCGCTCGGCGCCTACCAGGCCGGCGTCTACCAAGGGCTGGCGGAGGCCGATCTGCATCCCAACTGGGTGGCCGGCATCTCGATCGGCGCGCTGAACGCCGCCATCATCGCCGGCAATCCGCCGCGCCAGCGCGCGGAACGGCTGGAACAGTTCTGGCGCACCATCAGCCGCCAGCCGCTACTGCCGCCGACGCCGCACAATCTGCTGGACGACGCCCAGGCGCTGCCGCCGCCGCTGCAAGGCTGGCTGAACGGCCTAGAAGCCTGGCGCGCGCTGATCGAAGGCCAGAACGGCTTCTTCCAGCCGCGCCCGCCGCTGCCGCCCCGCGACGGCGGCACCGCCAGCTTTTACGACACCTCGCCGCTGAAAGACACGCTGGAGCGGCTGGCGGACTTCGACCGCCTCAACGACAGCGGCGAAATGCGGGTGTCGGTGGGCGCGGTGAACGTGAAAAGCGGCAACTTCGCCTATTTCGACAACACCCGCCAGCGGCTGCGCGCCGAGCACTTCATGGCGTCCGGCGCGCTGCCTCCCGGCTTCCCTGCGGTGGAGATAGACGGCGATTACTACTGGGATGGCGGCATGGTGTCCAACACGCCGCTGCAGCCGGTGCTGAGCGAGCGGCCGCGCAAGCATTCGCTGGTATTCCAGGTGGACCTGTGGAGCGCGCGCGGCGAGTTGCCGTCCGACCTGTCTCTGGTCGCGCTCAGGCAGAAGGACATCCAGTTCTCCAGCCGCACGCGGATGATCACCGACTACATGCGGGATAGCCAGCAATACCGCCAGCTGCTGCGCGAGGTGATGGAGCTGGTGCCGGAAGCGGCGCGCGGCAGCCCCGCCTACCGCCATGCCGCCGGCCAGGCTTGCGACCGTCTGTTCAACGTGATCCACCTGATCTACCAGGACAAGCCCGGCGAAGGCCACTACAAGGACTACCAGTTCGGCGCCCGCGCCATGCGCGAGCACTGGGCTAGCGGCCTGGCCGACATCCGCGCCACCCTCGCCCATCCGGAATGGCTGAGCATGCCGTCGCCGGAACGGCCCTTCGTCACCCACGACGTGCACAGCCGAGCCTCTCGCTGACGGCGGCCGGGGCGCTGGCGGCGTTCCGGCCTCTACTCCTCCGCGCCGCCGGCCCCGGTTTCCTCCCATCCTTCGCCGCATGCCGCTTTGACGCAGCCGCGCAGCCAGCGGTGAGCCGGATCGGCGTCATGCCGCGGATGCCAGATCATGGAGATGACGATGCCGGGCACCGCCACCGGCAGCGGAAAGCTCTGCATGCCGTCGCGCAGAAAGCCGGTATGCCGCTCCGGCACCGAGGCCACCAGATCGGTGGCGCGCGCCAACGCCAGCGCCGCGGTGAAGCCGCCTACCAGAGTGGCGACGTTGCGCCGCAAACCCAGCGCCTTCAACGCCGCGTCTATCGGCCCCCGCTCCTGGCCGCTGCGCGACATGCAGACATGCCGGGCCGCGGCGTAGCGCTCGGCGCTGATCTCGCCGTCCAGCAGCGGATGCCCGGCGCGCGCCACGCCGACGAAACGATCGCGGAACAGCATCCTCACCCGCAGCTCCGGCCCGGCCGACGCGCCCACCACACCGGTGTCCAGATCCACGCTGCCGTCGCGCAGCGGCGCGCTGTCCTTGTCGGCCTTGAGCGCGAAACGGAAGCGCGCGCCCGGCGCCTCCCGGGCCGCCCGCTCCAGCAGGCGGGGGCCGAAGTTCTCGACGAAGCCGTCGCTGGTGCGCAAGGTGAAGGTGCGCTCCAGCGCGGACAGGTCCAGTTCCCGCGCCGGCGTCAGGGCCGCTTCCGCCTCGCCCAGCAGCGGGCCTATCCGCTCGCGCAGCGCCAGGGCCCGCGGCGTCGGCACCAGGCCGCGTCCGGCGCGGACCAGCAAGGGATCGCCCATCGTCGCGCGCAGCCGCGCCAGCGCGCGGCTCATCGCGGACGGGCTCAGGCCCAGCCGGCGCGCGGCGCCGGCCACACTGCCCTCCGCCAGCAACGCGTTCAGGGTGATCAGCAGGTTCAGATCGGGTGTGCTCATCCGTCCACCATAGCACGGCTAGGCATGGCGTCGCATGCAGCTATCTAATGCATGACGCGCGTCTTCCGCCATATCTCGCGCCGGCCTAGGCTGCAGGCATGGACAAGGCGCGGACGGCCAACCGCCGCCCGCGCCATCGCAAACCTCATGGAGCATTCGATTGAACATCACGCATTCCAGCCAGCGCGGCGCGCTGGCCTGCCTGTCCCTGTGCGTGCTGCTGTCCTCGCTGGGCACCAGCATCGCCAACGTCGCCCTGCCGGAGCTGGCCCGCGCCTTCGGCGTCTCCTTCCAGCAAGTGCAATGGGTGGTGCTGGCCTACCTGCTCACCGTCACCTCGCTGATCGTCGGCGTCGGCCGGCTGGGCGATCTGATCGGCAAGCGCCGGCTGCTGCTGGCCGGCATCCTGCTGTTCAGCCTCGCCTCGCTGGCCGCCGGACTGGCGTCCTTCCGCGGGCTGCTGGCGGCGCGCGCGCTGCAGGGCCTGGGTGCCGCGGCGATGCTGGCGCTGGCG
>NZ_JAJOHV010000129.1 GCF_021129175.1 Chromobacterium piscinae | reverse complement strand
GCCTGGGCCCGCGCCGGTCTCGACGCGCGCGCCGCCGTGGTGCGTCGCTTCGGCGAGCTGCTGACCGAGCGCAAGGCCGAGCTGGCCCGCGTCATCGCCCAGGAAACCGGCAAGCCGCTGTGGGAGGCGACCACCGAAGTCGCCACCATGGTCGGCAAGATCGACATCTCGCTGAAGGCGCTGGCCGAGCGCACCGGCGAACGCGCCGCGGCGATGGGCGACGCCCAGGCGGTGCTGCGCCACAAGCCGCACGGCGTGGTGGCGGTGTTCGGCCCGTACAACTTCCCTGGCCACCTGCCGAACGGCCATATCGTGCCGGCGCTGCTGGCCGGCAACGCGGTGATCTTCAAGCCGTCCGAGCTGACGCCGTGGACCGCAGAGGAAACCGTCAAGCTGTGGGCCGAAGCCGGCCTGCCGGCCGGCGTGATCGGCCTGGTCCAGGGCGCCAAGGACACCGGCGTGGCGCTGGCTGGGCATGACGGCCTGGACGGCCTGTTCTTCACCGGCAGCTCCGCCACCGGCGCGCTGCTGCACAAGCAGTTCTCCGGCCGCCCGGACAAGATCCTGGCGCTGGAAATGGGCGGCAACAATCCGCTGATCGTAGGCCCGGTGGCCGACGTGGACGGCGCGGTGCACCACGTGATCCAGTCCGCCTTCGTCTCCGCCGGCCAGCGCTGCACCTGCGCGCGTCGCCTGCTGGTGCCGCAGGGCGAGTGGGGTGACGCTTTCGTCGCCCGCTTGGTCGAGGTGGCCGGCAAGCTGCGCGTCGGCAAGTTCGACGCCGAGCCGGCGCCCTTCCTGGGCGCGGTGATCTCCAACGCCGCCGCCGACGCGTTGCTCAAGGCGCAGGACGAGCTGGTCGCCGGCGGCGGCAAGCCACTGCTGACGATGCGCCGCGTGGAAGAGGGCGCGGCGATGCTGACGCCGGGCATCGTCGACACCACGGCCGTTGTCCGCCCGGACGAAGAATTCTTCGGCCCGTTGCTGCAAGTGATCCGCTATGCCGATTTCGACCAGGCCATCTCCATCGCCAACGACACCCGCTTCGGCCTGGCCGGCGGCGTGCTGTCCGACAGCCGCGAGCTGTATGACCGTTACTGGCTGGAATCGCGCGCCGGCGTGGTCAACTGGAACAAGCCCTTGACCGGCGCGTCCAGCGCCGCGCCGTTCGGCGGCATCGGCGCGTCCGGCAATCATCGCCCCAGCGCCTATTACGCCGCCGATTACTGCGCCTATCCGGTGGCCTCCCTGGAGTGCGACAGCCTGGCGCTGCCGGCCCAGCTGTCGCCGGGCATCGTGCTGTGAGGGGAAGACGATGAATGCTTATGAAGTGAATTTCGACGGCCTGGTCGGCCCGACGCATAACTACAGCGGCCTGTCCTTCGGCAACGTCGCCTCCACCAACAACGTCAGCGCGGCGTCCAATCCCAAATTGGCCGCAAAGCAGGGCCTGCAGAAGATGAAGGCGCTGCACGACCTGGGCTTCAAGCAGGGCGTGCTGGCGCCGCAGGAGCGGCCCGATGTGGCCAGCTTGCGCCGGCTGGGCTTCGGCGGCAGCGACGCCGAGGTGATCGCCCGCGCGGCCAAGGAAGCGCCCGCCATCCTGGCGGCGGCGACGTCCGCGTCCAGCATGTGGACCGCCAACGCGGCCACGGTCAGCCCGTCTGCCGACACCGCCGACGGCCGCGTGCACTTCACGCCGGCCAATTTGAACAACAAGTTCCACCGCTCGATCGAGCATCCGACCACCGGCCGCGTGCTGCGGGCGATGTTCGCCGACGAGGCGCGCTTCGCGGTGCATGAGGCGCTGCCGGCGCAGATGCACTTCGGCGACGAGGGCGCGGCCAACCATACCCGCTTCTGCGCCGACTACGGCCAGCCGGGCGTGGAGTTTTTCGTGTTCGGCGCGGCGGCTTTCGACATGCGCTACGCGAAGCCGGCCAAGTTTCCGGCGCGGCAGACGCTGGAGGCCAGCCAAGCGGTAGCCAGGCTGCACGGCCTGGCCGAGGCCGGCGTGGTGTACGCGCAGCAAGACCCGGACACTATCGACGCCGGCGTGTTCCACAACGACGTGATTTCGGTCGGCAACGGCGAGGTGTTGTTCCACCATCAGCAGGCCTTTCTCAACCAGGCCGACGTGCTGGACGAGATCGCCCGCAAGCTGGCGGCCCGCGGCGGCCGCTTCACCGCCATCGAGGTGCCGCGAGCCGAGGTGACGGTGGAGGAAGCGGTGAAGAGCTATCTGTTCAACAGCCAGCTGCTGTCCAAGCCTAACGGCAAGATGCTGATCGTGGTGCCGGAAGAGTGCCGCAACAGCGAGCGGGTGTGGAGCTATCTGCAAAAGCTTATCGCCAGCGGCGGCCCGATCGACGAGGTCAGGGCGTTCGACCTGAAGCAGAGCATGCAGAACGGCGGCGGCCCGGCCTGCCTGCGCTTGCGC
Source organism: Chromobacterium piscinae (assembly GCF_021129175.1). GTDB lineage: Bacteria > Pseudomonadota > Gammaproteobacteria > Burkholderiales > Chromobacteriaceae > Chromobacterium > Chromobacterium piscinae. Next base: position 19,818 of record NZ_JAJOHV010000129.1, on the reverse strand, counting down.
GTGGCGTTGACCGAGTCTGAGCTGGCGGCGGTGAATCCCAGAGTGCTGATGAGCGACGCGCTGTTCGCGACGCTCAACGACTGGGTGGAGCGCCATTACCGCGACCGGCTGGCGCCCGAGGATCTGGCCGATCCGCAGCTGCTGGCCGAATGCCGCGGCGCGCTGGACGAACTGACCCGCATCCTGGGCTTGGGCAGCGTCTATCCCTTCCAGCTGGCCTGAGCCGCGTTTTCCGTATCGCAACCCGCTCCGGCAGTATCGGCGCGGGTTTTTTCTCGTCCGCGGATTTAGCGGCTGTTAACAAATTGTTTGCCGGCTATTCCAAATGCGGGACTATGGTAAGAATTGGCATGGATGTTGCATATTTGAATCGTCGCCGGCAGGAAGTCGCAGAGGGGCGGGCTGTTTCGCAAGAAATTTTCTTCCTGCCGGCGATGGCGGGAAAATGGATAGCAAGTGGTACTGTAGATTGTATGCAAATGAATGATGCTCATGCGTGTTTGTTCGCAATGGGTGTACGGAACGCGAGAGGCCTGTTCGAATGTGAATAAAAAGAATGGCAAATATGACCGAAATGTAAAATCGGCGGTAAAAGGGAAAGAGTTTTGCCAAGTCGGGTCTATAGTAAATTTCCACATGAAGAAAATAGTGAAAATCCTTTTGAAATCAAATGGATAAATTGATCTTAAAAGACTGTTTCACAGGCTGTTTTTGAGACGACTATTCGCAATTGACAGTCGATTGGATACATGGTGATAATCGGTTCGCCTGTCGGACAGAAGCCAGAAAAATGGCGCGTCCCAGGCAGTAAAACAGGCAGCAGTCAATAAGAGGAGACATCCCGCAAAGCTGCCGGGTAGACAATCAGAGGAGATCTCTAAACGTGGACATTTTTCTGCAGCAAATCCTGAACGGCCTCGTTCTGGGTAGCATCTATGCGCTGATCGCGCTGGGCTACACCATGGTGTACGGCATCATGGGCCTGATCAACTTCGCCCACGGCGAAGTGGTGATGTTCGGCGCCATGGTCACCATCACCGTCATCACCACCCTGATGGGCATGGGCATCAACCTTCCGGGGCCGGCGCTGGTGCTGATCGGCCTGCTGGTGGCCATTCCGGCCTGCATGTTGCTCGGCTTCACCATCGAGCGCATCGCCTACCGTCCGTTGCGGGGCAAGCAGCGCCTGGCGCCGCTGATCACCGCCATCGGCGTATCCATCGTGCTGCAACAGGTCGCCATCCTGATCTGGGGCCGCAATTACATTCCCTTCCCGCAGATTCTGGACCATGACGTGGTGACCATCTTCGGCGCCAGCATCACCAAGCTGCAGATCGTGATCATCGTGCTGTGCCTGGCCATCATGGCCGGCCTGCTGCTGATGGTGGAGAGGACCAAGCTTGGCCGCGCGATGCGCGCCACCAGCCAGAATCCGGCCGTGGCCGGCCTGATGGGGGTCAACGTCAACACCATCATTTCCGCCACCTTCGTCATCGGCTCCGGCCTGGGCGCGATCGCCGGCGTGATGGTGGCCACCAACTACGAGCAGGCCCACTACTATATGGGCTTCATGATCGGTCTGAAGGCGTTCACCGCCGCGGTGCTGGGCGGCATCGGCAACCTGGGCGGCGCGGTGGCCGGCGGCATCCTGCTGGGCATCATCGAAAGCCTGGGCGCCGGCTACATTGGCTCGCTGACCGGCGGCTTCCTCGGCTCCAACTACCAGGACATCATCGCCTTCATGGTGCTGATCGCGGTGTTGATCTTCCGTCCGTCCGGCCTGCTGGGCGAAAAAATGGCCGACCGCGCCTGATCCGGAGGAGAGAGACATGGATCTGAACCATCTGAGCACCGGCAAGAAAATGGCGGTCTTCGCCGCCTGCGCCGTCCTCCTCGCCGTGCTGCCCTTCTTGGTTGGCGGCACGCTGGGCAATTCCTGGGTGCGCATCATCGACTTCGCGCTGCTGTACGTGATGCTGGCGCTGGGCCTGAACATCGTGGTGGGATTCGCTGGCCTGCTGGATCTGGGCTTCATCGCCTTCTACGCGATCGGCGCGTATACCTACGCGCTGCTGAGCTCGCCGCACTTCGACATCCACTGGCTGTTCTTCCTGACCATCCCCTTGGGCGCGGCCTGCGCCTCGCTGGGCGGGGTGTTGCTGGGCACTCCGGTGCTGAAGCTAAAGGGCGACTACCTGGCCATCGTGACCCTGGGCTTCGGCGAGATCGTGCGCATCTTCATGAACAACCTGAACTCGCCGATCAACATCACCAACGGCCCTCAGGGCATCAACCTGATCGATCCGATCCATATCGGCGGCGCGTCGCTGGGCCAGACCATTGATTTGTTCGGTCTGAGCTTCCACAACGTCTACTTGTATTACTACCTGTTCTTGGCGCTGACCGTGCTGGTGGTGATCATGGCCTGGCGTCTGCAGCACTCCCGCATCGGCCGCGCCTGGGTGGCGCTGCGCGAGGACGACATCGCCGCCGCGGCGATGGGGATCAACATCCGCAACATCAAGCTGCTGGCCTTCGGCCTGGGCGCCTTGTCCGGCGGCGTGGCCGGCGGTCTGTTCGCCTCCTTCCAGGGCTTCGTGTCGCCGGAGTCGTTCAGCCTGCTTGAGTCCATCATGATCCTGGCCATGATCGTGCTGGGCGGCATGGGCCATATCCCGGGTGTGATCCTGGGCGCGGTGGTGTTGACCATCGCTCCGGAAATCCTGCGCGATGTGATTGGTCCGCTGCAGATGAAGACCGTAGGCCGCATGCTGATCGACCCCGAGAACGCCCGCATGCTGCTGTTCGGCCTGGCGATGGTGGTGATGATGCTGGTCCGTCCGGAAGGGATGTGGCCATCCAAGCGCCGCAAGGCTGAGTTCCAGCACGCCAAAGAAGAAGCGGCTGCGCAGAAAGGTTAATCATGGCTGAAGTTTTGCTGAAAATCGAAGGCATCCATAAGCGTTTCGGCGGTCTGCACGCGCTGAACGATGTGGGCCTGACGATCAACAAGGGTGAGATCTACGGTTTGATCGGTCCGAACGGCGCCGGGAAAACCACCTTGTTCAATGTATTGACCGGCCTGTACGTGCCGGACGAGGGCAAGTTCGCGTTCGACGGCCACGATCTGTTCCAGCAGAAGCCGCACGTGGTGGTGGCCGCCGGCATCGCCCGCACCTTCCAGAACATTCGCCTGTTCGCCGAGATGACGGCGCTGGAGAACGTGATGGTGGGTCGCCACATCCGCTCCAAGGCGGGCGCGCTGGGCGCGGTGCTGCGCGATAAGGGCACGATGGACGAGGAGCGCTCGATCAAGGCCAAGGCCTGGGAACTACTGGAATACGTGGGCATCGCCGACGTGGCCGAGGAGCGCGCCCGCAACCTGTCCTACGGCCACCAGCGTCGTCTGGAGATCGCCCGCGCGCTGGCCACCGAGCCCAAGCTGCTGGCGCTGGACGAGCCGGCCGCCGGCATGAACCCGCGCGAAACCGAAGAGTTGAAGGCCTTGATGAGCAAGATCCGCGACGGCGGCGTCACCGTGCTGCTGATCGAGCACGACGTCAAGCTGATGATGGGTCTGTGCGACCGCATCGCGGTGCTGGATTACGGCAAGAAGATCGCCGAGGGCGTGCCGGAAGAAGTGCGCCGCAATCCGAAAGTGATCGAAGCCTACCTGGGAGCGGCCCACGCATGAGCATTCTGGAAGTCAAAAACCTGCAAGTGGCCTATGGCGGCATTCAGGCGGTCAAGGGGATCGATTTTCACATCGACCAGGGCGAGCTGGTCACGCTGATCGGCGCCAACGGCGCCGGCAAGACCACCACGCTGAAGACGCTGGTGGGCATGGTGAAGAAGTCTGGCGGCAGCATCGTCTACGACGGCAAGGACGTGGCGTCGATTCCGTCGCATGATTTCGTCCGCCACGGCTTGGCCATGGTGCCGGAAGGCCGCGGCGTGTTCGCCAAGCTGACGGTGGAGGAAAACCTGCAGATGGGCGCCTACTACCGCAACGACAAGGCGGCCATCCAGAGCGAGATCGAACACGTTTACGAACTGTTCCCGCGCCTGAAGGAGCGCCGCCTGCAACTGGCCGGCACCCTGTCCGGCGGCGAGCAGCAGATGGTCGCGATGGGGCGGGCGATGCTGTCCAAGCCCAAGCTGCTGCTGCTGGACGAGCCGTCGATGGGCCTCGCTCCCATCATCGTCGAGAAGATCTTCGAGATCATTCAGATGGTGTCCAAGCAGGGCGTGACCATGCTGCTGGTGGAGCAGAACGCCAAGCTGGCGCTGGAGGTATCGCAGCGCGGCTACGTGATGGAAAGCGGCCGCATCACCATGAGCGGCGACGCCAAGGAGCTGCTCAACGACGAGCGCGTGCGCAACGCCTACTTGGGCGAGTGAGTTTCGCCTAAGTCACCAAATCCCCCGCCGGCTTTGCCCGCGGGGGATTTTCGTTTTCGGCCGCCCGTCCGGCCTTATGATCTTGTATGCGGCTGCCCGAGCCGGGCTGGCGAGACGCAAATGCATATCCGATGCGTCCCGCCCTTCGCACCTGCCTGACCGCGAAGACCATGGATGGGTTTTCAGATTCTCGCTTCCTTCAGCATTTTGCCCAGCGTGCCGTCCTGCCGCATTGCATCCAGGCCGCGGTTGAAGTCCTGGATGCGTTTTGCCGACTGCGGCTGCCGCTTGGCGATGCCCAGGTGCATCGGGTAGACGACGACGGCGGGAGGAAGCCACTCCAGCTTGGGCGCGAGAGCGGCCAGACTGCCGTCCAGCAGGTAGTTGGCGACGCCGCGGTCTATCAGCGCCAGGTCGATGTGATGCGCGGCCAGCTTGGCCAGATTGCTGGCGTCGCTCAGCGTTTCGTCGGTTTTCAGCCGGGCGGAGTCGAAGGCCTCGGAATTGGCGTAGCCGCGTACGATGCCTATGGTGTAGGGCTTGAGGTCGGACAGCGTGCGGTAGCGGATGGCGTTGTCGCGGCGTTTGAAGAAGCCGATGTGGTTGTCGAGGAAGGCCTGGGAGAACAGGAAGGCGCGTTGCCGCTCTGGCGTGGTCCACAGCCCGACGATGCCGTCCAGGTGGCCATCTCGCGCCTCGCTGACCGCGCGGGCCCAAGGCAGGTAAATGGTTTTGGCGGAATAGCCGGCGCGGCGAAAGGCTTCGCGGACGATGGCCACCGCCACGCCGCCGTCCGCCATTTGCGACGACATATAGGGCGGATATTCGGAGGCGGCCAGCGCCAGGGTGTCGGCACTTCGAGCCGCGCCGGTGGGGAAGGATAGGGAAACCATAAGCATGAACGTGTATTTCCAGCTGGCCATCGCCTCCCTCCATGGTTGCCGCCGCGGATGCGGCTTGGTCTGCGTGATTCGAGTATAACGACAAACCATGGACGCGCACGCCAGGCCGGACGGCCTTGCATGGCGCGCGCGAGCGGTATCCGCCCGGCATCTCGATGGTTGGCGGCGTCGGGCGGGCATGCTGTCCGGTTTGCCGTAAGCAACCAGGCAGACTCGGGGCCAAGCTCATGATTTGTTGCGGATGGCTAGGCGCGGCGCGCCGGCGTTTTTATAGATATTGCCTAGCCGCGACAGTGGCATGGACCTCGCTCGGGTGTGGCGGCCGCGCACATGATCAAATGCTGATGTTCGATGGCGGCCGGAGCCGCGCATCCGTTGCGGATTGAGTAAAGAGCCTTCCTTCGCTAAATTCAAGACATACCCTCCTATCGCGCAGATCGCCATGAGCCGCTTCCGCCTGCTGTTCGCCGCGCTGTCCACCGTACTGGCGCTATCGGCGAAGGCTGGCGGATTGCCGCCTCTGAGCATCCTGACCGAGGATGATCCGCCACTTACTTTCAGCCAGAACGGCAAGCCCGCCGGCTTGGTGGTCGAGGTGGTGCAGGAAATCCAGCGCCGGGTAGGCAGCCATGATCCGATTACCGTCATGCCCTGGGCCCGTGGCTACAAACTGGCGCAAACCCAGGAAAACACGGCGCTGTTCAACACCAATCGGATCGCCGAGCGAGAGCGTCTGTTCAAGTGGGTGGGGCCGGTCACCACCACGCTGGGCAGCTTCTTCGTCCGGCGCGACAGCAAGCTCAAGCTGGTTTCGCTGGACGATGCCAGAAAGCTCGGTCAGATCCTGGTAGTGCGCGACTGGTATCTGCAGCTGATGTTGTCGGCGCAGGGATTTTCCAATCTGAACGCCATCGTCACGCCCAATCAGATGGTGTCGATGCTGATGCATGGCCGGGCAGACGTCATCGCCAGCGAGAACACCACCATGCCCACGCAGCTGAAGCAGCTGGGCTATCAACCCGCCGACGTGCGCAAGGCCTACACCTTCATTCATACTTCGGGCTATATCGCGTTTTCGCCCAAGACTTCCGATGCGGTGGTCAGGGCTTGGCAGAAGGCGCTGGACGATATGAAGCGGGACGGCAGCTTTGCCGCCATCTATCGCCGCTGGCTGCCCGGCGAGCCTGTGCCGGGGCTGACTGGCGAAAAATAATGCAAGGCGCGCCCGCGGCGCGGGACGCCATTCGATTTCGACAAGGGAAAACCATGCTCAGCCAGACCGTTTTTTGGCACAGCCTGCTGGGGGCGTTGCTGCTGCCGCCGGTGCTCAATCTTTTGCCCATCGTCGCCGGCGCCATGCTGATCCGGCGCTGGCAGCATGTCGGCCGGCTGCTGCTGGCTTTTGGCGTGGCGCTGACTTATCTGCTGTCGATTCCGCAGACGGCGGTGTGGCTGGCGCAGGGCGTGGAGCGCTATCCTCCCATCCGTCCGGCCGATTTGTCGGCGGTCGACGCCATCGTGGTGCTGGGCGGCGGCAAGCGGGCCGCGCCGGAGTTCGGCGGCAACGCGCCCAGCGGCGACACGCTGGCGCGGCTGCGCTACGCCGCCTATCTCGCGCGTCACAGCGGCAAGCCAGTGTTGGCGACCGGCGGCGCGCCCTTGGGCGGCGAACCCGAGGGCGCGGTGATGGCGCGCGCGCTACGCGATGATTACGGCATCCGCGCGCGCTGGGTGGAGGACCGTTCCGACACCACGCTGGACAACGCGCGCTTGTCGGCTGCGATGTTGAAGGCGGATGGCGCGACGCGAGTCGCGCTGGTCAGCCAGGGTTGGCATCTGGCGCGCGCGGTGCCGTTCTTCCAGCGCCAGGGCCTGCAAGTGCTGCCGGCCCCGACTGGCTTCATCCGTAATGAAGGCTCGGCGTTCCGCCGCTACCTTCCCAGCGGCAAGGCGATGGAGGAGTGCCATGCCTTGCTGCGCGAATATATCGGTTTGCTTTACTACCGCATGAGGCCGGGAGCTTGAGCTTTACCGGCAATGGCGGGCCGTCGGCGTAAATGTAAAAGCCTTGCCTGGCGTGGCAAGGCTTTTCCCATTTCACCTCAACAACGGCGCAGGACTGCGGAGGATAGCGTGTTCGGTCATTCCTATGATTTGTCTGGCAGCGCCTGTGCAGCGCGGCGCGGGCCGGCAAAGATCTTTACGAAGATGGAAACCAGTATCAGCAGTGTCGCCAGGCCCGGCAGCATCAGCATGCCGCACAGGATGAGGGTGAGCAGGGATAACAGCGCCAGGCGCCCCCAGCCGACTTCCATCAGCCAATCCACATACAGCCGCCAATAGATGGCTATTTTGTGGCAGGCGGCGTTGAGGTCTGCCAACGCTTCCGAGTGATTGTGCCGGTTCATGCGATTCTCCCGTGTCTGTGTGTAGCCTGACTTTAGGTTGCCGCTTGGCGCCGCGATACGGGATTGCGACGGAATGCGCCGCGCTGGGGATGGAATGGCGATAGGCGCGATGAACGGGCGGAAAGCATATGGGCTTTCCGCCCGGAATCCTGGATGCGGCAGCGCTCAGGCCTAGCTTGCGTTTCAGCCGGGGCGCGTTCGAACTACTTCGGCGACCGGCACAACAGCGTGGCGGCGGCGCAGACGCTCAGCGCCAAGCCGAGGTTTTGCGCCAGGCCAGCCAGGCCCAGCATCATGCTCAGCAACAGATAATAGCTGAGGCCGAACAAGGCGCCAGCGGCGCCGGCCTGTTCGCGGTAGTGGCGCAGCGCCTGGCTCAGCACATTGGGAATGGCGATGCCGAAGGAGATCACCACGCCGGTGACCGGCAGCAGTATCCATGCCGAATCTCCAAGCAGCCAGGCGGCCAGACCGGACAGCAGCGCCAGCCGGCAGGCGGCCCGCACCAGTAGCGCCGGCTGCCGTCCGCTTCCCAGCAACCTGCGGTTCAGCAGGCTGCCCAGCAGCGAGGCGGCGGCCAGCGCCACGCCGGACCAGCCGAACTGGCTTGGACTCCAGCCTTGGCGCTCGAACAGAAACGGCGCCAGGCTGTAGTAGCTGAACAGCATCGCGTTGAACAACGCCACCAGCATCGCGTTGCGCCACAGCTCGGCGTCGCGCAGCATCCGGCCGGCCAGCCGCGCCATGTCGGGGCGGATCGTGTCGAGCGGGCGGGTTTCCGGCAGCCGCAGCGCCGCCAGCGCCAACAGCGCGAAGGCGAGCAGCAACAGAGCGGCGAACACGCCTTGGTGGCCGAAATGGCCGGCCAACCAGCCGCCGCTGACCAGACCCAGCACGGGGCTCAAGGCCAGCGCCGCGCCCAGCAGCGAGAACACGCGCGCCAGCCGGATCGAATCGTAGCTGTCGCGCAGCATAGTCTGCACCACCACCGAGCCGGCCGCCGCGCCGAGCGCGGAAATCATCCGCGCCAGCAGCAGGGTGTCGAAATCGGGGGCGGCCAGCGCCAGCGCGCAGCCGGCGCCGTAGCAGGCCAGCCCCAACAGCATCGCCGGACGGCGGCCCAGCGCGTCGCTGAGCCAGCCCCATAGCGCGACGCCGGCGGCGAAGGCCAGGAAGTAGACCGACAGCGTTTGCGAAGCGCGCGTCTGGCTGACGCCGAAGGCGGAGGCGATGTCGGTCAGCGCCGGGCTGTAAATGGTTTCCACCAGTTGCGGGAACGTGATCAGCGCCGTCAGCAGCCATAGCGCCGGACGGGTCGTCGTTTTCATTGCTTTTTCCTTTCTTTCTTGACGGCCGCCAGTCTAGAGAAAGGAAAATTGTCTGATTACAATGATAAGGACTTTATCTATTTGAAATCGGACATATGGCTTTGATTTTGGCCGAACAGAAATTCGACGCCGACGGTTTCGACGCGCCGGTGATAGGCATCGCCGCCGACATGGGCCTGCACGATTCCGGCCGCCACTGCCACCGCCGCCACCAGCTGCTGTTCGCCGCCGCAGGCTGCATCACCATTGAGCTGGCGGACACGCTGTGCCTACTTCCGCCCAGCCGTGCGGCCTGGATTCCGGCCGGCACCGCGCACCGGGTGCTGATGCGCGGCGTGGTCGCCTATCGTTCGCTGTATTTCGCCGTCGAGCTGCCGTTTCCCGCGCCGCCCTTGCAGGTGGTGGAGGTCAATCCGTTGCTGCGCGAGGTGATAGAGCGGATGGCGTTCTGGCCGTGGGATTGGCCCGTCGAAAAGCAGGCTGGCCTGCTGGCGGTGTTCGGCGAGGAACTGCAGGCGGCGCGGGGGGAGAACTGGCGGCTGCCGTTTCCCACCGACGCCAGGCTGGCGGCCTGGTTGGACAGCGTGCATCGCGGCGAGCTGCCGCCGCGGCTGAACCAGCTGGTGGATCAGGTGGGGGCTAGCGAGCGCACCATCAGCCGCATCTTCATCCGCGACACCGGCATGAGCTACCAGGCCTGGCGCCAGCAGTGGCGCCTGTTGCGGGCGATGGAGCTGCTGGCCGACGGGACAAGCGCCGGCGAGACGGCGCAGCGGCTGGAGTTCGCCAGCGACAGCGCCTTCATCGCCTTTTTCCGCCAACACACCGGCGAGACGCCGGCGCGTTACGCCCAAGCCTAATCCAGCGTATCCAGGTAGTCGCGCGCCGGCCAGCCGGCGCTGCGCCGCCAGGGCGGGACGAAACCGTCCGGCAGCGGTTGCGGCTCCACAGTGATGGTTTCGCGCTGACGGCCATCGGCCGAGCGCAGCGACACCTGCAGCGGCATCTGCCAGCGCTCGCTCCAGCGCAAGGTCTTGCCGGCCTTGCTATAGACCACGGCGTCCGTGCTGCCGGATTTCCTGGCGAAGCCGCGCATCTTGGCCATGTCCACTAACTGGCTGGCTCGCTCCCAGGAGCCGTCGAAGCCGGCGTCGCGCCATTCGCGCGGCTCGACGACGATTCTTTCCTTCTTGGCCGAGTGGACGAATTCCACTTTCAGCTCGCCATTGGCGTCCCGCCAGACGTGGCGCGGGGCGGCGGCGAAGTCCAGGTGCTGGTGGCCGTCGTCGTCGTGTCGGTGCGGCGCGCCGGCGTTCAGACGTTCGCGCCAGGCATGTCCGTTCTGGCGCACCCAGCGTTCGCTGTAGCGGACGGTTTTCTCGACGCCGTCGGCGCCCTGGCTGACGGTTTCGTAACGGACGACGGCCTGCAGATCGGGCGGGGCGGCGAGCGCCTGCTGGGCGGCGAGCGCCAGTGCGGCGAGAGACAAGACTTTCATCGATATCTTTCAAAGCGAAGCGCGCGGCCGGGCGGCCGCGCGCGGGAGGGATTACAGGCCGAGCGCGGACTTCACCAGGCCGAACACCCTGGTGTTGTCCATCACGCCCTTGAAGCCCTTGCTGCCGACGCCGCCGGACATCAGCATCACGTCGCCGCCGCCGTGGGTTTCGCTGGACAGGCGGATGCCGGTTTCCTGTTGGTAGTCGTCGGCGATGGCGGCGGCGGAATCCACCGATACGCGGGTCGGCTTGCGGTTGGGGCCGTTGCCGAAGACCAGCGTGGTGTAGACGGCGCCATCGGCGTCCTTGGACGGCTGGCCGTCGACATAGCCGCGCGAGATGTCGTGGATGGGGTTGCCGCGCTTGGAATAGCCGTTGATGGTCATGGTGTGGTCATGGTCGGCGGTGACGACTACCAGCGTGTTGTTCAGATCCACCTTGGCCAATGCGGTCTTGATCGCGTCGTCGAAGGCGACGGCGTCCACCAGCGCGCGTTTGGCGTTGGTGCCGTGCAGCGCGTGGTCGATGCGGCCGCCTTCCACCATCAGCACGTAGCCGTTGCCGTTCTTGGCCAGCACGTCTATCGCCGCCGCGGTCATCTGCGCCAGGCTGGGCTGGTCCACCTTGTTCTTGACGCGGTCCAGCTCGTATTCAAGGTGGTCCTTGCCGAAGATTCCCACCACGCGGCTGGCGGATTTGGCGTCGAAGGCGGCCAGATCGGCGCCGGTCTGCAGCACCGGATAGCCCTTGGCGGCGAATTCCTGCAGCAGGTTGCGGCCGTCGCCGCGCTTGCCGCCGCTGGCCTTGGGCAGCAGGAATTTGCTGCCGCCACCCATCAGCACGTCCAGGCCGCCGCCCAGCTTGGCGTTGTAGCCGGCGCCGCCGGGCACCGCCTGGGCGATGATGTCGGACTCCGCGTCGCGGTGGCAAACGTGGGCGTAGGTGGCGGCCGGCGTGGCGTGGGTGACGCGGGTGGTGGTGACCGCGCCGATGGCCTTGCCTTTGGCCTTGGCCAGCTCCAGCAGCGTGGCGGCCGGCGCGCCGTTATTGCTGCCGCAGTTGCCGGTGCCGTCGCTGTTGGGCTCGACGGCGCGGGTGTCGGACGACATCGAGATCACCTCGTTGTTCATCTTCACGCCAGTCATATAGGCCGACATCGACGGCGCGCTGTCGGTGGTTTGCGCGTCGTTGGAGAAGGTCTTGATGCGCGCGGTGCGATCAAGCTTCTCCATATTGAGCTTGCCGCTCTCGCCGTACTGGTAGATGCGGGCAGCTGTGACGGTGGCCGGCCCCATGCCGTCGCCGAGAAAGAAGATCACGTTCTTGGCCTCGCCGGCGGCGTGGGCGGGGATGGCGGGCAGCGCGGCCAGCACAGCGGCGGCCAGCAGGGTTTTCATCGCGGTTTTCATTTTATTGTTCTCCAATGCGCTTACAGGCCGGCGGCCTTCTTGACCAGACCGAACACTTCGATGTTTTCCAGGAAACCGTGGATGCTGTCCGCGCCCTGGCCGATGGCGCCGATGTAGACATCGGTGCCGCCGTGGGTTTCGCCGCCGGCCGGCATCCGTATCGCCGCTTCCTGGTGGTAGTCGTTGGCCGAGACGGCGTCGTCGGTCAGCGCGGCGGCCGCGCTGCGGGCGCCGGCGACGCGGTTTTCGCCGTTGCCGAAGCCGATGATGGAGTAGGGCATGCCGTCGGCGTCGGTCAGGTTCTTGCCGCTGACATAGTCCTTGGCCAGGCCCAGCACGCCCGGATTGCCCGGCGCGGTCTTGCCGGTGCGTTTGGCGTAGCCGTTCAGCACCAGGGTGTGGTCGTGGTCGGCGGTGACGACGATCAGCGTGTTCTTCAGGCCGGGGTCTTTCTGTTGCATCGCGCTGATCGCGGCCTGGATGGCCTGGTCGAAGGCCACGGTGTCCTGCAGGGCCTTCTTGGCGGTGGTTTCGTGCAGGGCGTGGTCGATGCGGCCGCCTTCTACCATCAGGAACATGCCTTGCTTATCGCTGCGGTTTGCCAGCAGATCGATGGCCTTGGTGGTCATCTCCGCCAGGCTGGGCTCCTTGTTCGGGTCGCGGTCCAGGTCGTAGCTCATGTGGCTGCTGGTGAACAGGCCGACGGCGCGCTGGGTCTTGGCTGGGTCGATGGCGCTGAACGCGGCCTTGTCGGCGGCGTAGCCATAGCCCTTGGCCTTCAGCTCCGCCACCAGGTCGCGGCCATCGGCGCGTTTGCCGCCGGCCGTTTTGGGCAGGAAGAACTGGCGACCGCCGCCGAACACCACGTCCACGCCGTCCTGCAGCGCGGCGTTGTATTGCGCGCCGCCGGGCACCAGCTGGGCGGCGATGTCGGATTCGGCGTCGCGGTGGCAGACGTGGGAATAGGTGGCGGCTGGCGTGGCGTGGGTGACGCGGGTGGTGGTGACTACGCCGGTGGCGCGCTTGCCGGCCTTGGCCAGCTCCAGCAGTGTCGACACCGGCTTGCCGTTGCCGGCGCCGCAGCTGGAGGTCAGGTCGGCGGTGGGCGATTTGGCCACGGTGTCGGTGGACATCGAGATGACTTCGTTGTTCATCTTGACGCCGGTCATGTAAGCCGACATCGACGGCGCGCTGTCGGTGACCTGGGCGTCGTTGGAGAAGGTCTTGACGAAGCCGGACTCCGGCAGCGTGTCCATCGTCAGCTGGCCATCCTCGCCGGCGGCGTAGATTCGGGCGGCGGTGGTGGTGGCGATGCCCATGCCGTCGCCGAGGAAGAAGATGACATTTTTGGCGACCGCAGCCGGGGGCTGGGCTTCTGCGTTGTCCTGGGAGCGGGCGGCGTTGCCGCCGCCTCCGCTGCTGCAGGCGGCAAGGGCCAGCGCGGCCAGCAGGCCGGCGCCGAGAGTGAAAGTGCGCATCACGGAATACCTTATTTTAGTAAAAATGCGCACAGATGATATTTTTAAGGTATTTCTGCCAAAATACCAAAATATTAAGATTGGATGACGAAGGAGGTCAGCTTTTCCACAGGTGGGCGAGGAAGGACACCCGCACCTTGGCCTCGCTGGCGTGGCAGGGCGCCGTGACTTTATGCGCCGGCTTGCTGGTGTCCCGCAGCAGGGGCTCTCCGAAGGGCGGGCCGTCGGCGCGGCGTATGGCCGCCACCAGCGGCTCGCTGGGCTTGGCGCCGGCTGAGATCACCACGCAGATTTCCTCGCTGGCGATTCGCACGAAGCTGCCGGGCGGGTAGATGCCCAGCTCTTTGACCAGCATGGTGATGAAGGCCTGGTCGAACTCGTTGTCCTTGCGCTGGAAGATCTGCCCCAGCGCGGTGGCCGGCAACAACGCCAGGCGGTAGCGGCGCGGCAGCAGCTTGGCGCAAGTGATGTCGGCCAGGTGCAGCATGTGCGCGGGCGGCAGAATCTGCTCCCTGGGCAGGCCGAAGGGGTAGCCGTTGCCGCGCCAGGATTCGTGGTGAGTCTGTACCAGCGTATGCCACAGCTGGTCTTCCACCCCAGCTTCGCGCAGGATGGCCGAACTCATGATCGGGTGGTCGAGTATCGCCCGGCGCTGGTCTTCATCGAGGCGGGAGGCTTGGCCAAACAGCTCGTTCTGCAATTCCACCTGAGAGATGTTCATCGTCAGCGCCGCGCAGATCAGCGTTTCGCGATGCTTGGGCGGCAGCGTGATGTGGCGGGTGAAGATGGACAGCAGCGCCGCCGCGTGCAGCGAGTGGGCGACGCTGTACTCGGAAAACGGCACCAGGAAGATGGAGGCGATCAGCGCGTCCGGGTATTTCTCAGCCAGTTGGATCAGCGACTGGGCGATCTCCATCACCTTGGCTTCGAAGTTGCGAGTGACCAGCGCATGGTGCAGCGCGCTGCGCACCCGCTGTTGCAGGAAAGCGATGTCCTCGAACAGCGATTGTTTCTTGTCGTCGTTCAGATTGGGTTTTTCTGTGGGCTTGGCCTCGGCCTTGGCTTCGGCGAAGCCCAGACTGACCAGTTTCTGCTTCTGCTCCGGCGTCAGCACGTAATGGCCGCGCTTGAGCAGCAGGAAGCCGCTTTTGGAATAGACGTCCACCGGCAGTTCCTTGCCGATGGACAACATTGATGAAGAAACCTTGGTCGGTTTCTTGCCAGAGTCAACGGTCATGTCGATAGTCGCTTGCGACGTGAAAATTCACTGCATGATAATTCAATGTCATTGCAAGCTGTACTCAATCTCGACTATCGCGGCAACTCGTTCCAGACTTTTTGCAGCCGCTTGACCGAAACCGGGTACGGGGTTTTCAACTCCTGGGCGAACAGGCTGACGCGCAACTCTTCCAGCATCCAGCGGAAGTCCAGCACCGCCGGGGCCGCCTCGCCCTGTTCCTGTTGCTCCGCCACGCGTTGTTCCCACTGCTGCCACAGCTCGCGGATTTCCGCGCCGCGCTGGCCGTCCCGTTGCGGATTGGCCGGCTGCTTGTCCATGCGCATGCTCATCGCCCTCATGTAGCGCGGCAGCTGAGGTAGCTGGCTCCACGGCGTGGCGGCCAGGAAGCCCTTGTAGACCAGCTTATCCATTTGTTGTTTTAGTTCATGGCCCAGCTTGTGCTTCTGCATTTTATTGCCCAGCGGAACATATTCGGCGGCGATCTGCTGCAGGTACTGCGCCACCGCCTGGATCACCGCCGGCAAACGGGTGCGGGCGCGGTTCTTCTGGTCGTTGAAGGCCTTTTCATTGCGCGGCAGCGCGTCCTCGCCGATGAAGGCCCGGTCGCAGATGGCGGAGATGGCGTCGGCGAGCAGGTCGTCGGCGTTGGCCACCGCGCGCAGCTGCAGGCCGATTTGCGTCATGCCGGGCAGGCCTTTGCCGAGCTGCTTCATTTGCTCTTTCAATTGCAGTTGCAGCAGCTTCACCACGCCCTGGCGGTGATGTCTTTCCGCCACGGCCTGGGTGTCGAACAGGCGGATGGCGACGCGGTCTTCCTCCAGCGTCAGCGCCGGGTAGCCGGTCAGCTGCTGGCGGCCGCGGGCGAACTGTATGCTTTCCGGCAGCTCGCCGAAGTCCCAGGCTTTGACGTCGTCGCGCTCGAATTCGGCGCTGGTGTCGCGGAAGGTCAGCTGCGCCGCCTGGCCGAACTGCTTTTGCAGCGCGGCCAGATCCCGGCCCATGCCGATTTCCTGCTTGCCGTCGTCGATCACGCGGAAGTTGAACAACATGTGTTCAGGCAATTCCTGCTTGTTGAACTCGTCGATGCCCACCTTGACGCCGCCGGTCTCACGCAGGATGAAGCGCGCCAGCTGCGCCGCGATCGGCTGCCGCAGGTCAGGGTTGGTCAGCAGGAAGCGGGTGATGAAGTCCGGCACCGGCACGCAGCAGCGGCGGATCTGCTTCGGCAGGCCCTTGATCAGCTGCTGCAGCTTGTCGCGGATCATGCCCGGCACCAGCCATTCGAACGGCCCCGGCGTCAGGCGGTTCAGGATGGCCAGCGGCACATCGATGGTGACGCCGTCCAGCGGGTGTTTCGGCTCGAAGCGATAGCGCAGCTTCAGCTTGCCGTCCTCCAGCTCCAGCCATTCCGGGAACTGGTTTTCAGTCACGTGTTGGGCGGCGTGGCGCATCAGCTCTTCGCGGGTCAGGTGCAGGAGCTTGGGCTCGGTTTTTTCCGCTTCCTTGCGCCAGGCTTCGAAGCTGGCGGCGTCTACCACCTCGGCCGGAATGCGCTCGCTGTAGAAGGCGTACAGCGCTTCCTCGTCCACCAGCACGTCCTGGCGGCGCGCCTTGTGCTCCAGTTGCTCCACCTCGCGGATCAGCTGCTGGTTGCGTTGGAAGAACGGCGCGTTGCTGACGTATTCCATATTCACCAGCGCGCCGCGGATGAACAACTCGCGCGCTTCTTCCGGCGCGATGCGGCCGTAGCTGACGGCTCGGCGCGGGATCAGCGTCAGGCTGTACAGCGTGACGCGCTCGCTGGCCACCACTTCGCCGCGGCTCTTTTCCCAATGCGGCTCGAAGTAATGGTATTTGACCAGGTGCGGCGCCAGCTTTTCCACCCATTCAGGCTCGATCTTGGCCACGCAGCGGGCGTAGAGGCGGGTGGTCTCCACCAGTTCGGCCGCCACCAGCCACTTGGGCTTGGCCTTCTTCAGGCCGGAGCCGGGGAAGACGTGGAAGGCGACGCCGCGCGCGCCTTGGTAGTCGTCGCCTTCCTGATTTTTCATGCCGATATTGCCGATCAGGCCGGTCACCAGCGCCTTGTGCAGGTTTTCGTAGGCGACGGCGTCCACTTGCTGGCGTTTCTTGACCGACATCTGCGCGTCCGGCTGTTCGGCGTCGGCATGGGCTTCGTCGCGGGTGATCAGGCCCAGCTCGCTGGCGATCTCGGCCAACTGCGCGTGCAGCTCGCGCCACTCGCGCATGCGCATATACGACAGGAAGTGGTCGTGGCAGGCGTTGACCAACTGGCGGTTGGTCTTCTTGTTCTTCAGCGCGTCGGCGAAGAAATCCCACAGGTGCAGGAAGGACAGGAAGTCCGACTTTTCGTCATTGAAGCGCGCCTGGGCTTTTTCGGCGGCGTCGCGAGCTTCGAACGGCCGCTCGCGCGGGTCTTGTATCGACAGCGCGGCGGCGATGATCAGCACTTCGCGCGCGCAGTGGAAGTCGCGGCCGGCGAGCAGCAGGCGGCCCACTTTCGGGTCCACCGGGATGCGCGCCAGCTCCTTGCCCACCGGGGTCAGCTCGCCCATCTCATTGACGGCGCCCAGCTCGGTCAGCACCTGGTAGCCGTCGGCGACCAGCCGGCTGGACGGCGCCTCCAGGAAGGGGAATTCATCGACCTTGCCCAGCCGCAGCGCGGCCATGCGCAGGATCACCGCCGCCAGGTTGGAGCGGACGATTTCCGGGTCGGTGAAGGCCGGGCGGGCGTTGAAATCGTCCTCGGCGTACAGGCGCACGCAAATGCCGGACTCGACGCGGCCGCAGCGGCCGGCGCGCTGGCGGGCTGCCGCTTGCGACACCTTCTCCACCTGCAATTGCTCTACTTTGGCGCGCGGGCTGTAGCGGTTGATGCGCGCCAGGCCGGTGTCGATCACGTACTTGATGCCGGGCACCGTCAGCGAGGTTTCCGCCACGTTGGTGGCCAGCACGATGCGGCGTCCGCCGGACGGTTTGAAAATCTTTTGCTGGTCCTCGTTGGACAGCCGGGCGAACAGCGGCAGGATCTCGTAGCCGCGGATGCCGGACTTGCGCAGCTTTTCCGCGGTTTCGCGGATTTCGCGCTCGCCGGGCAGGAACACCAGCATGTCGCCGGGCCCCTGGCGCGACAGCTCGTCCGCCGCGTCGACGATGGCGTCCTCCATCTCCATCTCGCGCTCGTCTTCATCGCGCTGCTTCAGCGGCCGGTAGCGCACTTCCACCGGGTAGGTGCGGCCGGACACCTCGATCACCGGCGCGCCGTCGAAGTGCCTGGAGAAGCGGTCGGCGTCGATGGTGGCGGAGGTGATGATGATCTTCAGGTCCGGCCGGCGCGGCAGCAGCTGTTTCAGGTAGCCGAGCAGAAAGTCGATGTTCAGGCTGCGCTCATGCGCCTCGTCGATGATGATGGTGTCGTACGCTTCCAGGTAACGGTCGGTCTGCGTTTCCGCCAGCATGATGCCGTCGGTCATCAGCTTGATCACCGATTTTTCCGACAGTTTGTCGGTGAAGCGCACCTTGAAGCCGACATGCTCGCCAAGCGTCGAACCCAGCTCTTGCGCGATCCGCGTCGCCACCGAGCGCGCGGCCAGCCGGCGCGGCTGGGTGTGGCCGATCAGGCCGAACACGCCGCGGCCCAGCTCCAGGCAGATCTTGGGCAACTGGGTGGTTTTGCCGGAACCGGTCTCACCGCAGATGATCACCACCTGGTTCTTGTCGATCGCGCTTTTGATGTCGGGGAGCTTCTGGTTGACCGGCAGCGCGTCGTCGAACTGGGGCTTGGGCAGATGCGCGCGGCGCGCATCGGCGCGGCTGCGCGAGCGTTCCACCTGGCCGGCGATGTCCGCCAGCAGCTTGTCGGCGGGCTGGTTTCTCTTCTGCCGCTCAGCGGCGTCGGTCAGCTTGCGGCGCAGGATGTGGCGGTCGCGGATCAGGCAGGAGGACAGGGCGGCCTTGAGTTCGGCCAGAAGCGGGGCGGTGGTCATGCGGCGTGTAAAGAGCGGTGTTGATGAGGAGGCGGCAATTATATCAGAAGCCGGATAGTCCCATGCCTAGCGCGCGTCCAGCGCCTCCCTGAGCCGCCGCGCCAGCGCGGGCGCCTGCTCGGCCGGCACGTTGGCGAAGCCCAGCAGCAGCGCCGGAGGATGGCCGCCCTCCAGGCTGAAGGCGGACAGCGGCTGGCCGGCCAGGCCTCTGGCGTTCAGGCGAGCCGCCGCAGCGCGGTCGTCTTCGCCGTCGGGCAGCCAGGCGGTCAGTTGCAGGCCGACCGCCTGGCCGTCCAGCCGCAGCCGCGCGCCGCATTCGGCTTGCAAGGCGGCGGCCAGCGCGGCGCGGCGCTGGGCGTACAGCGCGCGCATCCGCTTGATGTGGCGGGCGAAGTGCCCCTGGCTGAGAAAATCGGCCGTCGTGGCCTGATCAAGAATGGATGGCGCGGGGGAGAGCAGATTGCAGGCCTCGGCGAAGCGCGCCGCCTCGGTGGGCGGCGCCACCAGATAGCCCAGGCGCAGCCCGGGAAACAAGGTCTTGCTGAAGCTGCCGATGTAGAGTACCCGGCCGGAACGGTCCAGGCTGCTCAAGGCGGGCAGCGGCGGGCCGTCGTAGCGGAATTCGCCGTCGTAGTCGTCCTCGACGATCCAGGCTTGCCGCCGCGCGGCCCAGTCCAGCAACTCGAGCCGGCGCGGCAGCGACAGGGCCACGCCCAGCGGCGAATGATGGGAGGGCGTGCAGTAGGCCATTCGCGCGTCGGGAGCGCGGCGGATCGCCTCATCCACGCGCAATCCATCCCGATCCACCGGCGCCGGGGCAAGCCTGGCGCCGGTCAGCCGCAGCGCGCCGCTGGCGCGAAAGTAGCCGGGGTCTTCCATCCAGACCGGATCGCCGGGGCGCAGCAGGGCATGCACCGCCAGCCCCAACGCGGCCTGGAAGCCGCTGGTGATGAATATCTGATCTGCGGAGCACTGGATGCCGCGAAACAGGGCCAGGTGGTGGATGATGGCCTCGCGCAGCGGCGGATAGCCCGCAGGGTCCGGGTAGTTCAGCCCCGTCAGCGACAAGGCCCGGGCGCGGCGGCCGGCAAGCCGCGCCCACAGCTTGCGCGGGAAGGCGTCCAGCGCGGGCAGCCCGAGCTGGAA
>NZ_JAJOHV010000128.1 GCF_021129175.1 Chromobacterium piscinae | reverse complement strand
CGCGGGCATGAAAAAAGCCGGGCGTCGCCCGGCTGTCGCTATCGATGGAGGCGGCTCATCGCCCGCCCAGTTCCTCCAGGCCCGATTGCAGTTTCTGGCTGGCTTGTTCCACTGCCCGCATGCTGGCGACGATGGCGGCCTCGTCCAGCTGGCCGTTCTGGCTGGCGGCGCGCAGCGCGGCGTCCACCTGTTGCCGCAGCTGCTGCAGCGGCGGCCGCAGGTTCTGGGCGGCGCTGCCGAACAGCGACGCGCCATCTCCTTCCAGCCAGGTTTCCAGCTCCAGCGCTGGCGGCGCTTCTTGCGCTTCTTCGATCGCGTGATAGGCGCTCTGCTTGTAGATCACGTGGCCAACTTTCTGCAGCGAGGTTTGCGATTTCTGCTGCACTGCGCTGACCTGCTGCAGCACCAGATCGGATTGCTCGGCCAGGCTGGAGAAACGCTGGCGGAACGAGTCCACCGAGGACTGCACCTCGCCGGCCACGCCGCCGGCGGCGCTGGCCTGGGCCTGCATGTCGCCGATGCGGCTGGACAGCGACTCCAGCACGCCCTGCACCTGGTTGGCGGTGCTCTTGCTGCGTTCGGCCAGCTTGCGCACTTCGTCGGCCACCACGGCGAAGCCGCGGCCGGTTTCGCCGGCGCGGGCGGCCTCGATCGCCGCGTTCAGCGCCAGCAGGTTGGTCTGGTCGGCGATGGCGGAGATGTCGGCCAGCGAGGTCTCGATGCCCTGCCATTCCTGGGCCAGCATCTGGCTGGCGGTGTCCATGCTGCTGACGCTGCCGGCGATGGTGTCCAGGTGGCCGGACAGCTCGTTGGCGCTGTCCAGGCTGACGCGGGCGCCGGCGGCGTTGTCGCGGGTGATGCCGGCGACCTGGTCCATCGCCTGGCTGATGGCGGCGAGATCGCGCTGGCTGCCGGCCAGATCCTGGCGCAGATGGGGATTGTTCAACGCGGCCAGTTGGGAAGACAGCCGGTTGCGGCGCACGAAGCCGTCGTTGTCGGCCATCGACTGGATGGCGGCGTTGACGCTTTCCAGCGAGCTGGCCAGGATGCCGGGCAGGCCCTGGCTCAGCGGCCGGCGGCTGAAGTTGCCCTGGCTGATTTCCTGGAAGCAGGTGTTGATTTCCTTGAAATAGGTTTCCACCAGATCGAGGAAGTCGTTCAGCTGCCAGGCTACCTGGCCGACCTCGCCCATCTGCCGGGTTTGGGTGCTGCGGTGGTGCAGTTCGCCGCTGCAGGCCAGGCCCAGCTGGCGGGTCAGGGTGTTGAGCAGCAGGAAGATGCGGCTGCCTTGCCGCCATAGCCACCAGGACAGGGCCAGGGTGGCGGCCATCAGCAGCACACTGATCAGGGCCCGCGCCATCGGCGGCAGCAGGTATTCGTCCAGGATGGACAGCAGCACCAGCAGATTGAAGGCGCCCAGCGCCCAGGCCAGGTGCGAGCGCAGGAAGGGGGTGGGTTTGCGCGGCGAACTCATCCTGCGACTCCTTTGGCTTTCAGCACGTCGGCGTTCAGCCCCAGGATGAAGTCCTGGTAGCTGCAGCCTTTTTCTTCCAGCAGGGCCAGCAGCCAGTCGCGCGAAGCGTCCGGCGCGGCGGCCTTGCCGTGCGCGGCTTCGATCTTGCGCATCTCGGCGTAGATCGGTTCGATGGCGGAGATGGCGGCGCGGCTAGGCGGCCGGCGCACCGAGTAATAGCCTTGCAGCTTGCCTTTGAGGTCGTAGTCCGGGGTGACGTTGGCCAGCACCCAGTAATAATCGCCGTCCAAAGTGGCGTTCTTCACCAGCGCGAAGAATTCGTGGCCGGCCTGCAGCGTCTGCCACATCAGCCGGTAGGCGCCGCGCGGCATGTCCGGATGGCGGATCAGATTGTGCGGCTTGCCCAGCAACTGGTGCTCGGCATAGCCGGCGATGCGCATGAACACGCGGTTGGCGTAAGTGATGTGGCCGGTGGGGTCGGTCTTGGTGACGATCAGTTCGTGCGGCGCCAGCTGCACTTCGCGGCCGCCGCCATGGCCTGTTGAGGTCTGTTTCATGGTTTGCTTCTCTATGACCTTGCTATCTTAAGTATGGCTGCCAATCCGTCATTGTCATGCTATGCGCATCATGCAGCAAGGCTTGCATGTGATCGCTATTGAATTTTCGTGGTAGTTTTTAAAGGAATTGCTTGTTAAAACGGCATGAAAAAGGACGGCCGGGGCCGTCCTTTGTGCGGATTGCGTTTTTCTCAGAGCTTGATGATCTGCCGCGCCTGAATCGCGCAGGCGCGCGCCGCTTCGTTGAAGCGGATGAACTCGGGGCTGGCGATCTCGTCATGGCTCAGCCAGCGCACCTTGCGGGTCTGTCGGTACTGATAGCGGATGCCGTCCGGTGTTTTCCGCTGCTCCAGCGACAGGTCGTACCAGCGCGAGCTGGCCTGGCAGCTGAACGGCGGCTGGATGGCGCGGGCGCCGCGCAGCGTCACCGCGCGTTCGGTGGTTTCAGCGTCGCCCAGGTAGACGTCGGCCTGGTTGCCGTTGGCCAGATAGCTGGCGAAACCGTCCCAGTCATGCTCCAGGCCGGGGTCGTACAGATAAAGCCCGGAAATCTTTTCCACCGCGCGCTGGTCGACGCTGTCTATCCGCGCCGCGTAGCGCGCCGGCTGCAGGAAGCCGGTGGCGGGGCGGTCCACCTTGCATTCCCGCGGCTGCTTGTTGACCGCGCGGCACAGGCTCTGGTCGGAGCTGGCCGGTCCCTGGAAGCGGTCCTGCATCGCCAGTTGCACCAGCGGCCAGCCGGAGACTTCGCCGCGGATGGAGATGGCGGCGCTGCCGTCGCGGCGCAGGGTTTCGACGCGTTCGCTGCGGCTGGTCAGCGTCGCCGCCTGCATCGGAATCGCTTCTTCGCGCACCTGGCCGTCGGCGCCGATGCGGTAGCTGGCCCGGTCCTGCAGGTCCGGAGTGATGCGGCCGGGGACGAAGAAGGGATTGGTCGCGTCCAGCCACTCGGTTTTGCCGTTCACCTCGGCGCGGACGATCATGTGGTTGACGGTGCCCAAGCCGGGCAGCAGCGGACGCGGCGCGTCGTTGCCGCGGAAGACCAGCGTGGGCTCGGCGGCGATGCCGGACGCGCGCAGCATCGCGGTCAGCAGCGTCGCCAGATCCTTGCAGTCGCCGTAGCCGTGCTGTTCGATCTCGGCCAGCGTGAACGGCACCAAGCCGCGCTCGGCCAGCCGCTGGTCGTTCAGATAGCGGTAATGGCCGTTGATGTGCTGCATGAAGGCGGCCACCTGTTCAGCGGCGGGCTTGCCGCGCTGCGCCTCCACCTCGGCGGCGGCGGCCGGCGGCAGCGGCGCCGACAGGATCTGGTTGTAGCGTCCGGCGTAGACGCCGAAATGGCTTTGCGGCGAGTCGCTGGTGGCGATGCTCAGCCGCGGCCAGCTGCGCAGCGCGCTGTTGTCCCACTCATTGGTGAAATTCAGGTAGCGGGGCGCTTTTTGCTCGACGACGATGCGCTTGCCGTCGGCGCTGGCGTTGATCTTGAAGTCGTCCATCTTCTCGCTGCGCCACAGCAGCGGGCGCGGCGAGTCCAGCTCGAAGCGGAAGCTGTCATTGCGGGTGGGCTCGGCGTCGAAGTCTAGCCGGTACAGCAACTCGCGGCTCAGCGGCGGCGAGGCCATGTGGCGCTTGACGCGGTAGCTGACCACGCTGCCCACCGCCAGCTCGGGGAAGGCGATCCAGGTCTGTTTGTCGCGGCTGACGCCGGCGTAGGGATTGGGCGCGGCGCGGGTTTCCACCTGCGACTTGTCCAGCTTGACCACGCGCCCGTTCGGCTGGCGCACTTCGCCGTCCAGCACTTCCAGGCTGTCGGTGTCGGAATAGGTGAAGTCGATGCGCGACAGCAGGTCCTTGCCGGCCGGTTTCAGGATCGTGAACTGGTTTTCCGTGGTGCAGTCCAGGCTGTTGTCGGCGAGGTGATGGCAGACAGAGTTGGAGCGGCGCGCCAGCGGCGCGTCGGCGGCGGGTTGCAGGGCGGCGTGGGCTGCCTGGCCGGCGCAGGCGAGCGCGGCGGCCAGAGCGAGTCGGGGAAAGCGGAGCGGCATCGTGTGGGACCGTTGCTGTCGCCGCGCCGGGCGCGGCGGGATGGATGAATGGCTGCGCGGAAGATAGTGCCATGCAGCCGGGGCGGGGGCCAGAGGGCGGCGCCTCGGCCGGGAGGGATCGTCCGGCGCGCAGAGATGAAAAAGCCCCGCTTCCCGGTCGGGGGCGGGGCGGATCTCGGGATGGGCCTACTGCGCGGCGGTGACGAAGCCTATCTTGCCGACGCCGTTTTTCTGGGCGGCGGCCAGGGCCTTGGCCACGGTCTCGTAGCGCACCGCCTTGTCGGCAGACAGGTGCAGCTCGACTTCGGGGTTGGCGGCGGAGGCGGCGGCGAAGCGGGCGGGGAGATCGGTCTCGGCCACCGGCTTGTCGTTCCAGAACAGCTTGCCGGCAGCGTCCACCACCAGGCGGATCTGCTCGGGCTTGTCCTGGTGCTCGGCGGCCTGGGCGCGCGGCAGGTCTACCTTGACCGCATTGGTCAGCAGCGGGGTGGTGATGATGAACACCACCAGCAGCACCAGCATCACGTCGACCAGCGGCGTGGTGTTGGGTTCGGCCATTGGCGCGGCCGGGCCCTGGTTGAAACTACCGAACGCCATGGCTTTCTCCGGACTGGGTCAGCAACTGGGCGTGCAGGTCATGGGCGAAGTAGTCCAGTTCCTGCGACATCACGCGCTGGGCGCGGGTGAGGGCGTTGTAGGCCAGCACCGCCGGGATGGCGGCGGCCAGGCCGGCGGCGGTGGCCACCAGCGCCTCGCCGATCGGGCCGGCGACCGCGCCTATGCTCATCTGGCCCGCCTGGCCGATGTTGACCAGCGCGTGGTAGATGCCCCACACGGTGCCGAACAGGCCGACGAATGGGGCGGTGGAGCCGATGGAGGCCAGCACGGTCAGGCCGGCTTCCTGGCGGGCCATCTCCTGCGACAGCACTTTGCGGATGGCGCGGGTCAGGAACTCGTCGATGCCGCAAGCCTGGCCCAGCGCGCGGCCGGCCTGGCTTTGATACTGCTTCAGCGCGGCGAGGCCGGCGCGCGCCAGATTGGCGAACTGGCCCTGGCTATGCTGCAGGCTGGTTTCGGCCTGGCGCCAGTCTGCCGCGCCCCATAGCGCGCTTTCCGCGTCGCGGTTGGCGCGGCGCAGGCGCAAGGTCTGCACGCCGCGGACGATGATCAGGTACCAGGTGAGCACCGACATCAGGATCAGGATCATGAACACCGCGATCAGCACGGCGTCCCCTTGTTGGAATACGGTCATCAGATTCATGATTTGGCAGGCTTCAAAGAAAATTCAATGGGGATGATAAAGATGTAAGGGATGGCTTTGCCGCCGCGCTTGGCGGGGATGAAGCGCCAGGTCCTGGCTGCAGTCATCGCGGCCTGATCCAGCCGCGGGTAGCCGCTGCTGCTATCAAGCGCGACGGCTTGAACGGTGCCTTCCGCGCTAATGTGCATCTTCAGCCGTACGGTGCCGGCTTCGCCTTCCTCTATCGAACGCGTCGGGTAGGGAGGAGAAGGATTGTTCCATGCGTTTCTCGGCGCAGGCCGGGCGGCGGCGGGAGCGCTGGCGACTGCGGCTGCCGTGGCGCTTGTTTGGGGCGGCGAGGCCGCCGCTACTGTGGCGACGCCCTGGAGCAATAGGGTTGCGAGGATCATGACCTGCCGGATTTCAAAGAAAATTCAACCGGAACGATATAGGTGTAGGCAATGGCTTCCCCGCCGCGCTTGGCAGGGGTGAAGCGCCAGCGCTTGACCGAGGCCAGCGCGGCGCGGTCCAGCCGGGGAAAGCCGCTGCTGTCATGCACCGACACTTCTTGCGCAGCTCCCTGGGCGCTGACCAGCACCCGCAGCCGCACAGTGCCTTCTTCGCCTTCCTCGCGGGACACCGTCGGGTAGACCGGGGCCGGGTTGTTCAAATAGCCGCCGCGGGACTGCGGTTCGGTGACGGGCAGGTCGCGGTTGTCGGTCTTGCCGCCGCCGGCGTTCTTCGGCGCCTCCGCGGCGGGGGCCGCCGCCGCCGGAGCCGCGGCGACGCTGATCGCCTTGGCC
>NZ_JAJOHV010000127.1 GCF_021129175.1 Chromobacterium piscinae | reverse complement strand
AAACTGTTGGCGGAGTGGACGGGACTCGAACCCGCGACCCCCGGCGTGACAGGCCGGTATTCTAACCAACTGAACTACCACTCCAGCCGAAAACTTTGGTGGGCGTTGACGGAGTCGAACCGCCGACATTCTGCTTGTAAGGCAGACGCTCTACCAACTGAGCTAAACGCCCGATATTCGGGTACTGCTTGAAACCGTTGGCGGAGTGGACGGGACTCGAACCCGCGACCCCCGGCGTGACAGGCCGGTATTCTAACCAACTGAACTACCACTCCAGCCGAAACTTTGGTGGGCGTTGACGGAGTCGAACCGCCGACATTCTGCTTGTAAGGCAGACGCTCTACCAACTGAGCTAAACGCCCGATATTCGGGTACTGCTTGAAACTGTTGGCGGAGTGGACGGGACTCGAACCCGCGACCCCCGGCGTGACAGGCCGGTATTCTAACCAACTGAACTACCACTCCAACCGAAAACTTTGGTGGGCGTTGACGGAGTCGAACCGCCGACATTCTGCTTGTAAGGCAGACGCTCTACCAACTGAGCTAAACGCCCTGAATCCGTTTCGCTGCTTGCGTTTCAGCGAGGAGGCGAATTAAAGCACAGGGTTTAAGCTCGCGCAAGTGCTCGGGGAAAGTTTTTTTGCGGAAAGCTGATGTTTTGAATATTTGCTCCAATTTTTCGGCTTTTTGCCGGGTCTGCGGGTGACGGCGGCTTCGCGCCTCATGTATCATGCCGCGATTAGGTTTGACGGATGATTGTTAAGAATGAAGCCGACCTTTCTCGATTTTGAGCAACCGATTGCTGAGCTCGAGAACAAAATTGAAGAGCTGCGTTTCGTGCAGGACGATTCCGTGCTGGATATCTCCGAAGAGATCGCCCGCCTGCAGAAGAAGAGTCTGGAACTGACCAAGACTCTATACGCTAAGCTGACGCCGTCGCAGATCGCGATGGTGGCTCGCCATCCGCAGCGTCCTTATACCTTGGATTACATCCAGGCCATCTTCACTGATTTTGAAGAGCTGCACGGCGATCGCGCGTTTGCCGACGACGCCGCCATTGTTGGCGGCCTGGCTCGTTTCAACGGCCAGTCGGTGATGGTGATCGGCCAGCAGAAGGGCCGCGACACCAAGGAAAAGATCCGGCGCAATTTCGGTATGCCGCACCCGGAAGGCTATAGAAAGGCGTTGCGCCTGATGAAGCTGGCCGAGAAATTCGGCATTCCGGTGTTCACTTTCGTCGATACCACCGGCGCCTGGCCGGGTATCGGAGCGGAGGAACGCGGCCAGTCCGAGGCGATAGGCCGCAATCTGTACGAGATGACCCGCCTGCGGGTGCCCATTGTCGTCACGGTGATCGGCGAGGGGGGCTCCGGCGGCGCGCTAGCCATCGCAGTTGGCGACAGCGTCAATATGCTGCAGTACGCCACTTATTCGGTGATTTCGCCGGAAGGTTGCGCTTCCATTCTGTGGAAGACAGCCGAGCGCGCGTCTGACGCCGCGGAGGCGCTGGGCATCACCGCGCCGCGGTTGAAAACGTTGGGCCTGATCGACCGTGTGGTAACCGAGCCGGTGGGCGGCGCCCACCGAGATCACGCGCAGATGATGGCTACCTTGAAACGCGTATTGCAGGACGAGATGAAGGAAGTGCAGTCCAAACCGATGGACGCGTTGCTGAAGGAACGCTTCGACCGCCTGATGAGCTATGGCCGTTTCAAGGAAGACGCAGCCTGAGCTGGCGGATAGCCTGATCAAGCATTGGCCGGACGAGTTGTCCGGCCTTTTCGCTTTTGAGGTCGGGCTTTCCGGCGGACTGGACTCGGTGGCGCTGCTGTCACTGTTGTGCGAGGCGCGTGAGCGGCGGCCGGAGCTGATGCTGTCCGCCGTGCATGTTCATCATGGCCTGAGCCTCAATGCCGACGCGTGGGCCGAGCATTGCCAGGCCTTGTGCGACGCTCTGGGCGTGCCTTTGCGCGTCGAAAAGGTTCAAGTGCGCGCCGCCGGCGGCGAGAGCGTCGAAGCGGCGGCGCGCGAGGCGCGTTACGCGGTCTATCGGCGTTCCGCCGCCAGCGTGGTCGCGCTGGCCCATCATCAGGATGACCAGGCCGAAACCGTGTTGCTGCAGCTGCTGCGCGGCGGCGGCGTTCGGGCGCTGGCGGCGATGCCGGCGCTGCGCGAACTGGCCCCTGGCAAGCTGCTGTGGCGGCCGCTGCTGGAGACTCCCCGCGCGCGGCTGGAGGCTTATGTCCGGGAGAGGAGGCTGTCCTGGGTCGACGACGAAAGCAATCTGGACACCCGTTATCGCCGCAACCTGCTGCGGCGCGAAATTCTCCCCCGTCTTGAGCAAGATCTGCCCCATTACCGCAGCCATCTGGCGCGCGCGGCGATGCTGCAGGCTGATGCTGCGGCCATCCTGGACGAGGTGGCGCGCCAGGACCTGCGGGCCTGTCAAACCGGAAATGGGTTGGATTGCGCAAAGCTGTTGGCCTTGTCTGCGCCGCGCCGACGTCAAATGCTGCTGGCTTGGCTGGATGATTTGGGCTGGCCAGCGCCGGAGCCGGGCGCTTTGTTGGAGTTTTTGCGGCAGGCCGAGTATGCGGATTTGGGCACAAGTCCGCTTTTGGAGCTGTCGCAGGGGTGTTTGTTGCGTTTTGCCGATACCTTGCAGGCCTGGCCTAAAGCACAGGCTGAGCCGCCGGCCGCGACCGTGTTGTTGTGGCGGGAAGGCGACGCCCAGCCGCTGCCGGATTGGGGCGGTGAGCTGGCTTGGGAGTGGCGAGACCGCGGCTTGCCGGCGGTTGTGCTGAAAAACGGCGCCAGCCTGGCGCCGCGGCGAGGCGGAGAAAAACTGTCTGCCAGGGTGGGGCGCCGCGAGGTGAAGGACCTGTTCCGCGAGGCCGGGGTGCCGCCGTTGCTGCGCCGCCGCTGGCCGTTGTTGTATGGCGCGGATGGCGAGCTGCTGGCGGTGCCGGGCATCGCCGTATCCCACCGCGCGGCGACAGAGGCCGGCTGGTGGCCGGTGTGGCTGCCTGCCCGTTCTTGATTTCGCCGCCCTGCGGAACCTGAGGTCTCTGCTCTTTCATTCCGATTTTCTCCGTTGTTTCCACGTTTGAATCGATTTGGCGCGTTTTTGCTTTGTTGGAAACGTCGATCCATCGGCGTTGGTTCGCCGTTTCCCATCTTGCGATTGATATGTCTTTGGCATTTATTGATCAGGGCCGGCTGAGTTTGCATGGAATGTTTCTTGCTGTTTGTTGGCTGCGATTGAACCGCGAGGAGACTGTCATGCAACTGGATAAGGTCGGTGAGTAGAATGGTTTTGGCGTATCCAATGCAAGGCCGGCAAATGTTGCCGGCAAAAATGATGATGCAGTCTTTGCCAAGACGTTGAAACAAGCGCAGCGGCAATTGGCAGGCAGCGCGCCGACTGTGAGGCCGCCGCCTGTTCACGATGGCCCGCTGAACGACGAGGATGTCAAATGGCTGCTGCCGTCGCGGGAGGGCGTCGCGCTGCACGGGGAATACGTGAGCCAGCTGCTGGCGGGAGCATTGGGTCAGGCGGGCTTGCCTATGAATCCCCCGGTTCAGATCGCCAGCGTGGCGAACGGGAAGGTGACGCTGTCCGGCCAACGGGCCGATCTGGCGCGCATCGAACAGCTGTGCAACCAGAATCCGGAGCTGAACAGCGCCATTTGCAATTTGCAAGTCATGGCTGCCGGCGTGCCGGCAATGGATGAGTCTGGCGACTATATCCGAGACTGGTACCGGGCGCGCAACGACGCCGAGCGCATGGCGGTGTACCGTCATTACGCGTCCAGAATGCCTGCTCCGTCGAAGGTGGAAATCTCGCTGGGCGGCAGCGCTGTCAGCGTGAGCGTCAATGGCGAGGCGATGCCGCAGATGACGGCTTAGACCGAAAAAGAAACAGGCCGGGTTGTCCCGGCCTGTTTCAATTGGACGAGGTCGAGGATTACAGATCGACCTGCATCGTCACCGCCACGCTGCGCGGCGCGCCCAGGTTGTAGCGCACGGTGTCCGCCGCGTTGACCTTGGACGAGGTCGGGATGCGGTAGCTGGTATTGAACATATTGCTGAGGTTCAGCTTCAGCGTCGGGTTTTTCAGCATGCCCATATTGCCAAAGCGGTAGCCGGCATCCAGATCCACCGTCGTGTATTCCGGCACCGCTTCGTCGTTGACCAGGGTGGCGAACTGCTTGCCGGTGTGCTTGACGTCGGTGCGGATATACCAGGCGCCCGGCGAGTATTGCAGCGACAGCGCGGCCATCCAGCGCGGGGTCATCGGGAAGTCGTTGCCCTGGGTTTGCAGCAGGGTGTTGTTGCCGGACGCGTCCTTCCAGTTCAGGTTGTTCTGGATTTCGCTGTGATTGCTGGTGAAGGAGGCGTAAGCGCTCCAGCCCTTGACCGGCACGGTGCCCAGCTCGATTTCGCCGCCCCAGGTATGCACGCCGCCGGCGTTGATGTTCACCGATTTCAGCGTCACCGGATCATAGGAGTTGGCCTGGCGGTTGCTGAAGTCCACGTTGAACAGCGAGCCGCTCAGCGTCAGGATGTCGCCCTGCCAGCGATAGCCCAGGTCGGTGTTGACCGAGGTTTCCGGCACCACGTCGTTGTTCAGCACCACCTGGCCGTTGACCACCTGCACATTGCCGTTGCTGCTGCTGTAGGCGTAGTTGGGCACCGCGCGGTAGTTCTTGGTGATGTTGAAGAATACCTGCTGCTTGGGTGTCAGGTAGTAGCGCATGCCGAAGCTGGGCAAGGTTTCGCGGTAGGTTTTGCTGATGGTGTAATCGTAGGCCGCCGCGCAGGTCTTGCTGGAGGCGCCGCAGCCTTCGTTGGCGTGGTTGGTGAACTCGCGCTTGATCTGCGGCGTGCGCAGGCCGGCGTTGATGCCGAGGCGGTCGTCCAGGAAGTTGAAGGTGCCGATGGCGAACAGCTGGGTGGCGGTGCTGACGGTTTCCCAGTCGCGGAACTGATACTGGCTGCCGTCCGGACGGGTGACCAGCCCGGACCGCATCCATGGGTCCTGCGGGCTGCCATCGGCATTGGTCAGGCTTTCCGGTCCGGTCTGGACGTGTTGGGCGCGCTCGTACCAGACCCCTGCCTGCAGCAGGTGGTTGCCCAGGCTCTGCTCCATGGTGACGGTGATGCCCGGGCGGCGGGTGCGGGTGATGCTGCTGCCGTTGACCACGATGGTGTCCAGCGTGTCGCCGTCGCCGTTCAGGTCCCTGGCCGCCGTGTCGGTATGGGCGGACTTGTTCAAGAAAGCGCTTTCGGACTGGGTTTGCTGGCTGGTGGCGCCGCCGTAGCCGTACCAGAAGTAGGGCTGGATCTTGACGCGGGTGTCGGGGCCCAGCTTCAGCACGGCGTCCACTTTGGCGATCACGTTCTCGAACGGGTTTTGCTGCAGCTGGTAGTAAGCGGGGGTCGGCCCGGTTTCTTTTTGCGCGGCGCCGTTCTTCGGCGTCAGATGGCCGGGCAGGAATTGGGTCGAGTAGTCGTAGCCATAGCCGGTTTGCTGCAGCTGCTGCAGCGTCGGGGTGCCGAAGGCGTTGCCGATCTGGCGGTTGTACAGCACGGAAGCGTTGATGTAGCCGCCGCTGAAATCGTAGCGGATGCCGGTGTCGACGTGGTCGCGCTTCATGCCGCCGGCGCCTTTCCACTTGTCGGTTTCGCTGTGCGAATAGCTGGCGAAGGCGCGCGCCTTGCCGTCGGCGAACAGGCCGGTGTCGCCGCGGATGTAGGTGCGTTGCAGCTTGTTGCTCCCCAGGCTTTGGGCGAAGCGCACCCGGCGCTCTTTTTCCGGATCGCAGGTGACGAAGCTCATATTGCCGCCGCTGGCGCCCATGTGCGGCGCGTCGGTGTCGCTGGAGCCCTGGGTGACCGAGCCCTGGCACAGGTTTTCCAGGTCGACGAATTCCTGCGGATAGACGTTGTAGCTGCCGGAGTCATTGACCGGCACGCCGTTGATGGTGACGCCGATCTGGTCGGAGTTGAAGCCGCGTATGGTCAGCGCGCCGCCGAACATGCCGGTGTTGTCCTGGCTGGACGCGTTGACGCCGGGCAGCATATTGATGCCCTGGTAGATGTTGGAGGTCGGGCTTTGTTTTTCCAGCGCGGCCTTGCTGACATCGCTGCGCGCGCGCGCGCCTTCCTGTTGCTGCAGCAAGCCCACGCCCAGCTTGTCGCCGGCGCCGGTGATGGTGACGGTCTGCAGCTGGGTTTCCTCCGCGAGCGCGGCCTGGCTGGCCAGGGCCGCGAGCACGGCCAGAGTCAAGGGGCGCAAGTATGCCTTCTTATCCATTTCATTTCCTGAGATGTAGAAAAACCAATTTTTAGTTCTGATGCATTTTTCATGCGCAGCAGCGGGCCTGCCGTCAGGCATGGTCAATTGCATGGCAAACCAAGTGGATGACTTGGGCGAGGCGGAGGGCGGGGCCTTGTCCTGGCTGGAAAATTTTGTGTCCATGAGCGTGGCTGCAAACGCGTGGCATCTAGGCGCGCTCATGTCTGTAAAAATGACCAGTCTGGATTAGTTCGGCTTGGAATTATTTTTAAGCGGCAAATTTAGTCTATTGTCATTTAGATTTCAATAAACAAATATTGCAAAAAGAATAAAGAAATATGTCTTCGAGTGAAGCTTAAGGCGAGGAAATCAGGCTGAATCGGGGTGGGCAAGGCAGGAAGTCGAGCGAGTTTTAATGAATCTCAAAGCCGGTGGGGAGAGGGAATGGAAATTTATATGGCATCGATTTTTTATTATGCCCGCTCGACGCGCCGTATTTCACCGAAGCGCTGAGACGCGGCGCGAGCTGCTGCGGGACGAGAACTTGACGCTGTTGGCAAGCCCTCGCCGAGACGCAGAGTCAGAGCGCGCCGCCGCAGGCAGAGAGGCGCAACGCAGGCTGAGAGGTTTTGGCTGTGGTTCTTAAGAGAGCGGCAGTTGAGCGATGCCCTGCTCATCCAGGCGCAGGTAGCCGCCGCGGTCGCCGTGCCAGTCCTGGATCACCCAGCGGCTGGACGCGTCGTGAAGGTGATGGGCGGGTCGATGGGTGTGGCCATGGATCAGCGTCGGCCAGTCATGGGCGGCCAGCAGTTCGCGCACAGCGGTCTCGGTGACATCGGAGATGGCGGTCAGGCCGGTTTGCTGCTTGTTCATCTCGCTTTGCGCGCGGGCATGGCGGGCGATGGCGTGGCGCTCGGCCAGCGGCTTGGCCAGCATCGCCTGCTGCCACTGCGGGTTGCGGCTCATCGCGCGGAACTGCTGGTAGGCTGCGTCGTCGGTGCACAGCGCGTCGCCGTGGCTGAGCAGGATGCGCCGGCCGTGCGCCTCGATCAGCATCGGGTCGTCCAGCAGCTTGGCGCCGCTGCGGGCTTCGAAGCCGGCGCCCAGCAGGAAGTCGCGGTTGCCGCGCATCACGTACAGCGGCGTGTCGGCGGCGAAGGCGCGCATCGCGGCCAGCGGCGCTTCCAGGTAGGGGGAGTCGTCGTCGTCTCCCACCCAGTATTCGAACAGGTCTCCCAGGATGTACAGCGCCGCGATCCGGCCGCGCCAGGCGGCGAGCGTGTCCAGGAACAGCTGGTTGAGCGCCGGGGTGTCGTCGGCGAGGTGCAGGTCGGAAATGAAATGAATGGCCATGGCAGCTGGGGTATCCGGGGAAAGACAAAGCCGGGGCGAGGCCCCGGCTGGATTTTGCAAGCGGACGCTTAGATGACTTCCGCCTTTTGGAGCACGATGGGCTCAACCGGCACATCCTGATGCATGCCGCTGCGGCCGGTGCGGACGGTCTTGATGCGATCCACCACGTCCTGGCCGGCTACTACCTGGCCGAATACCGCGTAGCCCCAGCCCTGGGAGCTTTCGGACTTGAAGTCCAGGAAATCGTTGTCGGAGACGTTGATGAAGAACTGGGCCGACGCCGAGTGCGGGTCCATGGTGCGGGCCATGGCGACGGTGTAGGTCTTGTTGGACAGGCCGTTGTTGGCCTCGTTCTGGATCGGGTCCCGGGTGGGCTTCTGGTTCATGTCGGCGTCGAAACCGCCGCCCTGGATCATGAAGCCGTTGATCACGCGGTGGAAGATGGTGCCGTCGTAGTGGCCGCTCTTCACGTACTCTTCGAAGTTGGCGGCGGTTTTCGGCGCCTTCTCGTGGTCCAGTTCCAGGGTGATTTCACCGAAGTTGGTCGTCAGTTTGATCATTGCGTTTTCCTTTGCGCTGCAGCCGCGGACGGCCTTACGGTTTGATGGTGACTTTTTGGATGATGACCGGCTCGAACGGCACGTCCTGCATGCCGTTCATGCTGCCGGTGCGAAGCTTGGCGATGCGGTTGACCACATCCATGCCCTTGGTGACTTTGCCGAACACGGCGTAGCCCGCGCCCTGCGGCGTCGGCGAACTGTAATTGAGGAAGTCGTTGCCGGCTACGTTGATGAAGAACTGCGCGGTGGCGGAGTTTGGATCC
This sequence comes from Chromobacterium piscinae, assembly GCF_021129175.1. Lineage (GTDB taxonomy): Bacteria > Pseudomonadota > Gammaproteobacteria > Burkholderiales > Chromobacteriaceae > Chromobacterium > Chromobacterium piscinae. Next base: position 7,819 of record NZ_JAJOHV010000127.1, on the reverse strand, counting down.
GAGGTGCGGGCCATCGCGATGGTGCCGACGTCGTTCTTCAGGCCGTTATTGGCCTCGTTGGCGATCGGCGCGCGGGTCGGCTTCTGGTTGAGCTTGGCGTCGAAACCGCCGCCCTGGATCATGAAGCCGTCGATCACGCGGTGGAACACGGTGCCGTTGTAGTGGCCGGCCTTGGCGTAGGCGACGAAATTGGCGACGGACTTGGGGGCCTTGGCCGAATCCAGCGCGATTTCGATATTGCCCTTGTTGGTGACCATCTCTGCCACCGGGGCGGCGAAGGCGAGTGCGGGCAGGGCGGCGAGGGCCAGGCTGCTGATCAGTTTCTTCATCGTTGAATGGCTTTGCGGGCTTGTGGGACAGGGCGCTGATTCTAGCATAGCCGCCCGCGGCGGAGGCAGGCGCCGTAGCGCGGCGGCGGGTTCGCAATGCTTAACAAAGATATGTTTTTCTCTTGCGGCGAGTGGATTTCGAGCTTAGACTCCACCCCCTAAAAGATGCAAGCACTATCTTTTTATTCTGTTTGCATGATGCGCCGGCTCGTCCGGCGCGATTCATTTCAGGAATTCAAAATACAATGCAAGCCGCACCCCGCTCCCTGAGTCTGTTGTCCGTTTCCATCGCCGCCTTGTTCGCCGCCGCGCCCGCCGCGCAGGCCGCCGGTTTCCAGCTGACCGAGCAAAGCATCACTGGCATGGGCCGCGCCTACGCCGGCGCCGGCTTGGCCGGCGACGACCTGTCCGCCGTGTTCTACAACCCAGCTGGCATGACCCTGCTGTCCGGCACGCGCGTGCAAGGCGGCCTGACCTACGCGGAAATCGACGCGCCGTTCAGCGGCCGCAATACCAGCGTCAGCCATCTACCTGGCACGCCTCCCGCCACCGTGACGACTTCTGCCAACGACAATGGCCGCGGCGCGGGCGAAGTGATTCCGAACGGTTACCTGACCCACCAGGTCAACGACCAGCTGTTCCTGGGCCTGGGCGTGACCACGCCGTTTGGCCTGGGCGCAAGCTATAGCGACAACTGGGGCGGCCGCGACAACGGCATCTCCAGCAGCATCATGACGGTGGACATCAATCCATCGCTGGCTTACAAGCTGAACGACAAGTGGAGCTTTGGCGGCGGCGTGTCTGCGCAATACGCCAAGGCGGACCTGAAGCAGGGCGCCTATCTGCCCGGCGCCAGCGGCGAGCTGAAGGCCGACAGCTGGGGCTTCGGCTACAACCTGGGCGTGATGTATTCCTACAGCGCCGATACCCGCGTCGGCCTGTCCTATCGCTCCAAGATCCATCACGATGCCAAAGGCGATTACACCAATGCCGGCTTTCCCGCGCCGCTGGGCGGCCTGCTCAATGGCACGTATTCCGGCTCGGCCGAGGTGACCACGCCGGAATGGCTGATGCTGAGCGGCTACAGCAAGCTGAACAGCAAGTTCGCCGTGGGCGCCACCGCGCGCTGGACGCGCTGGAGCCGCTTCGACCAGCTGGTGGTCAAGGGCAGCCCCGTGGTGCCTAAGTTGCCGGGCCTGACGCCCGCGCCGATCGATACCACCACCACCATCGACAACCACTGGAAGAACAGCTGGCTGTTCTCGGTGGGCGGCGACTACTTCTACAGCGACGCGCTGACCCTGCGCGCAGGCCTGGGCTATGAAACCACGCCGGTACCGAACCCGCAGCACCGCAACGTGCTGATTCCGGACGCCGACCGCATGTGGCTGACCCTGGGCGCCGGCTACCGGATCAGCAAGCAGGCCAGCGTGGACGTGAGCTACGCCTATCTGCGCGCGGTGGGCGATACCAAGATCGACAATACTTCGCATAGCCCATTCGGCACCACCAGTCGTTTGCAGGGCGATTACTCCTCGATCACCGGCCACCTGCTAGGCGTGCAGATGCAGTACCGCTTCTGATATCCGTCTGGATATGGGAAAAGGCGCGGCTTAGGCCGCGCCTTTTTTTGTGGCCGGATCAGATCTGGAATTCCAGGCAGTCGTCCAGTACTTGCACCCGCCGCTGTTGCGGCTCCATGCCGAACAGCTCCATCCGCGACAGCGGCGGCGAATAGAGATGCAGGGTGACCAGATCTCCGCCATCAGCTTGCAGATTGGCCACCTGGTGGATGTCCAGATGGCCGTTGATCACCAGGCTGCCGGCCGCCAGTTCCCGGGTCTCGCGCGCGGCCAACTGGCCGGAGAGCGTGGTTTCGAACACGGTCTCGGTGGCGACGCCTTCTATCACCCGCACGCCGCACAAGCTGCCCTTGTGGTTGTGGATCGGGCTGCGCTGGCCATCGCGCCAGCACAGCAGCAGCAGCTCGCAATGCTCGTCGCGGTAGATGCGGTTGCGGCAGTAGCGCGCGTCGTCGAAGCGGCGGAACGGCGCGAGGTCTTCCCGGGTGGGGCGCAGCGCGCGGTGGAATTGAAGAATCTGTTCCTGGTTCAGGCTGCCGGAATAGAGCGACAGCTGCCGCAGCGACGCGGCCAGATTGGGACTGCATACGTCGAACGGCGGACAGTCGGGGAACGCTTCCATTCAGTTTCTCCTTGATCTCTGAGCGTGGCGCGGCGGTTATTGTCGGTAATATCGAGCCGTTTTCTTATATTGTTTTCAGCATAAACCATCTGGAAAACAGATTGCCGCCATGAACCGGTATAGCCGCGGCGGCATGGAGAATAGACGGACAGAAATGTCAGAGAGTTTCAGGGCAGGGAGGACAAGGGCAGCTTCATGGTCTGCTTGATCGCGTTGAGCACGATGGTGGATTTCACGCTGCGCACCAGCGACAGCTGCATCAGCTTGTTCATCACGAAGGCCGACAGCGACGGCAGGTCCGGCACCACGATGCGCAGCAGATAGTCGGCCTCGCCGGCGGCGGCGTAGCATTCCAGCACCTCCGGCAGATTGTCGATGGACTGGGCGAAGTCCAGCAGCGCGGCCTCGTTGTGCCGCTCCAGGCTGACGTTGGCGAAGGCCATCACCGACAAGCCGACATGCTCGGGATTGAGCGCCACCTGATAGCCCTGGATCACCCCGTTCTGTTCCATGCGCTGGATGCGGCGGCCGATCTGGGAAGCGGACAGCGGAATGTCCTGAGCCAGCTTCTGATGGGTGGCGCGAGCATCCTGCTGCAACAGGTGCAGGATCTGCAGGTCGAAGCGGTCTAATTCAATTTTGCGCATTTCATGCAACTTATGACGTTTGATGCGGTAAGTATGCAAAATTTACGGCGAAACGGCAAACAATGCGGTCTTCCCGCATGGCGGCCGGGCTAAACTAGAGTAAATCGCCAAATTCTACGGAGCTCAGCAATGAACGACCGCGCCGACTTTGTGGTGCCCGACATCACCACCCGAAAAAATGTCGGATTGAGCCACGACGCCAACGACTTCACCCTGCCGCAGCCGCTGGATCGCTACAGCGCGGAAGATCACGCCACCTGGGCCACGTTGTACCAGCGCCAATGCAAACTGTTGCCTGGCCGCGCCTGCGACGAGTTTCTGGAAGGCCTGGAGCGCCTGGAAGTGGACGCGGACCGGGTGCCGGACTTCAACAAGCTCAACGAGAAGCTGATGGCCGCCACCGGCTGGAAGATCGTCGCGGTGCCGGGCCTGATTCCGGACGACGTGTTCTTCGAGCACCTGGCCAACCGCCGCTTCCCGGTCACCTGGTGGCTGCGCGAGCCGCACCAGCTCGACTACCTGCAGGAGCCGGACGTATTCCACGATCTGTTCGGCCACGTGCCGCTGCTGATCAATCCGGTGTTCGCCGACTACCTGGAGGCTTACGGCAAGGGCGGGGTGAAGGCCAAGGCGCTGGGCGCGCTGCCGATGCTGGCGCGGCTGTATTGGTACACGGTGGAATTCGGCCTGATCCAGACTCCGGCCGGCATGCGCATCTACGGCGCGGGCATCCTGTCCAGCAAGTCGGAGTCCATCTACTGCCTGGAGAGCGGCAGCCCCAACCGCGTCGGCTTCGATCTGATGCGCATCATGAACACGCGCTACCGGATCGACACCTTCCAGAAAACCTACTTCGTCATCGACAGCTTCAAGCAGCTGTTCGACGCCACCGCGCCGGATTTCACGCCGCTATACCGGCAACTGGCCGACGCGCAGCCGTGGGGCGCCGGCGACATCGCGCCGGACGACGCGGTGATCACCCGCGGCGACCGCCAGGGCTGGGCGGAGACCGACGACGTCTGAAGTATTGGAGGGCGAGCACTGCGAGACCCGGCGATGCCGGGTCTTTTCACATCTAGTGGAGGCTGCCGCCGCTGAGCGCGAGGTCGCGTTCGCGCGTCACGGACAGCGCCACCGCCAGCCGCAGCGCGGCCACGCAGTCGTCCAGCGTCAGGCTGAACGCGCCGGGGTGCCGGATCGCCTGTTCCGGCAGGAAGGGCAAATGGATGAAGCCGCCGCGCAAGCCGCCGCGGTGCAGCAGGCCGTACATCACGTGGTTGCAGACGAAGGTGCCGGCGCTCTGAGACACCGTCGCCGGCAGGCCGCGCTCGCGCAGCCCGGCGACGATGGCCTTGATCGGCAGGGTGGAAAAGTAGGCTGCGGGGCCGTTCGCGACTACCGGCTGGTCTATCGGCTGCCGGCCCGCGTTGTCGGGGAAGCGGGCATCGTCGACATTGATCGCCACGCGCTCCACCGCTATGTCGGGCCGTCCGCCCGCCTGGCCCACGGCGATGGCGATGTCGGGTCGCAGCGCGTCCAGCTCGCGGTAGAGCGAGTCCAGCGCCGAGCCGAACGCGCAGGGCAGCAGCCGCGCGTGCACGCGCGCGCCGGCGATGGTCTCTCCATCCAGGCGGCGCGCCGCCTCCCAGGACGGATTGATGGTTTCGCCGCCGAAAGGCTCGAAGCCGGTCAGCAAGACGGTTTTCATACGGTCATTTCCTCAGCGGAACATCAGCCAGTCCAACAATACGGCATTCACCGCCAGCAAGGCCAGCGCGGTGGGAAATTGGGCCTTGATCACCGCGTTGCGGTCCGGCAGCTCCAGCAATGCCGCCGGCACGATGTTGAAATTGGCAGCCATCGGCGTCATCAGCGTGCCGCAATAGCCGGAGAACATGCCGATGGCCGCCATCACCGCCGGGTCGCCGTGATGGGCGCCCACCAGAAAGGGCAGGCCGATGCCGGCGGTCATCACCGGGAAGGCGGCGAAAGCGTTGCCCATGATCACCGTGAACAAGGCCATTCCCAGCACATAGGTCAGCACTGCCAGCCAGCGGATATCCAGCGGCAGGTAATGCGCCGAGAGGTGGGCGATGGCCTTGCCGACGCCGGCGTCGGCGAACAGCAAGCCCAGCAAGGCCAGCACCTGGGGCAGCAGGAAGGCCCAGCCCACGTTGTCCAGCAGGCGGCGGGTTTCCCGCACCGCCTGCAGCGGCGTTTCCCGGGTGAGCCGGCAGGCCAGGGCTGTGGACGCCAGGCAGGCGATGCCCAGGGCCATGACGGTGATGTTTTTGGGGTCCAGCAGCGGGACGCCGGACGAAGGAAGGCTGCGGGCGAGCAGGCTCAGCGCGATGGTCAGCAGCGGCAGCAGCAGCGATGGCAGGAAGATGCGGTTGCCCAGCCGCCGCAAGCTTTCCTGCAGGCGCTCGGCCGGCAGCGCGTCATGCCGGCCCGGCGCCAGCCGCCCCAGCCCGGCGAGCAGCACCATGGCCAGCACCATCGCGCCGGCCAGCTCCGCGGGCAGCCAGTCGCCGGCGACGAATAGCAGGCCGAACAAGCCCCAGAAGGCCGCGCTGCCCAGCCGGCGCGGGTGGCGCTTGTCCCGCAGCGTCATGCCGGCGGCCAGTAGCAGGATGCCGCCCACCAGCCAGTACAGGTATTGCGCTTGCAGCATTATTCCCGCTCCTCCCGCTGGGCGGCGCGGCTAAGGCGATATTCATGCCAGGCGAGCCGGCCGGCGTGGATCAGAAAGGCGAACATGGCGGTGGGCACGCCCCACAGCGCCAGGTTGATCGGGTCCAGCGAGTGGCCGTTCTCCCGCATGAAGGCATGCATCAGGATCACGGCGCTGAAGGCAACGAACAGATTCTCGCCGAAAAACAGGCCGATATTGTCGGTAGCCGCGCACATCGCGCGCAGGCGAGCGCGCTGCGCGGCGCTTAGCTTGCCGTGCAGCTTTTCCCAGGCGCCCTCCGCCATCGGCACCAGGATCGGCCGCACCACCTGGGGGTGCCCGCCCTGGGCGGACAGGCCCAGCGCGGCCGACAGCTGGCGCGCCAGCAGGTAGACGATCAACAGGCCGCCGGCGGTGGCGTCACCGATGTCCTGTATCCAGCGATAGGCGCGTTCGCGCAAGCCGTGACGCTCCGCCAGTCCGACCGCCAGCAGGGCGAGCAACAGGACGGCCGACAGGCTGCGGGTTTTCATGAAGCCTTCTCCCACCTTGGCCAGGATGGCCAGGGGGGCCAGGCCAGCGGCCGCGCCGGTGACGATGCCGGCGCAACAGACCACCAGCAACGGATTGCCGCGCAGCAGGAAGCCCAGAATGACGGCGGCGATGCCGAGCAGCGGCCAAAGATTGACGGTCTGATCCATGTTTTGTCCTTATCGCCTGGATAATGCCGGCTCAGCCGGCCCGCACGTCCACGCCCAACGCTTCCAGCCGCCGGCGAAGCAGGCGGGCGAAACGCAGCGCGTGGGCGCCGTCGCCGTGCAGGCACAGGGTGTCGGCGCGAACGGAAACGCGCTGCCCATCCGCCGCGGCGACGACTTGCCGCAATACCATGTCTTCCGCCTGGGCCAGCATGGCCGCGTCGTCCGCCAGCAGATCGCCGGGCGAGCCGCGCGGCACCAGACTGCCGTCGGCGCGGTAGCCGCGGTCGGCGAAGGCTTCCTGCCATGTGTCCAGCCCTTCGGCGCGGCAGGCGTCGATGAAGCAGCCGCCGGCCAGGCCGACTGCCCGCAGCGCCGGGTTGTAGTCGCGGATCGCGCGGGCCAGCGTCGTGGCCAGCTCGGGGTCGCGCGCGGCCTGGTTGTACAGCGCGCCGTGAGGCTTGACGTGCCGCAGCGCGCCGCCTTCGGCGCGGACGATGGCGTCCAGCGCGCCCAATTGGTATAGCAGGCCGGCCCGCGCCGTTTCTATCGGCAGCCGCATTTCGCGGCGGCCGAAGTGTTCCCGGTCGGGAAAGCTGGGGTGGGCGCCGATGGCGACGCCCCTTTCCAGGGCGAGCAGGACGGTCTTGCGCATGGTGTCGGCGTCGCCGGCATGCCAGCCGCAGGCGATGTTGGCGGAGCTGACCAGGTCCAGCAATTCGGCGTCGCCGCCGCAGCCTTCGCCGACGTCGGCGTTGAGGTCAATGTTCATCGCATATCCTTTCGATTCTCCGCAGATAGCGTTGCAATTCCAGGTCGGCCTGTTCGGCGTCATCGCGTCCGGCTTCGATGAAGTGCAGCTGGCTGCCCAGCCGCGCCTGGCCCAGCTGCCACAGATCGGCGGCTACTACCATGCCCAGCCGGGGATAGCCGCCTGTGGCCTGGGCATCGGCCATCAGCACGATGGGCTGGCCGTCCGGCGGCAACTGGATCAAGCCGGGCAGCGCGCCGTGGGACGGCATCTCCACCGGCTCGCTCAAGCGCAGCGCCGGCCCCGCCAGCCGGTAGCCCATGCGGTTGCTGCGCGGCGTCAGCTGCCAGGGGTGGCTCCACAGCCGCTGGCGGGCGGGTTTGGGCAGTAAGGCGTATTCCGGCCCCGGACAGACGCGGATGCGGTTGCCCGGCCTCGGCAGCCAGACGCCAAGCTTACCGCGCGGCGGCAGCGGCCTGCCCAGCGGCAGCCGGTCGCCGTCGCGCAGCGCGCGG
>NZ_JAJOHV010000126.1 GCF_021129175.1 Chromobacterium piscinae | reverse complement strand
CCACCTACGCGCTGCGCCCCGACGGCATCGTCTGGCCCAAACACGAAGACGGCCGCACCAGCTTCAAGCTGGAGCACCTGTCCGCCGCCAATGGCCTGGCGCACGAATCGGCGCACGACGCGCTGTCCGACGTGCGCGCCACCATCGCGCTGGCGCGGCTGATCCGCCAGCGCCAGCCCAAGCTGTTCGACTACTACCTGACGCTGCGCAAGAAAGACGCGGTCAAGGTTCAGCTGTCGCTGCACGACCCCAAGCCGGTGCTGCACGTCTCCGGCATGTACGGCGTCGAGCGCGGCAATATGGCCGTGGTCTGGCCGCTGGCGGCCCACCCGGCCAACGCCAACGAGGTGATCGTCTGGGACCTGGCCCACGACCCGGTAGAATTGCGCGGCCTCTCCGCCGACGACATCCGCCAGCGCATGTTCACCCGCGCCGACGAACTGCCCGAAGGCATGGCCCGGCTGCCGATCAAGACCATCCACATCAACAAGTCGCCGTTCGTGGTGGCCAACCTAAAGGCGCTGGGCGACGACAACGCCGCCCGCTGGGGCATGGACCTGGACGCCATCCACCGCCACGCCGACACCGCCCGCGCCCTGCCCGACCTGTCGGCGCTGTGGCGCCGCGTCTACCAGCGCGAAGCCGGCGAGCCGCAGG
>NZ_JAJOHV010000125.1 GCF_021129175.1 Chromobacterium piscinae | reverse complement strand
CTGGGCCAGGGCGAGACCCGTACCGAGGTGTTCACCGTCTACTCTCAGGACGGCACATCCCACGACATCACCGTAGTCGTCACCGGCGTCAACGACGCCGCGGTAATCTCCGGCACCGATCACGGCATCGTGGTCGAGGACGACATTACCCAGGTGAGCGGCACCCTGCTGGTCAAGGACGTGGATCAGAACCAGTCCGCCTTCCAGCCGATGGCCGATGTTCAGGCCGACTACGGCACCTTCCACTTCGACAGCGCCACCGGCCAGTGGACCTTCATCCTGGACAACGCCAAGGCTCAGGAACTGACCAGCGCCGACCGCTTCGACCGCACCTTCACCGTACTGTCCTTGGATGGCACGCCCCATACCATCACTGTCACCATCCAGGGCAAGGACGATACGGCGGTGATCACCGGCAACGACCAGGGAGCGGTAACCGAAGACCTCAACGTTTCCGCCGTCAACACTCTGGACTACAGCGGCAAGCTGAACGTGGTCGATCCTGACAAGGGCCAGTCGGTGTTCGACACCAGCCGCGTCGACAACAAGACCACCAATCTGGGCTCGATCACCATCGACGCCAAC
>NZ_JAJOHV010000124.1 GCF_021129175.1 Chromobacterium piscinae | reverse complement strand
GTAAGTTCTACAAATATTTGCAAATAAGTAATATTCAATGAGAATATTGGTCGTTATCTGTTAATGCGGATTGCAGATCATGGCCATCTTTCCTCTCAAGCGCTTGGCAAAAAAGCACCCTGGAATTTGGCGTGTAGACGGAATTGGACCGATCAAGCCCAGTGCAAAGCTGGGAACCAGAGCGACGGTGCATTTTTCCGGTATCGCGCCAGGACGTGTGAATGATCCCTATAAAAGGGGTGCGGTTCTCCCTGGAGTCCAACTGCCCTTCTCGATCCATGTCGCTCTACTCCGAGCATTCAAAGTCGGTACGGTATGGCATGAAGGCAGATGTATCTACCGTCCGCAAAGTAAATCGCCTGAAGTTTTCCATATCGATGTCAGCAAGGCCCAGTATGTGGCCTTGGACGAAGCGGTAACGTTGAATGGCGTTTCGATTCCCTCCGTCTTACCGGACGAATATTTCTATTTAGCCAATAACCGCGAGATATTGGCCGCGTCCCGGTATGCAATCGTTCCCGTAATCGGCAACCCAATGGTTCAGTGGCTGGTTGTACCGGCGGTTGAGCTCCTTCGTTTTTATGTCGGTGTTTCCTCGCGCTTCCTCACTGGCGCCTTGTCCGGCCGGTTGGACAAATATGTCGACTGGAATCGAGTCAGGATGGAGGAGACTTGGCCGGTGTTGCAGGTCAAGACCCGTCTTAGCCGAACGGAATCGTTTGTTTTAGGCCGCGCGGTGGCGTCGAGTTCGGCCCGGGAAGCCTTGTTTGGCACTCACCAGCATCTCGCTACGGTAAATGCCAATAATCAGCTTCGCCCTCTGGAACTGCAAAAGCCCTTAGCCGTTCATGCGAGGTTCCCCTTCCGAGATGAAACCACTCTGATGGTGGAAGGGAAGCGCATGTGCCTGTACAAGCGCGGTGGTCAGCAGGAATGGGCGATGTTTGCGATGGAGATTGTGCAATGCAGGCATCCATTGGAATTGAGCAACGTGGTTCTGGAAAGCGATGAACCGTGGGCGATCGAAGCCATGGCCGGAGGTGCGCCAACCGGTGTCAGGCCTCCCCATTTCAACCCGCTGTTGCAGGATGAGGAAGAGGATCTGTTGGTGGACGATGTGCCCGCCGACGGTCGTCTTCCCAGGCTGGCTGTGTTGCAGCATGGCAGTCCGTTTGCGGGTTTCAAGCAACTCACCTTCCATCACCGCAGACCGGAGGCTCCGTTGAGAGCTAACGAGCCTGGCGGAAGCATTGATGTGCCGGTCAGCACGCTGACCATGAACGAAGGTCAGCACACTGAAGAAGCCAAGGGCAATTTGGGTGTCAGTGACTTCCTGAATCATACGGAGGACGTGGGACGCAATCTCGAACAGTTCCTAGATGTGCTGGACTACCTGCAACGCCGAACCCGTGCACGTGGCTGGGTGATTGAAACCCGTAGAGGGGATGAGGGCATTCGCGCTGGTCAGCATTGGATTACCTTCTTTCCCGATCCGATTGGGTCTCGGACGCGCTGGCATTGGATAGATGAGGCGAATGCTGGACGGCGCCGGCGGCAATTGATCTGCGCGGAGATCAAGTTGGGGCAGGATGGCCCTTTCTTTTACCTGATGGAAATGGAGTTAGGGCCAACCGAGCCCAAAGGGCAGTGCACATTGTTGGTCCATACTCCTGAGTTCCAGTGGATGGATGATGAGGTGCTGGATGAGTTGCTGCAGCTGACCGTCTTGCGGCGCCGCTGGCCGGATATCGAAAACAAATGGAAGAAGGACGACGAATACCGGCGGGCACAAGCCTTATTCAGCAAGATCAAAGCCGATCGCGTCCAGCATCCCAATTCGAAATCCAAGCGCCCACGCAAGCTGGATTCCGTCGATGGTGCGGCGTTACCCAGCGAAGACATCCTGACTGCCTCACACCCGAAAGTATGGAGTGCATCGCTGTTGAACCGGATCGACGACCTGTTGCCGGGCTTCTCGGATGGTCCGGGGCGGCTGATGAGCGAGGTCGTTGCCTGACCGCCCGGCAGGCCAAGGGGCAGGCTTGAGTCCTACTCGACGTCCTGCCCTGGAAGCAGCAGAACAGGCAGTTTGGCCTGGGCCATCACTTGCTTCCACACCTCGCCAAATACGGCGTCTTGGAGGCGGTGATGCACATGAAGCTTGCCGACCACCAGCAAGTCAAAACGATGTTGCTGACTGAAGGCCAGCAAGGTATCGGTAATATGGCCCGAGCCCACCACTTCGACGTACAGCGCGACGCCATGCAGCTGGGCCTCCCGCTCCACCACTTGGCGCTCCCCCTCGGTTTGTTGTAGCACCGCTTGAACGAAAGCCTGATGGTTATCCGTCATTAACTCGTCCAGCTGCGGGCGAATCAGTAATAACGTTACCGATGCCTCCAGGCGCTGTGCCATGGTGAGTATTCGACTGACCGATTGGACTGCCAGGCGGCTTGTGTCGAAATCCACCAATATCTTCCTAATCATGATCGGCTCCTTGCTGGGGGCTATAGTTCGACGGTCGCAGTCACGCGGTCTAGGCCGCGCGCTCGTACCAGGGCTTGGTCGAGTTGACGATGCGTACCACCAACAGCATCACCGGCACCTCGATCAGCACGCCCACCACCGTGGCCAGCGCGGCGCCGGACTGGAAGCCGAATAGGCTGATCGCGGCCGCCACCGCCAGTTCGAAGAAGTTGGAGGCGCCGATCAGCGCCGACGGGCCGGCAATGGCGTGCTTTTCGCCGACCTGGCGGTTGAGCCAATAGGCCAATGCCGAATTGAAGAACACCTGGATCAGGATGGGCACGGCCAGCAGCGCGATCACCAGTGGCTGCTGCAGGATGGCATTGCCCTGGAAGGCGAACAGCAAGACCAAGGTCAGCAGCAGCGCCGCGATCGACCACGGCTGGATCCGGTGAATGGTGGCATCGAATACCGCTTGGCCTTTGTTCAGCAGCGTTTTGCGGATGGCCTGCGCGATTAGCACCGGCACCACGATATACAGCCCCACCGAGGTCAGCAGCGTGGCCCACGGCACGGTGATGCTGGAGACACCCAACAGCAGGCCGACCAGCGGCGCGAAGGCAAACACCATGATCAGGTCGTTCAGCGCGACTTGGGACAGCGTGAAATACGGGTCGCCGCCGGTCAGCCGGCTCCAGACGAACACCATGGCGGTGCAGGGAGCGGCCGCCAGCAAGATCAAGCCGGCGATATAGCTGTCCAGCTGTGCCGCCGGCAGCAGCGGCGCAAACCAGACGCGAATGAACAGCCAGGCCAGAAATGCCATCGAGAACGGCTTCACCATCCAGTTGATGAACAAGGTGACGCCGATGCCCTTGATGTGCGCCTTGACCTGGTGCAGTGCGCCGAAATCGATTTTCAGCAGCATCGGGATGATCATCACCCAGATCAGCAGACCGACCGGCAGGTTGACCTGGGCGATCTCTAGCCCGCCGATCGCGTGGAACACGCCGGGGAAGGCCTGGCCCAGTCCGATGCCGACCACGATGCAGAGGGCGACCCAGGCGGTCAGGTAGCGCTCGAACAGACTCATGGCAGCGCCGGCGCCACGTTTATTGCTGACTTCACATTGTACGGACATGTCTGTCTCCGTTTGGCTGGGCCGCTTATTCGGCCGGACGTGGGTTTAGCTCGCGCACTTGGTGCTGGAGGGACATCCGGTCGATCTTGTCGAGCGGCAGGCTGAGGAAGATGCGAATGCGGTTGGAGATTTCCATGTAGGCGCGGCGGAAGGCCTGGTACTGAACCTCATCGCTGCCTTCGACCCGGGCGGGATCCGCAAACCCCCAATGCCCGGTGATCGGCTGGCCTGGCCATGCCGGGCAAGCTTCGCCGGCGGCGTTGTCGCACACCGTCAGGATGAAATCCATCTGCGGGGCTTCCGGACCGGCGAAGACCTGCCAGCTCTTGCTGTGCAGCTCACTGACGTCGTGCTTGTGCTGCTGCAAGAATGTCAGCGTCAGGGGATGGATGCTGCCGCGCGGATGGCTGCCGGCGCTGTAAGCCCGGAATCGTCCCTGTCCGAGCTGATTCAGGATGGCTTCGGCCATGATGCTGCGTGCTGAGTTGCCGGTGCAGATGAACAGTACGTTGTAGATCTTGTCGCTCATGTCGGACTCCTGAAATCGCCTCGTCGTCAGGCGTGCGGGTACAGGGTTTGCAAGGACTGCCGCATCGGCGGCTTGAGCTGGATGACGGGGCGAAGCTGGCGGGCATGTTGTTCGGCGTGGGAAAGGGTATCGCAGATGCCCAGCTCCAACAGCACGCCGACGGCGACGGCCCCGGTACGGCCCTTGCCGCCGCCGCAATGAAAGCCCACGCGTTTGCCGGCCCGGCATGCCGTCACTACGGCATCGATAGCCGCCTTGAGTAAAAGCGTCTGTGCAACCGCATCATCACCCAAGGGAATGCGTTGCCAGGCAATGCCAGGCCGGGACGAAGCGCATTGCGTGGCCTCGGCCCGCAAATCGACAATGACCTCGACTTCATCCAGGCAGACCATGTCCTCCACATCGTCGGCGCTGCCAAAATAGATGTGTCCCTCCAGCAGCTGCTGGTATGCCTTGATTTGCAACATGTCCAAGCCCTCCGGATCAGCGTGGTAATGTGCCGATGCGATCCAGCTCCGCCTTCAGGCGGGGAGGATCTTGACGTAGCGTGTCCAGCGGCAAGGCCAGGAAGGCCTCAATCCGCGCCCGCAGGATGCGATAGGCCGTCAGGAAGGCCGCATCGATCTCCTGATCACTGCCCGTTGCATGGGCGGGATCCTCTACGCCCCAGTGGCTGCGCAGCACCGGTCCCAGATAGGCGGGGCAGGTCTCGCCGGCGGCGCTGGCGCACACTGTGATCACGATGTCCGGCGTCGCCGGCAGATGATCCCAGGACTTGCTGTGGTAACCATCGGTGGCGATCCCTTCTCGCGCCAGCAGCGCCAGTGAGCGCGGGTGGACTTGTCCGGTCGGCTGGCTGCCGGCGCTCATTGCATGCCAGCCTGCCGGCGCCAAGTGGTTGAAGACCGCTTCAGCCAGGATGGAGCGACAGGAGTTGCCGGTGCACAGGAACAGTACATTGACCACGGTTTGGTTCATGGCGGGTTCTCTTTCTCAGTGGCGCTCAGCAGCAACCGCTGTCCGGCGCGCAGGTGTTCTTGGGCGTGATCTTGACGGCGATCTTCGGCGCACAGCAGGCGCTGGCCGGTTCGCCTGCTGCGGGCTCGCCACCGTTGAACGTCGGGATCGATGCCAGCGTCTGGTAGCTCTCCCAAGCGATGCCGGTGGGGTCCGTGACCCAGTGCTTGTTCGATTCGGCGTAGCAGCAGGCGGTACCCGTCTGCGTCAGCATGCTGATGTCGGCGCTCTGCAACTGGTGCTGCAGCTGCGCCAGTTCCTCTTCGCTGTCCACCTGAAAGCCCAGGTGGTCGACGCCGGTGGCGGCGCTGCGGCTGGAGATCGCGAAGTTGATTCGCGGATCTTCCAGCATCCACTTGGCGTAATCAGTCTTCTGAACGCTAGGCTGCGCGTTGAACAGCGCCGAGTAGAAGCGGATGCTGTCTTCCAGGTTGGCGACTGCGATATGGACGTGAAAGCGTTTCATGGTCGAACTCCCGATTGTGATTCGTTACGAACAAGTGCCATCGCAGGGCGAGAGGCTGCTCGCCGGCGTGCAAGCCTCGCCGCGGCAGCAGTTCTCGGTCAAAAAGCCCAGCAAGGCATTCATCTGCTCATAGTTGGCTGAGTAGTAGATGAAGCGCCCTTCCTGGCGGGCCTGAACCAGTCCGGCGTGAGACAGCTCCTTCAGGTGGAAGGACAGCGTGGCGTTGGCCACGGCGAGCCGCTCCCCGATCTGGCCGACCGCCAGGCCTTCGGGGCCTTGCTGGACCAGTAGTCGGTAGATCGCCAGGCGCGTGTCCTGCGCCAGAGCGGCCAAGAGGGTGACAGCGTTTTTCGTTTCCATGTTTCTATATTTATCGAAATAATGATGAGAGTCAAGCTGTGCAGGGGCATCGCGCGATGTGCGCGCCCGGTTATGGGAAATTATGGGAAAGCCATAATTATTGGATTCCCATAATTTCCATAATTTTTAGCAGGCCGATGGGGCCGCCTGACTCGGCCCCTCCCGCGGTGTTACTCGTCAGATGGCGTGAGAGGTTCGAATGCCTCGGTAACGGACAAGGCCCGCCTGGGATAGCTGGCCCGGAGTTCGTCAATGTTTAGTCGCCGCCGTTTTAGTTGAAACGTGCCGGGCACTTCGTGAATTTCATATAGCTTGATTGGCCTGTCTTGGCGATCCAGTGCGCGCGCGACGGTATGCTTTATGGTGTTTTCGCACCGCATGCCAAATATGACTTCCACCAACTCAAGTGGGGAGTCGTGTTTCCCTTGGTGGCCCAGCATCCTCCACTCTTTTTCGTATCGCCAGTCCTGAGCCTTTCTCAGCAGGACTATGGAGTCAACGATAGCTCTGGCGCTGATGTCACCGTCCAGCATGGCGGCAACGGCGCTGGCTTGGACGTAGCGGCTGCCGCCGTACTTTACCTGGTGTAGCTGAGATTGGGCTGCCTGTGGCACGCGGTATCCAATGCAGAGGCCCCGATGCTGATCTCCATAGTGGCTCCACATCAGTGGGCAAGCATAGCGCTTGGCTAGGGAGAGGATGCCTTTGTCGTACTGGAGAAGCAGCTCCTGTTCGATTGCGCATGCTAGCAGTCGGGAGTGAGCATTGGGTCCTGCATCAGTGTATTCGGGGTCCGTCGCGTGGTAAGCAAGGTCTTTGAGCCGGCGCAGAGCGGCTGTTGTGCTGTGTTTGTCGATATGGGCGAGTGTTTTGGGACCCTGGTACTTGAGCGTTTGGGCGCCGGCTTGCATCCCGGCCTCAACGCGTCGGCGGACTAATTCACGGACCGTCTTCTCCAGTGTCGGAATGTCGCAGTCCGCTTCGACGCAAGGTTTGGCGTCTAGCGGGTCGTTGAAGGTACTCGGATCGGCATAGAAGAGCTCATCGTTGCATAGCATTGACACTGTCCGGGCGCTGAAATCGCGGTACTTGTACAAGACTGGGGGGATGGATTTCGTCACCTGTCCGACTCCTGCTGAGAGAAGGTGATGGGTTCTGAGGAGGCCGCAGCCTTTCGCTGACGACCTGTTCGCCAGGCTTGGAGCAATGATTCTCGATCTTCCTGATCCATCAAACAGAGAAGGTCCAACAAGGCCTTCATCCCTTTGGGACGATGGATGCCGCGCACATACTCGACATAGGTCCGGGGACTGATATTGATCAGCGTTGCCATGTGGCGCTGGGTGAGCTTGTTCGGTTGTCTTCTCGACAGCATGCGCTGGGCGAGGCGGAGGAAGTCATGGAGTTCCATGGATTCTCATTTTTCATATTTTCTGAGCGTGATGGCGCCGATGCTGCCCGTTTTCATGACAAATGACAATCACAAGATTCAAGTTTGATCAATATGACAATGGTTTTGTGAAGTACATGTTCGTGTACTAAATGGTTGATTCGTTACGAAAAATATTTCCTGGAATAATTCACTGTGCTATTTGTTGTAGTGTGCCTGGAAACCTTTGATAGTCAATGCTTTGGCGCTTCACAAAAAGGGAAACTGATGTCTATAATTTCATCTGAGTATGCAGTCGAAAAGCTGTCTATGTTCTTTGAAACACTGGCTGGCATCCCGTATGACGCCTTTGATTCTTGGAAGGCGAACCCGATGGCGGCGAAGGCAGTGACGCGGTCGGTTGAAAGCATGGGCGTCTGGAATGAGATGGTGCGCTTTGCTGAAGAGCGCTTCGAAGGCCATCCGCGCGCCAAGTGGGTCAAGCTGAAAGCGCAGTTCGGTTTGCTGATCGATCAGCGCTTCTTCATCCGCTTCAAGAAGGGGAATGCCCGGCGCAAGTCATCCAACTATCCGACTCTGACTGCGATGCAGTTTCATGATCAGGATGTGGATATGTTCGGTGGCATACATCGGATGGAAGTGCTGTACGTACTGGATAAAGCCGGTGTGAAAATCGAGTCGGTGCTGTTGGTGCAACGCCATAAAGGCCGTATTGTTGTAGACATTGAATTGAATCGAAATGCCCCGCCGGCGACCAATGTGTCTCCGTTCACCCCAGCGCAACCGTCGCTGGATGGAACAGACTCGGCCGCCCACATCATCAAACAGCCGGGTGCAGGTAACAAAGATGACGCTGATTTCAAAGATGCAGGCGGTGGAGCATGACCTCAACCATGAGATGATATTGCTTCGTCGCCGGATGCTGGGTTACACCCAGGCGCAAGTTGCGGACAGCCTTGGCGTAAGCCAAGGCTTTCTTTCTAAGTTGGAGCAGGGCCTCAAAGAGATTGATGAGCCCTTGCTGGACAAGTTGTGCGATGTACTGAAGTGCCGTAGGAGCTTCTTTGCGCATTCTGAGCGCATTTACGGGGCACCGCTAAGCACCCACCCAATGTTCCGCAAACACGCATCGGTCGGGCAAAAAGTGCTGGATAAGCTGCTCGCGGATGTGAATGCCCGGATTGCCCATTTCCGCTTGATGTTGTCCGGTTTGGAGATACAGCCGGATTTCCCGCTGCCGCAGTATGACCTGGACGATTTGCCCAAGGGCGCGGTCCAAGCCGCGCAGTACGTGCGTCGGGCCTGGCAGTTGCCGGATGGTCCGATTCCAAATTTGACGGTGCTGTGTGAACGCGCAGGCTGCCTGGTATTCGCTTGCGACATGAGCGAAGCCAAGATCGACGGCATCAGCTATCGGATCGCCGGCTTGCCGCCGCTGATTTTTCTGAACAAGGATCTGCCCGGCGATCGCTGGCGCTTCACCCTGGCTCACGAGCTGGGCCACTTGGTAATGCATGCCTATCCCAATCCGGACATGGAAGATCAGGCCAATGAGTTCGCTTCTGAGCTGTTGATGCCGGAGAAGGATATTGGCCGCGATCTGCGCAATATCGATTTGGCCAGAGCCGGCATGCTCAAACCGATCTGGAAGGTTTCCATGGGCGCTTTGCTGGTTCGCGCCAAGCGATTGCAGAAGATCACCGAGGGACAGTCCACCTATCTGTGGCGCACCATGTCCATGTTGGGTTATCGGACGGCTGAGCCGGTCGAGCTGAGCATTCCTCGCGAGCGCACGACGCTGGTGCCCAGTGTGTTCGAACACTACAAGGGGCAGCTGGAGTACAACGAGGAGGAAATCTCCGAACTCCTGGGGCTGTATCCCGAGGATGTGCCCCAACTTTATGAATTGACCAATTGGAAGCACCGGCTGCAGCTGGTGGAGGGACGCCAGGCCGCCAAACCCTTGCGCCTGGCCTAACGGACCGTTTAGTCGGACTTCGAGCGCTGCAGCAGCGCGGCGCGCTTGAGGGCAAAGTAGCGCTCGGCCTCCTCATGGGGAATGCCGGGGCGAGGATCGTCCAGCGCCGCCTGGACGGCTTGGCGAACGTACTCGTCATACGAAATCGTAGATTCGGGAGTGGGGGGAATTGGCTCTGGCTGTGACATGGGGTCTTCTCCTGACTTTCGCTTTTAGTGTATTTCAAAAGGGGCTTTACATGGCAACGACGATTAAATGCACAGCACGTCGCATGGCAGGTGGCGCAGGTCACGAGCACATCAGTCACCTCTGGTGGGAGCAGGTTGAGCGCTCTGGAGTGGTGCTTAAAAATGGGTGCTCGACTCGGGAAGAGATGGTTGCTTATATCGAGAAGAACGGGAGTGGTTCGGTGTGGTGTCCGGATCGTAATCCGAATCTTCCTAGCGCCTGGGTCCATGTTCACGGCAACGGACGCATCAAATATGTGCAGACCACCGCAGATGGCCGCAAGACGGACAACCTGCTGGCCCTGCCGCAGAAGTAAGTTCGCTGCAACGAAGCTTTGAGCGCGCCGATGCCCAACAGGGTATCGGCGTTTGTGTTTCAGCGTATCGCTTCATTGTGCCTTCCACCGCTTCCATACCAGGTGCTTGCAGTCGGGCGTGAGGCCCAGGAGGTTGACCAGCGCGCGTGGCGTCACCTCCAATCTATGCGCCTGCAGGTAGCGCCCAGCATTCCGGATTTCCGCAGCATTGGGCAGGTAGCGGCGACGATCCAGATGTATGTCCGCCACGCTGGCCAGCCAGAAGGGCAGCTGGTCCACATGCTCAGCCAGCCGGGAACGGGTGAAGCGAGCTTGGGCGCAGAGGGAGAGGAAGCGCGACGGCCAGTCTTCCAGCAGCCAGGCTATGGCGAGTAGCAAGATGAGGCGTGTGGCGGGGGGCTGATATTCGAACTCATTGTGTTGGCCGGGGGCATGCCAGGGGATCGCCACGCCCAGGGCATCCTCGAGGTGTTGGCGTAGTTGCCGCCCGTTACGGCCGCTCAA
The DNA here is from genome assembly GCF_021129175.1 of Chromobacterium piscinae. Classification (GTDB taxonomy): domain Bacteria; phylum Pseudomonadota; class Gammaproteobacteria; order Burkholderiales; family Chromobacteriaceae; genus Chromobacterium; species Chromobacterium piscinae. Next base: position 4,212 of record NZ_JAJOHV010000124.1, on the reverse strand, counting down.
CACGCCGATCAAGGCACGCACCCCGATGAAGAACGGCAGGCTGCAAGGCGGGGTCAGCGGGCCACAGTGCCAGGTGCTGTGCTCGATCGCGGCGATGAGGTGGCGCAACCGCTGCCAGGATGGCGGGTCTGGCCAGGCGCAGAAAACCGGGCTCATGCTGGCGAGGTCGAAATCGCAGCGGCTGCAGAGTTGCAGCGCCTGATCGTCAACCGCCTTACGGCGCCCAATGCCATGGCGGTGAAAGGCGATCGGCGTGCGGCAAGCCGGACAGCATTCTTCCATCACGCATTGATGGTGCTCGCAGACGACGTATAGGGCCAGCCGCCACTTGAGGCGGTAATAGCTCTCTGGAGAGTGGGCCAGACACAGTGGGCAGAACTGCATGCCGGGACGCCTTCGCTCGCGATGATAGACCCCGACCGGCCGCACCCAGGACCAATGGCCGGTGGCCGGGCGCTCGAACAACTGGCCTTGGTAGGAGAGCAGCGTCAACGCCTGCAACTCGGCCGCCAAGTGGCCGGTATGGCGTGCCAGCAGCGTTAGTAGCGGGAGGGGCGGGTCGCGATCGATGTCGCGACTCCAGATTGGCGTGTGGTAGCCCAGCAGCTTGTCGTAGAAGGTGTGGAGCATGAAGCCGTTGGCGAATGCCAGCCGCACCATCCAGGAAGAGAGGATCTCCCCTGGTCGCGGCTGGGGGTGCATCGGCAGCATGGTCTACACATGGGCGGCCTGACGGGTGCGGTCGCTGGGCGAGACGTAGCCGCAGGCATTCAACGTCTCCGCGGTGAGCTGCTCCTCGCCCTGGCGCAAGGCGTAAATTGCCGCCTGGTTGAGCAGCATCGACAGCTCGCCGATAGTGCCTTCGCACATGGCGAGGATCTTGGCGGCCAGCATCGCCTCGTGCAGATTGGACGGCTGCTGCAGCGGCAGCACGCGCTCGAACGACATCAGCAGCTGGCGGAACGCCTTGTCCATCTGCCACTTCGGCAGCAGCTCCGGCAGGAAGCGGTTCTGGATCTGTGGATCGACGCTGACCGCGCGCAGCAGGTCGCCGGTGCCGCAGCCGACAATCGAAATCTGCAGCTCGTTGCCCAGAAACTTGATCATGTTGAGGAACTGCTGCTGTTTCACCGATGAGCCGGCCAGCACGTTGTGCAGCTCGTCGATGATCAGCACCTTCAGCTGAATGCCACGTAGTACGCGAATCACCTGGGCGCGCTTGGCGTCGGTGGACGAGGTCGGGACGTTTTCGAATAGCGCATTGAGGATGCCCGAATAAAAGCCGGCTTCGCTGGGTGTGGGCGGCGCCTGGACGTAGATCACCGGCGCAATCATGTATTCGCCGCCGGGGTTTTCTTCGGCGGGGTGGCGCTGGGCGAAGTGCTGGATCAGCCGGGTCTTGCCGTTATTGCTGCCGCCGATCAGCAGCATATTGGGCATGCGCGCCTCGCGCGGGTGGTGCACCAAATCTTCCAGCTTGGCCAGGATGTCCTGAGCCCGCGGGTAGCCAATCCAGCGCGGCCGCTTCAGCCAGGTGATGCGGCTGGCCGCATCCCGTTCGGCCTGCTCGGCCGTACTGGGGTGGAGGTGAGGGTATGCGCTCATGATGGGTCTCCCTAACCGAGCTGGATGTCGCTGAAGGGTTGGATATCGTCGTCACTGGCCGTCGGCAGCGCCGGGGGCTGCGGCGCCGGCATGGCCGCCGCATGCACGCCGGCCCAGCCATTACGTCGCTCCGCCATGCGGCGCTTGCGCTTTTCCGTCGCGCGCTGCTGCTTGGCCAGGCGGGTTTTTTCGACCGCCTCAGCCTCGATCTCGCGCATCCGGCGGATGCCCTGGAAGATCATCTCTTCGTCGACGTGGCTGACCGGATCCTGCTTCAGCCGCTGCAGCGTCGCGCGCAGTTCCCACAGGCTGATGGCCGGCCGGGTGTTATTGAGATAGGGCACCGGGCTGTAGCAGCGGGTTTCCGGATCCAGGAAATACACCACGCTGATGTCGCGCGGGTCGCGCGCGAACAGGAACTTGCGCCCCTTGCCGGTGGCTCGATCTTCGGACTCGACCCAGCGGCGCAGGATCGGCGCGTAATAGTGGATGTTGTCGATGACCACGCCGTGGCGCTGGATGGTGCGCTCGACATAGGGGGTGAAGTCGAGGCGGAAGTTCTCCTCATCCTCGATCGGTGCCGGTAGACCGATGCCCGGACGCTCGGCGGTGCCGTGGACGAACTGGTGATACAGCTTGATCGGCGGCACCTCGTTGATGCCCTTGTGCGCGCGGTGGTGGTAGCAGTAGGCCACGAAGACCGTGAACCACAGTTCCAGCTCGGCCAGCGTCATGCAGGCGCGGCCTTCCGAGTCGTAGTTCATCTTGGCCTGCACGTTCGAGAAGGTCGTGCCGGGCAGGCTCTGGCACTCCCCCATGAAGGTGCGGAAGGCGCGCTCGATGTGAGGGCCGTAGTTCGGTTGTCCCTTCGGGCGGTGCTCTAGGATGATCCCGTGTTGCTCGCAGGCGCGGTTGAGCATATTGCCGTGGAACTCTTTGGCATTGTCGACGTGGATCTTGCTCATTTTGCCGTAGACCGGCCACTCCGCGACGATGTCGCGTTTCGCCAGCCAATGCTCTTTGCGCATCACCGCGTGGGCCACACACAAGCCGGCCGACAATGAGCCGGGTGGATCCAGCGTCATCAGGAAGCCGGCGACCATTTTGGTCGCCACATCCAGGGCCACGGTCAAATAGGGGCGGCCGATTGGCAAACGGTGCGCTTCATCCACGATCACCACATCGACTTTGGTGTGGTCGATTTGCACCACCGCGTAGGGGTAGTCGGCACCGGGAAACTGGCCGCGCAGCGGTTCGAACTTCTCGCGTGCTCGCCGGGGGCTGTAGCGCTTGCTCAGCATCTCCCGCTGGTCGATGGCGTAGGCGCGCGCATACACCGTGTTCTGATTGGGCGGATCCAGATCCGCCTCCTGGCAGGCCAGCTTGATCAGCTTGTACAGCTTGAGGACCGAGGGCCGCTCCTGCTTCAGGTAGTAATGCTGGATCTGCAGCGAGATGATCTGCTCCACCTCGTCAGACAAGCGGCTGCCGCCCTTGTCCGAGCGCGGCGTGCGCAGCAGAGAGGAAACCAGGCCGGTTTCCTCGAAGCGGTTGAGCCAGCGGTAGATGGTGACTAGGCTCTTGCCGGTGGCGTCGGCCACTCGCTGCACGTCCTGCGTGCTGCGGCCGGGCAGGTCCAGCAAGGGACGTATGCACTCGTAGCGCTGTACCGCCAGATCCCAGTCCTTGTCCTTGGCCAGCAAGTGAGGGGCCGTAGGATCGGAAGACGAGACCAGAGCCAGGCTGAGGTCGCTGACCGCGGCGATTTCGGTTTGCGCGCCATCGATGGTGCGCAGGATGGCATCAGAGAAGCCTTTCAGCTCCAGCACGATGGCGGCTTGATCGCGCCAGTAGACCACTTGGCCTGGGCGGATGGTTTTCATATCAGCACTCCTCCACTGGCCAGAGGCGGGAGCGCATGGTCAGCGGCACATTCAAGTCGCAGCCGATGGCGCCGATCGCCACCAGGTGCCAAAGGGTGGGAATCAGCCGGGCGCGGTTGTGGGCGTCGCGGCAGAGGGCAAACAGCAACATCTCCGGATCGGTCTCATCGAGATCCCAGAGCACTTGGAGAATCTGCCGGCGTGCATCCGGTGACGGATTCTGCTCCAAATAGCGCCAGAGGAATTTGGCGTTGTCGAGGTAGGGGGTACGAATTTCGCGCTCGGTGAAAACTTCGAAGCGCCACCCTTGGTCCAAGGCATACGTTTTTGCGGCCCGGAACTTGCGGAGTAGGTTGCGCCAGTCCTGTCGGAAGTCGGCGCGGTACTTGACCTCGTACAATACGGGTTGCGGGGTCAACGACGCTGTCGACTTGAACTGGATCAGACCATCCGGCGTGTAGGTACGTAGCTTGCCGAACTGGTCGAAATACCCGATGGTGATCGGTTGAGCGGTGAAATGCTCGACACTGGGATCGAAGCGCAGGATCTCCATGAGATCGCGCTCCAAGGTGGACTCGTACTCACCCAACAGCGGGACCATGCCGGTCACGCTGCGGCTGTTGTAGACGATGTCCCTGACTGGGGTGTATCGCTGGAGATGGTTCATTTGCATGCTCCGTCGGAAACTTCACTAATTTTTGCATTTATTTATAGAAATTACAGC
>NZ_JAJOHV010000123.1 GCF_021129175.1 Chromobacterium piscinae | reverse complement strand
GGCGCTGGACGCGCTGGAGCTGGACGGCGGGATGGTGGAGGCGCAGCTGCGGGACTTTCTCCAGGCGCGCGGCGACGCGGCGCGCTGGCTGGACGGCGAGGGACGGCAGGCCTTGGCGGGCGGCCGCGAGATCGGCCGCGCCTACGCCGCGCGGCCGTTCGAGCGCAAGCTGTACACGCCGTGGAAGATCGCTAGCTTCACCTCGCTGACCCATGACGCGGGCAGCCATCTGGCCGAAGCGCCGGACTATGACCGCGCGGCGGCGTCCGAGCCGGCCGCGTTGGAGGGGGGGCCGGTCCGGAATCGCTTCAGCTTCCCGCGCGGCGCCAAGGCCGGCGTTTGCCTGCACGAGATTTTCGAAAACATCAGCTTCGGCGGCGGCGAGGACGAAATCCGCGCGGCGGTGGCGCGCGCGCTGGCGCGGCACGGCTTCGGCGAGGAGTGGCTGGATGCCGGCTGCGAGCTGATCCTGGACGCGCTGAACGCCGAGATCGCGCCTGGCGCGCGGCTGCGCGACGTCGCCGACCACCAGCGGCTGATCGAGCTGGAATTCACCTTGCCGGTGAAAAGGCTGGACGTGGCGGCGCTGATCGCCGCGCTGCAAAAGCCGGAGCACGGCTTGGCCGAGCCGTTTCGGCGCGCCGCCGGCGCGCTGGATTTCGCCAGCGTGCAGGGCTTTTTGAAAGGCTTTGTCGACCTGGTGTGCGAGGCGGACGGCCGCGTCTATTTGATCGACTACAAGTCCAACCATCTGGGCGACGCTTACGACGATTATCGTGACGACCGTCTGGTCCACGCGGTGGCGCGCGAGCATTATTACCTGCAGTACCTGATTTACCTGGTGGCGCTGCGGCGCTACTTCGCCGCGCGCGGCGCGGATTGGGACGGCCGCTTCGGCGGCGTGCGCTACCTGTTTTTGCGCGGCATGGGCGAGCCGGGCTGCGGCGTGTGGGCCGATGCGCCGTCCGCGGCGCTGCTGGACGCGCTGGACGCGCTGCTTGCGGGATCTGGAACCAAGAGAGGCCCTGGTAGTTCTACGCAGTGATGGCGACCGGGGATGGCAACTAAGCTAAGCAAGTGGATAAGGATGTGAAACATGTTTGAATCCGCCGAAATCGGCCACAGCATAGATAAAGACACTTTCCGCAAGATGATGCCGGCGCTGCGCGAGGCGTTGCTGGACGTGCAGTATGACTTGAAGGAAAAAGCCGATTTCCCGGTGCTGATCCTGATCCACGGTTTCGACGGCGCGGGCCGCGGCGAAACGATGAATCTGATCAACGAGTGGCTGGACCCGCGGCTGATCCACACCGTCGCCTTCGACAAGCCCAATGACGAGGCGCGCGCCCGGCCGTGGATGTGGCGCTACTGGAACGAGCTGCCCGCCACCGGCCGCATCGGCATGTTCTTCGGTTCCTATTATTCCGACACCTTGTTCGAGCGGGTGTTCAACCGCAGCGACCGCGACGCTTTCGACCGGCAGATTTTCGACATCCTGCGTTTTGAGCGCATGCTGACGCTGGACGGGGCGGTGGTGTTGAAGTTCTGGTTCCATCTGAGCCGCGACAAGCAGAAGCAGCGGCTGAAGACGCTGGAGCAGGACCCGGCCACCAGCTGGCGCGTGACCAAGACCGACTGGGAGCACTATGAGCGCTACGACAAGATACGCAAGTACGGCGAGCACATGCTCAGGCTGACCAATACCGCGCACGCGCCGTGGATCGTCATCGACGGCGAGGACGCCAATTACCGCAGCCTGACGGTGGCCAACACCATCCTGGAGGCGATACGCAACCGTCTCGGCCAGCCGATGCTGAGCACCGACCGCGTCGAGGCGCCGCCGCTGCTGGCGCCGATAGACAACAAGCTGGTGCTGGACACGCTGGAGCTGGAACAGAAGCTGGACAAGGCCAGCTACCAGAAAAAGCTGGACCAGCTGCAGGGGCGGTTGAACAAGCTGACCCGCGATCCGCGCTTCGGCAACCACTCGCTGGTGCTGGCGTTCGAGGGCAACGACGCGGCCGGCAAGGGCGGCAGCATCCGCCGCATCACCCAGGCGCTGGATGCCCGCCGCTACCGGGTGGTGCCGGTGGCCGCGCCGACCCAGGAGGAAAAGGCCAAGCCCTGGCTGTGGCGCTTCTGGCGACATCTGCCGGGCAAGGGCGGCATAACCATCTTCGACCGCAGCTGGTACGGCCGGGTGCTGGTGGAGAGGGTGGAGGGCTTCGCCGCCGAGGCCGACTGGATGCGCGCCTATTACGAGATCAACGACTTCGAGCACCAGTTGACCGAGAACGGCGCCATCGTGCTGAAGTTCTGGCTGGCGATCAGCAAGGATGAGCAGCTGGCGCGCTTCAAGGGCCGGGAGGAGACGGGCTTCAAGCGTTTCAAGATCACCGACGAGGATTGGCGCAACCGCGACAAATGGGACCTCTACCGCCAAGCGGTCAGCGATATGGTGGACCGCACCAGCACTAGCAAGGTGCCGTGGACGCTGGTGGAGGCCAACAACAAGTATTTCGCGCGCATCAAGATACTGTCCACCATCTGCGACGCGCTGGAGGCCAGGCTGAGTGAATAGGCTGTGGTGGGGATTGATGCTGTTGCTGTGCCTGCCGGCGCTGGCCCAACCCACGCTTCGGGCCGGGCTGGCCAATGACAGCGGCGAATCGCTGCGCGCGAACGCCGACGATGGACTCTCGCTGGCCTACCGCGACGCGCTGGCCCTGATCGCCAGGCAAAGCGGCGTCCATTTCCAGCTCGACTACTATCCCTCGCAACGGCTGGAGCAGCTGTTCCAGGTGGGCAAGCTGGATGTCGAAGTCGGCGTCAACGCCTCCTGGCGCGCGCTGTCTCCGGTGGCCGGCTTCTACACCCAGCCCATCGCCGACGCGGAGTTCGTGTTGTGCCTGCCGCCTGACAAGGGCAAGCGGCCCGCCACCCTGGCCTCGCTGAAGGGCGGCACCATCGGCACGCTGCTGGGCCAGCGCTTCCCGTCGCTGGAGAGCGCGTTCGCCAGCCGCAAGCTGCTGCGCGACGGGTCGGCCAACGAGGACGAAATGCTGGACAAGCTGCGCCAGGGCCGGGTCCAGGCCGTGGTGCTGGAGCGCCGCCGCGCGCAATACTGGAGCCGGCGCGACGAAGGCGGCCGCTGCCTGCCGGGCGAGTCTCTGGGCAGCCTGCCGGTGGCGCTGCGGCTGCATCCGCGCTATCGGGATCTGCTGCCGGGCCTGAACCAGGCCATCCAGCAACTGCAAGAGCAAGGCCGTTTGCGGCCGCTGTTCGCCCGCCGTTGAGCGCGGCGCCAGTCCATCCGGAAGTTCCATCGATGAAATCCGATATTCCGCTATTGCCCGGCCAGTTGGTCCGGCTGTTCCAACGCCTGGCGCCCGGCGCCGACGACAGAGTGCTGGCGCTGATAGGCGAATTGAGCAACGCCAATCTGGCCGGCCACGTCTGTCTGCCGCTGGCTCACCGCGGCGAGGCGGCGGCGCTGCGCGGCAGCCCGCTGGTCGGCCAGCCGGGCGATTACGCGCCCTTGATCCTGGACGAAGCCGGGCGGCTGTATTTCGCCCGCCACTGGCACGACGAGGACAGGCTGGCCGAAGGGCTGGCTCGGCTGGCCCAGCCACTGCCCCCGCCGGACGAGGCGCGGCTGGCCGACTTGCTGGCCCGGTTGTTTCCCGGCGCGGACGACGGCGAGCCGGACCGGCAGAAGTTGGCGGCGGCGTTGGCGGCGCGGCAGCGGCTGATGGTGATTTCAGGCGGCCCCGGCACCGGCAAGACCACCACCGTGGTGCGGCTGCTGGCGCTGCTGGCGGCGATGTCGCCGCGCCCGCTGGTGATGGCGATGGCGGCGCCGACCGGCAAGGCTGCGGCGCGGCTGTCCGAATCGGTGCGCGCGGCGCGCGACCGGCTGGATGTGGCTGACGCGGTGCGCCGGCAGCTGCCGGCCCAGGCGGAGACGCTGCACCGGCTGCTGGGCCTGCGTCCCGGCGTGGAGGCGCCGCGCCACCACGCCGGCAATCCGTTGCCGCTGGACGTGCTGGTGGTGGACGAGGCGTCGATGATAGACCTGGCGCTGATGGCGCGCACGGTGGCGGCGCTGCCGTCCCAGGCCAGGCTGATCCTGCTGGGCGACCGCGACCAGCTGTCGTCGGTGGAGGCCGGCGCGGTGCTGGGCGAGCTATGCGGACGCATCGCCTATCGCGACGAGACCGCGCAATGGCTGCAGCGGGTGGCCGGCGCCAGCCTGCGAGGCGACGCCGCGC
>NZ_JAJOHV010000122.1 GCF_021129175.1 Chromobacterium piscinae | reverse complement strand
CGTGGCGGGGGTGAAGGACAAAGTGGCGCTGAAGCTGATCGCGGCGAAGGGCAAGGTGCAGGTACAGGCACAGAGCGACGCGATGGAGCTGACGGCGGATAAGGATGTGACCATCACCTCGGCCAAGCAGACGATACATGTCAACGCCAAACAGGAAATCCTGCTGACCTCGGGCGGCGCTTACATCCGCCTGAAGGACGGCAAGATCGAGCTGCACGCGCCGGGCACCATCAGCATCAAGGGCGCCAGCCACAACTTTACCGGGCCGGATCAAATGAATCCGCCGCTGCCGCGCTTCCCCAATACCGTGTGCAAGCAATGCATGGCTCAGGCGTTCAGCCAAGCCAACCCGCTGGTGGCCGCCAAATGAAGCCGCAAATCGTGATGACCGCCCCCAGCCCGGAAGCCTGGCTGTACATGTTATTGGAGATGGCGCGAGAGCTGGAGCTGCCATGGCTGGACCTGATCGTCGATCAGGCCGAGATGGGATCGCGCTGGCAAAGCAGGGTAGGTGCCCCGTATTCGCCGCGCATGCTGTTGCAAGACACTCCGCATGCCGAGGCCGCCGACGAAGGCCCGGTCTTGGTGCGCCTGGACGCCAGCCAGCCGCAAACGCGCTTGCTGAAACTGCTGCGGCAATGGCAGGGCCAGCCGCGGGTGCTGGCGCTGTTCAGCGGTTGGGACTACGACCAACTGGCCGAACGGCTGACGCTGTGCATGCAGGCCTCCTGGGACAAAGGTTTGCAGCAGGGCGTGCTGCGTTTCCACGATCCGCGGCTGTTCGCCGCCGTGGTGGACGCATTGGACGAGCCGCGCCGCCAGTTGCTGTTGGAGCCGGCGGTGCAATGGCACTGGCTGGACCGCGACGGCCACGCCCGCATGCTGGACGCCACCGCGCTGCAGTCGTTGCCGCCGCTGGAGTGGGAGCATGACACGCTGACGCTGGAGCAGCCGTATATCGACGCGCTGGCTTGTTGGCATTTGGCAGAAACTTGGCGGCAAAACCATTTGTTGGTGCCGCAGCTGTATGGCCTGGATTCCGAAGAGGAGCTGGTGCGTCGGCTGATGCAGGCCCATCAGGCGGCGGACAAAGCCAAGCTGTGGTCCGAGGCGGAGAGGATCCCGGTAGTGGAGCGCATGCTCAGGGAAAGAGCATGAGCTGGCGGCGCTTGCTCTGGGGAGGCGCGTTGATCGGTCTGGCGGGCTGCCAGGGCATGGGCGAGCCCAAGATGATGGGTGGCTCGGGGAGGACGATCAATACAGATCCCAATATCAGTATCGTCTGGGCAAAATTCAATGGCCAAGGGATTGATGGCGGTGGTGGTGATGATTGTTGCATTGAGTATCCCGCCAAATGGCTGCCGGGGATGACGGCGACAGTCGAGTGGATGAAAGATCCGCAGCGCTGGGGTAATCCGGATGGCTCCAAACGGCCAGCCAGTAATCAGGAAGCGATCAATCGTTGGGACAAAACTCATGAGTCGCGGTATACCCGTCACACCGCGATTGTATCGGTGCCTCAATATAACAAGACCTGCGGCGTGACGTTGATTTTCCTGCCTTGCGATGAGGCTAGGGTGATCATCGATTGCAAACAGTATTTCAATGTGATTCAGACCTTGCCAAATGGCCCGGGCAGCTATCCGGAATTGATCCGTCGGCTAGGCGGCAAGACGCAATGCGTTGCCGGCGTTTGAGACGCAAGCCAATGATTGAATGAAATATGAATAAGGGGAATAGGTATGTGGCATAAATGGTGGATGTTGCCGTTGCTGGCGGTGTTGGCGGCTTGCCAAAGCATGGGCGAGCCCAAAATGATGGGCGGCTCGGGACGAGTGATCAATACCGATAATCAAACCAGTATTGTCTGGGCGAAATTTAATGGTCAGGGCATCGCCGGCAGCGGCGGCGATGATTGCTGCATTGAGTATCCCGCCAAATGGCAGCCGGGTATGACGGCGACAGTCGAGTGGATGAAAGATCCGCAGCGCTGGGGCAATCCGGATGGCTCCAAACGGCCAGCCAGTAATCAAGAGGCGATCAATCGTTGGGACAAGATTCATGAGGCGCGGTATACCAGACATACCGCCATTGTGTCAGTGCCAAAATATGATGAGACATGTGGTGTGACGTTGATCTTCCTGCCTTGCGATGAGGCCAGGGTGATTATTGATTGCCAGCAACGCTTTGACGTGATCCAGACCTTGCCGGGGGGGGCGCGCCGCTATCCGGAGCTGATTCGCCGTTTGGGAGGTCAGCAGACATGTCGAAAGTAAGCCTGGCTCCCGCCTTTCCGGAGCGTGGCCACTGGCCGAGCGATTTGAATGAGGTGATCAAGCAGCGCTACGCGCAGCAGCGGGAAATCGCCGCGCACTGCGTGGATGCCCGGGGTGAGGGCAAGCCGGCGGATTGCGCGCTGGTGATGAATGTCAGTCTGTTTTTTGACGGCACCAATAATCACGGCGATAGCGATGATGCCGCCGATCCGGTGTGCAGCACAAATATTCGTCGCCTGTATCATGCGACAGTTGGTAAGGATGATGCTCAGTCTAGTGGCTATTTCAGCTACTACATCCAGGGTGTGGGCACTTGTTTCCCTGAGATTGGTGAGAAAAAGCCGTTGGATAGCGGTCTGCGTTACGCATCTGGCGGTGATGCCCGAATTCAGTGGGGCATTACTCGGCTGATTGATGCCTTGCATCTGGCAACGCCATTGAAGAGTCCCTCGGATAAAGCTATGGCCGAGCTGGTCGAGGGTATGCAATACCAGTATGAAAAGCGCGAGAAGGGGCCCGCGGTCAAGTATGAGACCAAGCCGGATGAGCGGCGGGCCCTGGTGAAAAAGGCGCTGAAGGACGTATTGGCAGAGCAGGAGAAGCCGGATCACAAGCCCAAGATCTTGAAGATCAAGTTGTTCGTTTATGGCTTTTCCCGCGGCGCGGCCGAGGCGCGCGCCTTTTTGTGGCGGTTGGGGGAGTTGATCGAGGATGGCGCGCTGGCCAGCTTCCCGATAGAGGTGAAGTTTGTCGGTCTGCTCGATACCGTGGCCTCGGTGGGGTTGACCGAGCTGGCGCCAGGCGCGCAGGGCCACCAGGGCTGGGCGGACGGCACAATGAAATTGCCGCCGTGGTTGCCGGCTGACTGCTGTGTGCACTTGGTCAGCGCGCATGAGCAGCGGCTGTGTTTCCCATTGGATTCGGTGGGCACTGATGCGGTGGGGGCCTATCCGGCCAGCGTCAAGGGCGAGTGGGTCTATCCCGGCATGCATAGCGACGTTGGTGGTGGTTATCCACCCAAAGACCAAGGAAAAGCATTGGGAGGGCAGTCGTTGCTATTGTCGCAGTTTGCGTTACAGCATTTGTATTCGCTAGCCTTTGCGTCGGATGCGCCGCTGAAAATCAACGAAGATAAGCTGATTAGCCCAAACAGCCAGCAGTTGCAGATGCTGAAAAGCAAAGAGCCCTGGCGTTTCATGGAAGATTCACTCAAGAAGCTGTTCGATGTGGATTCCGTGCTGGCTCAACGTTTCAACGCTTGGCAAACCTTCTCGACCAAACACCTGCCGGCCTCACGAAAAGAGGAGGGGCCGGTAGAGGCGATAATGCGGGCTCAAGCTGCCCAGATTAATGCTTGGCGGATAGAGCGTTTCTCCGGCGGCTTGCAGGGCAAGGGTGGGCAGGACCAGAGTCATTCCGATTTCTACCAATACGCGTCCAAAGAGCGGCAAACGCCTGAATGGCGGGTGAAGGAAGAAAAGCGGATCTGGGACAAGCAAAGTGGCAAGGGAAAACCGGCAATCCCGGAACCACTGTTGGACGAGGATAAAAAGCCGAGACTGGACGAGAATGGCAATCCTATTGAGTGGAAGCCTAATCTGAACAAGGCGTATGAGCCGACGCTGGACAAAGTGCAACTGGATTTGGGCGCGACCGACTTCACCAATGACTATCTCGATCGTGCCAGTTTGGCTAATAAAGGCAATTTTGTAGGCATTCTGACGTCCATTTTGACCAGCCCTTCGCGTTTGTTCAGCGCGGACAAGATCATGGACGAGTTCCCCTTGCTCAAGCGTGACAGCGAGGCTTTGTACGCTGATGTGGTGGCGGACAAGGAGTTGATGGCCTTGTATGACGACCACGTGCACGATTCCCGAGCCTGGTTCATGCAATCATCGCTGGACAAGCTGGAGCCGGGGGGCACTTATTGGCGTTACCGCACTATTTTCTTCACCGACGACATCAATAACAAGCAGCAGTTGGACAAGCTGCCGGAAGTGAAGGCGGAGCGCGAGCGGCGAGAGCGCGAGAAGGAAATGAAGAGGATGTACAGCGGCGGCTAAGCTGCGGGTAATCGGATATTGGACCCGAACAGGTTTGACGGGAATAGTGAGTGAATGGACCGGGCATGGAGTCGCGTGTGCGGACTGTAATTTTTGCAAGAATGAATATGAATCGTCGCAATTTTCTATTATCGACTGCCGCCTTGGCCCTGAGTGGTTGCACTACTGCCTCTTTGCTCAAGGAAAGCACGGAAGACACCGTTGATTATCAACGTGAAAAAGTAAGCGGTTTTTTCGCTTCTGTGGATGGCAAGAAGTTGGTGGTGCTGGGAACGGATTATCACTATGTGATGGACCAGATTGGTGATCTGCCCCAAGTGTTGCAGTCGCCGCTGAAGCCGCGGCTGAACGCTGAGTTTTCCTATTTCGACCTGGATCACGACAATCATGTGTTTGGCCAGGTGACGCTCCAACTCAAAGGCAAAGTCTCCGACGCGGAGCGCCAGCAGCTGCAAATGGAAGGCTTCGAATGCAAGGGGTTCCAAGAAGAAGTCTGGACCAAGGTTTACAAGGTTAGGGGCACGCGTTATTTGGCCAAAGGCTTCGAACTGCCGGCGTCGGTCAGCAAATTCAACCACGATTATGAAATCATCGTGCGGGAGAGCCACTCTCCGGGAGTGAAGCGCGCCATGGTGCTATTGACGCCGGTGACGTTGGCGATGGATGGGGTGCTAGTACTCGGAGGGATTGTTCTGGCGCCGGTAGCCCTTATCGTGCTGAGCAACACCCATTGGCGTTGAGTGCATGCATAGCTATTGATTTGGAATTAGCAGGCGATTGATATAACTATTTTACTTGAGCCTTCATGCTTGAATCCTTACTACCGTATTACGAACGCGAACTCGGCCACCTGCGGGAGCTGTCGGGCGAGTTCGCGCGCCGTTATCCCAAGATCGCCGGCCGGCTGCAGATGGAAGGCGACCAGTGCGCCGACCCGCACACCGAACGGCTGATCGAGGCGTTCGCGCTGCTGGCTTCGCGCATCCACAAGAAGCTGGACGACGATTATCCCGAGGTGGCGGAAAGCTTCCTGGACGTGCTGTACCCGCATTATCTGCAGCCGATTCCGTCGGCCACCATCGTCCAGTTCGAGTGCGATCCGGCGCGGCCGGAGATCGCCAAGCGTTACCGCGTGGAGCGTGGCCAGCCGGTGCATGCGCCGGCGATCAACGGCGTGGTGTGCAAATTCCGCAGCGCCTACCCGGTGGACTTGTACCCGCTGTCGCTTAGCAACGCCAAGCTGGAGCTGACCAGCGGCTCGCCCTATCTGCGCCAGCTGGCGCCGGACGCGGCGGCGCTGCTGACGATGGAGTTCCAGACCCACGGCGGCCTGGCTTTGAACAGCATTGGCCTGACTTCGCTGCGCTTCTTCCTGGACGGCGAGCCGGCGCTGATGCATCTGCTGTACGAGCTCTTGCTGTCCCAGGTGCTGCGCATCCGCGTCGGCGATGGCAGCGAGGACCCGTCGCGCAGCGCGGTGCTGCCGGCCTCGGCCATCCGTCCGGTGGGCTTCGGCCGCGACGAGGGCATGTTGGAGTACGACGAGCGCTCCTTCATGGGCTACCGGCTGTTGACCGAATACTTCTGCTATCCGGACAAGTTCCTGTTTGTCGACATCACCGAGCTGGACAAGGCCGCCGCGCGCCTGGACGGCGGCAAGCTGGTGTTGCAGCTGGTGCTGGGCGACTACCCGGACAGCGAGCGCCATCACCGCTTGCTGACCCAATTACAGGCGCATCACCTGAAGCTGGGCTGCGCGCCGGTGGTCAACCTGTTCAACCAGCCCGGCGAGCCCATCCGCGTCAGCCATCAGAAGGCCGGCTACGCGGTGCTGGCCGATGGCCGCAAGCAGCAGGCTTACGAAGTGATCCAGATCCGCCGCGTGGTGCGGGTGGAAAAGTCCGGCGAGGGCGAGAGCAGCGAGGAAGTGCCGCCGTTCTACGCGACGCGCCACGGCAGCGAGCGCCAGACGCCGCGATTCTACTGGCACGCCAGCCGCGAAGGCTCGCCGCGCGCCGGCGACAAGGGCACCGACCTGGAGCTGCACCTGGTGGACCTGCAGTTCAACGCGGTGCGACCGGCGGCCGAGGTGCTGAGCCTGGATCTGCTGTGCAGTAACCGCGATTTGCCGGAGCAGATCCCGTTTGGCGGCAGCCAGGCGGCGCAGCGTACCGACTTCAGCTTGCCCGGCCACTCGGTGGTGAAGCGGGTGCGGCTGCTGCGCAAGCCGTCCGCCACCCAGCGCAGCCCGCTGGGCCGCGCGGTGCAGTGGCGGCTGATTTCGCATTTGTCGCTGAACTACATGTCCATCGTCGATTCTGGCGTGGCGGCGCTGCAGGAGATGCTGGCGCTGTACAACCTCGCCGGCTCGCCGGTCAATGTGCGCCAGATCCAGGGCGTGGTGGGCATCGCCAGCCAGCCTGCGGTGACCCGCGTTACCGGCCGGGATTTCGCTGGCTTTGTCCGCGGCAGCGAAATCCGGCTGAAACTGGACGCCGATTATTATGTCGGCGGCAGCGTCTATCTGTTCGCCTCGGTGCTGGAGCGTTTCTTCGCGCTGTACTGCGCGCCCAACAGCTTCACCAGGCTGCGGGTGGAAACCGCGCAGCAAAACCAGGAAGTGGCGGTATGGCCGGCGCGGGCCGGCGAGGCCTTGGTGATTTGAGGCGGCGATGGAGTGGATGGTGGTTTCCGCGCTGACGCCTAGCGTGCTGCAACTGTTTTATTACTCCTTTTTCCATGGACGTACGGAAAAAGAGAAGCAAAGTCGGCGAAATTGGATGGTTTGTGCGGGTTTGCCGTTGGCATTTATCATGGGCGGCATCCTGTATTTTTTCAGCGGACCCTTGGCGGAGACGGCCATGGTTTCGCTTAGTCTCGTAGCGGGAGGCGTTTTGGGTTTGATCACCGGGCTGTTCTTCGGCTCATGGGCAATCAGGAGCAGGATGGAGGATGCGAATGAGCGGCGCTGACATGGCGGCGACGCCGTCGCGCCGGCCGCGCGACCTGCATCGCGAGCTCGCGGCCGATGCCAGCCAGTTCGGCTTCTTCCAGGCTGCGCGCATACTCGGCCTGTCCGGCCCGCGCCGGCCGGGCGCGCGGCGCGGGCGGTTGCCGGAGCGGCTGCGCTTTCGCACGCTGGCGTCCTTGTCCTTCCCCGCCAGCGAGTTGACCGGCTATAAACCGGCGGCGGAAGAGGGCGACGCAGCGGACGAGATGACGATCAGCTTCCTCGGCCTGACCGGGCCGAGCGGCGCGCTGCCCACTGCCTACACCGAGCTGCTGCTGGAGCGCCGCCTGCGCCACCGCGACGACACCATGCATGCGTTCTTCGACTTGTTCAGCCATCGGGCCGCGTCGATGTTCTTCGACGCCTGGTGCAAGTACCGCAGCTGGATCAATGTCGAGGCCGGCGAGCGCGATGGCTTCACCCGCAATCTGCTGGACCTGGGCGGCGTCGGTTTGTCCCAGCTGCGCCAGCAGATGGGACCGGGCGCGGAGCTGGACGAGCGCATGTTTGTCTATTACGCCGGCCTGCTCAGCCAGAAACCGCTGTCGGCGCAGTCGCTGCTGACGCTGGTGGAAGGGTTCTTCGGCGTCGACGCCAGTCTGGAGCAGTTCGCCGGCCAGTGGCTGCAGGTGCCGGAGGGCGAGCAGAGCCAGCTGGGCATGGATGGCTGCGAGCTGGGGCTGTCCGCCTTCGCCGGCGAGCGCATCTGGGACCGCCAGACCAAGCTCAAGCTGCGGCTGGGGCCGCTGCGCCGCGAGCAGTTCAACGCGCTGCAGCCGCATGCCGCCGGCGCGCAGGCCTTGCGCGCGCTGATGAAGTTCGCGCTGGGCCACGGCCTGGCCGCCGAGGTGTGCCTGGTGCTGGACGAGCGCGATGTCCAGCCGGCGGCGCTGGGCTCGGCCACGCTGAGTCTGGGCGGCGACAGTTGGATGGGCAGGCCGTCCGGCCATCCGGACGATATGCGTTACACGCTGTTGGACTGAAACGGGAAACGGAAGCCATGGGCATACTCAAGCGATTGATCGGCCGCGGGAAAACCGCCCAGCTAAGCGTGAGCGGCTCAGACGCGCCGCCGGAACTCGCCGCGGCGGTTGAAGCCCTGCAGGGCGAGGATTGGCCGCTGGCGCTGAGGCTGGCGCAGCCGCATCTGGAGGCGAAGTCCGCCAGCCTGAGCGCCGACTCCTACCGGCTGTGCGCGCTGGCCACCAGCCGCCAGGGACAGTGGCGCACGGCTTTTTCCTGCTGGCAGAAACTATTCGAGCTGGAGCCGTCCGCCCACAACGCCTTGCAGCTGGCCAGCGCGTCGGTGATGGCCGGCGAGGTGGAGCGGGGCAAGGCCTGGCTGATGAAGTTCGACGAGATCAACCGCGTCCGCCGCGAGTCCTCCTGCGCGGCGGCCTACGTCAATTTCATCTCCGCGCTGGCCCAAGCCGGCCACGCGCGGGAGACGCTGCCCTACCTGACCTGGCTGCGCGAGCTGTACCGCCAGCTGAAGATCACCGACGACATGTTCCTGCACCAGCGCGGCGTGCCGTTCTTCGGGGTTTTCCTGGAGAACAGCTGGCCGCTGCTACTGCAATGCCTGAACGAGAAACAGGTCCGGGATTGGTACGGCGCGATGCTGGCCGATCTGGACGAAGACGGTTGCGCGGCGCTGAGAGGCTGGCTGGCAGAGATGATGCCGGCCGCCGCCGCCAACGATGAATGATTTGAATCCACACCTTTAGAGAACGAGTGCAAACCTATGTCCGTATCGCTGAAATCCCTGATAGACCGGTTGACGCCCACTGCGCGGCAGGCCATTGAACAGGCCGCCAGCCGCGCGCTGGCCCGCACTCACTTCGAGATCGAGATCGAGCATGTGCTGCTGGCGATGTTCGACCAGGACGACAATGCCGCGCTGGCGGCGCTGCGCGCGCTGGGCGCGGACCTGGGCCGCGTCGAGCGCGAACTGGACGCTGCGCTGGACAACTTTCGCAGCGGCAACACCCGCAACCCGGTGTTGTCGTCTTGGCTGCCCAAGTGGCTGGAAAAGGCCTGGCTGCTGGCCAGCGCCGAGCACGGCCAGGACAATGTCTCCACGCTGGACCTGCTGCTGGCGCTGTGGCAGGACGACGCGCTCAAGGGCGCGCTGCAGTCCGGCGCGCCGGCATTGGCCCGCCAGGACGCCGGCAGGCTGCAAGGCGCTTACGCGGCGCTGCGCCAGCATGGCGGCGAGACGGCCGGCGGCGCTGAGCCGGCGTCCGAGTCGGATGAGGGGGATATCCAACAGGCCGCGCCGCAAGGCAAGCGCGGCAGCCCGGCGCTGGACAAGTACACGATAGACCTGACCGCGCAGGCCAAGGCTGGCAAGATCGATCCCATCCTGGGCCGCGATGTCGAAATCCGCCAGATGATAGACATCCTGATGCGCCGCCGGCAGAACAACCCCATCCTCACCGGCGAGCCGGGCGTGGGCAAGACCGCGGTGGTGGAGGGCCTGGCGCGCAAGATCGTGCTGGGCGAGGTGCCTCCGGTGCTGGCCGGCGTCACGCTGCGCACGCTGGACCTGGGCCTGTTGCAGGCCGGCGCCAGCGTCAAGGGCGAGTTTGAGAACCGCCTGCGCCAGGTGATAGACGAGGTCAAGGCCAGCCCGGTGCCCATCATCCTGTTCATCGACGAGGCGCACACCTTGATCGGCGCCGGCGGCGCGGCTGGCCAGAACGACGCGGCCAATCTGCTGAAGCCGGCGCTGGCGCGCGGGGAGCTGCGCACCATCGCGGCGACGACCTGGGCCGAGTACAAGAAGTACTTCGAGAAGGACGCCGCGCTGGCGCGCCGCTTCCAGGTGGTGAAGGTGGAAGAGCCGGCGCCGGAGATCGCCGTGCAGATGGTGCGCGGCCTGACCGACGCGATGGCCAAGCACCACAAGGTGGAAATCCTCAACGAGGCGGTGGCCGCGGCCGTGCAGCTGTCCAGCCGCTACATCGCCGGCCGCCAGTTGCCGGACAAGGCGATCAGCGTGCTCGACACCGCCTGCGCCCGCGTCGCGCTGTCGCGCGCCGGCAAGCCGGGGCCGATCGAGGACGTGACGGTGCTGATAGACAATATCGACCGCGAAACCGCAGCGCTGGAGCGCGAAGAAGGCCACGCCGACCGCATCGCCGAGCTGCAGGCGCAGCGCGCCGAGCTGGAGCAGGATCTGGCCGCGCTGCATCAGGCCTGGGAGGCGCAGCAGAAGCTGATCGAGGAGATAGACGAGCTGAAGGCGGCCAAGGACGAGGCCAAGCCGGCCAAGGGCAGGAAGCTCAGCCCGCTGCAGGCCAAGCGCAAGGAATTGCGCGAGTTGCAGAAGCATCAGCCGCTGGCGTTCGAGTGCGTGGACGAGAGCGTGATCGCCGACGTGATCGCCGGCTGGACCGGCATCCCGCTGGGCCGCATGGTCAGCAACGAGCTGGAGCAGGTGCAGAAGCTGGCCAAGCTCTTGGCCGAGCGCGTGATCGGCCAGGACCACGCGCTGGAGCAGATCGCCGAGCGGGTGCAGATCGCCAAGGCCAATCTGGAAGATCCCGGCAAGCCCAAGGGCGTATTCCTGCTGGTGGGCCCGTCCGGCGTCGGCAAGACCGAGACCGCGCTGGCGCTGGCCGAGGCGCTGTACGGCGGCGAACGCAATCTGATCACCATCAATATGTCCGAATATCAGGAAGCGCATAGCGTGTCCGGCCTGAAGGGCTCGCCCCCGGGCTACGTCGGCTACGGCGAGGGCGGCGTGCTGACCGAGGCCGTGCGCCGCAAGCCGTACTCCGTCGTGCTGCTGGACGAGGTGGAGAAGGCGCATCCTGACGTGCTGGAGCTGTTCTTCCAGGTATTCGACAAGGGCGTGCTGGAGGATAGCGAAGGCCGCGAGGTGGACTTCAAGAACACCATCATCCTGTTGACCTCCAACGCCGGCACCGAGCTGGTGATGCGCGCCTGCGAGCACGGCGTGACGGTGGAGGAGGAAACCCGCGATCCGACAGCCGACGATCTGGTGGAAATCCTGCGTCCGACGCTGCAGAAGACCTTCAAGCCGGCTTTCCTCGGCCGCCTGACCATCGTGCCTTACTTCCCGATCAGCGACGACGTGCTGCGCGCCATCGTCGGACTGAAGCTGGACAAAATCCGCCAGCGCATCGCCGACAACCACGGCGCGCATGTCGAGTTCCCGGAGGAGCTGACCGAACAGATGGCTGCGCGCTGCCTGGACGTGGACAGCGGCGCCCGCAACGCCGACGCCATCCTCACCCGCACGCTGCTGGCGCAGATCTCCAACGACCTGTTGGCGCGGATGGCTTCCGGCCGTCCGGTGAAGAAGATCGCCGTGGCGCTGAAGGGCGAGCAGGTCAAGGTGAAGGTAAGCTAAGGAGCATTCGCGATGTGGAGAACGTTGGGCCTGTTCGGCGGCGTCACCATCGGCTGGTGGGCGCTGTTGTGGCTGGTAATGCCGCAAAGCTGGCAGCGCATCAGCCCGTCGGCCATCCTGATGCTGCATCTGGCACCGCCGATGCTGCTGAGCGCCGGCGTCAAGCTGTGGAGCTATCTGAAGGAAAAGCGCGCTGCGGAGGAGGCCAAGCAGCAGGAAGAGCAGGCCGAGGCCGAGCGCAGCGACAAGCGCGAAGCGGCGCGCGCTCAGCATGTGGCCGAGCTGCGGGAGCGCCAGCGCGCGGTAGGCTGCCGCTGGCTGTGGACCGCGGCCGCGCCGGTGAAGGACGAGCCGGCCTGGCTGGCGGAAATGGCCGACGGCGCCCATTGGCAGGCGCTGGCGCGCGACGAGGTGGAGGCCGGCGAGGCGATGGACGCGCTGTCGCCGCATCTGGCCGAGATGCTGGCCGAACTGTACGCCGAGGCGCCAGGCGCGGCCTGGCTGCCGCTGTACCTGGAGCCGATGCGGCAGGTGTCGGGCGTCGAGCAGCTGGCCCGGGTCAAGGAGCTTAAGCTGCAGGCGGTGGTCGACAGCCTGGGCGGCGGCGTCCACGTTAGCGGCGACTGTCGCTTTCTGCCCGGCAGCGGGCAACTTGCCGACCGCGTGCTGCAGGTGTTGCAGCAAGATCCGGAGTTGCCGGGCCTGGTGGTGCTGGCGGCCGACGCACCGTTGGCGGAGCGGGACGACGATGACGACTGGGGCGAGGCCGATCCCGAGTCGGCCAATCTGCGCCGATGGCGCGGCGAGCCGGGGATCGCGGTGGTGGCCATGCTGTTCCTGCGCGACGGCCTGGCCGCGCCGGCGGAGCCGGAGCAGGAAGCCGAGGACGCCGATCCTTACCAGCCTTACTGGGAAAAGGATTTCGCCGGCCCGTCCGCCGGCTGGGGCGTGGTGCCGCCCAGCCAGCAGGCCAGTCTGGCCCGGCTGCCCAAGCTGGCCGTCCTGTCCCAGTCCAGCTCGGTGAGCCTGGCGCAGGACAAGGCGCTGCAACTGGCGCGCAGCCTGCAGCCGGTGCTGGACAACGCGCTGGTCAACGCCGCGCTGCTGGACTATCCGTTCAGCCCGGAAGAGGCCAAGCCGGAGAACAACCAGGCGTCGACCCTGGCTTGGCTGTGCCACAACAGCGGCCAGATCGATGTCGGCGGCGTGCGGTTGGCGGCGATCGCCACCGCGCTGTCCCGCCACCAGGTGGAGCTGCATCCGATAGACGAGGCGAGCAACGTGGTGCGCGAATGGGGCGACGCCGGTGCGGCGACGGCCATGTTGCTGGCGGCGGCGGCGGTCAGCCATTGCGCGCGCTTGCAGGCGCCCGCGGTGATTACCCATTTCCATGACGAGCTGGTGTCTCTGGCGATGGCCAGGCCGCCGGCAGAGGAGGCGACAGCATGAAGGCTGCAATCCGTTTGGGCGACCCGACCGACCACGGCGGCAAGGTGGTGAGCGCCGCCTCGTCCACCACGCTGTTTGGCAAGCAGGTGGCCTGCGTCGGCGACTCCGTCACCTGCCCGCAGCAGGGCCACGTCAACTGCACCATCGTCGAAGGCGACGGCGGCTGGCTGGTCGGCGGCAAGGCGGTGGCGTTGGACGGCCACAAGGTCAGCTGCGGCGCCACGCTGATTTCCACGCTGCCCCAGGTCAGCAAGGGTTAGAGAAAGAATATGGATCAAAGCATTGAACATCTGATGCAGCCGGTAAGTCCGGATGCGCCGGCCGGAGAAGACCTGGCTTATTCCCTGGTTTTCGACCAGATTCGCGAAGCGCGCCGCAGCGACGATCCGTCGCTGGCGATGGGCGATTGGGAGCAGTCGCTGAAGACGGCCGAGTGGCCGCAGGTGATACGCCTGTGCGAGGACGCGCTGCAGAACAAGAGCAAGGACCTGCAGCTCCTGGCCTGGTACGCCGAGGCGCAGACCCAGGTCAACGGCGCCGCCGGCCTGGCGCGCGGCCTGTCCCTGGTCAGCGGCTGGCTGCGGCAGTATTGGGAAAACGGTTATCCGGAGCTGGACCCGCACGATCTGGACGAGCGCGTGGCCAAGTTGGAATGGCTGAACCAGCAGCTAGGCAACGCCTTGCGCAATGTGCCGCTGATCAAGCCGGAGTTCGGCGGCTACAGCTGGCACCAGTGGCAGCAGTCGCGAGATGTGGAGAACCTGGGTCTGAAGGACGGGGAGGCGCGCGAGGCGGCCATCGCCGAGGGCAAGCTCAGCGGCGACGCTTTCGAGAAGGCCGCCACCTTATCTGGCCACGGTTGGTTCCAGGCCAAGGCCGAGGAGCTGGTGGCGCTGTTGACCGCCTATGAAGAGCTGGACGCCCAGATTGACCAGCGCTTCGGCCAGGCCGGCCCCAGTCTGGCCGACATCCGCAACGCCATCTACGCCTGCCAGGACCTGGTCCTGCGCTATCGCCAGCAGTTCGCCGGCAACGCGCCGGCGGCCGCGCCGCAGCGGCAGCCCGTCGAGGAAAGCAAAACCGTGAGCCAAGCCATGCCCAGTCCGGTCCATACCGCCGTTCCGGCCAGCGTCTTCAACGGCCAGATCCGCAGCCGCCAGGAGGCGGTGACCGCCTTGACCGAGGTGGCCCGCTATTTCCGCCACAACGAACCGCACAGCCCGGTGGCGCTGTTGGCCGAACGCGCGGCGCGTTGGGCCGAGATGAGCCTGGAAGAGTGGCTGCAGCATGTGGTCAAGGACAGCGGCACGCTGAGCCAGTTGCAGGAGTTGCTGGACGTGCGCCAGGGCGAGTAAGTCTGGAAAGATCAAACGGCGGTTTTTACCGCCGGGAAAAGAAAAACACGCGGCTGTCATGCCGCGTGTTTTTTATTCGAATCCCGATTTTGCATCGCTTGGCTGGACGGGTGCCCGCGATGGCGGATGTTTCGGTGTATTTATCGAGGCGTTTCACCGAGACTGGCCGGAGGATCGTCGAACATCACATAAGCAGGTCTTATTTTCACCATGTGCTGCCGTCCACTTTTCTTGGGATAGATTTCATGAATTAAGCGTCAATGTTGCTGATATTTATAAGTCATTTCCCCTGTCGTTTTATTGCAAGAATGATTTTATTGAGTTGATTTTAATTGGATTTTTTATGATTTTCCTTATTGATTAATTTAGTGGGAAATATATTTTTCAAATATTAACTTTTGTTAGATTCCAATTTAAAACAATGGCTTGTGTCTTTTTAGCCGCAAGGCTGCCGTAAGAGTGGTGGATATTAATGTTTTTTATTTTTACGAATCGACAAATGATGTAGTTTGATGACATTCACATTTTCGTGCGGACGCTATCGCGCATGCATGCTGCATGCCTGAATGCGGGTGCGGCGAAGCGTGGATGACGTTGCTGGGTGTCAGGTCGTTCTGTTGATGGAAATCCATTGGGGCGGGCCGCCGGCGGCGGCTGCCGTTTTGCTTAAATCGTGAGAGTCAGGGGGCAGGGAATGAAGGTTCTGATCAGTCCTATCAGTACGGCGGAAGCGGTTGTGGCTTGGGAATGCGGCACGAACATCATCGATATCAAAAACATCAACGAAGGCTCGCTGGGCGCGAGCTTTCCCTGGATCATCCGCGAGGTGATCGCCCGCATCAACGACCCCAAGGTGGTGTTCAGCGCCACGCTGGGCGACCTGCCGCACAAGCCGGGCACCGCCTCGCTGGCGGCGCTGGGCGCGGTCAGCAGCGGCGTCAAATACGTCAAGGCCGGCCTGCACGGCTCCAAGGACGTGGCCGAGGGCGTGGAGCTGATGAGCGCCGTGGTACGCACCTGCAAGGACTTCGATCCGTCCGTGACCGTAGTCACCGCCGGCTATGCCGACTATCAGCGTTTCGGCGGCCTGTCGCCGCAGCAACTGGTGGAAATCGCCGCCGAGTCCAAGTCGGACATGGTGATGGTGGATACCTACATCAAGGACGGCAAGTCGCTGTTTGACGCGCTGAACGAGCAACAGCTGACCGAGTTCGTGCAGCAAGCCCACGCCAAAGGCCTGAAGGTGGCGCTGGCCGGTTCGGTGCGCGCAGAGCACCTGGAGCTGCTGGCCCGCATCGGGGCCGATGTGGTCGGCGTGCGCGGCGCGGTGTGCAGCGGCTATGACCGAGGCACCACCATCGACCCGGTGAAGGCCGAGCAGTTCATCAAGGCCGCCAACGCCATCGCCGCGGCGCAGTGACGCGGCCATCGTGAGCGACATTCCACACTCCGCATCCGCGCCGGGCTGCGCGGTGGTGAAGCTGGGCGGCAGCCTGATCACCTCCGAGGGGCCTGGCGGCCCGGACGTCAACCGCGCGCTGCTGACGGCGCGCGCGCGCGAACTAGCCGCCAGCGGCCGGCCGCTGGTGATGGTGCACGGCACCGGCGCTTACGGCAAGCCGCCGGCGCGCCGCTACGGTTATCTCGACGGCAGGCTGCCAAGCGGCCGCGCCGGCGTGGTGGCCGAGGTGGCGCGCGATCTGGCCCGGCTGGAGCTGGAAGTGTTGGATTGCCTGGAGGCGGGCGGTCTCAAGCCTTTGCGGCTGCCCGCCATCCAGTTGTTCAGGGCCAATGCCGGCTGCGCCTCGCCGCTGGACCTGCGGCCGGTGACGGAGTTGCTGGCCCGGGGGGTGACGCCGGTGATCGGCGGCAATTTCGTGCTCGATTGCGACGGCTTCGCCGTCTGCTCCAGCGACATCATCGCGGTGGAGCTGGCGCTGGCGCTTGGAGCGGCCTGCCTGGTGCTGGCCACCCGCGCGCACGGCGTCTACCGGGAGCATGGCCGCAGTGAGGCGATACATGGGCAGCTGTCCGAGAGCGACGGCGACGCGCTGCGCAAGATAGGCGCGGCTGGCCAGGACGTCAGCGGCGGCATGCTGGCCAAGATATCTCATGGCTTCCGCGCCGCGCGCCATGGCATCGCCACCTATGTGGTGGACGGCAGGGTGGCCGGCAATCTGAACGGCGCGCTGGGCGGTTCGCCGCTGCAGGGCACGCGGCTGCTGTCGGATCGGGCGGGAGGATAGCCGCATGTGCGGAATCGCGGGAGCGCTGTTGGACCGCCACGCGCACGATGGCGACGTGGCCGAGGCCAGACGGATGATACTGCGCCAGACCCACCGCGGCCCGGACAGCCTGGCGGCGCGGCGCGTCGGTCCGGCGCTGCTGGCTTCGTCCAGGCTGGCCATCGTCGACGTCGCCAACGGCAGCCAGCCCTTCAGCGACGAGAGCGGCGCCATCCACGCCGTGTTCAACGGCGAAATCTACAACCATCTCGAGCTGCGCGAACAACTGTCGCGCCGCGGCCATAGCCTGTCCGGCGGCAGCGACGGAGAAGTCATCGTTCATCTGTACGAGGAGTATGGAACGGATTGCTTCCAATGGCTGGACGGCCAGTTCGCCATCGCCATCTTCGACTCCCGCGACGGCTCGCTGCATCTGGCGCGCGACCGGATGGGCATCTGTCCCTTGCATTGGGCGCGGCTGGACGGCGCGCTGTATTTCAGCTCCGAGATCAAGGGGCTGCTGGCGGTGGCCGGCATGCCGCGCCGGGCGGAGCCGCGGGCGATGCTGCAGCTCGGCTATTTCGGCGCGGTCTGCGCGCCGCTGACGCCGTTTTCCGGCATCCATCAGCTGCCCGCCGCCCATAGGCTCAGCTTCCGCGCCGACCGGGTGGAGACTAGCCGCTATTGGTCGCTGGATTTTCCGCTGGCCGGCGAGCATGCCTGGCTGTCCGAGGCGCAGGCGGCCGACGGCCTAGCGGCTCGGCTGGAGCGGGCGGTGGCCAGCCACACGCAGGGCGAGTTCGAGCCGACCTGCTTCCTCAGCGGCGGTATCGACTCGGCGGTGATCGCCGCGCTGCTGCAGCGCGGCAGGCAAGTGCCGATCGCCGCTTTCTGCGCCGCATCCGAACATGGACGGATAGACGAGGGCGGCGCGGCCGGCCGTACCGCGGCGCTGTTGGGTGTGGATCTGAAACGGGTCCGGATCGACGAGTCGGGCATCGCCGACGCCTTCCCCCGGCTGATCTGGCATGGCGAGACGCCGGTGATTTCGACCGAGGCGTCGGCTCTGATGCGCTTGGCTGGAGAGGCCGGCAAGCGCTCCAAGATCGTGCTGACCGGCGAGGGCGCCGACGAGGCCTTCGCCGGCTATTTGGCCTTCCGCCAATACCGGCGGTTCGGCGCGCTGACGCGCCGAGGCCTCGCGCCGCTGCGGGCGCTGATGCGGCCCTGGCTGCGCAGCCATTACGGCTCGGAGTGCCTGTTGCCGGGCGAAGACAGGCTAGGCGCGCTGGCCGAGCATTTTGGCTGCGTGCCGGCGCAAGCCTATGAATGGGAGTTCTACCGCGAGGCGCTGACGCCGTTGTTCTCCGCCGATCTGCGCGCGATGGCTGCAGCCGGCTGCTGCTGGGACGGCTTCGAGTTCGACCGCGGCGCGGTGCGCGGCCGCCACTGGCTGGACCGTTCGCTGTATGTGTCCTATCAGGTGATGCTGCCCAATTATCTGCTGGGCGCGCATGGGGACCGCATCTACGCCGCCAATTCGGTCGAGGGGCGCTATCCCTTTTTGGACCGGGAGCTGGTCGAGTACGCGGCGGCGTTGGATCCGGCGCTGAAGCTGCGCCGCGGCCGGGAGAAGCACATCCTGCGCGTCGCCGCGTCGCGCTGGCTGCCGGACGAGGTGGCCTGGCGGCCGAAAACCCGCTTCGTGATGCCGTTCGGCACCCCTTTCGTCGGTCCGCGCGCGGCGCCGCTGTACGCCGAGCTGCTGTCGCCGGGCAAGCTGGCCGAGTACGGCTATTTTGACCCCGAGCGGGTGCGGCTGCTGTTCCGGGCCCTTGCCTCGCCGCCGTCTGCCGGCGGCAAGGCCAGGCGCTATCTCGAGCGACTGGCTTTGGGGCTGG
The DNA here is from genome assembly GCF_021129175.1 of Chromobacterium piscinae. GTDB lineage: Bacteria > Pseudomonadota > Gammaproteobacteria > Burkholderiales > Chromobacteriaceae > Chromobacterium > Chromobacterium piscinae. The sequence goes on along the minus strand of NZ_JAJOHV010000122.1, from coordinate 10,121 downwards.
GCGCCACTTTCGTGGCCAGCACCCAGCTCTGGCACCATCTGCATCTGGCCGATGATGGGTCGGCCGTGTCCGGGGAGGCGGCGCGGCGATCCGCGCCGGCGACCATCGCATAAGCAAGGAGCCGTTGATGAACGCAACAGCGCACGATGCGCAGCGCATGCCGGCCGAATTGGAGCGGCTGCGGGGCAGGATAGACGAACGCATCGCGGCGGCGATCGAGTCGCTGCGCGGGGACGGACCCGAACGAAGCCATCCGCTGATCGGCCGCGTCTACGGCTGGCTGCGGCATTACCTGGATTGCGATGGCAAGAGGATGCACGGCATCGCGGCGGCGCTGGCCCATCTCGCCTGCGGCGGCGACGAAGACGCCATCCTGCCGGTGGCCGCCGCGATGCAGCTGTACCACCACCACACCTTGGTGCACGACGACATCTACGACGAGGACAGCGCGCGGCGCGGCTGGCCCACGGTGCACCAGGCTTTCGCCGGCTGGTTCGCCGATCGCCGCGGTCCGGAAGGCGGCGCCGGCCGGGTGTTCTCCGGCGGCGCGATGCGGCGCGGCGCGATCACCGCCTTCGCCTACGGCAAGATCTGCCGCGCGCTGGCCGGCAGGCTGCTGCTGGAGAGCGGATTCGGCCAGGATGCGGTGCTGGATGTCGCCCGCGTGCTGGAGAGGCATGAGTTCTTCGACAACGCGGCCCAGCTCAAGGACGTGTTCCACGAGGGCGACGAGATGCCGTCGCCGCAGGCCTGCCTGGACAACGCTTGGTTGAAGACCGGCCGATTGTTCGAGCTGTGCGCGTATGCCGGCGCGAGACTGGCCGGCGCGGAAGCGGGCCGGACCGAGGCGCTGGAGCGCTGGGCCGGGCAATCGGCGCTGGCCTATCAGCTGCAGGATGATCTGGAGGATTTGGACGCCGCCAGCGAGAAGGGGCAGGGGCGCGGCGTCGCCACCGATCTGCTGCACTGCAAGCCCACTTATCTTTACGCGTTGGCCAAGACCATGGCCGACGGCAGCGACCGGGACGCGCTGCTAGCGTGGCAGTCGGGCGAGCAGGCCGGCCTGGACAGCGACGACATCATCGCCATCCTGGCGCGCTGCGGCGCGCTGGATGCCTGCGGGAGCGAAGTGGCGCGCTGCATCGCCCGCGCCGGCGCGGCGCTGGATGGAGCGACGCCGGCGCTAACGGCGGACAGATTGCCGCTGCTGCGGCAATTTTCCGACTACTTCGTGTCGCCGGCCTACTGGCACCGTCCGCTGGCTGCTTCGCGCCCGGCATCGGCGCTGCTGGCCTAGAGGAGGACGCCGATGGCTTACGCGCCCCTGATCTTCGATTTGCACGGCGTGCTGCTGGGCCGGCGGGAGCCGGACGGCCACCTGCCGGCTGGAGAGGTGCTGCGCCAGTTGCGCGCGGCCGGTCATCCGCTGCGCTTCCTCACCAATTCCAGCAGCGTCGGGCGACTGCAGGTGGCGCAGCAACTGGCGTCGGCCGGCGTCGAGGTTGACGCCGACGAGGTGTGCACCGCGGCGATGACAGTCGCGCATTATCTGCGGCGCTGCGGCCGGCCGCGGAAGCTGTTCGTCGTCGGCTCCGACGCGTTGCGCGCCGAATTGGACGCCGGTTGCGGCGGGCTGCTGAGCTGGGCGAAGCCGGAGGAAGCCGACACCGTGGTGGCGAGCCGGGACCCGGCGCTGGACGAGGAGACACTGCTGCGTCTGGCCCGGGCGGCGCAGCCGCAGCTGATCGCCACCTGCCGCGATCTGGGGTTTCCCGACGGCGACGGCGTCCATCCCGGACCCGGCCAGACCGTGGCCCGGGTCGAGCAGGCGCTGGATGCGCAGGCCATGGTGTTGGGCAAGCCGAATCCCTATGCGCTGGAGTCGGTGATGCATTTGCCCGCGCCCTTGTCCGACTGCGTGGTGATAGGCGATTCGCCGTCGCAGGATGTGGCGCTGGCGCGCAACGCCGGGGCGCGGTCGGTGCTGTTGGCGTCCGACAGCGCGCCGCCGGACGGCCCGGCGCCGGACTGGCGCATCCGCGCCATCGATCAACTGCTTCCCTTACTGTGCAGGTGACAACATGAATATCCGAGCCTTGAGCGTAGGCACTGCCGGCTACTTCTTCACCAACCGCTTTCACATCGCGCTGATGCCGGTGTTCCTCACTTATTTCTGGAACCAGGCGCTGCGCTTGCCGTTGGGATTCGACTACTACCTGATGATCGTGCTGACCACTGCCGGCGGTTATATCTACAACCTCTACACCGATGCTGATGAGGACGAGGTCAACTATAGCAGCCGCTACCGGCTGTTCGGCCGCAACCGCCACACCAAGGCGGTGATCGCCGCCTGCTTCTTCGGCGGCTTCTTGTTGTCGCTGCACGCGGGTTGGGTCTTTGTATTGTACGGCGGCGCCGTGCACTTACTGGGCTCGTTGTATAGCCGCCCGCTGCCGTTCAACTGGCGCGGCCGTCCGTTGCGGATCAAGGAAGTGCCGTTCGTGAAGAACCTGTACGCAGGGCTGTTCTGGTCGGTGGCGCTGGTGCTGACTCCGTACCTCTATGTAGGGGTCCATCCCGGCGAGGCCGCGCTGCAGGCGATCGTCCTCAGCTTTGCCCTCAACTACTTCGTCGAGCTGATGTGGGACATCCGCGACATGCCGGGCGACGCCAAGGCCGGCTTTCATACGGTGCCGCTCTTGGTCGGCGAGCGGGCCGCCTACTGGCTGCTGCGGCTGGTGCACCTGCTGACCTGCGCGCTGATGTATTACGGCGCGGCCTCCGGCGTGCTGACGCCGGGCTGCATGCTGTTCGCCGTGGTGCATCTGCCGGTGGGTTTGTTGTTTCTGGAATGGTACCGGCGGCAGCAGGAGAAGGATAGGGCTTCTCATCTGTACGTCATGTACGGTGGCGGACTATTGGCGGCCGGCATGGTGTGGACGCATTTACTGACTACAGGGAGTTGATGTGATTACCACGCAATTCAAGGCGGCGCAGCAATGCGCATCGGCGGCCCTCCATCGCTACCTGCCGGAGCGCGAGGACATGGCCTGGCTGGCCGAAGTGGTCGATCGGCCCCGTTTCGGTTGGGATTGGCCGGCGCTGGAGCAGGGTTTCTTCCAGCCGCTGCGCGAGTGGGCGGAGAAGCACGACGCCAGGTTGAAGCCGGCGCTGGCTGGCCTGCTGATCGACGCGCTGGGCGGCGACAAAGGCGAGCATCCGGCCTTGCTGGCCGCGCTGGAGTTCACCCATCTGGCGTCTTTCATGCTGGATGATCTGGCCAATGGCCGGGATCTGGACGCCAGCGTCAGCGACAAGGTGGCGGTGCCGCTGCCGGTTTGGGTCACCATCGCCTACAACGCCCGTCAGCTGGCGCCGGTGCTGGTGCTGCGCCGCGCGAACAACCTCGCGCCGGAGGCGAGGCTGCGCCTGGCCCAGCGCTACCTGTTCCAGCAGAGCCTGGGCACCACCATGGACTTGTGGGGCGCCGAGCGCAGGCTGGGGCACGGCTCGCTGACCGATTTCATCGCCCATCTGGCCAATTACGCCGGCGCGCCGGGTTTCGGCCTGGCCGCCGCGACCGCAGCCACGGCGGCGGGACTGGAGCCGGCCGACGCCGACGCGCTGCGCCAGGCGGGGACCGAACTGGGCGTATCGCTGCGGTTGCGGGCCCTGGCCGACGGCCAGCCCCGTTCGTTGTCGTTGAACGGCAGCCGGGTGGCTGAGGCGGAAGTCCGCTGGCGCGCGGAGTACGACCGCGCGGCGTTGCTGGCCAGTGCCGACCGGCTGCAGTCGTCGGCGCTGGACGGCGCGCGTCGGCTGGGGCCGGATGTCGGAGCGGCGATGGCCGGTTTTCTCGCGGCGCTGGACGCGCCGGTTTCGGAAGGGAGGCAGTGATGAGCGACAGCGCGCAATACAGCGACGACTTCCTGGCCGACATGGCGCCGACGCTGGCGGAACAGTACCGCCGCTGGTATCCGTGGTGCCGCGAAACGGTGCTGGCGACGATAGATCGGCTGGCGAGCCGAGCCTATCTGGAGGCCGCGCTGGGCGCGCGGCTGTCCGAAACCATGCAGCAGGCGGTCAAGCAGGCTTGGCTTGATCCCTACCGTTCCTACCACAACCGGATGGGCAAGATGCTGCGGCCCTTCCTGGTGTGCAGCGTGATGCAGGCTTTCGAGCGCGATCCGCGGCGGACGCCGGTCGTGGTGGCGATCGCCGAGATCATCCACGCCGCCTCGTTGGTGCTGGACGACGTCGCCGACGATTCGCCGCTGCGCCGCGGCGGGCCGACCGCGCATCGCCAGGTCGGCGTCCGCGTCGCCGGCGCCGCCGGTTCTGCTTGGCTGAACGCCTGCTTCCAGTTGCTGGCCGCCGACGATTCCGGCCTGGAGCCGGAGCAGGCGCAGCGCCTGGCCGACGAGATCGCCTGGGAGCACTGGGTGACCGGGGTGGGCACCACGATAGACACCACCTGGCCGTGGATGGGGCGGCTGGACGGCACGCCGGCGCAGTATCTGCAATCGGTGGTGCACCGCTCCACTTCCTATACCTACCGGTTGCCGCTGAAGCTGGGGGCGATCGCCGCCGGAGCGTCGCCGCAGCAGACCGCGCAGTTCGCCGCGCTGGGCGAGGAGCTGGGCATCGCCTTCCAGATCATCGACGACATCCTCAATGTGCAGCCGGGCGACGACAAGTGGGGCAAGGCGCTGGCCGAGGACATCACCCAGGGCAAGATCAATCTGCAGGTGCTGCTGGCGCTGGAACGGCTGGGGTCTACCGAGCGGGCCCGGCTGATCGAGATCCTGCAGAGCCGCACCGCCGATCCGCAGACGCTGGCCGAGGCGGTGGCGCTGATGGCGGGCAGCGGCGCTTTCGACGCCGCGCGCGACATCGCCCAAGGCTATATCGACAGCACCCAGGCCATCGTCGCCGGCATGGACTTCCTCAATCCGGTCGACCGCGAACGCTTCTCCGCCTTCGTCGACTACGTGATCCACCGCAATCGCTGAGCGAAGCGGGCCCGCCTTGGGCGGGTATCGCGCGCGGCCGCGCAAAGGCAATGACAAATGGATTTTGTCGATCAGGGCTGGCAGGGAACGGTGTTGCTGACCGGCGCCACCGGCGGCTTGGGAGGGGAGTTGCTGCCCAGGCTGCTGCGCCGCCACCCGGCTTGCCAGGTGGCGGCGCTGGTGCGCGGCGACACGCCGCAGCAGGCGGCGGGCAGGCTGGACGAGGCGATGGATTACGGCGGCCTGTCGCCCTCGGAGCGGGCCAGGGTGTCGCTGTGCCATGGCGACGTCTCTCTGCCCCGGTTCGGCCTGGCAGCGCCGGCCTGGCGCGAGCTGGCGGCGCGGACCCGCCGCGTGTTCCACCTGGCGGCCAGCGTGGATTTCGACCTGCCGCTGGACGCGTCGCGAGCGGCTAATGTCGACAGCACCCGCGCGGTGCTGGCGTTCGCCGAAGAGGCGATGCGCGGCTCGGCCGATTTCCGGCTCAACTACGTGTCCACCGCCTATGTGTCCGGATGGCGGAGCGGGCGGCTGGGCGAGGATGAGCTCGACCAGGGACAGGCTTTCTGCAACGGCTACGAGCAGTCCAAGTTCGAGGCGGAGCAACGGGTATGGCAGGCGAGCGGGTGGCTGCCGCTGACCGTCTATCGGCCCAGCCAGATCATCGGCGAGTCGCGCACCGGGCGCATACGCAAGTTCTTCGGTTACTACGAATTCCTCAAACTGGCCGAGCGCGGCCGCATGCCGGTGCTGCCGGCGAACGCCGGGGCCCGGCCCGACCTGGTGCCCGCGGATTACGTGTGCGAGGCGATGCTGCACCTGGATGCGTCCGCCCATGCCGTCGGGCGCTGCTATCACCTGACCGCCGGCTTGGCCAACAGTCCGGATTTCGAGCGCATCTTCGGCCTGATGTACCAGGAGCTGGCCGAGCGCCGGCTGGATGGCAGGGCGCCGGCCAGGCCGCGGATGTTCCGCCCGGAGGATCTGGAGGCGATGGCGTCGCCGGAAGAGCTGCGCCGCTTCCACCTGAGCCCGCTGAAGCTGCTGTTGCGCACCTACCGCGCCTACTTGGCCGAGGAGCGCGATTTCGATTGCGCGGCCACACAGGCGGAGCTGGCCGCCGCCGGCATTCCGCTGCCGGATGTCGAGGCCGCGCTGCGGCTGAGCACCCGCTACGCGCTGGACGCCCGTTTTGGCCAGCGCGCGCGTGGCGGCGCGTTCGAGCGGCAGCCGGCCTGATCACAAACCTAGCTGGAGCAGACAACGATGAAACGCGAATTGCTGGCCATTCTCCGCTGCCCCCATTGCCGCGGCGAACTGCATGTGGCTGGAAACGAGGAGCAGGAGGGCGAGGTCGAGGACGGCGAACTCAGCTGCGTCGGCTGCCGCCGCCATTACCCGGTGGTCCAGGGCGTGCCGCGCCTTTTGCTGCAGGACGGCCTGGTGGCCAGGACCCGCAGCGGCTTCACCTACCAGTGGAACAAGCGGCAAACCGGCCGCGCCGAGCGCCGCGCGGTGGTGTACGGCTACGAGATAGGCAAGTTCATGGACTGGTTCGTCGGCGAGTTCACGCCGGGCCTGTCCGCGCGCGCGTCCGGCGCCTGGCTGCTGGACGCCGGCTGCGGCAGCGGCGAGAAGGCGCGGGAGCTGGCGCGGCGTTTTCCGCAGCACCAGGTGGTGGCGATAGACCAGTCCAACGCCATCGCCCGCGCCGCCTGGGAAAACCGCGATCTGCCCAATCTGCACTTCGTCCAGGCCAACGTCTGGTTCCCGCCGTTCGCCAATCACAGCCTGCAGTTCGCGATGAGCATAGGCGTGCTGCACCACACGCCGGACACGCTGCGCGCCTTCCGCGCGATCGGCGCGCTGGTGGCGCCGGGCGGCGACTTCATGACCTGGCTGTATCCTCTGCCGGAAGAGGACAGCTTCTGGGCCGGGCTGTACCGCCAGCGCGACAGCCATTTCCTCAAGCTGGGCCACCGGCTGCCGCACTGGATGACAATTGCGCTGTGCCACGCCTATATCGCCGTCTTCTTCCCGCTGGTGCTGCGCTTCCTCAAAGCCCAGTACCGGGTGAACAAGGACCGCTTTCCCATCTATCCGGACCGGCCGACGCTGGGCGAGCTGTACCGCAGCTCGGTGTTTCTGTCCTTCGACAACGTGATGCCGCCGCACCAGTTCCGCCACGGCAGGCCCGAGGTTCGCGGCTGGTACCGCCAGCACGGTTTCGGCGCGGTCAACGACCGCTACCCGGGTTTTTTCCACGCGATACGCGGCCATGCCGCCTGATTACCAAAGGAGGAGACTGCAATGAACGACGCCACCGTCGCGCTCGAGGCCGAGCTGGAGGACAAGCTGCGCGACTTCTTGGTCCGGCTGCTGAAGCTGGACCAAGACCAGCCGCTGCCGGCCGACGCCGACTTGATCAACCAAATCGGCCTGGACTCCATCGAGGCCTTCGACGCCATCGCCACGCTGCACGAGCTGCTGGACGCGGTGATCCCGGAGAACTTCAACCCCAAGGTGGTCAACAGCATACGCACGCTGGCGCGCTATGTGCTGGACGCCTTCGGCGACGGCGCGGCCCGCCGCTTCATCGAGCTGGACCTGGAGGCGGTGACGGCCTTCGACGCCGAGGAAGACTTGTAGCCGTGGCGGCGCGGCAATTCTCCGGCGATGAACTGGCTGCGCTGCTGCCGCACGCCGGCGACGCTTTCTTCCTCTGCGACGCCGAGGTGGATGGCTGGCAGGCCAGCGGCGGCGCCAGCTGGCGGGCCGACCATCCCCACCTGCGCGGGCACTTCCCGGGAGAGCCCATCGTGCCCGGCGTCTACCTGCTGGAAGCGGCCGCGCAGCTGGCCGGGGTGGCGATACGCTGCGGCGCGGAGGACTGGACGCCGGAAACCCTGGGCGTGTTGGCCGGGGTGCGCAAGTCTTACTTCCACCGTTTCGTCCGGCCGGACGAGCGGGTGGATTACGCGCTGGAGGTGAAGCTGTCGCCGGGCAGCGCGATGTACGCGGTCAGCGGGCTGGGCAAGGTGGGCGGGGACAAGGTGCTGACCGTGGAATTGACGATAGCCGGCGTGCGGCGCTAGCGCGGCGGCGGGAGGGGGCATGGACAAGCGAAGAGTGGTGATCACCGGCATCGGCGTGGTGTCGCCTTACGGCGCGGGTTTGCAGCGCTTCTGGCAGGCGCTGGCGAGCGGCGAGAGCGCGCGGCGGCCGATACGAGGCTTCGACGCCTCGGTTTACCGAAGCGGGCAGGGCGGCGAAGCGCCGGCCGAACTGCTGGCGGACGCCGGCGCGCGCGCACGCTGCGGCGACCCGGGCGAGGACAGCGCCTACTTCCTGGCGCTGGCCGCCGCCGAGGCGTTGCGGGACGCCGGCCTGGGGCCGATATTCGATGACGCCGAGCGCGTCGGCTGCGTGCTGGGCACGCTGTGCGCCGGCATGCGCAATATGCGCGAGTACGGCGCGGCCTACGAGGCTGGCCTGCCGTCGCCGGTGGCGGCGGAAACGATACCGGCCCACCACCAGCTGGACTTCCTGGCGCGGCGGCACAATCTGACCGGACCGTCGTCGCTGGTGTCCACCGCCTGCTCGTCCACCACCGACGCGCTGGGCTACGCCTTCGACCTGATACGCGCCGGCGAGTGCGACAGCTGCCTGTCGGGCGGCGGCGACGTGCTGGCGGAGATGATACACGCGGCCTTCAACGGCCTGTATTCGATCACCACGGGCGAGCCCAGGCCGTTCGACAGCGAGCGCGACGGCTTCTTCATCGGCGAGGGCGCGGGCTTGTTTCATCTGGAAACGCTGGAGTCGGCGCGCGCGCGCGGCGCGCGCATCCACGCCGAGATTCTGGGCTACGGCCTGTCCAACACCGGCCACCACCTGACCGCCACCTCGGAGGACGGCGCGGGCGAGGCGCTGGCGATCCGCCGCGCGCTGGACGACGCCGGACTCGGGCCGGCGGACATCGACTACGTCAACTGCCACGGCACCGGCACCCGCCACAACGACGCGTCCGAGATCCGCGCGATCAATCTGGTGTTCGGCGACGCCGCCGAGCGGCTGCGCATCAGCTCCAACAAGGCCTCGATCGGCCATTGCATGGGCGCGGCCGGCGCGCTGGAAGCGGCGGCGACGGTATTGGCGCTGGAGAACAGTCTGATCCCGCCGACGCTGCACACCCGCGGCGACGAGGTGGAGCTGCGCAGCCGCCTGGTCGGAGCCGAGGCCAGGCCGGCGGCGCTGCGGCGGGCGCTGTCGCAATCGTTCGGTTTCGGCGGCGCCTGCTCCTGCATCGTGTTCGGCCATTACCGGGAGGATGGACATGCGTGAAGTGGCGATTACCGGCATTGGCGTGGTCGGTCCGCATGGCGTGGGGCTGGATGGCGCGCTCGATGGCCGCTTCGTGTTTTCCGCCTGGCCGGAGGCGGCGTCGCCGCCGCACGCCGAATCGCTGATCGCCAGCGTCGGCGATTATCCCCGCACCCGCTATTTCAATGAGCGCGCGCTGCGGCTGATGGACAAGCCGATGATGCTGGCCAGCTTCGCCGCCGGATCGGCGCTGGAGGACGCGGGCTACAGCGACGGCGAGGCGCCGGAAGACTGCGCGACGCTGTTGGGCACCGCGCGCTCCGAGCAGACCTCGGTGCACAAGTTTTCGCTGCCGCTGCTGCAGGGGCGGCCGGAACGGATCAATCCGGCCGAATTCCCGCTGGTGGCGCGCAATATCGCCTGCGGCCAGATGGCGATCCGCTTCGGCCTGCGCGGCCCCAGCTCGGTGTTGGCTTCGGGGCCGCTAGCTTCGCTGCAGGCGGTGGCGCGCGCCGCCGGCCTGATCCGCTCAGGTCGAGCCAAGGTCGCGCTGGCGGGCGGCGTGGAGGCGCTGTCGCGCTTCGCCTTGCGTTTCTGCCGCGATTATTACGGCGACGCGGCGCTGGCCGGCAGGCCGGCCTTTTTCGGCGAGCGGGGCGGCGGGCTGATCCCGTCCGAGGGCGCGTGCATGCTGTTGCTGGAAGACGCGGAGCACGCGGCGGCGCGCGGCGCGCGCGTCTACGCCAGGCTGGGCGGCTGGCATGCCGGCCGGCTTGGCCGGGGCGA
>NZ_JAJOHV010000121.1 GCF_021129175.1 Chromobacterium piscinae | reverse complement strand
TCGCTGTCGCAAGCCTTGGCCGAAACCGCCACCGGCCAACTTGCCGACACCATGGAAACCGGGCCCGACGAAATCGGCCCGGACAATGCCAAAGCCGGCAAGAAAACCGACGGCCACCTGCAGCACCACGCCGACGCGTTGAAAGCCTGGGAAGCCGGCAGCAACACCGACAAAGACGGCAAAACCGCCAAGGATCAAGCCGGCCAACAACCGCTGCTGATCCTGTCCGGCCCAGCCGGCATCGCCAGCCTGACTGAACAGAGCCAGACCGTCTCCGCCGGCCAGAACCTGAACCTCATCGCCCAGCGCGACGCCAACCACACCACCGGCCGGCGCTGGCTGCACAACGTCGGCCAGCACATCAGCCTGTTCGTGGCGGGGGTGAAGGACAAAGTGGCGCTGAAGCTGATCGCGGCGAAGGGCAAGGTGCAAGTGCAGGCGCAGAGCGACGCGATGGAGTTGACGGCGGATAAGGACCTGACCATCACCTCGGTCAAGGGCAAGGTGCAGATCGCCGCCAGCCAGGAAGTGCTACTCACCAGTGGCGGCGGCTATATCCGCATCGCCGGCGGCAATATCGAAATCCACTGCCCCAACGAAGTGAGCGTAAAGGGCGCCAGCCATAGCTTGAGCGGTCCGGCCAGCCTCAGCACCCCCACTCCGACATTCGCCAAGCCTGGCACCGGCAATCTGCAGGTGATCCACGAGTTCGCCAACGGCTACTCGATGAACCAGGGCAAGTTCGTCGTCACCGACGCGCTGGGCGTCAAGCACAGCGGCGTGCTGGACGAGGCCGGCAAGGCGATGGTCCATGGACTCCCGGTAGGCCCCGCCCAGGTCGATTTCCTGGGCCGGCCGAACAAGGACAAGGCCGACATCTTCCCCTTTGTGCCACAGCCGGAAGAAGCGGTGAAACAGCTGGCGGGCGGAGAGGCGGTGAAGAAGCAGGCGATGAGCCAGCTCTCCAGTCTGGTGGGCAAGACCTTGCCGCCCGGCGTCGCCACGGCCACCGGCCAACTGTCCCAAGCCAAGAATACGCTGGACCAGGCCAAGCAAGTGGCCGGCCAGGCGCAGGCCATGCTGCAGCAGGCGCGCGATGTGAAGCAACTGGCTTCTTCCGCCGCCACCGTCCCGAACGCAGCCAATCTGCTCAAGAAAATACTGTAAAAGATACTCGCCATCATGACGACCGCAGCCCTCGCACGCCCCGTAGCCGTTATTCCCGCCACGCCTCAAGCCGCATCCCAGGCGCTGCAGCAAACCGGCCAAGACTTCGATAAATGGCTGCGCAGCATCAGCGACGGCCATCTGTCGGTGGAGAGCCTGAAAACCATCGCGTCCGCAGTGCCGGTGGTGGGCAACCTGATTTCCATCGGCGACGTCATCGTCGACATCGTCGACATGTCCAACAAGTCCCGCGCCAATCAGGAGGTCGATGTCTTCGACTGGCTGTTCCTGGGCGTGGACCTGATCGGCGTGATCCCGGCTGCCGGCGGCCTGTTCAAGATGGGCGCGCGGCCCACGCTGAAGCTGTGCGCCACCAGCATGCGCCGCGCCGGCAAAGACTGGGCCAAGGGCGAGATCGAAGCGGGCCTGGCGGCCAAGCTGGTGACCATGCTGCCGGCCAGTTACCGCAACTCGCCGGCGGAATGGGTAAAGTATGTAGACGGCAAGATCCAGAACGAGCTGAAAGTCTGCGGCGCCAAAGGCGCCACCATCATCGCCGGCATGGGCGAACTGCTGACCAGCCTGGGCACCGGAAAGTTCGGCGCCTATGTGCAAAAGAACGTCAAGCATGCGCCCGTCCGGTACAACCTCAATAAAACCAATGACCAAGGTTTTTGGGGCACGGTCAGCGCCCACCTGCATTCGCTGAACCAGGCCGCTGCCGATGCCGGCACCGAAGCGGCCGCCGGCATGACGGTGGCCGCCGCCAAGCAGATCGACTCCATCCTGAAAGGCACAGTTTCCGCGCGCCTGATGCAACGCCTGGGTGCGGCCATGGCCAAATGGGCGGGCATGTTGGTGGACATGCTGATGAAGATGTACAGCAGCCACCTGAAGCCGTTGCTGGACAAGCTGTTGAAAGCCTTCCTCAATCACCTGCCGAAAAAAGCGGCGGCGGTGGCGACCAAAGCGGTGAATACCGCCAAGAAAAAGGTCGAACAGACCGTGAAGGAAGTTGCCGCCAAGCTAAAGCAGCTCGCCAAGCCTGGGCCCAAATGTGCGTGCGCTAGCACCCAGGCCTCCATCGGATACGCTTTTGGCGACGAGTCGCTACAACACACCGACTTCAGCCTTCCGGGTGTTCTTCCTATTGTTTGGACACGGCAATATCGTTCCAACTTTGGCGGCAACGATCAAAAAGGCGAGTTCGGCGCGCGCTGGAGTCTTGCCTATGCCGCCCGCTTCGATATTGAAGGCGGGCAGCTGAAATTCCACGACGACAGCGGCCGCACGCTGGACTATCCGCTGCTGCCGGAAGGCGAGTCGCACAAGGACGGCATCGAGGGCTTTACGCTCACCCGCCTATCCGACACCCTGCTGTCGCAGACCTTTGGCCATGACTTGATCCAGCTGTACGAGCGCCACGGCGACAGCTTCCGACTGGCGCTGATCAAGGACCGCGCCGGCAACAGCATTGCGATGAACTTCCGCGATGGCCGCCTCAGCCAGCTGGTCAGCAGCGCCGGCTACGCAGTGGACCTGAATCACGACGCCATTGGCCGCGTCACCCGCGTTACCCTGCAGAATCTGGAAACCGGCCTGCCGCAACGCACGCTGGCCGAATACCGTTACAGCGATATCCCGCAGCTGGGCGGCGATGCCGGCGACCTGCTGGCCGCCACCGATGAAAACGGCGAAAGCTGGAGCTACCAGTACCAGCATCACCTGATCACCCGCTACACCGACCGCACCGGCCGCGGCATCACGCTGGAATGGGATGGCACGCATCTGGACGCCCGCGCCATTCGCGAATACGCCGACGACGGCAGCCTGGACGTGCGCCTGGCCTGGGACGAGAACATCGATCTCACCTATGTCACCGATGCCTATGGCCGCACCACCGAATACTATTTCGACGAAAAAGGCTACAACTACCGCATCGTCTATCCGGACCACAAAGAAGAGTGGTTTGAATTCGATGACGACAAGAAGCTGCTCAGCCATATTCGCCCGGACGGCACGCAAGACAGCTATGACTACGACGCCAACGGCAACCTGATCTGGCACGAACGCGCCGACGGCAGCGAAGTGCACTTCGCCTACGACGAGCAGGACAATCTAATCGAAATCATTGACCCGATGGGCGAGAAATGGCTGCGCGCCTACGACGACAAGGGCCAGCTGATAGAGGAAACCGACCCGCTCGGCCACAAGACCAAGTACGCGTACAACGAGCAAGGCCTGCCGGTGGCCGTCACTGACGCCAAGGGCGGCGCCAAGAAAATCGCCTATCGTCCAGATGGTCTGCTGGAAAGCTATACCGACTGCTCCGGCAGCGCCACCCAGTGGCAGTATGACGAGCGTGGTCGTCCCCTTCTCGCCATGGACGCGATGGGCAATGCCACCCGTTACCAGTACGCCGCCAACGGCACGCTGCAAGCCATCATCCAGTCCGACAGCCAAGCCACCCAACTGGAGCACGACGCCGAATCACGGCTGTTGAAACTCATCGACCCGCTGGGCCGCGGCACCCATTACGAATACGACAAGGCCGGCCGGCTGCATAAGCGCACCGACGCCAACGGCCACAGCCTGGGCTACCAGTACGACAAGCTGGGCCGCCTCACCGCGCTGCGCAACGAAAACCACCGCTACTACCGCTTCGACTACGACGACGGCGGCCGTCTGACAGCCGAAACCGGCTTCGACGGCA
>NZ_JAJOHV010000120.1 GCF_021129175.1 Chromobacterium piscinae | reverse complement strand
CCGCCGGCCAGCGCCCACAGCAACAGCGCGCCCAGCAACAAGCATTCGGCCAGTCGGCTGGCGCGCCATTCGCGGCGGGCGGCCAGGCGCGCCGCCGGGCGGCCGGGATAAAAGGTGAGCAGCGTCTGCAAGGCCAGGCTGCAGGCGATCCAGGCCAGCGCCATCAGCAACAGGTGGCTGGCTTGCACCACCAGCGTCACCGCCGCCAGCAGGCAGCCGATGGCGCGCAAGAAGCGCGTCTGGCCCGGCTCGCCTTGCATATAGCGGCGCGAGTAGCGCAGCACCATCCAGCCCAGTAGCTGGATCAGCGCCTGCATCAGCCAGGCGGCGGCGAACCATGGCGCAGGCGTGGGCAAAAAGATAAGAGGAAGCAACAGCAGGCCGCCGGCCAGCGCGGCGATTTCGGCGGCCTGCCAGTAGCGCGGCAGCGCGCGGCCCGGCCACAGGGCGGGCAGCAACCAGGCCAGCGCGATCGCGTATGGCAACGCGGCAAGCAGGGTTTGGGGCATGGAAGGCTCCGTTGTTTTCCTGCTCGAACTTTGCCTGAGCGAATATGTTCAGTAAAATAGATTAAATATTAGTTTTCATTCTTTATTTTAGAACAATGAGCCGGCTCAACTACCACCATCTGCACTATTTCTGGGCGGTCGCCAGCGAGGGCCACCTGACGCGCGCGGCCGAGAGGCTGCATGTCTCGCAATCGGCGCTGTCGGCGCAAATTCGCCAGCTGGAAGAGCAACTGGGCCAGCCGTTGTTCCTGCGCGAAGGCCGCAAGCTGCAGCTGACCGAACTGGGCGCGGTGGTGATGCGCTATGCCGAGGAGATTTTCGCGCTGGGCAACGAGCTGTTGGCCACCGCCGCCTCCGGCCAAGGACGCGGCACCTTGCGCATAGGCAGCGTGGCCACGCTGTCGCGCAATTTCCAGGAATGGTTTTTGCAGCCGGTGCTGAAAGAAGCCGATGTACGGCTGGTGCTGGAGTCCGGAAGCCTGGACGAGCTGCTGCAGCGGCTGAAGGCACACGAACTGGACGTGGTGCTGTCCAATCGCCCTGCCCTGGGCGACGACAAGCAATCCTGGCGCTGCCGCACGCTGGCGCGCCAGCCGGTGGTGCTGGTGGGGCCGCCGCGGCCGGAGGGGCGGACCTTCCAGTTCGAGCGCGATCTGCCGGCGCTGCCGCTGCTGGTGCCCAGCCGCAAGAGCGAGATCCGCCTGCGCTTCGACCTGCTGTGCGAGGAGCTGGCGCTGCAGCCGGCCATCCGCGCCGAAGTGGACGATATGGCCATGCTGCGCCTGCTGGCGCGCGACGCCGGCTGCGTGGCGCTGCTGCCGGCCATCGTGGTGCGCGATGAGCTAGGCAAGGGCTTGCTGCAACAATACTGCGTGGTGCCGCGCGTCGAGGAGACCTTCTACGCCATCACCGTGCAGCGGCAGTATCTGCCGCCGCTGCTGCAAGATCTGCTGCGCATGGCGGCAGACGATCAGGCACGGAGCCTGGCCGCGCCCTGACCCGCGGCTTCACGCGTCTCCGTCAGCGCGGCGCTGGCCAGCCGACATGCCGTCGAAACAAACATCAAGCATATGCCTGACGATGTCTTCATCCGGGTATTTCCCATACACCCGCAAATACTCCACCGCCGGATCGCAGGTCCGGGAATAGTAGCTGTACAGGATCACGTCGGTCGGCATATCCGCCCGCAACTCCCCCTGCCGCTTGGCCTGCTCGACGATGCCCTGCAGCGTTTTGTGCAGCTTGATCGCCCGGCTGACGTAGCGCAGGCTGCGCGTCAGCATGGCGCGCACCTGCGGACTGGCCGAAGGCAGGAACGGCAGCCCGCCCTCGAGGCGCACCCGCAGCGCCCAGGCCAAGAGATCGCGCAGGCGGGCGAGCGGACTCAGCTCCGGCGCCTGCCGCGCCAGAAAATCCTGGGCATCGTCCAGCAAGCGGATCATCACCTCGGTCGCCAGCTCATCCTTGGATTTGAAATGCTTGTACAGGCTGGGCTTGGAAATCCCCGCATCGCCGGCCACATCGTCCATGGTCATCAGGTCGAAACCCTTGCTCGCCAGCATCCGCGTCGTGGCGTCCAGCACGGCTTGCTCGCGCAGCTTGAAGGCCTGGTCCTTGAAGCTGAGCCTGCCTAATATACCCATCGGTAACACCTTTTACTGATCAGTAGAATTTTTTTCAAATCGGTTTTATCCTGAATATAAAGCAGCGCCGGCGCACTGCCAAGCCGGTGGATTTCCGACCTCGCGACAGGACGACATGGTGAACGCCTCATCGCCACAACGCATCGCTGTGATAGGCAGCGGCATCGCCGGCCTTGCCACGGCCCACTTTCTCTCCCGGCGCCACGCGGTGACGCTGTTCGAAGCCGCAGACTATCTGGGCGGCCATACCCACACCGTCGATGTCACGGTCGACGGCCGCGACTTCGCCGTCGATACCGGCTTCCTGGTCTTCAACGATCGCACCTATCCCAATCTGATCGCCCTGTTCCAGGAGCTGGGCATCCCCAGCCATCCCAGCGACATGTCGTTCAGCGTCTCCCTGGGCCACGGCCGGCTGGAATGGGCGGGACGCAATCTGGACAGCGTGTTCGTCCAGCGCGGCAATCTGCTGTCGCCCGGCTTCTGGGGCATGCTGTCCGACATCCTGCGCTTCAACCGCGAGGCGGAGCGCAATCTGCGCCGCGCGATCGAGGCCCCGCAAAGCCTGGGACGCCTGCTGGACGCGGACGGATACGGCGCGCGCTTTCGCCGCCACTATCTGCTGCCGATGGCGGCGGCGATCTGGTCCAGCCCCTGCCGCGACATCCTGTCCTTTCCGGCCGAGACTTTCCTGCGCTTCTGCCTGAACCATGGCCTGCTGCAGCTGCGCGACCGGCCGCAGTGGCGCACCGTGCCGGGCGGCGCCCGGCAATATGTCGATAAAATCGCCGCCGGCCTGGCCGATGTCCGGCTGTCGACGCCGGTGCTGCGCGCCAGCCGCGTCGACGACCGCCTGCGCCTGCTCACCGCCAGCAGCGAGGAAACCTTCGACGCGGCCGTGTTCGCGACCCATGCGCCGCAAACCCTGGGCATGCTGGCCGACGCGGGCGAGCTGGAACGCAGGATATTGTCCGCGGTCCGCTACCAGGCAAACGAAGCCGTTTTGCACACCGACGCCGCGCTCTTGCCCAGGCGCCAAGCCGCCTGGTCGGCCTGGAACTTCCTGGCGGACGAGCCGGACGACAGCCGGGCGGTGGGCGTCAGCTATCTGCTCAACCAGCTGCAGCCGCTGCCTGTCGCCACGCCGGTGGTCGTCACTTTGAATCCGCCGCGTCCGCCCGATCCCGCCAAGGTGCTGGGCCGCTTCCACTACCAACATCCTTTGCTCGACGCCGCCGCCATCGCCGCGCAAAAGGCCTTGCCCAGCATCCAGGGCCGCCACGGCTGCTGGTTCGCCGGCGCCTGGACCGGCTACGGCTTCCACGAGGACGGGCTGAAGTCCGCGCTGCGGGTGGCGCAGGCGTTTGGCCTGGCTCCGGCCTGGGCGAGGGTGGAAAGATGAGCGGCGCCTATCTGCTGACCGGACAGGTGATGCACCGCCGCCTGCGCCCGGCGCCCAATCGCTTCGTGTATCCGGTTTTCTGCCTGCGGCTGAATCTGGCCAAGCTAGAAAGCCTGCGCGGCTTCTGGTTCGGCGTGGACCGCTGGCGGCCGCTGGCGCTGCGCACGCGCGACTACGGCCCACGCGACGGCTCGCCGCTGCTGCCATGGGCGCGCGCGCGGCTGGCGGAAGCCGGGCTGCCGGCCGACGGCGAAATCTGGCTGCAAACCTTTCCGCGCGTATTCGGCTATGCCTTCAACCCGGTCAGCTTCTGGTATTGCCACGATGCGGCCGGCCGCTTGATCGCGGTGCTGGCCGAGGTGAACAACACCTTCGGCGAGCATCACGGCTATCTGCTCAGTCCGTCCCAGGGAGGCGAGATCAGCACCTCCAGCCAGCTCGCCTGCCGCAAGCTGCTGCACGTTTCGCCGTTTTGCCGCGTGGAAGGCCATTACCGTTTCCGCTTCGCCGAACAGCCGGGCCGCGCGCTGGTGCGCATCGACTATCACGACGCCGCGGGCGCCTTGCTGCACACCTCGATAGCCGGCCGCCTGCGCGCCTTGACAGCGCCGGCGGCAGCCGCCGCCTTGTTGCGCCAGCCCTTGCTGACCCTGGGCGTCATCGCCCGCATCCACTGGCAGGCGTTGAAGCTGTGGCTGAAACGCGTGCCCATCTTCCGCAAACCCCATCCCCCCGCCGCCGCGCTCAGCCGCGGCCAGGAGTTGAAGCCATGAGCGCGAGCCAACCCATCGCCTTGTCCCGTCCCGATATTCCCGCCGCCGGGCGGGCGCTGCTGGCCCTGTTGTCGAAACTGCGCCACGGCAGCCTCAAACTCATCACCCCGGATGGCGAGACCCTGTGGTTCGGCGCTCTCCATGCGGAAACCGACGCCGAGCTGCAGCTGCGCGACTGGCGCGCCTGCGGCCGCATCCTGGCCGGCGGCGATATCGGCTTTGCCGAAGCCTATCGCGACGGCTGGCTGGACAGCCCCGACCTGACGGCGCTGCTGCGGCTGGCGCTGCGCAACGAAGACGCCTTGCAGCTGGGCAGGCTAGGCCGCTGGGCCGCGCGCTGCTGGCACAAGCTGCGCCACCTGGCGCGCGCCAACAGCCGCCGCGGCAGCCGGCGCAACATCCACGCCCATTACGATATCGGCAACGATTTTTACCGGCTGTGGCTGGACCCGAGCTGGACCTATTCCAGCGCCTGGTTCGCTGGCGACTACAGCCTGCCCCTAGCCGACGCGCAAGCGCGCAAGTACCAGCGCATCTGCGAACAACTGCGGCTGCGCCCCGGCATGCGGGTGCTGGAAATCGGCTGCGGCTGGGGCGGCTTCGCCGAGCATGCCGCCCGCCTCGGCGTGGCGGTGCATGGCATCACCATCTCGGACGCGCAGCTGGACTTCGCCCGCCGCCGCCTGGCCAACGAACCGCTGGTCAGGCTGGAGCACCGCGATTACCGCGACCTCTCCGGCCAATACGACGCCATCGTGTCGATCGAGATGTTCGAGGCAGTGGGCGAACGATACTGGCGCGGCTATTTCGACACCCTGCGCCGCTGCCTGAAGCCGGGCGGCCAGGCGCTGGCGCAGAGCATCACCATAGAGGAGTCCCGCTTCGACGCGTACCGCGCCGGCGCCGACTTCATCCAGACCTTCATCTTTCCCGGCGGCATGCTGCCCAGCCGCGAGCGCTTCCAGCGCGCGGCGCAGCAAAGCGGCCTGGCATGCAGCAACCGGCTGGACTTCGGCGCCGACTACGCGGAAACGCTGCGCCGCTGGCGCGATGCTTTCGAGGCCAACCTCGCCGCCATCCGAGGCCAGGGCTTCGACGAGGCCTTCATCCGGCTGTGGCGGCTGTACCTGTGCTACTGCGAAGCCGGTTTCAACGAAGGCCGCATCGGCGTTTCGCAATTTCTGCTGGAAAGGAATGCGTGATGCCGCGCGCCGCCCTCGCCTCCTTGCTGGCCTTGCTGACGGGTTGCGCCGGACCGTCGGTGGCCGATTACGCCGCCAATCGCCCGCTGCTGGACCCTGGCCGCTTTTTCCTCGGCAAAACCGAGGCCTGGGGCATGTTCCAGGACCGGCAAGGCCGCGTGGCCAAGCGCTTCACCGTGGACATGGACGGCGAACGCCAGGGCGAGGAGCTCGTGCTGACCGAGCGCTTCCATTACAGCGACGGCAGCCGCCAGCAGCGCGTATGGCGGCTCAAGCCCATAGGCGACGGCCGCTGGCGCGGCCTGGCCGACGATGTGGTCGGCGAGGCCGTCGGCGAGACGGCCGGCAACGCGCTGCGCTGGCGCTACACACTGAAGCTGCCGGTGGACGGCAAACAGTATCTGGTGCAGTTCGACGACTGGATGTTCCTGCAGGACGAGCGCAGCCTGCTCAACCGGGCGACGATGAGCAAGTTCGGCTTCCGCCTGGGCGAAGTCACGCTGTTCTTCCGCAAGCCGGAGGCCAAGCCATGACGCTGCGCCTCAATCCCGCCATAGCGGACTGGCGCGCGCGCCGGGTGTGGGTGATAGGCGCGTCCAGCGGCATCGGCGCGGCCTTGGCCGACGAACTGCTGCAGGCCGGCGCCGAAGTCATCCTGTCGGCGCGCCGCGCCGAGCCGATGCGCATGCTGGCGGCGGGCTGCCCGGGCGCGCGGGTGGAAACGCTGGACGTGACCGATCCCGCCGCCTGGCAGGCCGCCTGGTCGCATCTGGAGGCCGCCGGCGCGCTGCCGGATTTCGTGGTGTTCTGCGCGGCCGATTACCGGCCGCAAACCTGCCTGGACCTGTACGCAGAGGAAACCCGCCGCCTGCTCGACACCAATCTGCTGGGCGTCTACCACGGGCTGGAAGTGGTGTTGCCGACGCTGGCGCGGCAAGGACGCGGCGGCGTGGCGCTGGTCGCCAGCGTGGCCGGTTACGCCGGCCTGCCCGGCGCCGTGGTCTACGGCCCCGGCAAGGCGGCGCTGATTAATCTGGCGGAAATCCTCTACACCGAGCTCAGGCCGCGCGGGGTGGCGGTTTACCTGATCAATCCCGGCTTCGTCGCCACGCCGCTCACCGCCAAGAACCACTTCACCATGCCGGCGCTGCTGACGCCGCGCCAGGCGGCGCGGCACATCATGCGCGGGCTAGAGCGCGGCGCGTTCGAAATCCACTTCCCGCTGCGCTTCACCGTATGGCTCAAACTGTTGCGGCTGCTGCCCTACCGGCTGCGGCTGCCCTTGCTCGCGAGGTTGGCACGACCATGAAACGCACCCCCACCCAAGCCGAATGGCAGGCCCTGCTCGACTGGTACCAGACGCTGACGCCGGACACGCTGCCTGACATCGGCCGCCATTACGCCGCAGAGGCCCGCTTCAAGGACCCGTTCAACGACGCGCGCGGCGTGGCCAGGATCCAGGCGGTGTTCCGCCACATGTTCAAGACGCTGGAACACCCGCGCTTCACCGTCATCCATGCGCTGCGCGACGGCGACCAGGCCTTTATCACCTGGGATTTCCACTTCTTGTATGCCGGCCGCCAAATGAGCATCCACGGCGGCAGCCATCTGCAGTTCGACGCCGACGGCAAGATCACGCTGCACCGCGACTACTGGGACGCGGCGGAAGAACTGTTCGAGAAAATTCCGTTGTTCGGCCTGCCCGTGGCCTGGCTGCGCAAGAAGCTAAGGGTTGTCTGATGTCGGCTGCGGCATTCAAGGGCAACAAGGCGGCGTTGCCGTCCAAGCCCTGCGCCGGCTGCGGCCGAACCATGAGCTGGCGCAAAAAATGGCGCGCCAGCTGGGACGCTGTCCAGTATTGCTCGGAACGCTGCCGCCGCCGGAAAGGCAAAGCCGCATGACCACCTTGCGGCTGATCCTGGGCGACCAGCTCAATCCCCGCCACAGCTGGTTCGCCGAGCCCGACGCCAACGTGGTGCATGTGATGATGGAAATCCGCCAGGAAACCGATTACGTGCGCCACCACGCGCAGAAAATCCTGGCCATCTTCGCCGCGATGCGCGACTTCGCCGCCCAGTTGAAAGCGCAAGGCCACCGCGTGCGCTACGTGGCCATAGACGACGCCAGCAACCGCCAGTCGCTGATCGGCAATCTGGACGCGCTGATCGTCCATTACCGCGCGGCGGCGGTGGAGTACCAGGCCCCGGACGAGTGGCGGCTGGACCGCCAGCTGGCGGAATGGGCGGCCGGCCTGCCCATACCTTGCCGCATGGCGGACAGCGAGCACTTCTACACCGCGCGCGGCGAGGCGGCGGCGTTCTTCGGCGCGCGGCGGCAATGGCGGCAGGAGACCCTATACCGTCACCTGCGGCGCCAGCACGGCATTTTGATGGACGACAACGGCGAGCCCGCCGGCGGGCGCTGGAATTTCGACGCCGACAACCGCCAGCGCTGGCCCGGCCACCCGCCCGAACCAGACGATGCGCGTCCCGAGCATGACCACAGCCGGCTGTGGCAAACCATTGTCGACGCCGAGGTGGACAGCTTCGGCCAGCCGCAGGCGGACGCCCTGCGCTGGCCGCTCAACCGCGCCGAGGCGCTGGCGCAGCTGCGCGCCTTCGTCGAACACGCGCTGCCGCATTTCGGCGCCTACCAGGACGCCATGAGCCCGCGCGCGCGGCGGCTGTTCCATTCGCTGCTGTCCTTCGCCCTCAATGTGAAAATGCTGAACCCGCGCGAAACGGTGGACGCCGCCGTCGCCGCCTGGCGCTCGGGCCGCACGCCGCTGGCCGCGGTGGAAGGCTTCGCGCGGCAGCTGCTGGGCTGGCGCGAGTACGTGCGCGGCGTGTACTGGGCCAAGATGCCCGGCTACCGCGACTGCAACGCGCTGGACCACCGCTTGCCGCTGCCGCGCTGGTTCTGGGACGGCGACACCGGCATGCGCTGCCTCGCCCACGCCATCGGCCAATCGCTGGAAGACGCCTACGCCCACCACATCCAGCGGCTGATGGTGATAGGCAATTTCGGCCTGATCGCCGGCCTGTCGCCGCAGGCGCTGCACGAATGGTATCTGGGCGTCTACATCGACGCCTTCGAATGGGTGGAGCTGCCCAACACGCTGGGCATGAGCCAGTTCGCCGACGGCGGGCTGCTGGGCAGCAAGCCTTACGCCGGCAGCGCCGCCTATATCGGCCGCATGGGCGATTACTGCGCCGGCTGCCGCTACCGGCCCAAGCAGCGCGTCGGCGCCGACGCCTGCCCGTTCAATGCCTTGTACTGGGATTTTTTCCAGCGCCACCGCGCGCGGCTGGCCGCCAATCCGCGGCTGACGCTGGTCTACCGCCAGTTGGACAAGCTGCCGGAAGCCGAACGCGCCGCCATCGCCGCGCGCGCCGCCGTGCTGCAAGCCGATCTAGACGCACTGTGAGGTCAATCATGCTGAGAAAACCGCTCGCGCTGTTCGCCATCGCCCTGCTGCCGCTCACCGGCTGCTCCACCGCGCCGCCGTCCGGCATCGACCCGGTGCGGGGGTTCCAGCTGGAACGCTACCAAGGCCGCTGGTATGAAATCGCCCGCCTGGATCACCGCTTCGAACGCGGCCTGCAGGCGGTTAGCGCCGACTACAGCCGCAACCCCGACGGCAGCATCCGCGTGGTCAACCGCGGCTACGACGCCGCTGCCGCCAGTTGGCGCCAAACCGTCGGCAAGGCCTGGTTCAACGGCCCTGCCGATGTCGCCTCGCTGAAAGTATCTTTCTTCGGCCCGTTCTACGGCGGCTACCATGTGGCGGCGCTGGACCCCGGCTACCGCTGGGCGGTGGTGGTCGGACCGGACAAGGACTATCTGTGGCTGCTGTCGCGCGACAAGCAGCCCGCCGCCGACGCCAGGCCGGCGTTGCTGGCGGTGGCGGCCAGGCTGGGCGTGCCGACCGACAAGCTGATCTGGGTGAGGCAGGACCGTGGCGACAACTAGGCGGCTGAATCCGGAAAAATTGCTGCTGAGCAAATGGACCGCCGCCGCGCCGCGAAACCGGGAGAAGCACTTCCTGGTGGTGGCGCTGGGCCGGCCTGCGCCGGACATGCCGGTGGAAACGGTCACGCTGGAGGCGGTGCATAGCCGGCGCCGGCAAACCATGGCGTGGCAGGCGCTGCGGGATACGGACCAATGGCTGCAAGGTTGGCAATGAAAACCTGGCCATCGCCGCACAGCATGGGCTTGCCTCGCGCCGGCAATGTTTTTATCGTTTAAGAGTCACTGACAAAACCCCTGATCCTGCGTTGCGCCTCCTTGCCGTACTGCCTGTACTGTCTGCGTCGGCGCGCCTTGGCTCAGGTGCTTTGCGAGGTTTTGTCAGCCACGCCAAGCATGTCTTCGCATCCATCGTCATGGAGTGTCGCCATGGAGTTGTTCGATACCTTGTCCGCCCAGATCCGTCATATGCGCCTGCCGCTGTTCGCGGTCAGCCTCAGCGCGGTCCCCCTTCCCGATACGCCGCTGCTGTTGATGCTGCATTGGCATGGCTTCCGCAAATCCGCCCCTGACCGCGCGCGGACGGCCCCCAGCATGCTGCGGCAAGTGCCGGCGTCGGCTTTGCAGCTGACGCGCAGCTGGAAGGCGCTGTCGCGGGTGGAGGAAGAGATTCTGGACGCGGCCTGGCAGCTGGGCGCCTGGAATCTGCTGCGCGACGAGCGGCGCGGCTGCAACACCCTAGGCGCCGCCGCCGGCGAGGAGCTGGCCTGCCGCCAGGCTTTCGGGGATTTGCCGCCTATCGACGGCCAGGAAAGCATCGTGGCCGAAGCGCCCGACGCACCGGAGCTGATGCGGCTGGCGGCGCGCCGCGGCTATGTTTGCTGGCAGTTTCGGCCGGTGCATGGCGGGCTGTGGCGCGAATTGGCCGAGGACGACACGCTGGGCGAAGCCGGGCTGCGCCAGCCCCCTTGCCCGCTGGTGCCGCGCGTCTGCCGCGGCGGCAAGGCGGCCCGAACCGAATACCGTTTCGGCCGCGTCGAGCGCGTCATTTTTTAGCCGCATTTTTTCTGAAAAAAACCTCTTGAAAAGTTTTTGGCCCGCCCTTACTTCGTCATTCGTCAGCCCCTCAGGCTGAGTTTGACCGGCAAGCGCGGGCATCTTCTCGCCTGCAGCAAGCCGGTCTTACCTACCGTTTCCAATGATCTGAATCGCACAGGAGATTGATATGCAAATCCGTCCTCTGCACGACCGGATTATCGTCAAGCGGGTCGAAAAGGTCCGCCAGACAGCATCCGGCATCGTCATTCCCGATAGCGCCGCGGAAAAACCCGAACAAGGCGAAGTCCTCTCTGTTGGTCCCGGCAAACGCTTGCCTGACGGCACCTTGCTGCCGATGCAAGTGCAGGTAGGCGACTTGGTGTTGTTCGGCAAATATGGCGGCCAGACCGTCAAGCTGGACGACCAGGAGTACCTGGTGCTTCGTGAAGAGGATGTCTTCGGCGTGATCGAAGAGACGTCCGAGTCCGGCCGCAAGGCTGCTTGATTTTCCCCATTCATCACAGGAGTTAAACCATGGCTGCGAAAGAAGTCCGCTTCCACGACAACGCCCGTGAACGCATCGTCAACGGCGTCAACGTGCTGGCCAATGCCGTGAAAGTCACCCTGGGGCCAAAGGGCCGCAACGTGCTGCTGGCGCGCAGTTTCGGCGCGCCGCACATTACCAAGGACGGCGTGTCGGTCGCCAAGGAAATCGAACTGAAAGACCCGTTCGAAAACATGGGCGCGCAGATGGTGAAGGAAGTCGCCTCCAAGACCGCTGACGTGGCAGGCGACGGCACCACCACCGCCACCGTGCTGGCCCAGGCCATCGTGCAGGAAGGCATGAAGTACGTCGCCTCTGGCATGAACCCGATGGACCTGAAGCGCGGCATCGACAAGGCCGTCCATGCCGTAATCAAAGAGCTGCAAACTCTGTCCAAGCCGGTGACCAACAGCAAGGAAACCGCCCAGGTGGCCGCGCTGTCGGCCAATTCCGACGAGGCCATCGGCAAGATCATTGCCGACGCTATGGACAAGGTAGGCAAGGAAGGCGTGATCACCGTCGAGGACGGCAAATCCTTGGACAATGAATTGGCTGTTGTCGAAGGCATGCAGTTCGACCGCGGCTACCTGTCGCCCTACTTCATCACCGATCCGGAAAAACAGACCGCCGTGCTGGAAGACCCGCTGGTGCTGCTCTACGACAAGAAGATCAGCAATATCCGCGATCTGTTGCCGGTGCTGGAGCAAGTGGCCAAGGCCGGCAAACCGCTGCTGATCATCGCGGAAGACGTGGAAGGCGAAGCGCTGGCCACCCTGGTGGTGAACAGCATGCGCGGCATCCTGAAGGTGGCCGCCGTGAAGGCGCCCGGCTTTGGCGACCGCCGCAAGGCTATGCTGGAGGACATCGCCATCCTGACAGCCGGAACCGTCATTTCCGAGGAAACCGGCCTGACGCTGGAAAAAGCCGGCCTGACGGAGCTGGGCAGCGCCAAGCGCGTGGAAATCGGCAAGGAAAACACCACCATCATCGACGGCGCTGGAGACAAGGCCAAGATCGATGCCCGCGTGCAAGCCATCCGCGCCCAGATCGATGCGGCTACCAGCGACTATGACCGCGAGAAGCTGCAGGAACGAGTGGCCAAGCTATCCGGCGGCGTGGCGGTGATCCGTATCGGCGCGGCTACCGAAGTCGAAATGAAAGAGAAGAAAGACCGCGTGGACGACGCGCTGCACGCCACCCGCGCCGCAGTGGAAGAAGGCATTGTGGCCGGCGGCGGCGTTGCCCTGCTGCGCGCCCGCGCCCACATCAAGGAGCTGAAGGGCGACAACCCCGACCAGGACGCCGGCATCCAGATCGTGTTGCGCGCGCTGGAAGCGCCGCTGCGCGCCATCGCCGCCAATGCCGGCGACGAGCCATCGGTCATCGTCAACAAGGTGCTGGAGGGCAAAGGCAGCCACGGCTACAACGCCGCCAGCGGCCAGTTCGGCGACTTGGTCGAAATGGGCGTGATCGACCCGACCAAGGTGACGCGCACCGCGCTGCAAAACGCGGCTTCCATCGCCAGCCTGATCCTGACCACCGACGCCACCGTGGCCGAGGCGGCGCAGGACAGCAAGGCCAAGGCTCCGGCAGAGCTGGACTACTGATCCACTGACCTTGCCCCTTTCGTCATTGGCCCGCGCTCAGGCGCGGGCTTTTTTTGCGCGAGTATCTCTACTCGACTTCTAAAACAAAATGCGTCGCTCATGCCACAGGATTTTTTACTAACATTGCTGAAAGTTCCGTATTTTTCATTAAGTATGCGCAGCGTCTCCCTTCATGGGTGCACTCAAAAGTGGGAAAAGCCTTACTTGGCAAGGATGGAAGTTTTCACTTACTTTGCTTCCCTACAGCCCGCGCCTGGAGTCTGGGATATTGCCTGATACTGGCATGCGGGGCGGCGCGCGCCGCCCCGCCGGTCAAAAACTGGTTCAACGACCCGTTCATCCAAGTGCGCAACCGGATAGCCTCCTGCCCGGCTCCTCTGGGCCCATTCGCCACCGAGGCGGAGATGAAACAACAGGCGCATTCGCGCATCGAGCGCGGCACCAGCTGCTGGCTGGCCAAGCAATGCGCGAAGCCCAACGCCTATATGTACGACGCAGATATCGCCGCCGACCTGCGGCGACGCTTCGCCCAAAGCCGCCGCTTCGCCAACGCCAGCTTGTGGCTTACCGTGCAACGCCGCTTCGTTTACGTGGAAGGCTGCATCCGCAGCCGGAATGCCGCCGCAGGCATCGAAGCCTTCATCAAGCGGACTCCGGACGTGCAACTGGTGATTGCGAACATCACCGTTGGCTCCGGCAAACCAAATTACGCAGTCATGCCAGAAAGATAGCGGACCCCGCGCATCTGGCGCGCCTCCGCCTTGCATGCTCTTAAACGAGCCGGCTCGGTGGCTGGTGGACAATTGCCGGCGGCAAGCGGCCGCCATCA
Source organism: Chromobacterium piscinae (assembly GCF_021129175.1). Taxonomy (GTDB): domain Bacteria; phylum Pseudomonadota; class Gammaproteobacteria; order Burkholderiales; family Chromobacteriaceae; genus Chromobacterium; species Chromobacterium piscinae. The sequence goes on along the minus strand of NZ_JAJOHV010000120.1, from coordinate 3,632 downwards.
TCAGTCCTTGCCGCCAAATCATGACGGCTGCCTCACCCCATCACGCGCCCTCGCCAACCGCTTCCCTAAAACCTCTGTCCAGCCCACAATCCAGAGATCACGTAAAACGAACCGGGCCGATGATCGCCCGACAATGACGGATACCCGATGCCTCTCCCGCTCAACCTGAACCTGCTGCGCTCGCTGGAGGTGCTGCTGGAAACGCGCAATCTCACCCATTCCGCCGACAGGCTGGGCCTGACCCAATCGGCGATGAGCCGCCATCTGGTGCAGTTGCGCGCGCAGTTCCAAGACCCGCTGCTGCTGCGCGAGGGGCAGCGCTTCGTGCTGACCGAGCGGGCGGAAGAGCTGCGGCTGGGACTGAAAACGGTGCTTGAGCAGGTGGAACAGCTGTACCAGCCGCCACAGTTCGATCCGGCGGTCTGCGAGCGGGAGTTTTCCTTCGCCGGCTCCGACTACCTCGCCGAATACATGCTGCCGGACATTCTGGACCGCGTGCTGCCGCAAGCGCCCGACATGCGCCTGAAATTCCTCCCCTGGCAGGCCGGGCGTTTCGACATGCTGGTGGACGGAAGCGCGGACTTGGTGTCCACCATCGCCGACGAGGTGCCGGACAATATCTACGGCAAGTCGCTGGGCCAGGACCAGCCGATGTGCGTGATGGCCGACGACCACCCATTGCGGAACAAACCCGCGCTGGAGCGGGACGACTACCTGGCCTGGCCGCACGCGCGCGTCAGCTCCGCCAGCGACAAGGACGGCTTCGTCGACATCCAGCTGGCGCAACAAGGCCAGTCTCGCCAAATCCGCATCGCCACGCCCTATTTCGTGTCGGCGCTGAGCATCGTCTCCCGCAGCCAGCTGCTGCTGACGCTGCCGGAACACCTGGCCATCCGCTTCCAGCGCCAGTTTCCGGTGCATGCCAAGCCCATACCCTTCATCGATTACACCTACCGCTACTGGCTGCTGTGGCACGGCCGGGCGGACAAGGACCCGGCGCACCGCTGGTTCCGCGGCCACGTGTTCGACGTGCTGCACCACTCCATCCACGGCGTCAGCAAGTATTCGGAGAACGCATAGCGGCTATCCGCCGATGGCGGTTCTGTCCGCCGCGCCCAGCTCATAGACTTTGTCCGGACTGTCATCAAACAAGGAGAAAGCTATGACCTGGACCACCTGGCTGCAATTCGCCGGCGTATGTATGCTGGGCGCGATGTCGCCCGGCCCCAGCCTGGCGATGGTATTGCAGCAGACCGCCCGCGGCGGGCGCGGCGGCGGCCTCGCAGCCGCGATGGGACACGCGCTGGGCGTGGGCCTGTACGCGTTGGCCGCCGCCCAGGGGCTGGCGATGGTGATGGCGGCGCATCCGCTGCTGTTCAAAGTCATCTCCTGCCTCGGCGCGGCCTATTTGATCTGGCTGGGCGTGCAGGGCCTGCGCGCGGCGTCCCGTCCGTCGCGGGCCGCCAGCAACGAAATCTCCGCCGCCGCGCCGACCTCCGCCTGGCGCGCCGCGCGCACCGGCCTGGCGGTATCGCTGTCCAATCCGCACCTGGCGGTGATGTTCGTCGCCCTGCTCAGCCAGTTCGTCACCGCCGACATGCCTGCCGGCAGCCAGGTGCTGCTGATCGTCACCGCGATGGGACTGGATTTCGGCTGGTACGCGTTGCTGGCGTTGCTGATCTCGCACCCGTCCATCCTGAACGGCCTGCACCGCAAGAGCCGGTGGATAGACGGCTGCGGCGGCGCGCTGATGCTGCTGCTGGGCCTGCGCATCCTGATGGTGTGACGATGCGGCGAAAAATGACGGAATGGAATCCGGAAGCATTCGCGGCACTGGTGTCTCGCCACGGCGGCGAGGTTCTGGAACACGACAAGCCGCTGCGCTCAGCCCACGAGGGCGCTGCCCACTTCGGCATCGCCATGGCGCAGACCGCGCCCACGCTGATCGTGGAGGCCGACGGCGACATCTTCGCCTGCATCCTGTCCGGCGGACGGGACGGCGTGGACTGGGACAAGCTGGCGCAAACGCTGGGCCGCAACCAGGCCCGGCTGGCCGACCGCCGCCGCGTACGCGACATTACCGGCTGCGACGCCGGCGCGGTGCCGCTGCTGGGCCTGGATCTCCCCTGCGTGATGGACCGCCTGCTGCTGGCCCACGACTTTGTCTACGGCGGCGCCGGCGATCCGCTCAGGACGCTGAAGATCTCCCCCCGCGTCCTGGCGGAACTGAACCGCGTGTCGATCTGGTACGAATAAACACGCTGCCGAACGGGCTTCTGGCGCGGCTTGCGATTTCGCTTGCATCCTGGCGGCGCGGGCGCGAAATTGACAGGTCGTCACCTACACGGACCGAATCGATGAAACTCATTCGACTGCTGCTTCTGCTGCTCGCCGCCGCGCCCGCCTTCGCCGACACCCAAACCCTGATCATGCTGCGCCACGGCGAAAAGCCGGACGGCGGCTACGGCCAGCTCAGCTGCAAAGGCCTCAACCGCTCGCTGGCGCTGATCAAGACATTGCCGGCCAAGTTCGGCAAGGCGGACCAGATCTATGCGCCGTCCACCGCCAGCCAAAAGCGCGACCCCGCCGGCACCTTCAACTACATCCGGCCGCTGGCGACGATAGAGCCGACGGCGATCGCCCAGGGCCTGCCGGTGAACACCGCGTTCGACATGCTGGCGATAGACGGCCTGCAGCAACAGCTGGTCAATCCGCTGCGCCACGGCAAGACGGTCTACATCGCCTGGGAGCACAAGCAGTTGCGGGAAATGGCCGCCGACATCATGCGCCGCTACGGCGGCAAAGACGGCGCGGCCCAGGTGCCGGTCTGGGGCAAGGACGATTTCGACAGCCTGTACGTGATCGACATCGATTACGGCAGCGGCAAGCCCATCGCCCGCTTCCGCCACGACAAGCAGGGCCTGAACGATGTGCCCGACGCCTGCCCCGGCGCGTAAGCGCTGAACCGGGACGGACGTCTCAGCGACGCCATCCTTGACTTGAAGTTAACTTTAACTTTCATCATGACGGTTCTTACCGCAACAAGAGTTTTCCCATGCAGCCATCCGTCAAGAATGAAAGTCTCTTCAGCCAGGGCAGAACCGCGGCCTGCATCGGCGGCATCGCGCTGATCTCGCTGCTGGCCTTCGAATCCATCGCCGTCGCCGCGGCCATGCCCGCCGTCGCCGCCGCGCTGGGCGGTCTGGACTTCTACGCGATCGCCTTCGGCGGCACGCTGGCCACCTCGGTGGTGGGCATGACGCTGGGCGGCGAAATCTGCGACCGCTACGGCGCGGCCCGCTCCGCCTGGCTGGGCCTAGCCGCCTTCATCGCCGGCCTGCTGGCGGCGGGCGCGGCCTCCGACATGTACATGCTGGTGCTGGGTCGGCTGATGCAGGGTCTGGGCTCCGGCCTGCTGGGCGTGGCCATCTACGTGGGCATGTCGCGCGCGGTGCCGCCGGCGCTGCATCCCAAGCTGTTCGCGATGTTCGCCGGCGCCTGGGTGGTGCCCGCGCTGATCGGCCCCGGCATCGCCGCCGGCCTGGTCCATGTCTTCGGCTGGCGCGCGGTGTTCCTGGCAGTGGCGGCGCTGGCGCCGGCCGCCGGCGCGCTGCTGCTGCCTGCCCTGAACC
>NZ_JAJOHV010000119.1 GCF_021129175.1 Chromobacterium piscinae | reverse complement strand
GCTGTTCCTGGACGAGATCGGCGACATGCCGCCTGGCCTGCAGGCGCGGCTGCTCAGGACGCTGCAGGAACGGGAAGTGACCCCGCTGGGCGGCGGGCCGGCGCAGCGGCTGGACATCCGCCTGATCTGCGCCACCCACCGCGATCTGCGCGCGCGGGTGGACGATGGCGGCTTCCGCGCCGACCTCTACTACCGGCTGTGCCATTACCCGCTCAGCCTGCCGCCGCTGCGCGAGCGCGGCGACATCGCCGCCATCGCCCAAACGATGCTGGACGGCATGGGCGCGGCGCGGCGCGGCATTTCGCTGGAGCCGAAGCTGGTGCTGGCCATCCGCGGCTACCGCTGGCCGGGCAATCTGCGCGAGCTGTCCAATCTGCTGGCCACGCTGCTGGCGCTGGCCGACGACGGCGCCGCGCTGGGCGTCGAGCATCTGCCGGCTGCGCTGCGCGAAGACATGGCGGCGCAGGGCCATGCGGTGGAGGACAGCGCCATCGCCGACCTGCTGCGCCGTTGCGGCGGCAACGCCAGCGCGGCGGCGCGGGCGCTGGGCATCAGCCGCTCCACCTTGTACCGGCGGCTGGGCAAGACGCCGCGGTAAGGCATCGCCGCCCGCCCCTGCGGTTTGACAGAAAGCAGCGGGAGCGCGCGGAATCGCCAACCGCTCAGCCGGTTTCCGCCATCAGCGCGGCGAACACTTCGCGTATCCAGCGCTGGCCGGGATGGCCATGATTGCGCGGATGCCACGCCATCGCCACATCGAAGCCACGCACCGGAAACGGACAGGGATGCACGTCCAGCGGCACGCGCGCCGCGGACACCAGCCGCTCCGGCATCAATGCGACGAAATCGGTCTGGGATACGATTTCCGGCACCAGCAGGAAAGACGCCACCGACAGCGCCACCCGGCGCGCCAGTCCCCGCTCGGCCAGGGCGACATCCACAGCGGTGCCGAAATCGCCGCAGCCCAGCGACACCACCACATGTTCCTGCTGCAGGTAAGACGCCAGCGTGACGCCTTGCCGCCAGGCAGGATGATCCGGACGGCTGATCAACGCATAGCGGTCCTCGAACATCGCCTGGGTAAGCAGGCCTGGCGGCGCGTTCTCCTGGCTGATCAAGGCCAGGTCGACCTCGCCGTTTTCCATCTGCCGCTGCAGACGGGCCGTCTCCAGATTGCGCACCGCCACCCGGATGCCCGGCGCCGTCTCGCGCAGCCGCTTGACCAGCGGAATCGCCGCCACCGCCTGGGCATAATCGGTGCACGCCAGTTGCAAGGTCATGCCGGCCGCCGCCGGATCGAAGTCCTGGTGCGTCATCATGGTTTCGCGCACCTGCCGCAGCGAGGCCTGCAATGGCGCCAGCAACTGCTCCGCCTTGGCGGTCGGCCGCATGCCGCGCTGCGCCGGAAGCAACAGCGGATCGCCGAACAGATCGCGCAGCCGCGCCAGCTGGGCGCTGACCGCGGGCTGGCTCAGGTGCAGCCGCTCCGCGGCGCGGGTGACGTTGCGCTCCTCCAGCAGCGCTTCCAGCGTTTGCAACAGGTTCAAATCCAGGCGTCTAGTATCCATATGTTCAATGGCTAGCGAGAAATCTATCGATTTCACTTATTTATCATGCCTGGACAGACTGTGGCCATCTCAAACCGATGACACCGGAGCCATTCATGAGCCGCACCATCCTGCTGGTCTACGCCCAGCCCGAGTCCACCTCGCTGACCCGCAGCTTCGTCGACGCCGCCGTCGATACCTTGACCCGCCAGGGCCACCTCGTGTTGCAATCCGACCTCTACGGCATGCGTTGGAAAGCGGTGCTGGACGCCGACGACTTCCCGCAGCGCGCCGATCCGCAGCGGCTGTCCTTCATCGAAGAATCCGGCCACGCCTACGCCAGCGGCGCGCAGCCGCAGGACGTAGCCGAGGAGCAGCGCAAGCTGCGGGCCGCCGATGCGGTGATCTTTGTGTTCCCGCTGTGGTGGTACGGCGTGCCGGCCATTCTGAAAGGCTGGTTCGAACGGGTGTACGCCTATGGCTTCGGCTATGGCTATCAGGGCCAAGGAAACCGGCTGCGCTACGGCGACGGCGCGCTGAAGGGCAAGCGGGCGCTGCTGGCCGCGATGGTCGGCGGCGGCGAAGAGGATTACGGCCCGCGCGGCATCAACGGGCCGTTGAAGGAGCTGCTGTTCCCAGTGGCCCATGGCTGCCTGTTCTACCCCGGCATGGACGTGCTGCCCCTCCACGCGGTGTACGGGGTCAACCGCCTCAGCCGCGAGGAGATCGCTCGGCAGCTGGATGGCTGGCGGCAGCGCTTGGCCGGCCTGTTCGACGAAGCGCCGATTCCGTTCCGCAGCCAGAACGGCGGCGATTATCCGAATGGCCACCAGCTGGCGGCACACGTCGCGCCGGACGTCGAGGGCATCTGGGCGCATGTGGCCGCGCCGCGCAGCCATGCCCCGCAGCCGCCAGCCGCGGAGCGCGCCGGGCAATAAAAAACGGCGGGGAGACATGCTCCCCGCCGTTTTTGGCTTGCCGATTCAATCAGAAGCCGAAGGCCGCCAATTCCTCCGCGGTCAGATGCCGCCACTCGCCCGCCGGCAGATCGCCCAAGACAATAGCCCCCAGGCTTTCGCGGTGCAGCGCCTCGACGCGGTTGCTGGCCGCCGCCACCATGCGCTTCACCTGATGGTACTTGCCCTCGGTGATGGTCAGCACAATAGTGTGGGCGTCGATCTGTTCGACGCTGTCCGCGGCGAACTCGCGCGCTTCGTCGTTGAGGTAGACGCCGCTCTGCAGCTTGGCGATCAGCTCCGGCGTCGCCTCGTGCTTCAACGTGGCGCGGTAGACCTTGGGCACCAGCTTCTTCGGCGAGGAGAGCGCGTGGATGAACTGGCCGTCGTTGGACAGCAGGATCAGGCCGGTGGTGTCCACGTCCAGGCGTCCCACCGCGCTGATGTCCAGATTGGAAAACTGGTCCGGCAGCAGCCGGTAGATGCTGGGGTGGCAGTTCGGCTTGTGCGAGGTTTCGTAATTGGCCGGCTTGTGCAGCAAGAGATACAGCGGTCCGCGCACCACCGGCCACGGCTCGTCGTCCACCGTCAGGCTGGCGATGTCGCCCAATTCGAACTGGGCGCGGTAGTTGTCCACCATTTCGCCGTTCACTTCCACCAGCCCGTATTCGATCAGCTGGCGGCATTCCTTGCGGCCGCCGAAGCCTTGTTGTTGCAACAGTCGATAGAGTTCCATGGCCGGATGGTAGCACGCGCGCCGCGCGCCTGCCCGGCTTGCCTGCGGCGGCGCATGACGCCATAGTCATCGGGAGCGGACTGAACGAAAGACCCCGGCATGCCCTACCCGAAATACGCGCTGCACAGCCTGGGCTGGATGCGCTACCAGCGGCGGCGCATTCTGCGCGCGGCGCTGTTCAGCGTCTTGCTGTTCGCGCCGGCTGCGGCGCTGACCCTGGCCGGACACGGCCCCGGGGTGTTCCTGTTCGCGCTGGCCGCCAACTACAGCGCGCTGTGCATGATGCTGGCGCGCCGGCTGCAGCCGCTGTCGCTGCTGGCGATACCCGGACTCTACCTCGCCGGCCGCCTGTGCGCCGGCCAGCCGGCGATCATGCTGGCCCTGCTGGCGGCGGGCTTGGCGCTGCAGGCGCTGAGCGCGCGCCGCGGCCTGCACAAGGGCGTGCAGTTCTGGCTGTTCGCGCTGCTGCTGGGAAACATGACGCCGGCGGCGGCGATGCCGCCCTGGCAGGAGGCCGCCTGGATGCTGGCCGGCGCCGGCTACGGCGGCGCGCTGGCCCGGCTGGGGCTGCGGGACTGGTTCCGCGTGCTGCCGGCTGCCTGCGCCGCCGACGCGCGGCGCTACGCCTGGCATCTGCTGCCCTGGGGCATCCTCGCTTGGCTGGCCGGCGGCTGGATGCGGGGCGCGCATGCGTGGTGGCTGCCGATCGCCGCCGTCGCCATCCCCGATCCGTCGCCGGACCAGATGCTGTGGCTGGCGCGCGAGCGCACGATAGGCACGCTGGCCGGCGCGCTGCTCAGCGGCCTCATGTACTGGTCGCTGCGGGCGCTGGACGCGCCTCCCTTGTGGCATGTGCTGGCGCTGGCGCTGCTGCAGATGGCGATGCTGATCGCGATGCGGCACAGCTTCCGCGTCTTCGTCGCGCTGCTGACCGCGCTGGTGCTGTCGCTGCTGCCGCCCGGCCAACTGGCCAGCGGCGCGCTGGAACGGGTGGAGGACACTCTGGTAGCCGCGCTGCTGTTCGCCGCGCTGGCGTGGTTCCTGCGGCAGCGCGCTCCGGCCGTCCCGGGCGGCAAGGGCTGAAGCCGGCTTCCGCCGCCGCGCTCGGCTATCCCCCCGCGTCCGAGCGCTGATCCTCGCCCCGCAAATTCCCGCGCGCGCGCTCCAGCGCCTGCTCAGGCGTCCGGTCGCCCGCCCCGGCCAGGCACAGGCCGGCCCGCAACTCGAGGTAGGCGCCATCAGGCAGGCCGGCCTCGATCAAACCGGCGCTCAGCCGCTCACGAATCCGCGCCAGCACCACCTGCGCCTCGGCCTCGCCGGTTTCGGGCAGCAGCAGGCCGAACTCCTGCGGCGACAATCGGCCGGCGACATCGCTTTCCCGGATCGCGGCGGCGATGGACTGGGCGACGATGCGCATCAGCATCTGGCCCACCAGCTGGCCGTAGGATTTGTTCAGCCGGCACAGATCGTCCGCCTCCAGCAGCACCGCTGCCAGCGGCTTGCCCTGGCGCAAGGCCAGCCGCATGCATTTGGCGCCGACGTCGAAGAACATCTGGCGGTTGAACAGGCTGGAGGCCTCGTCCGACACCACGATGCGATACAAGGCCTCGCTGCGGATATGGCGCGCGGTGGTATCCTGCTGCAGCGCCGCGAAATGGCTGAGCTCGCCGCTCTCGTCGAACAGCGGCAACAGATGCAAGCGGGCCCAGTACGGCGTGCCGGAGCGGTGGTAGTTGAGCAGCTCCACCGTGGTCTGTCGGCCGTCGCGCAGCGCGGCGCTCAGCTGCAGCAGCGCGGCGGGATCGGTCAGCGGCCCCTGCAGCACCCGCGGCGAGCGCCCCAGCAGCTCGCTGGCGTCGTAGCCGCTCATCCGGCACATCGCCGGATTGACGTAAACGATGATGGGGCCCGGCGGCTGCAGCGGCGCCACCTCGGTCACCATCACCGCGTCATGGGCGTGGTCGACTATCTGGCGGAACAGATTGAGTTGGAATGGCATGGCGGCGGCCCGCGTCGATTGGCGTCATGCTTTATTGATAGCAGCGCCGGCCGGCTCCGGCATCGCGCCGGCTTGTTTATATTATGAGAATCATCTGAACTGCCGGGAGACGGCATGCGCTATCCGGATTCGCACAAGGCCCAGACCCGCCGGCGCATCGTGGCGATGGCCGCGCTGCGCTTTCGCGCCGAAGGACTGGCCGGCGTCGGCATCGCCAACCTGATGGCCGACCTGGGCCTGACCCACGGCGGCTTCTACGCCCACTTTTCCGGCAAGGACGAACTGGTGGCCGCCGCCTGCGGCGAAGCGCAGAGGCAGATGGCGGAACAATGGCGGCCGCTGCTGGAAAACAGCGCGGACGGCGGATGCCTGGCCGCGCTGGCCGACCACTACCTGAGCCCCGCCCACCGCGACTTTCCCGACTCGGGCTGCGCGGCGGCGGCGCTGGCGGGCGAGATCGCGCGCCAGGACGCCGG
>NZ_JAJOHV010000118.1 GCF_021129175.1 Chromobacterium piscinae | reverse complement strand
CACGCTGCGGTCGTAAGCGGTCAACAGATTGCGCACCAGCTCGTCCGCCTGGCGTTTGGCTTCCGGCGTGAAGTACTTGGCCACGTACAGCTTGCCCACCGCCTCGCCCATGCCCTCGTCCACCAGGGTCACCGCCTTCTTCCAGCGCGGCCGGTCGGCCGAGCGGCCATCCAGCGCCTTGCCGTAGAAAGCGAAACGGGCGGCCACCCACGGCTTGTCCAGATAAGGCGCGTAGGCGTCCAGCGCGCGCAGCGTCAGATAGTCGCGCAGCGCCGGCAGCGGTGTCGCGCGCAACAGGCCCGGCAGCTGCTCCAGATAGCTGGGCTGGTCCAGGTTGAGATCGGCGGCGGCGGACAGCTGCGCGTCCTTCAGAAGCGCCGGCCAGTCGTAGCCGGGCAGGCGCTTGGCCAGTTCGGCCGCGCCGGTCTTGTTGTAGGTCTTCTGCGCGTCGCGGTTGTCGACATTGCTCCACTGCGCCTTGGCCAGCCGCGTCTCCAGTTCCAGCACCGCGGCGGCGCGCGCCTGGGCGTTCTTCTCGCCGGCCAGCGTCAGCAACCGGGCCAGATAGGCGCGGTAAGCCTTGCGCGCGGCGGCGAAATCGGCCGACGGCAACAGGTAGTAGTCGCGGTCCATCGCCAGGCCGGACTGGCCGACGCCGGCCAGATAGGCGGCAGAATTCTTGTTGTCCTGCGCCACGTAGAAGCGGAACGGCGTGTCCTCCGACTGGTCTTGCAGCCGGCCCATGTAGGCGATGACGGCGTCGGCGCTGTCCAGCGCGGCGATGGCGGCCAGCTTGGATTTCAGCGGCGCCAGGCCGCGACGGGCGATGGCTTGTTCGTCGAGAAAGCTGCGGTAAAGATCGGCGATCTTGCGCGAGTCGGCCGAGGCCGACGGATCGGCATGCTCGATCAGCTCTCGCACCCGCTGCTGGTTGCGGTCGTACAGCAGCTCGGCCACGCCGGTCGACGAGCGGTCGGCCGGAATCCGCGCGCGCTTCATCCAGCCGCCGTTCGCGTGCAGCGCGATATTGTCCTGCGGCCGCGCCGCTCGGTCCATTCCCTGAAAATCTATGCCGTACGCGCCGTAGTCCAGTCCCCCGGCCCAGGCCGCCTGCAGGCACAACAGCATGGCCAGTGGCAGCAATTTCTTCCCTTGCATGGTTTTCCTCTTATCGTTCTGAAACGGCCGGACATGATCCGGCCTCGAACGATGGTACGCCCGCGCTCCCCGCGGCGGCAATCGGCAAAATGCAAACGACATCGTCGCCCAAGGAAGCAGCCAGGAAGGGCAAGCCGCAATGAAAAAGGGCGCTCTCGCGCCCTTTGCTGCCATATGTCCGGCCTCAATCGCACAAGCGCTGGTACAGGTACACCAGCACCCGCGCCAGTTCGGCGGCGGTGTCTTCCTGGCCGGCGTTGCCGGCGTGGCCTCCGCCGTCGGTCTCGTAGAACAGCGCGTCGTGGCCCAGCTCCAGCAGCCGCGCCGCCATCTTGCGGGCATGGCCGGGATGGACGCGGTCGNNCGGCCTCGTCGTCCGGATCGCCGTATTCGTCGATCCAGCTGGCGCCGGCCAGGAGCTGTGTGTAGCGCAGCATGTCCAACAGTGGCACCTCGCACACCACGGCCTGGAACAACTCGGGCCGCTGCGCCATCGCCGCGCCCACCAGCAGGCCGCCGTTGCTGCCGCCTTCTATCGCCAGTTTGGCGGGCGACGCCAGCTTGCGGGCGATCAGGTCTTCCGCCACCGCGATGAAGTCATCGAAGCTGACCTGGCGCTTCGGCCCCTGCGCCGCCTGGTGCCAGTGCGGGCCGAACTCGCCGCCGCCGCGGATGCAGGCCAGCACGAAGGCGCCGCCCTTGGCCAGCCAATGCGGGCCGAAATTCTCGATGTAGTAAGGCAGCATCGGCACCTCGAAGCCGCCATAGCCGTACAGCAGCGTCGGCGTCGAGCCGTCGAACGGCGCGTCGCGGCGCCGCACCACGAAATACGGGATCATCTCGCCGTCGGGCGCGGCGGCTTGCCATTGCTCGGCGACATAGGGCGCGGGATCGAAAGCTTCCGGCTGGCGGCGCAGGCATTCCTGTTCGCCGCTGGCCAAATCCAGCCGATATAGGCCGCTCGGCGTCAGGAAATCGCTGTAGCTGTAGTACAGCACATCGCTCTGCCACGGCTGGTCGGCGATCTCGATCACGCCGTCCGTCGGCAGGTCCAGCGGCTGCTGCATCCAGGCTCCATCCTGCTTGGCGAAGCACAGCATGCGGCTCTTGACGTTGTCGAGCAGGTTGACCAGCAGCCGGCCACGGGTGGTTTCCACCGCCGCCACCGCCAGCCGCGGCTCGGGTGCCTGCAGCAGCTGCGGCGCGGGGCCGTCGCCGATCAGGCCGGACAGGCCGACCGCCAGCAGGCTGCCGCTGGCGTAGGTCTCGCCGCGCCAGGACCAGTCCTCGGCCAGTTTGACGATGAAATCGCCGCCGATATAGGCCTCGATCTCGGCCTTGGGCGGCAAGGGCAGCGCGTGCGCCTCCAGGCCGCCGTCCAGCAGATGGTAGGTTTTGCGGTAGAAGCCGTCGGAGGCCTCGATCAGGTCGACGGCGCTGCCGTCGCTGTCGAGGAAGCGCCAGGCGGCGGTCATCATCGCGTCTTCCGGCGCGGCGAACAGCTGGGTCCAGCCGTGCTGGCCATCCGCGCCCCGCTCCACCAGCCATACCTCGCGCGGGTAGCCGGAGCGGGTCAGCGGCGCGCCCTTCCAGCCGGGGCAGACGAAGGCGCTGTCCGGATCGCGCCAGGCGATGTGGTTCTTGCCTTCGGGGAAGCTGAAGCCGTCCTCGACCCAGCGCCGCGCCTCGACGTCGTACTCGCGCGCCACGGTAGCGTCGCCGCCGCCGTCAGTCAGATGCACCAAAGCCCGCTCGGGCCGGACCGTGCAGTGGGACACGCCGTCCAGATACCAGTCGCGCTCGTCGGCGTCGGCCAACGCGTCGATGTCCAGCACCGCCTGCCAGTCCTGGCTGCCGGCGCGGTAAGCGTCCAGGGTGGTTCTGCGGTAGAGGCCGCGCGGATGCGCCTCGTCCTGGTGGAAGTTGTACAGCCAGCCGGCATGCTCGGCGAAGTACGGTATCTGCCGCGTGTCGCGCAGGTGGGCCAGGATGTCGGCCTTCAGCCCAGCGAAGCGCGGATCGGCGTCCAGCACGCCCTCGGTGCGGGCGTTCTGCGCGGCCACCCAATCGGCGGCTTGGTCGGAATCCAGGCTTTCCAGCCAGGCGTGGGGGTCGTGGGATGGCGTCATGATGTCGGCGATAAAAATCCAGGGATGGCGGCGAGGGTAGCACCGGCGCGCCCCAACCGCCATAGCGCCCGCTCAATGGCGGCCGTGCGCCAGCATCCACGCGCCGGCCAGGCCCAACGCCCGGCTCTCGATGCCGTTGTAGCCGTGCCAGGCCCAAGGCTGGCACGGATCGCCCTCGCTTTTGCCGCCGTCCAGCAGCATCAGCTCGCGCGGCGCGTCGGCGCGCAGCCGGTCCACCACCGGCCCCAGATTGCCCGGCCGGCTGGCGCGGCATTCGTCGCGGCGATGCTGGATCATCAACACCGGGATGGCCAGCCGCTCCAGAGGCAGGCCGGCCAGGCTGCCGCGGCCGCTGTCTATGCTGGAGGTCAGCAGCAGGCCGTCCGCAGCGTCCGGCCGGTTCAGCGCCACCGCGGCGGCGGAGGTAGTGCCGCGGCTGGTGCCGGCCAGCCATACCGGCAGCGCCGCGCCCTGGCGCAGATAGCCGGACACCGCGGCGATGTCAGCCGCGTGCTCCGGGCTCTCGCGGAAATCGCCGAGCAAGCCGCGCGGCATGTCGGACGGCGCGTCCGCCACCGCGACGCGGAAACCCATGTCGGCCCAGCCCTGGCGGGTGCGCACCAGGAAATTGCCCTTGCCCGCTCCCAGCTCGCCGCTGGCCGACAGTTTGAGCAGGCCCTCGCCGCCGGCGAGCAGTATCAGGTTGGCGCGCGCCGGCCCCGGCGGCTCCAGCAGCAGGAAACGCATCGTGGCGCCGGGACGGGTGGGAATCTCCACCAGCCGCTCGGCCCAGGCGGGCAGGGCCAACAGGCAGCACAGCAGCGGCAGCAGCGGCAGCAGCAGTCGATAGCGCATGGCGTTCTCCCTTGGCAGCGGTTCACGATGTCTGAAGCGGCACGCCAGCGCCTTCCAGCCGGCAGGCGCTCACGGCAACTCTGCTGCCGCTGCCCGGAACCGGGCGATCACCTCGGGCGGCGTGTCCTTGTTGAACGCGGCGTACAAGCCGCTGTCCAGCTTGTCCAGCCGGATGCCGCGCGCCACCAGCGCCCGGTCCAGGCCCAGCGCCTTCAGCTTGCCGGCGATGCCGCTCTCGGTGGACGGCAATAGGTCGCAACGGCCGGTGACCAGCTTCCTGACATTGAGCGTGGAGTCGGGCGACACTTCCAGCTTGGAGAAGCCCTGCTCGGTCAGGAACTCATGCCGATAGTCGTTCAGCACCACGCAGACGCGGTACTTGCGCGCCTCCTCCAGCACGCCCGGCTGGATCTCGTTGCGCGCGGCCAGCCGGTAAAAATAGATGTCGGTGTCGAGGATCTTGAAAGTGAAGTCCAGGTATTTTTCCCGCTCCCGGGTCCTGGCGATGGGAAACACCATCGCGTAGGGCCGGCTCTTCGCCTCCTGGTAGGCGCGAGCCCACGGCGCAGCCTGCAGCGCGCTGAACGGCAGGCCCAGCTTGCGCATCACCCGCGTCACCTTCTCCACCGTGGTGCCGCCCATCACTTGTCCGCCCGGGCCCACCATCACGTAGGGCGGATCGTCGTCGGTGTAGATGCGCACCTGCGCCAGGCCATCGGCCCGTCCCGGCGTCGGAAACAGGAGAATGGCCGCCAGCAGCGCGCCGAACTGCAAGCGTAGCCGCATCCGGCCTGCTCCCATCGGTTCCCATCTACTGGTTATAGGCCCCCGGGCCGGTTCGCGATCCTTTTGCGAGCCTCGCGCCCGGGAAGCGGCCGGCAGACGCTCAGTCGCTGAGCACGCGCTGCATCACGTCCACCAGGCGGTCGATGTCGGCACGGCCCACCTGCCAGTGGGTGACCAGCCGCATCGCGCCCTGATGCGGCGGGTTGGCCAGGAAACCGGCCTGCTTCAGCGCCGACATCAGCTCGGCGGCGTCGATGTCGGCGTTGAAGCGGAACCACACCAGGTTGATGTGGATGCCGGCCGGATCGATATCCACGCACGGCAGCTTGGCCAGGCCCTCGGCCAGGTAGCGGGCATTCTGGTGGTCCTCGTCCAGCCGCGCGGCCATCTCGCTCAGCGCCAGGATGCCGGGCGCGGCGATCACGCCGGCCTGGCGCAGGCCGCCGCCCAGCAGCTTGCGCTTGCGGCGCGCCTGGGCGATGAAATCGGCGGAGCCGGCCAGTATGGAGCCGATCGGCGCGGCCAGGCCCTTGGACAGGCAGGCCATCACGCTGTCGACATGGCGGGTGACCTCGCGCACGTCGCAACCCAGATGCGCGGCGGCGTTGAACACCCGAGCCCCGTCCAGGTGGACGGGCACGCCATGCTCGCGCGCCAGCGCCGCGGTGTCCGCCATCGCCGACAGCGGCAGCACGCGACCGTTGCCGTGAGCGTTCTCCAGACAGATCAGGCCGGTGCGCGGCTCGTGGATGTCGTCGCCGATGCGGATGCGGCGCTCGATCGCGTCCACCGCCATCAGGCCGTTGTCGCCCTCAATGGTGCGCAGATGGGCGCCGGCGATCACCGCCGCCGCGCCGGCCTCGTGCCAGACGATGTGGCTGTTGTCCTCGACGATCACCTCGTCGCCGCGGCGACAGTGGGTGAACAACGCCAGCTGGTTGCCGAAGGTGCCGCTGGGGACGAGCAGCGCCGCCTCCTTGCCCAGCTTGTCGGCGGCCAGTTCCTCCAGCCGCAGCACGGTGGGATCGTCGCCGTAAACGTCGTCGCCGACCTCGGCCTCGGCCATCGCGCGGCGCATCGCCGGCGTCGGGTGGGTGACGGTATCGCTGCGAAAGTCTATCCACTGCATCTGCGTTTCTCCTCAAGTGTGGTGATGGGCCGGCAGGGCCAGATAGCCCGCCAGCGCGTCGGTAATCGCGTCTTCCAGCCCCTCGGCCTGCGGATCGGCGTCCAGCAGCAGGCCGTGCACCAGGCTGTCGGCCATCCGCAGCAGCAGCCCGGCCCGGGCGGGGTCGCCGCCCGCGTCGGCCAGCCAAGCCGCGATCCGCGCATGCAGCGCGGCGTCGATGGGATTGCTGGCCGGCGGCTCGTCGTAGATCGGCCATTCGCGCTCCAGCACCCGGTGCAGGCCCAGCTCGCGCCGGTGCAGAGCC
>NZ_JAJOHV010000117.1 GCF_021129175.1 Chromobacterium piscinae | reverse complement strand
GCGCGGCGCGCGCAGGCGCCTGCGGCATGGCCGCTTGCATCGCCGGCTGGGCTATGGGCTGCGGCTGCGCGTAGGCGGGCTCGACGCGCGGCGGAGCGGTTTCCAGCCGAGGCGGGGCCGGGCTTTCCAACGGCTCCACCGGCATCGCGTAGGTGCGGGCGATGGCGCGGTTCATCGCGCTGCCGTTGGCTTGGGGAATCGGCGCCGGTTGCTGCGGCCGGTTGACCGCCGGCGGCGCGTTGCGCGGCGGATGCTTGCTGCTGGAGGTGGACAGCGTGCTGGCCAGATTGGCGACGTCCGCATCGGCCACCGCCATGATCTCCACGCCGCCGCCCATTGTCGGGCGATTGGACAAAATCAGGGCATCCGCCCCCAGTTCTTCGCGAACTTGCCTGAGTGCGTCTCGAGTGGTTTTCCCGAAGAACTTTTTCACCACCATTATTGATTAGCCTTTAGCCCTTGCTGCCGCCGATTACCGCAATTATACGAATGGATTTATTGTCCGGAATCTCATTATGCGAAATCACACGCAATTGCGGCAATGCCCGGCGCAGGAAACGCGCGAGCAGAGGCCGCAGACCCGGCGCTGTCAGCAGCACCGGATTGTATCCCTGAATCTCCACCTGCTCGGTCTGCTGGGCCGCGCTTGACAGCAAATTCTCCGCCAAACCCGGCTCCAGCCCGCCGCCGGCTTTCGATTGCACCGCCTGCATCAGCACGTTTTCCAGCTGCGGCTCCAGCGTCATCAGCGGCAGCTCGGCCTCGCCCGGGAACAGTTGCTGGACGATCACCCGCGACAGCGCGGTGCGCACGGCGCTGGTCAGCTCGTCGATGTCCTGGTTTTGAGGCACATGGTCGGCCAGAGTTTCGACAATGGTACGGAAATCTCGGATGTGTATGCCTTCCGACAGCAATTGCTGCAGAACCTTCTGCAATATGCCCACCGGCACCACCTTGGGCACCAGGTCCTCGATCAGCTTCGGCGATTCCTTGGCCTGGTGGTCGATCAGCGCCTGCACCTCTTCGCGGCCCAGCAGCTCGGCGGAGTGGGTTTGCAACAGGTTGGAGATGTGGGTGGCCACCACGGTGCTGGCGTCCACCACGGTATAGCCCAGGCTCTGCGCTTCCTCGCGCTTGCCGGCGTCTATCCACACCGCCGGCAGGCCGAAGGCGGGGTCGGTGGTGGCCGCGCCGGCGATCTCCTTGCTGACCATGCCCGGATTGATGGCCAGGAACTGGCCGATGAAGGCCTCGCCCTTGCCCAGCTCCACGCCCTTGAGCAGGATGCGGTAGGCGTTGGGCTTGATTTCCAGATTGTCGCGGATGTGGACCGGCGGCACCAGAAAGCCCAGGTCCTGGGCGATCTTCTTGCGGATGCCGCGGATGCGGCGCAGCAGCTCGCCGTCCTGGGTGCGGTCCACCAGCGGGATCAGCCGGTAGCCGACTTCCATCCCCAGCTGGTCGACGTGCTGGACGTCGTGCCAGCCCACTTCGGCCGCCTGCTGTTCCGGCGCCGCCGCCGGCTGCGCGGCCGCCTGCATCTCCCTGGCCAGCTTTTGTTTGCCGCGCTGCTCCATCGCCCT
This sequence comes from Chromobacterium piscinae, assembly GCF_021129175.1. Taxonomy (GTDB): domain Bacteria; phylum Pseudomonadota; class Gammaproteobacteria; order Burkholderiales; family Chromobacteriaceae; genus Chromobacterium; species Chromobacterium piscinae. Next base: position 15,151 of record NZ_JAJOHV010000117.1, on the reverse strand, counting down.
GGCCAGCGCCAGCAGACCGCCGGCGATCAGCAGGAAGGAGAAATGCGGCATGTTGGGGATTAGGCCTATCATGCCGATCACCGACGCGGTGATGTACAGCACCTGCGGCTTGGTGAACAGCTGGCCCAGGAACTGCTCCGACATGTCCTGGTCGGTGCCGACGCGCGTCACCACGATACCGGCCGCGGTGGAGATGATCAGCGCCGGAATCTGCGCGACCAAGCCGTCGCCAATGCTCAACAGGGTGTAGGTTTCCGCCGCCTGGCCCACCGGCAGGTCGTGCTGGACCACGCCGACGATCAGGCCGCCGATCACGTTGATCAGGATGATCATGATGCCGGCCATCGCGTCGCCGCGCACGTATTTGGACGCGCCGTCCATCGCGCCGAAGAAGTTGGCTTCCTCGGCGATGGTGGAGCGGCGCTTGCGGGCCTCGTCCTCGCCGATCAGGCCGGCGTTGAGGTCGGCGTCGATCGCCATCTGCTTGCCGGGCATCGCGTCCAAGGTGAAGCGGGCCGACACTTCGGCGATACGGCCGGCGCCCTTGGTGATCACCACGAAGTTGATGATGGTGATGATGATGAACACCACGATGCCGATGGCGACGTTGCCGCCCACCAGGAAGTGGGAGAACGATTCGATCACCTTGCCGGCGGCGTCGGGGCCGGTATGGCCTTCCAGCAGCACCACCCGGCTGGAGGCGACGTTCAGCGACAGCCGCAGCATGGTGGTGATCAGCAGCACCGACGGAAACGACGAGAAATCCAGCGGCTTGCGCACATTGATGCCGACCAGCAGCACGATCACCGACACCGCGATGTTGAAGGTGAAGAAGATGTCCAGCAGCACCGGCGGCAGCGGCAGGATCATCATCGTCAGGATCAGGATGATGAGCAGCGGCCCCGCGAGCTGGGCAATCTTCATTTTGCGCAATATCTGGAGAATGGAATCCATGCTGGCTTATCGGCTTTCTTCTGGCGCCGAATCTTGCGGACGTTTGCTGTATGGGTCAAGCTCGTCGGGCACGTCCAGCTGATCCGGAAAGGTCGGGGCCACGCCGCCGACCGACTGGTACTGCTGCAGCTGGAACACGTAGGCCAGCACCTGGGCCGCCGCCGCGTACAGCTGGGCCGGGATGTCCTGGCCCAGTTCTCCGTGGAAATACAGCGCCCGGGCGAAGGGGGGCGAGCGCATGATGGGCACGCGGCTGTCCTTGCCGGTGTCGATGATCTTTTCCGCCAGTTTCAGCGAACCCTTGGCCACCACCTGCGGCGCGCGCATGGTGTCATCGTATTTCAGCGCCACCGCGAAGTGGGTCGGGTTGGTGACGATCACGTTGGCCTTGGGCACTTCCTGCATCATCCGCTTGCGAGCGGCCTCGCGCTGCATCTGGCGGATGCGGCCCTTGACCTCGGGAGAGCCTTCTGCTTCTTTGTATTCCTGCTTGACCTCTTCCTTGGTCATTCTGAGCTTCTTGTAGTAGCTCCAAAGCTGATAAGGCACATCCAGCGCCACCAGCAGGATCAGCGCGGCGGTGACGATGAAGAAGGTGCGGATCATCAGGTCGGTCATCTTCAGAATGCCGGCCTCCAGCGGCATCGACAGCAGGCCGATGATCTCGCCGCGCTCCTTCCAGATGTACCAAGTTGCGATGCCGCCGATCAGCAGGCTTTTCAATATCGCCTTCACGCCTTCGGTGACCGCGTTCAGCGAGAAGATGCGCTTGATGCCGGGCAGCGGGTTCAGCTTGCCGAAATTGGGCTCTAGCGCCTTGAAGCTCATGTTCCAGCCGCCGACCAGCAGCGGCGCGCACAGCGCCGCCAGCGCCAGCCCGGCGAAGAACGGGGCCAGCGCGGCCAGCGCCTGGAACAGGCTCTCCTTGAACCGCAGCAGCGCGGGCTCGGTGTTCTGCACCGCGGCTTGGTCGAAGGTGAGCAGATGGCGCATGATTTCGCCGAGCGCATGGCCGAGCTGGCCGCCCATCGCCATCAGCAGCGCGACCCCGGTCATGGTGACGGCGAAGGTCGACAACTCCCGCGATCGGGGGATGTTGCCGTCTTCACGCGCCATCGACAGCCGTTTGGCTGACGCGGGTTCAGTGCGTTCGAGGTCTGAGTCTTCTGCCATAGGCTCGCTTTAGATAAATGCTTTTGTCTTGATTTTAAACTGAATGGTAGCGTATGCCGGCCGGTCTCGGCCAGCCCCGCGCCTCGCGCGGCAGCGCCGCTAGCGGTACAATAATCTGATTATTGACGGAATCGCCCACATGCAACAGTACCTCGACCTGATGCGCCATGTGCTGGAACATGGACACGACAAGGCAGACCGCACCGGAACCGGCACCCGCTCGGTGTTCGGCTACCAGATGCGCTTCGATCTGGCGGATGGTTTTCCGCTGATCACCACCAAGAAATGCCATCTGCGCTCCATCATCCACGAACTGCTGTGGTTCCTGTCCGGCGATACCAATATCCGCTATCTGAAGGAAAACGGCGTGTCGATCTGGGACGATTGGGCCGACGAGAACGGCGATCTCGGCCCGGTATACGGCTACCAGTGGCGCAGCTGGCCGGCGCCGGACGGCCGCCACATCGACCAGATCAGCCAACTGCTGGACATGATCAAAAAGAACCCCGATTCGCGCCGGCTGATCGTGTCGGCGTGGAACCCGGCGCTGGTGGATCAGATGGCGCTGCCGCCTTGCCACAGCCTGTTCCAGTTCTACGTCGCCGACGGCAGGCTGTCCTGCCAGCTGTATCAGCGCTCGGCCGACATCTTCCTCGGCGTGCCGTTCAACATCGCCAGCTACGCGCTGCTGACGATGATGGTGGCCCAGGTATGCGGCCTGCAGCCGGGCGACTTCGTCCACACGCTGGGCGACGCCCACCTGTACAGCAACCATCTGGAACAGGCGCAATTGCAATTAACGCGCGAACCGCGCCCGCTGCCGACGATGAAGCTGAATCCCGAGGTGAAAGACCTGTTCGCGTTCAAATTCGAAGACTTCGCGCTGGAAGGCTACGACCCGCACCCGCACATCAAGGCGCAGGTGGCGGTATGAGTCGGAAACCGACGCTGACGCTGGTGGCCGCGATGGCCGCCAATCGCACCATAGGTGTGGACAACCAGCTGCCCTGGCGTCTGCCGGAGGATCTGAAGCATTTCAAGGCGACCACGCTGGGTAAGCCGGTGATCATGGGCCGCAAGACGTGGGATTCGATCGGCCGGCCGCTGCCTGGCCGCCGCAACATCGTGGTGACCCGCCAGGCGGACTGGAGGGCGGACGGCGCGGAAACCGCGCATTCGCTGGAGGAGGCGCTGGCGCTGGCCGGAGCGGTGGACGAGGCCTGCCTGATCGGCGGCGCCGACCTGTACCGTCAGGCGTTGGCACTGGCCGACCGGCTGTGCCTGACCGAAATCGCCCGCGACTACGACGGCGACGCCCACTTCCCGGTGTTCGACCCAGACGACTGGCGCGAGGCGTCGCGCGAGGCCGCGGTCAGCGCCGACGGGCTGCCTTACGCCTTTGTCGAATACCGCCGCCGCTGACGCTGGGGCGCGCAAAGCAAAGGCTGCCGTCGGCAGCCTTTTTTCATTGGGTCGGGCGGATGTCAGGCGCCGCCTTCCAGCGCCTCCGCCGCGCTTTGCGCGAGCTGGCTGTAGTCGCGGCCGAATTCGATGATCATCTGCTTCAGGCGGCTGGTGTCGCGCGCGATCAGCGTCTTCAGCAGGCTTTCCAGGAATTGGTGGGTGCGGTCCATCTGGCTCTTGCCGGCGCGCAGGATGGCGTACAGGCAGCGCTGGGTCAGCGGCAGCATGTCGATCAACGTGTCGGTTAGATAACGGTTGTCGGCGTGGCGGTACAGCGCCGACAGGAATTCGATGCCGTGTTCGTAGAAGGCCTGCAGGTCGTCGCGGCGGTTGTCTTCCTCCAGCAACGCCATCAGCTCGATGAAGCGCGCCAGGTCGTCGTTCTGCCAGCCGGCGGCCAGGTTCTGCACCACGCGGTCCAGCAGCAAGAACCACAGGTCGAAGAAATCGCGCACGTCGCGCGCGCTGATGCTGGACACCATCGCGCCGCGGCGCGGGAAGATGTCCACCAAGTGGCGGCGCTGCAAAATCAGCAAGGCCTCACGCACCGAGCCGCGGCTCACTTCCAGCTCGGAAGCGATGCGCAGCTCCTGGATCCGCTCGCCCGGCTTCATTTCGCCCTGGATTATCTGCTTGCCTAGGTATTGGGCGATTTGCTCGGTCAAGAGGTCATTGGCCTTGAATGTCATGAATCATCATCTCCGGAAATTGATTTTCTCGTTCTCTTGATATTGTACGGCATTCTGCCGGATTGTCCGGCAGTATCCTGTCTGTCTGCCTGTTTGTATCCAGCTCGGGCGCGCGTGGCGCGGCACTGCCATGCCGCGCCGGGTGCGCGCATTATGCGCGTCGGCGTTGAGGGCGGCTATGATATCAACCAGAGGATTAAAACGCATGTTTTCTTGTTGTGTTGACTTGATGAATGGGCGTTTTCTGCCATTTTTCACAAGTCGGCGGAAACAAGCGTGCGGGAAAAAGAAAAGCCCGGCTGGGCCGGGCCTTGTTGGACGCGCCGCGCTCAGGCGGAGCGGCGGGTCGCCATCAGGTAATTGACGTCGGTATCGTCGTTCAGCGAGTAGATGCGGGTGACGGGATTATAGCCCATGCCGCTCAGCGTCTGCAGGCCGAGGCCGGCGTGGCGGGCCATGCGGCTCAGCTCGGACGGTTTGAGGAAGCGAGCGTACTCGTGGGTGCCGCGCGGCAGCATGTTCAACACGTATTCGGCGCCGAGCACGGCCAGCAGATAGGCCTTGGCGTTGCGGTTCAGCGTGGAGAAGAACACCCAGCCGCCCGGCTTCGCCAGTGTGGCGCAGGCGCGGACCACGCTTTCCGGGTCCGGCACATGCTCCAGCATCTCCATGCAGGTGACCACGTCGAAGCTGGCCGGCATCTCGGCCGCCAGCTCTTCCACCGGCACGCAGCGGTAGTCGATGGGCACGCCGGATTCCAGGCTGTGCAGTTGCGCCACCTTCAGCGATTTTTTCGCCAGGTCGATGCCGGTCACCTGGGCGCCCCTCAGCGCCATGCTCTCGGCTAGGATGCCGCCGCCGCAGCCGACATCCAGCACCTTTTTGCCGGCGATGGACGCGTGGCGGTCGATGAAGTCCAGGCGCAGCGGGTTGATCTCGTGCAGCGGCTTGAATTCGCTGTCCTTGTCCCACCACTTGTGCGCCAGCTGGCTGAATTTGTCGATTTCGTGTTCGTCTACGTTGCTCATGCTCTTACTTTGCCAGGATGCGGTTGCGCCAGTCGCCGGCGCGGGCCTTCAGATCGCCTTCGTCCAGGGTGGTCAGCTTGCGCTCGCGCATCAGCGCGCGGCCCTTGACCCAGACATGGCTGACCTGCTCGCGACCGGCAGCGTACACCACATGCGAGATCGGGTCGAATGCCGGGGCGGTTTCCAGCTCGGCGAAATTGATGGCGATCAGGTCGGCCTGCTTGCCCACCTTGACCGAGCCCACCTTGTCGGCGATGCCCAGCGCGCGCGCGCCGTTCAGCGTGGCCATGCGGATGGCGGTGGCGGCCGGCACCGATGTGGGGTCCAGCGTGCCCACCTTGGCCAGCAACGCGGCCAGGCGGGTTTCTGCCAGCATGTCCAGTTTGTTGTTGGACGCGGCGCCGTCGGTGCCGATGCCCACCGATACGCCGGCGGCCAGCAGCTTGCTCACCGGCGAGATGCCGGAGGCCAGCTTCATGTTGGAGGCCGGGTTGTGGGCGGTGGAGATGCCGTGCTTGGCCGCCAGCTCGATTTCGGCGTCGTTCAAATGCACCATGTGCGCGGCGATCAGCCGCGGCGACAGCAGTCCCAGTTGCTGCAGGCGGGCCAGCGGGCGTTGGCCGTGCTCCTTGACGCTGTTGCTCACTTCCTCGGCGGTTTCGTGGATGTGGCAGTGGATCAGCATGTCCTCCTGCTCGGCCAGCGTCACGACCTTGCGGAAGGTGTCGTCCGAAACGGTATAGGGCGCGTGCGGCGCCAGCGTGAAGGTGAGCAGATCCTCGCCCAAGAACTGGCTGCGCTCGGCCATGCCCTTGGCGATGTAGTCGTCGGCGTTGCTGGCGTAATTGGTCGGGAATTCCAGGATCGAACAGCCGACGAAGGTGCGCATGCCGGAAGCCAGGCCCGCGCGGGCGACGGCGGCATTGTAGAAATACATGTCATTGATGGTGGTGGTGCCGCCGCGGACCATTTCGCCCATCGCCAGCAGCGAGCCGTCGAACACGAAATCGTCGTGTACGTGCTTGCCTTCGGTCGGCCAGATGTAGTTGGTCAGCCAGTCCATCAGCACCTTGTCGTCGGCCAGGCCGCGCAACAGCGACATCGCCGAATGGCCGTGCAGATTGATCAGGCCCGGCATCAGCACGTGGTCGGGAAGCTCCAGCCTTTCGTCGGCCTCTAGCCCGGCGGCGTCGGCTGCTGGAATAATAGCGGCTATCTTGCCGTCCCGGATGGCGACGGCGTGGTTTTCCAGGACTTCGCCGTCAGTTTCCACGGTGATGATCCAGCGGGCGGAGATAATCTTTTCATAACGGGACTGCGGCATGGCTGATATCCTGATGATCCGTTGCAAAGTGTCGTGCGATTTTAGGCCCTGCGATTGCGACAAGGCAATGAGCTGCTGCGGCCACTTTATATTCAACCGATTTGTGCTGTAGATATGCTTGAAAATGATAAGGGCGGATGACTGGTGAATATTCCGGCGAAAAGCCGACGGCCACCGGTGTATACTGCTGATTGCACTTGTGAATTATGGAACTCAGGCATTCGATCTTCCGCGACTCGCGGCGAACCAAAGACTAGCGCGACATGGCTCAACAAGCAGACGAAAAATCCACTGCCAGCACTGGCCTGAATCTGAGGGATGTGTTTCTCATCGCCGTAATACTCGGCTTGTTGATTCCCGCCTCCATCATCAGCTATCTCAGCTTCAATATTCAGAAGGATAACCTGACCACGCAGCTGGAAACCGACCAGCGGCGTCTATTGGACATTGTCGCGCTGGGCATGCAGGAGCCGTTGTGGAATCTCAGCCGGCAGGCGGGCAATCCCTTGATCGCGTCGGTGATGGAAGATCCGCGCGTGATTTCCATCCGCGTCACCGATACCCAGTCCAATCAGATATTCCTGTCCGCGGTACGCAGTGAGCGCCGGATAGGCAGCGTGTCCTACGTGGAAAAGCCGGTGATTTACCGCGGCGAGGCCATCGGCCAGGTGACGATGGAGTTCGACAACGAAAACCTGGCCATCGCGCTCAGCAACCAGGTGAAGAACATCCTGATGATCCTGGCGGCGCAGCTGGTGCTGTCCATCATGCTGATCATGAGCATCCTGCATTCGCGCTTTCTCAGCCCGATGCGGCTGCTGACCGAGCAGGCGCGGCTGCTGGCCGAACTGAAGCTGGATTCGCCGTTCGAGTGGTCGCGCCGCGACGAGCTGGGCCGCCTCGGCACCCATCTGGAGTGGACCCGGTCCGAGCTGAAGCGCCTAGTGGACGAGCTCAGGGCCAAGACGCTGGCGCTGGAGGCCGACATCGCCCGCCGCCGCGAGGTGGAGGACGCGCTGCGCCGCTCGGAGAACAAATACCGCGAGCTGTTCTGGTCCAATCTGGACGGCATCGTCATCAGCTCGCTGGACGGCCAGGTGATAGACGCCAACCCTGCCTTCCTCAACTTGATGTGCTACAGCCTGGACCAGCTGAAGCAACAGAATTTCTGGAGCTTGGTGGCGGACGAGAGCGAGGCGCTGGAGCGTTTCAACCTCGACAACAAGGTGCTGCGTTTTGGCTACTGCGACGAGTTCGAAGCCACGTATCTGAACCGTTTCGACAACCAGGTGCCGGTCAGCGTCAAGACGGTGGCGATGCGCGACGCCTTCGGCCGCATCAACGCGGTGTGGCGGATGGTGCGCGACATCTCCGAGAAGCGCGCGGCCGAGGAGCGGGTGCAGCTGGCGGCCAAGGTGTTCGAGAACACCGTCGAAGGCATCATGATCACCGACGCCGACCGCCGCATCCGCAGCGTCAACCGCGCGTTCACCGAAATCACCGGCTACACCCAGCACGAGGTGCTGGGGCAGAAGACCAGCATTCTGTCGTCCGGCCGCCATGACGAGCCGTTCTACGAGCAGATGTGGCAGTCCATCTCCGAGCAGGGCTCCTGGCAGGGCGAACTGTGGAACCGCCGCAAGAACGGCGAGGTGTATCCGGAATGGCTGGCGATCAACGCCGTGCGCAACAGTCTGGGCGAGATCACCCATTATGTGGCGATCTTCAGCGATCTGACCGAGCGCAAGGCCGCCGACGAGCGCATTCAGTTCCTGGCCCATTTCGACGTGCTTACCAGCCTGCCCAACCGCATCCATATGCAGGATCGCGTCGAGCTGGCCATTCACAACGTCGTGCGCGACAACCAGCGGCTGGCGCTGCTGCTGTTGGACCTGGACCGCTTCAAGACCGTCAACGAGTCGCTGGGCCACTCCGCCGGCGACACCTTGCTGCAGGTGGCCGCCGACCGCATTCGGTCGGCGCTGGCGCCGGGAGAGATGCTGGCGCGCCAGGGCGGCGACGAGTTCATCATCCTGCTGCCGGTGATTTCCGACCCGGGCGAGGCCGCGCTGGCGGCGGAACGGGTGCGCGACGTGTTCGCCAACCCGATCGAGCTGCACAACCACGTGCTGACCATCACCCCGTCCATCGGCATCAGCGTCTACCCGGACGACGGCCGCGACTACGAGACCCTGGTCCGCAACGCCGACGCGGCGATGTACCACGCCAAATCGTCGGGCCGCAACAGCTACAAGTTCTACACCGCCGACCTCAACGCCCGCGCCCGCGAAATCCTGGCCATCGAGAGCCAGCTGCGCTTCGCGCTGGAGCGCGATGAATTCGTGCTGCACTACCAGCCGCAGGTGGAGATGGAAAGCGGCCGCATCGTCGGCGCCGAGGCGCTGATCCGCTGGAACCATCCGTCGCTGGGCCTGCTGGGGCCGGTGCGCTTCATCCAGGTGGCCGAGGAGCGCGGATTCATCGTGCAGATCGGCAACTGGGTGATCAGCGAGGCGACGCGCCAGCTGGTGGCCTGGCGCCAGGAAGGGCTGCCGGAGCTGACGCTGGCGATCAACCTGTCGGCGCTGCAGTTCCGCCAGCCGGATCTGGCGCTGCAGGTGAAGCAGGCGCTGGAGTCCAGCGGCCTGCCCGGCCACGCGCTGGACATCGAGGTGACCGAGAGCATCATCATGGAAGACGCCCAGGCCACGATCCAGACCATAGACAATATGAAGAACATGGGCCTCAGGCTGTCGATCGACGACTTCGGCACCGGCTATTCCAGCCTGTCCTATCTCAAGCGCTTCAAGGCCGACAAGCTGAAGATCGACCGCTCCTTCGTCCGCGACATCCCGCATGACGCCGATGACAGCGCCATCGCCCGCGCCATCATCAATATGGCCAAGAACCTGAACATGCAGGTGGTGGCCGAGGGCGTGGAGACGATGGAGCAATGGCAGTTCCTGGAGCAGGAGGGCTGCGACTTCGTCCAGGGCTACCTGATCGCCAAGCCGTTGCCGGCCGACGATTTCGCCAAGCTGCTGCACAAGGACAGTCTGCTGCCCCAGAGCTGAAGCCAAACGTGTCCGCTCCTGAAAGCCCGCCCGCAAGCGGGCTTTTTGCTTGGCGGCCGGCATGGCTGGCCAAGATCGGCTCGACATGCCGCGATCGCCGGCCATACTGAAGAAACATAGGGAAAGACAAAATCCGCATCGAGTTGTGGAGGAGTTCTCCGCGGGGGGCGCATGGAGGCAAATAGGCGGAATTTGCATTGGATCATCGTGACGGCGTACGCGTTGATCGCATCGGTGTGGATCATCGTGCCGGATTTGTTGATGGGGCAATGGGGCTCGTCGGGCAACCCCATCGGCGGCATGGGATGGGATGGTTTGTTTGCTTTCGTCTCTTCAGCTTTTTTATATCTGTTGCTGAGCGGGATGGGGGTGGAACGGCTGGCTGGCCTGCACAAATTCGGGCGTTTGGGGCGCGGCCTGCTGGCGCTGGCCCGACGGGATATGGGTTGGCTGGTGCTGCTGTATCTGTTGGCCGTGATGGCGGCGATGGCCGTGCCGGATGTGTCGTTGATACATCTGGCGAATCCGCGGACGTATGCCTGGCTGGTCGCCGGATGGGACGCGGCGTTCATTCTGGCTTGTGCCGTATTGTTGAAGTTGTGCCTGGATCAGCTGAACGACGACTGCGTGCTGCTGCAACCCAGGTATGGCCAGTTGCTGGCCTATCTTTTCGCGGTTGGCGGCTCTCTGTTGGTGTTGGATTTGCGGTTTCAATTGAAATTCCAGCATCACCTGATGTTGCTGTTTCTGATTCCGATCGGCTTGAGCGCCTTGCTTGGGGGGCTGGGGCCGGGACTGTTGTCGATCGTCTTGATTTCCTCCATTGTCGCGGCGTTGTCGCTTTCATCCTTTTCCGGCGTGCCCGCCGACCCGGCTTCGCAGCTGCTGTCGCTCAGCCTATTGGTGCTGATCGGCGTGTTGTTCAGCGTGATGAGCGAGGTGCAGTTGCGCGCCCGCGCCAGGCTGGCCATGGCATTGGAGCGGCGGCAGGCGGCGCTGGAAGCCTTGCGGCACAGCGACGAGCGTTTCCGCGTGCTGTTCGCAGACAGCCCGGTGGCGATGGCGATTTCCAGGCTTGCGGACGGCGTGCTGGAAGAAGTGAATCAGGCGTTCCTGGATCTGCTGCAGCTTGAGCAGGAACGAGCATTGGGCCGCACGACGCTTGATCTGGGCATTTGGAAAGATGACGGGAACCGGCGCGAGCTGATCGAGGTATTGCGAAGCGAGGGCGAGGTGAGAGGCGTTCCCGTGGCCCTGCTGCGCAGCGATGGCACCGTCGCGCAGGTGTTGCTGTCGTTCCGCCTGATCCATTTCGACGGCGAAGCCCATGTGCACGGCGTGGCGCTGGATGTGACGGAGCGGCACCGCGCCCAGGCGGCGTTGAAGGAAAGCGAGGCGCGGCTGGCGGGCATGGTGCGGTCAGCGATGGACGGCATCGTCATGCTGGACGCCGGGCTGCGGATCTCGATGTTCAACGCGGCGGCGGAGCAGATGTTCGGCAGATCCGCCCAGGATATGCTGGGCCAGCCTCTGGACGCGCTGCTGCCAACCGCTGTGCGCGCGGAGCACGGCCGGATGGTGCGGCGCTTCGGCGACAGCGGCGCCAGTCCCCGGCGCATGGGGCAGCTTGGCAAAGTCCAGGGCGCGCGCGCGGATGGGACGCTGTTCGAGCTGGAGGCGTCCATCTCTTCGCAGGACATCGACGGCCAGCGCGGCTATACGGCGATTCTGCGCGACATCTCCGAGCGCGAGCGGGGCCAGGCGGAGATTTTGCGGCATATGCGGCAGCTGGAAGCGTTGAACGATTTGAATCGCGCCATCCTGGAGAATGCCGGCGCCGAGCAGATCGCGCAGATAGGTTTGCGCAATCTGCGGCAACTGGTGCCGTTCTGGGGCGCGACGGCGATGCTGATCGATTGGGAGGCGGAGTGCGCCCGGGTGCTGGCGCTCGAGCGGGAGACCGGTTCCCTTTATGATCCAGGCCTGCAACTGAGCCTGGCCAGTTACGGCATGGATGACCTTCTGTGCATGAAGCGGGGGGAGATTTGTCTGGAGAAGGATCTGGGCGCTTTGTCATGGCGCGCGCCGACGCCGGAGCGACTGTTCCGGCAGGGCATGCGTTCCTATGCCCGCGTCCCGCTGATAGCGGAGGGCCAGCTGTTGGGCATGTTGAATCTGGGTTCCGACATGACTGGGGCCTTCGATGATGCCCAGCTGGCAATGGCCCAGGCTTACGCCCGCCACATGGCGGTCTGTCTGCAGCAGTCGCTGCTGCGAGAGCGGGTGGCGCGTCTGGCGAGAGTGCATGAGGTGCAGAGCCGGGTCAATGCGCTGGTTGTCCGTTGCCATCAAAAGGAGGAGCTGTTCGATGGCATCTGCCGGATAACGGTGGAGATCGGCGCTTACAGGATCGCTTGGGTGGGCGTGATCGACCCGAAAACGCTAAATGGCACAGTGGCCGCTTTCCGCGGCGAAGACAGCAATTACTTTCGGCAGATTCGCTTGAGCGCGAAGGAGGACTCGCCCCATCGGGATCGTCCGGCCTGCCTGGCGGCCAGGTTGAAGGAGGCGGTGGTCTGCAATGATGTCCAGAACGACCCCTCGCTGACGGAGTTGAGCCCGCACTTGATCGGGACCGGCGTGCGCGCGGTGGCCAGCCTGCCCATCATGGCGGAAAGAGACGTGGTGGCTGTGCTGACCTTGTTCTCCGCCGAGGTCGGCGCCTTCGACACTCAGGAGCTTGGACTGCTGACAGAGCTCGCCAGCGATGTCGGTTATGCGTTGGACCATATTCAGAAGGAAGAGCGGCTTGATTATCTGGCTTATTACGACAGCCTGACAGGCCTGGCCAACCGCAGCCTGCTGGTCGAGCGCTTGGCGCAGCGCATTGCGGACGCTGCGAGGGAGGAGCGGCGCTTTCCAGTAGTGGTGGTCGATATTGAAAATTTCAAATCCATCAACGATGTGTTCGGCCGCGGAGAAGGCGACCAGTTGCTGAAACTGTTGGCCAAACGGTTATCGCGGCATCTTCCGGATGCTTCGTTGCTGGCGCGGATCGGCGCGGCCAATTTTCGCTGGCGCTGCCGCAGGCTGCCGGGGAGGATGAGGCGGTGCGCGGCATGGAGCAACTGAGACGGGACTGTCTGGACCCGCCGATTCACTTGAATGGCAGAGACTTGTGCTTGTCGGCCAAATTCGGCATCGCCATGCATCCGGAGGATGGCGCGACGGCGGCCATGCTGCTGGAGCGGGCGGAGTCGGCGTTGAAGCGAGCCAAGGCCGGGAATGAGAAATTCCTGTTCTATCGCGAGGAAATGACAGCGCGGGCGGCGGCAGTGCTGGAGTTGGGCAACCGCTTGCGCCAGGCCTTGGAGCTCGGGCAGTTCGAACTCTACTACCAGCCCAAGTGCGCAGTGCGCGGACATGCCGTCGTGGGCGTGGAGGCCTTGCTGCGCTGGCACTGTCCGGGGCAGGGCATGGTGCCGCCGGCACAGTTCGTGCCGATGCTGGAAGAGCTGGGCTTGATCGCGGAAGTGGGGGACTGGGTGCTGCGGCAGGCTGCGCGGGACTATCAGCGCTGGCGTTCCGCCGGTCTGCCCGCCCCGCGCATCGCCGTCAATGTCTCGCCGCTGCAGCTTCAGCGGCCGGACTTCGTTCAGTCCCTGGTTGAGGCGCTGGCCATGAATCCTCAGGATGCCGGCATTGATATCGAGATTGTCGAGAGCCGTCTGATGCGAGATATCGACAGCGGCGTTGTCACCTTGCGCGAAGTGAGGGCGCTGGGTATCGGCATCGCGCTGGATGATTTCGGCACCGGTTATTCCTCGCTGGCTTATCTTGCCCAGTTGCCGGTACAGACCCTGAAGATAGACCAGTCCTTTGTCAGCCGCATGTTGGATGAAAAAGAGGCGATGACGTTGGTGGAGATGATCATTTCCCTCGCTCACTCGATGGGCTTGGAAACGGTGGCGGAAGGCGTGGAGACGGAGCAGCAGGCCCAGATACTGGAGGAACTGGGCTGCGACGCGTTGCAGGGCTACTGGCTGAGCCGGCCGATGCCGGCAGACGCGTTGGCGGCCAGGCTGGTCGGCGGGACGGCGCTGGCCGGACTGAGCGCCGGCCCGTGAGCGCGAGGATCAATGGTCGCGGTGGTCGCCGTGCCATTCGTCGCGATGGTCGTCATGGCGGTCGTCGCGGTGGTCGCGTTTCCATCCCTCGTGGCGGCCGTTGTCATGATGGTATTCGCGGTAGTGCGGCACATAGACGCGGTTGTACCAGTCGTCGCGGACGAAATAGACCTGGCGGCCACAGGCGCCGTACTGCCGGCAGTACCGGTCCCAATGCTTCATGTGGCCCGGCGGCACGCGCAGGTAGATCGGAGGCGCGGCCACCGGCACCGGCTGCACGATTATCGGTTGCGGGCTGATCAGTTGGGGCGGCGGGTAGCCGCCGATGTCGATCTGGCCGTAGAAGCCGGGTTCGCCGACGCTGATGGAGACCCCCGCCTGGCTGGGCAGGCTGGTCAGGGAGGCGGCGATCAGCACCGCCGCGGTCATCACGTGTTTCATGGCAAGTCTTCCTTTTACGTTACGGACGCGTATTGCGCATGCTTGCACTATGGCGTCGGTTTGTTTCGCAATCGCAAAGGAAAGATAGCCACTGATTGCGATTTGTATCTGTTCATAACCGTAACAATGTGTACAGCCGCGGCCTGCAGCCGCCGCGGCGCGCCAGCCGCGTGGCGGCGGTTCCTGAAGGGGGAAAGACGGGAAATGAAAATGACATTAACGGCGCGCTGAAGGTATATTGAAGCCATTGTCATCAAATGGCCGGCTTGTCCGGCCGCTTGCGCTTGAGGCGCCGCGGGCGCGCCATCGCAACATCCCGATATCCGAGGAGACGGCATGGAGGCAGGCAGGAAGACGATGGCGGGCCGGCATTGGCGCGGCATGGCCTTGGCCGGGCTGGTGGTTTTGGCCGGTTGCGGGCGGGGGGAAATCAAGCCGCAGGCGGCCGATTTGCAGCGGGCGGAAACCTTGCGGCCGATGGATGCGCAGTTGGCGCGCAAATACGAGCGCTCCTGTCTGATCTGCCATGGCAACCAGGCCAGCCAGGCGCCGCTGGCCGGTTTCGCGCCGGCCTGGGAGGCCAGGCTGGAGAAGGGCATGCCGCTGTTGCTGACCCATGTCCGCGACGGCCTGAACGCGATGCCGGCGCGAGGTTATTGCAATGATTGCAGCGACCAGGAGTTCACCCGGCTGATCGCCTTCATGTCCGGCGGAGAGCAAGGGGGCGCGCGATGAGGCCGGCGCTGAATCGTCGGGCCTTGCTGCAACTGGGCGGCGGCGCGCTGTTGGGCGTCTGGGCCGCTCAAGCGGCCGGACCGCGGGCCGCCGCGCCCGCCGGCGGTTATCGCTGGCGCAACTGGAGCGGCCTGCAGAGCGG
>NZ_JAJOHV010000116.1 GCF_021129175.1 Chromobacterium piscinae | reverse complement strand
TATGCTGACGCCCACGTTCCAACCGCTGCTGTTGTTGCCGCCGCTCTGGCTGTCTTGGTGGCGGTGGCCGCGCCGCTGATGGCGGCTTGCACATTGCCGCCGGCCAGGCCGTGTAATGCGTATGCTAGGCCTTACACGGTGGCTGTGGCGTAAATCCTTTGTGGAAAGGGGAGATTCACATCGACTTATCAAGCGAGCGCATTTTCAAAGCAGCCTCATCAAAAGACAATGCCATCACCGCTACTTCCTTGCTCATTGACTTTTTCTTAAACAGTTAGACAAACCGGAAAAGTTTACCGTTTACTATGAAACTTGCAGCCAGTCACACTCAACAAAAAGCTACGACAACAAGACAGATCCAATATAGGCTTATCAAGAAGACACATTGCCATGACGCCATCTTCAAGCAGCTCCAAGCAAATAAAAGACCATCCAGATGGGACCTAAAGTCACGCCGCCAACATAGCTGGCACCAACAAGCCCACATAATTCACAGCAAAAAACCCGCAACCGCGGGTTTTTTGCAATACAGTACATTCTATACAACATTCAAAGGTCGAGATCCGTTCGTGGCCTTGATGAGCTTACTCCTCAATAAACGAAATTGGTATGGGCTTTACCATTAGCATCTATAGACAACACAAACTCCTTCCAAGACCCACCAGTATGCTGCCGCATAAGTTCGTGTAGTTCATGTACAAGCTGGGAGGAGCGATCATTTGGATCATTCAAAAACTCAGACCTACCAACCCCTTGCAAAACATAGGAGAAACTAGAGCCAACAGTCCAGTCTTTTTCCGAACATTCATAATCAAACTCACAGCGGGCCTCGCTATAACCTTCACTAGCCGACTCATGCAAAATCCGAGCCAACTCGCTCAACACTTCCACCTGTTTTTCAATACTCATTTTCCAGCCTCATTCCTAAAGGATTTTCTAAACTTCTTCCCATCTATTAAATAATCAATAAACAATGAATCAGGCCTGGGAGAAGCAATATTACTTCGGGAAAATTTGATGCTTACAGCATCAACCATGCTCCCCTCCTTTAAGGCCCGTTTAATTTCATTTTCCCATTTTTTGTACGCCGAATTATTGAAGTTTTTGTCCTGCGGAAACAAGTTATATCTATCACAAGTGCCGCCAAGCCTGCAAGCCTGAATGTGACCACCCACATCCGAGACAAGCCCCTCCTTGCCTACTGCGGTTTGCCTCGCATCTCTGATGCCTTTTTGCAAGGACGGAGTAAATGAAATTTCTTCAACATAACCATGGGCGTTAGTCTTAAATTCAGTACCATTGCTTAACTTAGACCCGCTAACAAAACCTCTTGATGCCGGATACGTATGCCCGCACTTGGCGAAGATGAAACGGAAAGTCGTCAGTCAGAAGCTCTGGAAGTCATTGCAACCGCTACTTCCTCCATCACCGCGCTCTCGCCGAGGTGGGCGGCCGCGGTTGGATGATTTTGCTGCCCTCAACGGCATCTTGTTTGTTCTCACTACCGGCATTCCTTGGGAGGACCTCCCGCAGGAACTCGGTTTTGGCAGCGGGATGACCTGCTGGCGAAGACTGCGGGATTGGCAAGCGCAAGGCATTTGGGACCGCCTACACCTAGCTCTGCTGATACAACTGCGCCAACACGATCAAATTGATTGGAGCCGGGCCAGCATTGATGGGGCTAGCGTTGCCAGCCCCCGGGGGGCCAAGAGACCGGTCCCAACCCCACCGACCGAGGGAAATGCGGCAGCAAACGGCACATCATCGTAGATCGCCGAGGTTTGCCGCTGGCGCTGAGCATTACCGGCGCCAACCGGCACGACTCCATGGTCTTCGAAACTTTGGTCGATGCGATTCCTGCCGTTCCAGGTTTGCCAGGGCGGCCCAGGCAAAAGCCTTACAAGCTGCATGCAGACAAAGGCTATGACTACCGTCGTTGCCGTGCACACCTGAGCCGGCGCGGAATCCTGGTGCGAATTGCTCGTCGCGGAGTGGAAAGCAGCGAGAGATTAGGTCGCCACCGCTGGGTGGTAGAACGTACCCATTCTTGGCTAGCGGGCTTCGGCAAGTTGCGCATCCGCTTCGAGCGGCGGCTGGATACGCATTACGCCTTGCTCAAGCTGGCTTTCTCATTGATCTGTCTGCGATTTATCGACAGGTTTTGTTAGCTGGTCTAAGTAGACTGATACACATCCTCCCAGTTATTTACTTCCTTTTTCAAATTTCCACTTATAGATAAAATATTATAGGAATTAGTCAAAAACCTAAGCCATCACAAGCTAGAATATCGTGCGCTTATTTTCTCCATGTAACGTTCAACCGCCTGCTTATCCTCTACATGTCGCTCCACATAAGCCTTTGAAATACACGACATAGCCATTAAAAATTCAGAAACTTTTAAGGTAGAGCTTTCAAAATCTCCAACAAAAAAAGCAACCTCATCAAAATCTTCTGGAAAGTCCCAGTCTTGATCTAATGAATACCCTAGTCCTTCATGAGCATAGCACCCATGCCCCTCACTTGCACTAGCAAGAAACTGCAAATAGTTCATTTTATTTTCAAACAAAATAGTGCTTAGAACATGATACAAATCCTCCCCCCCCGTACCAAAGCCATCCAAACACTCTCTAACCTCACAAATCCATTGCTTATCAATCTCATTCATGCTGCCCCCTTCCTGGCATTGTTATAAATGCATTATTAATCTTTCCAGTTTTAGAGTCCCGAGTAACCCTAAAGTAATACCCATCAACTTTAATCGTAGTTTCTCGAATCTTAGGCATAGCCTCAAAAATATCGCTCGCTTTTTTTGCGGCCTCTGTAGACATATTTAAAACTCTCTTATCTGACAAAACACTTGGATCATACGTTGTTTTTGTTGCAGTTCCTTTATACGACCCTGTTGGATTACCAGTCCTATCCAAGATAGGAATCTTATAGCTATACTCGATCAAACCAGGATACTTTACATCTGTTATCTTATTTGTGATTTCTGCCCCAACAACATCAACTGACTCTAGAAAAACATCCTGCTTATGAGCCCCTGAGATTGTGCCTGCCTTACTATTTCGAACACCGATTTGTTTGTTATGAGCATCAATTTTCTCTGAAAACCCTTCGCCAATCAGACTATTGCGACTCTCGCCCTTGACAATAGGATTAACACCTTTAATTGTCCCAGCCGCAACACTTAGCAGCGCTAACTGCTGCGGAGAAACACCCGCATCTTTGGCATAGCTCGCGGCTGCATCCGCCAACATCCCCTGAATCGGGTTACCCGCGGTACCTGCCAGTAAAGCAAACCGTTCCTTCTCA
>NZ_JAJOHV010000115.1 GCF_021129175.1 Chromobacterium piscinae | reverse complement strand
CCGCCCGGCTGGACGCCGAGCTGGTCCCGATGGGCTCGGCCGGCGCCAAGGCGATGGCGGTGCTGCGCGGCGAGGCCCACGCCTATCTGCACGCCGGCGGCATGAACGAATGGGACACCTGCGCGCCGGTGGGCGTGGCCTTGGCCGCCGGCCTCCACGCCTCGCGGATAGACGGCTCGCCCTGCGTGTTCAACCAGGCGGACGTGAAGATGCCGGACCTGCTGATCTGCCGGCCGGAGCTGGCGAAGACGCTGCTGGCGGCGATCGCGGCGGAGCAAGCGCCGGACGATTGAAAGCAGCTAACTAAAGTCCGAGGCAAGACATGCCGGCGCAGCCAGTACAAACTGGCACGGCGAATCGCGGCGACGCGACCTCAGGCTTTTTGTTCGCCGCGTCAAGGCAGCCAGCGCCGAATAGGCTCCAAATCCAAGTGCCGCTCCAGCATGTCCGCCAGTTTGTCGATATTGGCCTCGCGCAGCGCCGGGTAGTCCAGCGCCTCGGGCTCCGCCAATCCGGCCCAGCGCAGGATGGCCTGGCAGGCGGCCGGTTCGTCCAACACGCCGTGCAGATAAGTGGCGAAAATCTGGCCGTCATCCGAGCGCGCGCCATCCACCGAGCCATCGTCAAACTGGACGGCCGGATGCGCCAGCGCCGGTCCCTGGCTTACGCCCATATGGATTTCGTAACCGGCGGCCTCGGCGTCGTCCAGCGTCAGCCGGCCGCGCATCCGCGTCAGCCGCTTTTCCGGCGCCAGGGTGGTTTCCATATCCAACCAGCCCAAGCCGTCGCCGCTGCCTGGCTCGCCTTCCAGCCCATCCGGATCATGCAGCTTTCTTCCCAGCATCTGCAGGCCGCCGCAAATGCCCAGCACCTTGCCGCCATAGCGCAGGTGGCGGCGTATCGCCTCCTCCCAGCCCTGCTCGCGCAGCCAGGCTAGGTCCGCCAGCACGTTCTTGCTGCCGGGCAGCACGATCAGGTCGGCCGGCGGGATGGGCTGGCCGGCGCGCACCAGGGTGAACTCCACCTGCGGGTGCAGGCGCAGCGGGTCGAAATCGGTGTGGTTGCTGACGCGCGGCGCAGCCGGCGCCGCCACCCGCAGCTTGTCGCCATCACCCGCCGCGCCGCCCGGCTTGTCCAGGCCCATGCTGTCCTCGGCCTCCAGGTGCAGGTCGTACAGATAGGGCAGCACGCCCAGCACCGGCTTGCCGGTGTGCTGCTCCAGCCAGTCGACGCCGGTCTTGAGCAGGCTCGGATCGCCGCGGAAGCGGTTGATCACCAGACCGACGACGCGGGCGCGCTCGGATTCGGACAGCAGCGCCAGCGTGCCGGCCAGATGGGCGAACACGCCGCCGCGCTCAATGTCGGCCACCAGGATCACCGGGCAGTCCACCGCCTCGGCGAAGCCCATATTGGCGATGTCGCCGTCGCGCAGATTGATCTCGGCCGGGCTGC
This sequence comes from Chromobacterium piscinae, assembly GCF_021129175.1. Taxonomy (GTDB): domain Bacteria; phylum Pseudomonadota; class Gammaproteobacteria; order Burkholderiales; family Chromobacteriaceae; genus Chromobacterium; species Chromobacterium piscinae. Next base: position 10,780 of record NZ_JAJOHV010000115.1, on the reverse strand, counting down.
CGGCGCCCTCGGCGACAATGCATTGATACTGCTCCGCCAATCTGGCGTGCGACTCCAGCACCGCCTTCATCGCGATAGGCTTGTAGCCGTGGTAACCGCGCGCCTCCATATTGCCGATGGCGCGGCCCTGGATGATCACCTGCGAGCCGGTGTGGCTGTTGGGTTTGAGCAGCACCGGATTCATATCGGTATGCGGCTCCACGCCGCAGGCCAGCGCCTGCACCGCCTGCGAGCGGCCGATCTCGCCGCCGTCGGCCGTCACCGCGCTGTTCAGCGCCATGTTCTGCGGCTTGAACGGCGCCACCTTCACGCCGCGCCGGGCCAGTAGCCGGCACAGGCCGGTGGCCAGCGCGCTCTTGCCGGCGTCGGACGTGGCGCCCTGGATCATGATGGTTTTGGCGGTCATGGCGATCTCCCTGCGCATGGATGGCGAACAACGCTTAGAATGGCGGCTTGATTCATTCCGGCCGCCCAAAGCGCGACAGAATTGCGCATTGGATAATTTCTAGCGGCGGCCGGCCATTATATAGGGCCGCTTGTTGAATTCCGCACTGTTTCTGCCGATCGCGCTGCTGCTGGACCGTCTGCTGGGCGAACCACCGCGCTGGCACCCGCTGGTCGGCTTCGGCCGGCTGGTCAAGGCCATGGAGCGGCTGGCCTACCCGGCCGCGCCGCAGGCGGAGCCGGTCTGGCGGATGCGCTTGCGCGGCGCGGCGGCCATCGCGCTGCTATTGGCGCCCTTCACGCTGGCCGCCTGGGCGCTGGCGAGACTGCCGCTGCTAGAGATTATGGCTCCGGTCGCCCTGCTCTATCTGGCAGTCGGCGCTCGCAGCCTGGCCCAGCACGCCGAGGTGGTGCGCAAGGCATTGGCCGAAGGCGACCTTCAACTTGCCCGCGAGCGGGTGGGCTGGATCGTCAGCCGCGACACCAGCGAACTGGACGAAGCCGGCGTCGCCCGGGCAACCATCGAGTCGGTGCTGGAAAACGGCAGCGACGCCGTCTTCGCCGCGCTGTTCTGGTTTCTGATCCTGGGCGCGCCCGGCGCGGTGCTGTACCGGCTGTCCAATACGCTGGACGCGATGTGGGGCTACAAGAACGACCGCTACCTGCACTTCGGCTGGGCCGCCGCCCGCTTCGACGACGTGCTGAACTACCTCCCTGCGCGGCTTACCGCCGTCACCTATCTGCTGCTGGGCAAGGCCGCCGACGGCTGGCGCTGCTGGCGCACCCAAGCCCCGACCTGGTACAGCCCCAACGCCGGCCCGGTGATGGCCGCTGGTGCCGGAGCGCTGGGCGTGTCGCTGGGCGGCAGCGCGCGCTACCACGGCCAGTGGAAGGAACGTCCGCCGCTCGGTTGCGGTCCCACTCCTACGCATGAGGACATCGGCCGCGCGGTGCGGCTGGTCAACCGCGGCATGTGGCTGTGGGCGGGCCTGTCGTTCGCGGCCGCCATTTTGATCGGAGCGATCCATGCTTGAACACGGAGGCGGCCTGCTGCGCGCGGCCGCGGAATACGGCATTCCCGCCGACGACTGGCTGGATCTGTCCACCGGCGTCAATCCCAACGGCTGGCCGGTGCCGCCGCTGTCGGCCGACAGCTGGCTGCGGCTGCCGCAAAACCATGACGGGCTGGAGGCGGCGGCGGCGGAATATTACGGCAGCGACCAGCTGCTGGCCGTGGCCGGCTCCCAGCCGGCGATCCAGTTGCTGCCCAGACTGCGCGCGCCCTGCCGCGTCGGCATGCTGGCGCTGTGCTACGCCGAGCACCCCCACCACTGGCAGAAACGCGGACACCAGCTGTTCCGGCTGTCACCGGATGAGCTGGCCGCCGGCATCGACCAACTGGACGTGGTGTTGCTGTGCAACCCCAACAACCCAACCGGCGACCGCTTCGATGCGGCGCTGTTGGAGAACTGGCGGCAGCGGCTGGCCGCGCGCGGCGGCTGGCTGGTGGTGGACGAGGCATTTCTGGATGCCGCGCCGGAAGACAGCATGCTGCCGCGCGTCGGCAAGCCGGGATTGATCGTGCTGCGCTCAATCGGCAAGTTCTTCGGCCTGGCCGGCGCGCGCGCCGGTTTCGTCTTTGCCTGGCCGGAACTGCTGCAGGCGCTGGCCGAGGAGCTGGGGCCATGGACGGTGGCCGGCCCGGCGCGGGAGGCGGTGAAGCTGGCGCTGCGGGATGTGGAATGGCAGCAGGCCATGGCCAGCAAGCTGCAACGCGACAGCGCGCGGCTGCAGCGCTGCCTGGAGCGGCACGGCCTGCCGCCCGCCGGCGGCTGCGAACTGTTCCAGTGGGTGCCAGACGCAAACAGCCTGCCGCTGCACCGCTATCTGGCCGGCCGCGGCATCCTGACCCGCCATTTCGAAGCCATCCCCAGCCTGCGCTTCGGCCTGCCCAGGACAGACGCCGACTGGGTGCGGCTGGAACAGGCGCTGGGCGACTGGCGGCGGCACGCCGTCCGCGATTGAACCGACGCGCCGCCGCCTCAAGACTTAGACTGTGGCGTTGAACGCCTCATCGTAAGCCACCTCGCCAACCGGCGTTTCCGCGCCGAAGGCCAGCGCCTGGAAGTATTCTGCCGGAATGCCCGGCAAGGTCAGGCTGGGATGCGCGCGAAAGCCGAAGCGGCCGTAGTAAGCCGGATTGCCCAGCACCACGCAGCCTCGCGCGCCCTGCTCGCGCAGAAGCCGCAGCGCCTCGCGCATCAGTTGGCCGCCTATGCCGCGCTTTTGCCGCTCGGGAGACACCGAGATCGGCCCCAGCCCATACCAGCCAGCCGCGCCGGAAGACACCGCCACCGGCGAAATGGCGACGTGGCCGACGATGCCGCTGCCTTCATCGGCAACCAGAGAGACGGTCAGCTGGCCGCGCCGGCGCAGCGCGTCGACGATGAACTGCTCGGTATGGCTGGAATGGGCCTCATCGCGGAAGGCCGCTTCGGTCAGCGTGAAAATGGCGCCGATATCGGCGGTTTGTTCCTTGCGAATGATGATGGTCATGCGATTGTTCCTTGAGAACGGCCGCGCCGCGGCAACCCGCCGGCGGCGCGAGCCGGGGGTTAACGGTTGTCTAGCTGGGCGCGCACCGCGCCAAGAGCCTGTTTACGATCTTTTTGCGGCATCGGCCATTTTCTGCCGGATGCAGGGCGCGGAAAACGGCCCGCCGCAGTGTCGTTCACTGCCAGGGACGTTTGACAAAGCCATGCGCCGGCAGAAAATGGCCCCGAAGGGCAGCCCAGCCCGCAGGCCATCTGCGGCGTTGTCAGGCTAGGCCTTGGAATAACCAAGGCCTACGCCCTCCGCCTTACATCTGGCCTGCTGGCTGAGCTGCGATGCTCGTAAAAAGATCGCAAACAGGCTCTAAGGCCGGCCCGGTTGATCAGGTAAGGCTGGCCATTGCGCGACTGCATCAGCCGCTTGCTCTTCAGCTTGGTGAAAACGAGGTAGCTGCAGTCGGACAACAAATACCCTTCGCGGGTATAGCATTCGACGGAACGGATTCGGCCGGCGTCATCGCGCATCTGCACAATGTGGCCGCCCTTGGCGAGGACGTGGAGCGTCCGTTGCTCTGGCTTGGAGAGATTCATATTGTCGGAAACGGCAAATCAATACGCGATACCGCATGCGCCGCTTAAGGGCATGCGAAACGATGGGCGTACGGATAAGCAGCCAGCCACGGGGGCGGGTCAGCTTATCGGGTGATTGCAATCTCCAACATACAAAGCCTTTGCCTGCGAACGTAATTCTGATGGGAACGCGCGCCAAATGGACTGGACGCGGACCCGGATCATACCCCACTACCGGCCAAAACGCCAAATCCGCCAATGCCTTAGCGCCCTCCGCCCCCGATCCGGCCATCGGCCATCCACCCCGCGCCTTGTTCACAGCATCGGCGTTGTCACGTATGATCCAGTCCAATCAATGACGGTGCCCCTCGATGGGTGAAACGGGAACGCGGTGAGAAACCGCGGCTGCCCCCGCAACTGTAAGCGCAGAGTCCACGCCTGACGCCACTGGCCCCTAGCAAGGTCGGGAAGGCGGCGCCGGACGACGACGCGCGAGCCAGGAGACCGGCCGTCATACGTGTCGACGCAAGCAGAAACCGGGCGGGGTGTACCGGGGGATACGCACATGCGCCGCCCATGAAAAACCAGCGGACTGTGCCCTCGCTTGCGCGACGAGAATCGTCTTCGAGGGCACCATGCATCCATCCACCGCGCCGTCCGCCGGACGCCGTCTGGCGCGCCACGCGCCCATCATCGCCGGGCTGCTCCTGGCCAACCTCCTGGCCTGGGCCTGGGCGTTCGCCGCCTTCGCCGACCATCCGGCCCAGCTTGCCACCGCCCTGCTCGCGTATCTTTTCGGCCTGCGCCACGCAGTAGACGCCGACCACATCGCCGCCATCGACAACACCGTGCGCAAGCTGATGCAGGAAGGCCGCCGGCCGTCCGCCGTGGGCCTGTTCTTTTCCTTGGGCCACTCAACGGTGGTCGTCATCGCCGTCGCCTTGATCGTGTTCGCCGCCAGCGCGCTGCAAAGCCGCGTCACCGGCTTCAAGGAGATCGGCGGCGTCATCGGCACCAGCGTATCGGCCTTCTTCCTGTTGACGCTAGCGCTGATCAATCTGTCGTCCCTGCGCGCCGTATGGGGGGCCTTCCGCCGCGCCCGCGCCGGCGAACCCATCTGCGACGAACAACTGGACCTGCTGCTGAACAACCGCGGCCTGATCGCGCGCCTGCTCAAACCGCTGTTCCGCATGGTGACCAAGAGCTGGCATATGCTGCCCATTGGCCTCCTGTTCGGCCTGGGCTTCGATACCGCCACCGAGATCGGCCTGTTCGCCATCGCCACCTCGCAAAGCGCCAATGGCGTGGCGCTATGGCACATCATGGTGTTCCCGGCGCTGTTCACCGCCGGCATGGCGCTGGTGGACACGCTGGACAGCATGATGATGGTGGAAGTGTACGGCTGGGCCTTCGTCAATCCGGTGCGCAAGCTCTGGTACAACCTGACCATCACCTTCGTCTCCGTCGTCGTCGCCGTCGGCATCGGCGGGCTGGAAGGCCTGGGACTGCTGGCGGACAAGCTGCAGCTGTCCGGCGGCTTCTGGGACCTGATCTCGGCGTTGAATGACGACCTGGCTCACTTCGGCTACTTCATCGTCGCCGTCTTCCTGTTCACCTGGCTCGCCTCCGCCGGCATCTACAAATGGAAACGCTTCGACCAACTGACGCCGGAGGCGCGATGAGAACCCACGACAAACACGTGCTGATGTGCACCGGCCCGCGCTGCACGCCGGACGGCCAGGGCTCCGAGGCGATGTTCCTGCACCTGGGCCGCACCATAGACGCCTGCGAAGGCCTGCGCGCCAAGCGCACCCGCAGCCACTGCTTCGCCGTATGCAAAGAAGGCCCGGTGATGGTGGTGTACCCGGACGGCGTCTGGTACCGCAAGGTGAGCGAGACCGATATCGAGCGCATCGTCTGCCAACATTTGAAGGACGGCGTCCCGGTCGAGGAATTGGTGTTCCATAAAACCGGCATCGGCGACATCGAAACGGAGACACAAGCATGAGCGCCGAAATCGCGCTGTTGAGCCACGCCGGCACCGACCTCGCCGCGTTGTCGCGCGCGCGTTGGCCAGAAGACTTTCCCGCCGTCGCCGGCATCGCGCTGCAAGGTATCAGCGACGAAGCCGCGATGCAGGCGCTGCTGGACGGCCAACTGGCCGACGCCCGCGCCATCGTGCTGCGCGTGCTGGGCCGCGCCGACACCATCCCCGGCTTGGAGCGGCTGCTGGCCCATGCCCGCCGCTTGCAGGCCGCGGTCATCGTGGTCAGCGGCACCGGCGAACCGGACCCGGAATTGCAAGCGCTGTGCAGCGCGCCGGTATCGCTGCAGCAGGACGTCCATGCCTATTTGCAAGCCGGCGGCAGCGCCAATCTGGGCGAGATGATGCGCTGCCTGGCCGACCGGCTGCTGCTGACCGGCTTCGGCTATCAAGCGCCGCAACCGCTGCCCGAGCATGGCATTTACCACCCGGAGCTGGCCTCGCCCTGCTCGCTGGACGATTGGCTTGAAATCCGCCATCCGGATTGGCCTAGCGTAGGCCTGTGCTTCTACCGCGCGCACTGGCTGTCCGGCAACACCCGCTTCATCGACCTGCTGGTGGACTGCCTGGCCGAACGCGGCGTCAACGCGCTGCCGGTGTTCACCTCGTCCTTGCGGACCATAGAAAAAAATGGCCTGCCAGCGGCGCTGGCCCTGCTGGCCGATCCGCGCGCGAATGTTTCGCTGCTGATCAACACCACCTCGTTCGCGATGGGCGACATCAACAACGACGGCCCAACCCAGCCCGGCTGGGCGGTGGAGGCGTCGGACCAGCTGGACTTGCCGGTGCTGCAGGCCATCACCAGCAGCATGACCCGCGAGCAATGGGAAGCGTCCGACCGCGGCTTCAATCCGCTGGACACCGCGATGAACGTGGCGCTGCCGGAGTTCGACGGCCGCATCATCGGCGTGCCGCTGAGCTTCAAGCAGCCGGCGGAGGCCGGCCAGGCCGAGCAATACGCGCCGCTGCCGGACCGCGCCCGCCGCCTGGCCGGCATCGCCGCGCGCTTGGCGCGGCTGCGCCATGTGCCCAATGCCGATAAGCGCATCGCCTTCATCTTCACCAACTCCAACAGCAAGGCCTCTCAAATCGGCAACGCGGTGGGCCTGGACTCGCCAGCGTCCCTATACGCGATGCTGCGCGGCATGCAGGCGCGCGGCTACCAGATGGCGGAGCTGCCGCCGGACAGCGACGCGCTGATGCACGAGCTGATAGACCGCGGCGCTTACGACCAGGACTACCTGACCGCCGAGCAAATGAAGAACGCCGCCGCCCGCGTGCCGGCCCAGCGTTATCAAGCCTGGTTCGACGAACTGCCGGACGCGCTGCGCGACAAGATGCTGCAGCGCTGGGGCCAGCCGCCGGGCGGCGCTTACGTCGACGGCGACGAACTGGTGTTTTCCGGCCTGGATTACGGCAATGTCTTCGTCGCGCTGCAGCCGCCGCGCGGCTACGGCATGGATCCGGACGCCATCTACCACACGCCGGACCTGCCGCCCACCCACCACTACTACGCGCTGTACCGCTGGCTGCGCGACGACTGGCAGGCCGACGCCATCGTCCACGTCGGCAAGCACGGCACCCTGGAATGGCTGCCGGGCAAGGGCGTGGGCCTGTCGCAGCACTGCTTCCCAGACGCGCTGCTGGGCGACATGCCGCTGTTTTACCCCTTCATCGTCAATGACCCGGGCGAAGGCTCGCAGGCCAAGCGCCGCGGCCATGCGGTGATCATCGACCACCTGACGCCGGCGATGACCACCGCCGACAGCTACGGCCCGCTGGCGCAACTGACCCAGCTGGTGGACGAGTACTACCAGGTGGAGTTGCTGGACCCGAACAAGCTGCCGTTGCTGCAGCAGCAGATCTGGGACCTGATCAAGGAAGCCAAGCTCGACACCGACCTGGCGGCGATGCTGAAGCACGACCATGACCACGATCACGGGCATGAACACGAGCATCATCACGATCACGACCATGGCCACGATCATCCGCATGGCGGCCATCAGCGCGCGCCCGCCGCCGTCCACGGCAAATACCGGACTCAAGCGGCCAAGCCGGCGACCGCGATGAAGCCGGCGGCGGCCGCCGCGGCGAAATACCGCCCGGCAAAGACCGCGCATGGCCACGACCATGGGCACCATCACCACCACGATCATGACCACCACGGCCACCATCATCATGATCATCACGGCCACAGCCACGATCATCACGACCATGACCACGACTGGGACGACACGCTGAACGCAGACGGCGTGCCGCTGAGCCTGGCCAAGATGGACGGCGTGGACGTCGCCCACCTGATCGAGGACATAGACGGCTATCTGTGCGAGCTGGGCGCGGCGCAAATCCGCGACGGCCTGCACGTGCTGGGCAACGCGCCGCAAGGCGAAGCGCTGATCGACATGCTGCTGGCGCTGACCCGGCTGCCCAATCTGGCCATACCCGGCCTGCCAGCCAGCGTGGCGGCGGCCTGCGGCGGCGATTGGGCGCTGTGGCAGCAAGACCAGGGCAAACGCCTCTCCGAGACGCCTGCCGCCTTGCAGGCCTTGGCCGGCCAGCCGCTGGTCACCCGCGCCGACGCGCACGACGCGGTGCTGAAACTGGCGCGCGCGCTAATCGCCGAGCTGTCCGCGCGCGGCTACAACGCCGCCGCGGTGCCGAGCGCCGTCGCCGCCATCCTGCCCGGCATCGAGCCGTGCGCGCAGCTGGAGCAGGTGCTGACCTTCGTCTGCGCCGAGCTGTGCCTCAAGCTCGCCCGCACCGCCGAGGAGATAGACAACCTGCTGCGCGGCCTGGAAGGCGGCTACGTGCCGGCAGGCCCCAGCGGCGCGCCGACGCGCGGCATGGCCCACATCCTGCCCACCGGCCGCAACTTCTATTCGGTGGACCCGCGCAGCCTGCCGTCCAACGCCGCCTGGCGCATAGGCGATGGCCTGGCGCGCGAAATGCTGGCCCGCCATCTGAAGGAAACCGGCCAATATCCGGAATCGGTGGCCATCAGCGTGTGGGGCACCAGCGCGATGCGCACCCACGGCGACGACATCGCCGAAATCCTGTCGCTGCTCGGCGTCAAGCCGCGCTGGCAGCAGGAAAGCCGCCGCGTGCAGGGCCTGGAAGTGATCCCGCTATCCGAGCTGGGCCGGCCGCGCATCGACGTCACCGTGCGCATCAGCGGCTTCTTCCGCGACGCCTTCCCCCACCTGATTTCGCTGGTGGACGAGGCGGTGCACACCGTGGCGCGGCTGGACGAGCCGGTTGAGCAGAACTTCCTGCGCAAGCACTACCTGGCTGACCTGAAGAACGAACTGCTGGGTGCTCTGCCCGATGCCGACGCGCAATCGCTGTACCGCGTGTTCGGCGCCAAACCGGGCAGCTACGGCGCCGGCATCCTGCCGCTGATCAACGAGCAGAACTGGCAGAACGACGCCGACTTCGCCACCGCCTACGTCAACTGGGGCGGCTACGCCTACGGCCGCGAGGCCAACGGCGCCGACGCCCGCGACGCCTTGCGCCATCGGCTGTCCGGCGTCGAGGTGGCGCTGCACAACCAGGACAACCGCGAGCACGACATTTTCGACAGCGACGACTACCTGCAGTACCACGGCGGGATGATCGCGACGATACGCAGCCTCAGCGGCCGCCAGCCGCGCGCCTTCTTCGGCGACAGCCACAATCCGGAGGCGCCTGCGGTGCGCGGGCTGAAGGAGGAAGTGCTGCGGGTGTTCCGTTCGCGGGTGGCCAATCCGAAGTGGATCGCCGGCATCCAGAAGCACGGCTACAAGGGCGCGCTGGAGCTGACCGCCACCGTCGACTACCTGTTCGGCTACGACGCCACCGCCCAGGTGGTGGACGACTGGGTGTACGAGCAGCTGGCGCAAAGCTACGCGCTGGCCCCGGCGATGCAGCAGTTCTTCGCCGACAGCAACCCGTGGGCGCTGAACGCCATCACCGACCGCCTGCTGGAAGCCGCTCAGCGCCAGCTGTGGGCGGAGCCGGACCCCGACACCCTGGCCGCGCTCAAGCAGCTGCACCTGGATAGCGAGGCGCTGCTGGAAGCGCGCGGAGAAAACCAAGCATGACGCCGATTTACCCCTTCGCCGCCATAGTCGGCCAAGAGCAACTGAAGCAGGCGCTGCTGATCTGCGCGGTGGACCCCACCGTCGGCGGCGTGCTGGTGCGCGGCGACAAGGGCAGCGCCAAGAGCACCGCCGCGCGCGGCCTGGCCGCCGTGCTGCCGCCTATCCGCCGCGCCGCCGGCTGCGGCTACAACTGCGAGCCGGAGCATCCGCTGCCGCTGTGCCCGGTATGTTCCGGCGGCGCGCGCGAGCTGCATGACGGCCCGGTGCCCTTCATCAACCTGCCGCTCGGCGCCACCGAGGACCGGGTGCTGGGCAGCCTGGACTTTGAAAAGGCGCTGCAAGGCGGCAAGCAGGCGTTCAAGCCCGGCCTGTTGGCCGGAGCCCACCGCGGCATGCTGTATATCGACGAAGTGAACCTGCTGGCCGACCATCTGGTGGACGTGCTGCTGGACGCCGCCGCGATGGGCGTCAACACCGTCGAGCGCGAAGGCTTGGCGGTCAGCCACCCGGCGCGGGTGACGCTGCTCGGCACCATGAACCAGGAAGAAGGCGATCTGCGGCCGCAGTTGCTGGACCGCTTCGGCCTGATGGTGGACGTGGCCGCGCCGCGCGAGCCCGGCCTGCGCGCCGAGGTGGTGCGCCGCCGCCTGGCCTTCGAGGCCGACCCGGCTGGCTTCGCCGCCCAGTGGCAAACCGACAGCGAGGCGCTGCGCGAAAACATCGCCGCCGCCCGCGCGCTGCTGCCGCAAACCCGGCTCAGCGATAGCCTGTTCCACTTCGTCAGCGAGCTGTGCTGCGAATTCGATGTCACCAGCCTGCGCGCCGACATCGTGCTGAACAAGGCCGCCCGCGCGCTGGCCGCGCTGGATGGCCGCGCCGACGCCAGCGCCGAAGACATCCGCGACGCCGCCCGGCTGGTGCTGCCGCACCGCCGCCGCCGCAAGCCGTTCGAACAAAGCGGGCTGGACCAGGACAAGCTGGAGCAGATGACGCAGCAGGCGTCCAACCCGCCTCCTCCGCCAACGCAGGACCAGGGCGACGCCACGCAGCCGCCGCCGGACGCCGACAGCGAACAGGAACAGGAACAGGAA
>NZ_JAJOHV010000114.1 GCF_021129175.1 Chromobacterium piscinae | reverse complement strand
CTCGATGGTCAGGCCGTACTGGGCGAAGCCGCCGTCGGAACCCATCAGCCGGGCCTGGCTGACCACGCCGCAGCGGATGGTCTCGTGGCCCTGGGCGTCGGCGATGCCGATGCGGGCGGACTGGCCGAGCAGGGTCTTGAGTTCAATGGCGCCGTCGGGGGACAGGCAGGTAAGTTGATAACGATAGGCCTTGGACACGCCCTCTTCGCCATCCAGGCTTTGCGGCAGCAGCTGCTCGGCGGCGACGGATCCGCTGCCCAGCTCCAGGCTGAGCAGGCGCTGGTCTTGATTGAAGGCGGAGGCGAAGGAGGAAAGAAGGCTGTCAAGGTCCATCGATTGTCCAAAACGAAAGCGCCCTTGAAGCAGGGCTTGAAAGTGAGAAAACCGAAAAGAACCAGCATTTTATGTGGGAGGCATCGCGTCAACAAGGCGAACATTCTGCTTCATTAGCGTACCTGAACTAAAGGACAGGTATGACTGGGCGTCGGGGAGGCAGGCAGGGGGTGGCGCGATGGCCGGTGAAATGCTGATGAGGCGAAGGTTTCGAGATTATGGGCGCAATCGGCGATGCGAATCCACTTTTCTGCCGGCGTCGCGCCGGGCTGGTTTGTTGGGCGAAGCCGCCGTCGCGCAGAAAAGCGGTTTTCTCCGGGGTGGAGGGACGGCCGGGTATCCGGTTGCCGTGGGGAAAGCGGCCGAAGAGGTGGATGGTGTCGCGGAGGGCTTCCGCATGATATCGCAAGGGCTGATCCAGGTGCCGCGTTTCGATGTGGCCGTGCAGCTGGAAAGGAGAGTGCTGGTGGAGGTGATGCCGGCGCATCTGGTCTGCCCCGGCAGGCACCATCTGTCGCGGAGAGTGCAGGCTTTCTCGTCTGGCTGGAGGCCTTGCTGACGCCGCATGCGGGAGGGGCACGCTAGTTATTAGTACTAAATGAGATTTTTTCAACAAAGTCTAATCTGAAAGCCGATTCCGATCGGCGGAGGATGAGGCCATGAAAGATTCGAAGTACCACGGCATCTGGATATGCTTGCTGCTGCTGGACGGCGCCGGAGTGGGCCTGGGGTATAAATGGGTGGCGAGCGAGTTTTCCACCCTTGCCCTCAGCGGCTACATCACATTGGCGCTGCTGGTTTCCGGCCTGGCGGCCGCGCCGCTGATCCGGTTTCTGGTGGTCGGCTGGGGAGCGCGCTACGAGGAGTTCCGCAACCGGTTGAATAACGGCGCGTTGGTCTTTTACTTGCGGCAGTTCTGGCAGCCGCGCACCGACAGGATCCCGGCGTTGAAGGAGTGGCCGCTGCCGCCTGAGAGGAAAGGCGAAGCGGACGCGGCGGCCGAGAGTCTGTTCGAGCGCATCTACCGCGAGCATTACGGCCGCTCGGCCTTCATCATGCCGCTGGCGCTGTTGCAGGTGGCCATTTTGCTCATGGTCACTTTGTACGCGTTGGCGGAAGTGGAGAAGCTGAAGCTGTTGGTGAACAATCTGGTCATTGTGGCGTCCATCGCCGGCGCTTATCTGTTTGTCGTCAGCGACATGGTGACGGCAGTGCGGCGGCGCAGCCTGAACGTGGCGGACGTTTACTGGTACGCGCTGCGCATGACGCTGGCCATTCCGATAGGCGCGGCGGTGAGCGCCGCCACTAGCGCCGATGCCCACGCGGTGTCTGCCTTGCAGACGGTGGTGGCTTTCGCCATCGGCGCTTTCCCCATGGATGTGCTGATGAAACTGCTGCGGCGCCTGGCGTCGCGCAGCTTCGGCGCCAGCGAACAGGATCAGAACAGCGACCAGTTGATCAAGCTGGAAGGGGTGACCGCCGACATCGCCGCCGGGATGGCGGCCGAGGGCGTCAATTCCATCGAGCAATTGATCGGCACCGATCCGGTGCTGCTGTCCATCCGCACCGGCTTTCCGTTCAAGTTCATCCTGCGGTTGAGCAGCCAGGCCATCGTCTGGCGCTATTTCAGCGATCACGGCGCCAGCCTGGCAAGGTTGGGTTTGGCCGACGTGGAGGCGATTTTCAACCTGAACGAGAAGCTGGAGCTGAAGGAGGACGACCCGCAACGCCAGCAGGCCGACAAGGTGGTTGCCAACGCGGCCGCCTGTCTGCAGGCCGGCGGCGGAACGACGCCGGACGAGGCGACCTTGCGTTTCTTGTTTGGCGAAATCTGCAACCAGCCGTATACCCGTTTCCTGCTCTCCACGCTGAAGCAGAAGAACGGCTACCGCCGTCCGCGGCTGGTGAACGCCAAGCCATCGGAGAAACCGCCGGAAGAGCCGCCCAACGCCGCGTGATGCCCGGTTGGCATGGCTTACCCTTTGGCGCAATATGCAGTTAAGGCCGGACTCTAGCGGAGTCCGGCTTTTTCCAAGGGGAAACCATGTTCGATAACCTTTTTCGACTCATCTCGGCAGGGGAGACGCCATGAGCCTGGCCGCCGACATCGTTGTCGCCCTGGTGGCGTTGCTGCACGTCTATTTCCTGATCCTGGAAATGTTTTTGTGGGACAAGCCGCTGGGGATGAAGACCTTCCGCCTGACGCCGGAGCGGGCGCGGGATACCAAGGTTCTGGCCGCCAACCAGGGCTTGTACAACGGCTTTCTCGCCGCCGGCCTGGTCTGGGGGCTGTGGCAGGGCGCGTTCGGATTCCAGATCAAGCTGTTTTTCCTGGCCTGCGTGCTGGCGGCCGGCGTGTTCGGCGCCGCCACCGTCAACCGGCGCATTTTGTTCGTGCAGGCTTTGCCGGCGGCGCTGGGCATCGCGCTGCTGTGGCTGGCTTGAGCGGCAAGCGCGTCACGGGGAATGCGAATGGTTCCGGACATGAGCATCTTGGGGCGGTTTTCAGGCAGAAGGCTCAAGCCGGCGCGCATTGTGTTCGATGAGCGCGGCGTGTCCGCGCTCCGAGGCGATGCTTTGCGATGGAGAGTGCCGTTGGAGGATATCGCGTCCGTTAGCCTGAGGCGGGGGCGGCGTCTATTCGGCTTGTTTCCGCTGGGCCAGTGGCTGGTGGTAGAGTCCCGCGGCGGCGTATTCCATGCCCAGTCAGGGCTGGAGTTCAAGAATGACGACCTTGAGCGCTTGGTGGCGCGCATCTGCCAGTACCCTCCTTGATTTCGCGGGGTCAGCTAGTTCGCTCCAGTTCCTGCAAGAAGCGCTCCAGAACCAGGTTGGCCCGCCGTCCCTTGCGCACCGCCAGCGCCAGCGGCGCGTCGTAATGGCAGACTGCCGGCAGCAATGGGCGCATCAGGCCTTGCGTTACCCAACTGGCGGCGAAGTGCTCGGGCAGATAGCCGATGTAGCGGCCGGTGAGGATCAAAAACGCGATGCCTTCGCGGTCGGACGCGGTGGCGATGGGCTTGAGCCGTTGTTGCAGCGCCTGGGCCTGCGGCGGTAGGCGGTAGCCGGGAGCGATGGCGTCGGCGGCTGCGAGGTCCGCCTCGGCCAGATCGTCGTTCGGCCGGCTGAACAGCGGGTGCTCGCGGCTGCAATACAGCTGCGAGCGCTCGTCGTACAGCGGCAGGTAGTCCAGCCCGGACAAAGGCTGGATCAGCGGCACCACGCCGGCGTGCAGCTGGCCGTCCATCAGCCCGGTTTCGATGTCGTTGGGCGTCATCATGCCGATATTGATGCGCACGTCCGGCCCCTGTTTGGCCAGCGCCCGCAGCGCCTGGGTGATGCGCATCTTGGGCAGCGTGACCAGGTTGTTGATGATGCCGATGTTCAGTTCGCCGCGCAGCTGGCGGTGCAGCAGGTTCACCTCGCTGCGGAAGTCCTCCAGCGCCGCCAGCAGCGTCTGGCTGGCGCGCAGCACCTCGCGCCCCTCGTCGGTGAGGGCGAAGCCGGCGCGGCCGCGCTGGCACAGCCGGATGCCCAGCCGCTTTTCCAGATCGCCCATCTGCAGGCTGATGGCGGAGCGGCTGATGCCCAGCACGCCCTCGGCGGCGGAGAAGCCGCCGCACTCGGCCACCGCGCGGAACAGCCGCAGCAGCCGGATATCGAAATCGCTGACTTGGCCCAGCGCAGGTTTGCGGTTCATTTAAGTTGAGAAATATAGAATCTGAACATAAGAAAGATAGCATTTAACTCACGCAATGTCCGCGGCATGCTGTGTCCATATTCCCGCCTGCGAGGCTTGCGATGAACCACCCGCTCACCACCCGTTCCGAATTCTCCAATCTCGACCTGCGCGCGCACTGGATGCCGTTCAGCGCCAACCGCAACTTCCAGCGCGATCCGCGGCTGATCGTCGCCGGCGAGGGCAATTATCTGACCGACGCCGACGGCCGCCGCATCTTCGACAGCCTGTCCGGCCTGTGGTGTTGCGGCGCCGGACACAGCCGCAAGGAGATCGCCGAGGCCGCCTATCGCCAGTTGTCGACACTGGATTATTCGCCCGGCTTCCAGTTTGGCCATCCGCTGTCGTTCCGCTTGGCCGAGCGGGTGGCGGCGATGGCGCCGGGCGAGCTGAACCACGTGTTTTTCACCAACTCCGGCTCCGAATGCGCCGACACCGCGGTGAAGATGGCGCGCGCCTACTGGCGGCTGAAGGGGCAGGCGTCCAAGACCAAGCTGATCGGCCGCGCCCGCGGCTACCACGGCGTCAACATCGCCGGCACCAGTCTGGGCGGCATGAATGGCAACCGCAAATTATTCGGCCCGCTGATGGACGCGGACCATCTGCCGCACACCTTGCTGCCGGCCAACGCCTTCAGCCGCGGCCTGCCTGTGCATGGCGCGGAGCTGGCGGACGACCTGCTGCGGCTGATCGAGTTGCACGACGCGTCCAATATCGCCGCGGTGATCGTGGAGCCGATGGCCGGCTCCGCCGGCGTCATCGTGCCGCCGCGGGGCTATCTGCAACGCTTGCGCGAAATCTGCAGCCAGCACGGCATCCTGCTTATCTTCGACGAAGTGATCACCGGTTTCGGCCGCACCGGATCGATGTTCGGCGCGGACTATTTCGGCGTGACGCCGGACATCATGAGTCTGGCCAAGCAGCTAACCAATGGCGCGGTGCCGATGGGCGCGGTGGTGGCGACGTCCGAGATCTACGACGCCTTCATGACGCAGGCGACGCCGGAGTACGCGGTGGAATTCGCCCATGGCTACACCTACTCGGCCCATCCGGTGGCCTGCGCGGCGGCGCTGGCGGCGCTGGATGTGCTGGAAAACGAAAACCTGGTGGCCAGGGCCGCCGAGTTGGCGCCGCATTTCGAGCGCGGCATCCACGGCCTGAAGGGCTTGCCGCACGTGGTAGACATCCGCAATTGCGGGCTGGCCGGCGCGGTGCAGATCGCGCCGCGCGGCGGCGACGCCATCGTGCGGCCGTACGAGGCGGCGATGGCGCTGTGGCGCAAGGGCTTCTACGTCCGTTACGGCGGCGACGCGCTGCAGTTCGGCCCGCCGTTCACCACTACGCCGCAGGAGTTGGACAGCCTGTTCGACGCCGTCGGTGAGACGCTGTCCAAGCTGGCCTGAAACGATTGTCACCAATAAAACGAGATCCTGAAATGACGACTTTGCAACACCTGATCCACGGCGAAGCTTGCGACGGCGGCAGCCGCCTCGCGCCGGTTTTCAACCCATCCACCGGCAAAGCCATCGCCGAAGTGCAATTGGCCGACGCCGCCACCGTCGCGCAGGCAGTGGCGGCCGCCCAGGCGGCGTTTCCGGCCTGGCGCGACACCCCGCCGGCCAAGCGGGCGCAAGTGTTGTTCCGCTTCAAGCAACTGCTAGAACAGCATGAGGCGGAGATCGTGCCGCTGATCAGCCGCGAGCACGGCAAAACGCTGGAAGACGCTGCCGGCGAACTGAAGCGCGGCATCGAGAATGTCGAATACGCCTGCGCCGCGCCGGAGCTGCTGAAGGGCGAGTACAGCCGCAACGCCGGCCCGGCCATCGACGCCTGGAGCGATTTCCAGCCGCTGGGCGTGGTGGCCGGCATCACGCCGTTCAACTTCCCGGCCATGGTGCCGCTGTGGATGTATCCGCTGGCCATCGCCTGCGGCAATACCTTCATCCTGAAACCGTCGGAACGCGATCCCAGCTCCACGCTGCTGATCGCCAGCCTGCTGCATGAAGCTGGTTTGCCCCGTGGCGTGCTCAACGTGGTGCATGGCGACAAGGAGGCGGTGGATGCGCTGCTGGCGGCGCCGGAAGTCAAGGCTGTGAGCTTCGTCGGCTCAACCCCCATCGCCGAATACATCTACGCCGAGGGCAGCCGCCGCGGCAAGCGGGTGCAGGCGCTGGGCGGGGCCAAGAACCACGCGGTGGTGCTGCCGGACGCCGACTTGGACAACACCGTCAACGCCTTGATGGGCGCGGCTTACGGCTCCTGCGGCGAGCGCTGCATGGCCATCTCGGTCGCCGTCTGCGTCGGCGATCAAGCCGCCGACGCGTTGATCGCCAAACTCACGCCGCAGATCAAAGCCTTGAAAGTGGGGCCGGGCACGTCGCCGGGCCTGGACATGGGGCCGCTGGTGACGCGCGCCCACCTGGACAAGGTCAGTGGCTACATCGCCGACGGCGTCGCGTCCGGGGCGGAGTTGGTGGTGGATGGCCGCGGCATCACGGTGCCTGGCCATGAGGGCGGCTTCTTCCTTGGCGGCTGCCTGTTCGACCGCGTGGGGCCGGACATGCGGATTTATAAAGAAGAAATCTTCGGCCCGGTGCTGTGCGTGGTGCGGGTGGACAGTCTGGAAGAGGCGATCGCGCTGATCAACGCCCACGAATACGGCAACGGTACCTGCATCTTCACTCGCGACGGCGAGGCGGCGCGGCTGTTTGCCGACACGGTGGAGGTGGGCATGGTGGGCATCAACGTGCCGCTGCCGGTGCCGGTGGCCTACCACAGTTTCGGCGGTTGGAAGCGGTCGCTGTTCGGCGACCTGCACGCCTACGGCCCGGACGGCGTGCGCTTCTACACCCGGCGCAAGGCGGTGACCCAGCGCTGGCCGCAACGCGCCAGCCACGAAGCCTCGCAGTTCGCCTTTCCCAGTCTGTAAATCAGCCGCGGCAGACGGGCCGCTCGCGAGGGTGGCCCGTTTCGCTGGCATAATGGCAATGTCCTGACCCTGTCTGACCGCCATGAAACCGTTCGCTTCCGCAACCATCGTCTCTTCCCCTTGGATCATCCGCCGCCTGAGCGCGGCCGATATCGATGCGCGCTGGCTGGACGACTTCCAGCGCCGGCAGGAGGTGACGCTGGTATATCGCGGCGCGCCCGGAGACAGGCGCATTGTGGCCGAATCCTTCATTGACGACTGGTTGGCGGACGAGCGGCGGGTACTGTGCCTTGAACTCGCGGCGATGGCGGACGCCGGGCGAGTATGGGCAGCGATGGACGGCGAAAGCCTGGCCGGCTTCGCCGCCATCTCGCCGGAGCCGCTGGGCCCGGATGGCGAATACCGGCAATTAAAGGAATTGCAGGTGGATGCCCGCTGGCGCGGCCGGGGGCTGGGCCGCGAGCTGATGCGGCAGTGCATGGCCGGCGGCAAGGCGATGGGCGCGCGCCGGCTGTACATTTCCTCGCACTCGGCCATCGAGACGGTATCGTTCTACGAGCGTTGCGGCAGCGTGCCGGCGCGCTGGCTGCACCGTCCCCAGGTCGAGCTTGAGCCGTTCGATTGGCAGATGGAGTGCGATCTGGCGCACCAGTGAAATGTCATTGTGCTATCTTGCTTAAGCCTGCTTTCCCCTCGACAAGGAGCCAGCCATGCCCAATACGATACGTCTGCACCGCGTGCTGAGCGCGCCGCCGGAGCGCGTCTACCGCGCCTTCATCGATCCGCTGGCCCTGGTCAAATGGCTGCCGCCCGAGGGCTTCGTCTGCCGGGTGCTGGAACGTGATGTCCGTGTCGGCGGCAGCTACAAGATGGAATTCGTCGCTTTTGCCAGCGGCCAAAAACATGCGTTCGGCGGCCGTTACCTGGAGCTGGTTCCGGGCGAGCGCATCCGCTACACCGACCGTTTCGACGACGCCAACCTGCCCGGCGAAATGACCACCACCATCACGCTGGCGCCGTTATCCTGCGGTACCGACCTTTCCATTGTTCAGGACGGGATTCCCGATGCGATCCCACCGGAAAACTGCTATCTGGGCTGGCAGCAGTCGCTGAAGCAGCTGGCGGCATTGGTGGAGCCGGATATAACGGGCTAGGTCGGGAGGGGGCAAAAAAAAGCCGGGCGCATGCCCGGCTTGGCTTTTGCGGGGAGCGTCCGCTCAGTTGGATAGCGCCCACGGATCGCCGGCGGTGGGCAGATTGCCCTGGGTCCACCACTTGGCGCAGTACTTCTTGCCTTGGTACAGCGCGCAGGCGCCTCCGGAATAGGCCGTGCTGGCTGACCATTGCTGCAGGCCGCCGCCTTGCTGCTGCCACACCGAAGCCTGGCCGGGCACGTCGCCTTGGGTCCACCACTGGGCTTTCCAGGTGGCGCCGGAGTAGGTGACGGTATTGCCGGTGTTGTAGACCTGGCCCGACGACCACGGCTGGCCGTTCACCGGTCCGCCGCCATTGCCGTTGTCGCCGCCACCGTAATTCGGGTCCTGGGTGACGCCGCTGCCCCAGTGGTCTTTGAAGCCCTTGAACACATTGCTGAAGGCGTAAGGCGTCTGCACGATGCCGGAGCACTGCGCGTCGACATAATGGCCGTTATTGGGGCAAGACTTGTCGCGGCTGATCGACCACATCGACAGCAGTCCGAAGCGATTGCTGTTGGCCATGCCGTACAGGTCCTTGGCGTTGTCCACGGTGAAGGTTTCCGGCTGGGTGTCGTTTAGGCCCGCCATGGGCGTGACGCCCACTTTTTGCCACAGCTGGGCGTCGGTCAGCGTCTGGCCGTGGGCCTTGTAGGCGGCGTCGATCTGGCCGTACAGCGCCTGGGCGGCCTGTTTGGCGGCCGCGCCCATGTTCGGATTGGATTGGCCGTAGTCCATGGCCATGATGTTGACGGCGTCCAGCGCCACGCCGTTGGCGAGCGCAGAGGCGAGCACGCTCTGGCCGTCCTGGGTCAGGCCGAAGGGCATGGCCGGCAGGGTCAGCGATACATGCAGCGTCTTGCCTTTGGCCTTGTAGTTCTTCTGCAGCGCGGCCACCACCGCGAAGTTGCGGTTGTTGGCGGCGGTATCGGTTTGCGCGCCGCCTTCGATGTCGAAATCGATGCGCGACAGGTTGTAGGTGTCCAGCACGGTCTGGTAGGCGGCCTGCAGGCTGGCGTTGGTGGTGCAGGACTGTTGCAGCGGGGTGCCATTGGCGCCGCCGAAGGACACCATCACTTCGCCGCCCTTGCCGCGGAAATTATTGATGCCGTTGCGGATGGCGCTCAGTTGCTGGTCGGAACCGCTGCCCGGGATGGCCAGCACGCCGCCCCAGGAGGGCGCGCAGCCTCCCTTGGCGACGACGAAGGCGAGGGTGAATTGCTGGATGCCCTGATTAACGCCCAGCTTGTCGATTTGGGGCGTCGGCCACAAAGTCATGTCGACATAGGGCGCGAAGGCACCGGCCTGGGCGGCGGGACTGGCGAGACCGGCCGCGGCGGCGGCTAGAGCGGAGAGGGCGGCAAACGTTTTCATCATGAGCGGACTCCCGGGTTGCGCAGCATTCTGATGTTTTGAATGGCTGAACATATTAAATGGTTTATAAAAACGCCAACATTTGTCAGCAATTCCCAAATATACCCAGATAGAGTAAAAACTCAATAGAAAATGGTCGCTCGCTTTTGATTTTGAGCAAAGGCATTGGATTGATTGCCGAAGGGGCTGATGAGGCGGGACTGCGGGTTGGAGAGGGGTGGCAGGCCGCCGCGTGGCGGCGGCCTGGCGGGTTAATCCAGAGGCCAGGGCATCGATTTCGGCAACGGTGCGTCGGCTTCCGGCTCGCTTGGCGCGGCGGGCGCCGCCACGCTGTCCACCTCGCGCCACCAGGGATGGGCGCGCTCGGCGTGGGCCGGCTCCATCGCTTGCCCCAGCCGCGGCATCATCAGCCGGACGTTCTCTTTTTCGCCGCTGGCCAGCAGGGACTCGGCCGGCGCGTCCCAGGCGTGCATCGCCAGGTTGAAGGTGCCCCAATGCACCGGCAGGAAGGCGCCGCCGCCCAGCAGGTCCAGCGCTTTCAAGGCGTTGTCCGGCCCCAGGTGGATGTCGCCCCAGGCGGGATGATGGGCGCCGACCTCCAGCATCACCAGATCGAACGGGCCCATGCGCTCGCGGATCTCGGCGAATTGCCCAGACAGGCCGGTGTCGCCGCTGAAGAACACCGAATGGCGGGCGCTGCGGATGGACAGCGACGACCACAGCGTGGCGTTGCGGTCTTTCAGGCCCCGGCCGGAGAAGTGCTGGGACGGCGTGGCGGTGACCGTCAGGTCGGAGTCGGGATGATGATAGCTTTCCCACCAGTCCAGCTCGGTGATCCGCTCTGACCGCACGCCGAAGGCTTCCAGGTGGGCGCCCACGCCCAGCGCGGTGACGAAGGGAACGTCGGTCTTGGCCAGCTCGCGGATGGTGGGGTAGTCGAGGTGGTCGTAATGGTCATGCGAGACCAGCACCAGATCCAGCGGCGGCAACTGTTTCAGCTTGATCGGCACCGGCTGGAAGCGTTTGGGCCCGGCTAATCGGGTGGGAGAGGCGCGGGGGCCCCATACCGGATCGGTCAGCAGGCGCAAGCCATCGATTTCGATAAGCACGGTGGAATGTCCGAGCCAGGTGGCGCGCAGGCCGGACTGGGCTGGCTTGCGCCAGGCATCCAGCGGGTTGTCGGCTGGAAGCGGCGCGGAGGGCGCCCGGCGTTCGCCGCCGCATAGGAAGTCGCGCAGCGACGGCATGGTTGCCGACGGGTCGCGCAAGGCGGGATCGATAGGGTAGATGTTGCGAAAACCGCTGCCGGACCAAAGCGGCGACGCCTGCATTTTTTCCAGCCTGGGGCCGGACGCTTTCTTGCCGAGAGACTTCATCGAGATGCCTTCCTGTTCGTTGCCGACGCGGACGGGGCCGGCGGACGGGCCATATTGATGGTAGCCGGCCGGGCTTCCGGCGTGCCGCTTTCCCGCGGCGGGTCCTGACAAGATGGGCGCTGAGCGTCGGGATTCAAGGCGTCGCGCTTCCTTGCCACCCCACTCGGGTCTGCCTAGGATTAACTGTTCGCCAAGTGATAATCATTCTGTTCGACAGGGACAAGACGCGGGCGGTCCAACCCCAGGCAAGGATAAGATGTGGGAAAGCTGGAAGACATTTTGCTGCAATTGAGCCGGAGCGAGGGGCTGCCGGATTCGGCGGTGCTGGACATGCTGGCGGTGCAGAGAAGCCTGCATCCCCGCGCCAGCCTGCTGTACTGGGCAGTGGTCGATTATGGCTTGCCGTCGACGGAAAGCCGGCTATTCGTGTTCGACACGCTGGAGGCCAGCGTGCAGCGGTTCCTGGTCGCGCATGGCCGCGGGCTGGACCCGAACGCCAATCTGCTGATGGCCGGCGCCTTCTCCAATGAGCTGGATTCCGATTTATCCTGCCTGGGCGTGTGCCGCGCCTCCGAAACCTATTTCGGCAGCCAGGGCTTGTCGCTGTGGCTGGATGGCCTGGAGCGAAGCAATTCCAATATGCGGCGGCGCAATCTGGTGATGCACGGCTCCGACCACGTCACCTCGCAGTATGCGGCCGAACATGGCATCTTGTGGCGCTCCGATGGCAGCCTGGCGGTGGAGCCGCAATACAGCGTCGGCTTGATCAATATGTTGCAGGGCGGTTCCTACATCAACTGCATTCGCAGCGGGCTCTGAGGCGGCGCCGGACCGCGCGAGCGGTCCGGCGTTTCAGCGGGTTATGCCTTCAACCGCTGGAATGACGCGGCGTTCAGCATTGAACATGCAGGTGGAAGGCGTGGTCGTTGGCCGTCCCGTTGGTATCGGCCGTCCGCACGAAAATGCCGTTAGGATTGCCGCTGCGCAGGGTCACGCTGATGAAGCCCAGCGCGGGGAAGGTTGGAGAGGGATCGCCCAGAGTCGCGGTATACACGCACTTTGAGACGTCGCTCGGGAAAATCACCTCGAAGTAGCCGTAATTGCCGCCGAAGTTGTTGGAGCTGGCGCCGGCGGGGCCGACAGCCAGCGTGCCATCGGCGTTGACGATCACGCTGTAGGTCTTGGTGATGACGGTTGCGACTGCCGCGGTCGCGGCGGCCCGCGCGGCCCGGGAGGGGGGCTGGCTGGCCGCCAGCGCGGTGGAGGTCAAAAGGCCGGCGGCAATGACGGCCGACGCGAGCCGCGTATAGCGTGAGATGCGACGAGTATTCATGACTTTGCTCCTGAGTAGGTGTCGGATGCATCAAGTTGTAATGGTTTGGGCATGCCCGCTTCTGGCGCGGACCATGACGATGGCGCTCGACGCGCAGGGATGCGACGGAGAGGGAATGGCAGGGCCATCAAACTGAGGCGGGGCCGCAAGCGGCGGTCCGGAAACGCAGAGGCGGCGAAACGCGCGTCGGTCAGGAGCGCGATGCCGGATTGGTATCAAGAAGAAAAGTATTTATGTAGATGTTTTGATTGATACGGATGGAATAGCCGTCAATATAGAAGCCGAATTGGCGATTGAATCTGTTCTTAAGGACAGTTTTTTGAGTTAGCGCGGGCATGCGCGCACATAAAACGTCTAAGAGTCGCTCACAAAACCTCGTGGAGAACCTGAACCAAGGCGCGCCGACGCAGGCCGTGGCCGTCGTACGACAAGGAGGCGCAACCCAGGACCAGGGGTTTTGTCGGCGGGTCCGGATCGACGAGGCGAAAGAGGACTGAATGGGGGCCGGGGCGCATCGGCATGGCGGAGCGCCCCAGGGGGATGCGGGAGGGGCCGCTCAATACTCTCCGTTCATCGCCTGTTTGCTCTGGCAATGCACATAAGGTTGGCCGGTCCGCTTGCCGGGGAAGGGATAGCCGGTGGGGCCTCCCACCGTGCGCAGCATCGCCACGCTATAGTCGCCCTTGAGCCGGGCCTTTTTGATCGCCGCCTGTATCGCCGTTGCGTCGCCGTCCACGAACAGCGCCAGGAAGCCGCCATCGGTTTCGGAGAGCTTGACCGAGCGGATCGGCAGGCCGCCAAAGGCATAGCCGTCAGGCAAGGACAGCTCTTGGTCCCATACCGTGTTTTCTGGCTGGCGGGTCGCTTTGCCCAGCAGGGAGGCGATGCCGTTTTCTCCGAAGTTCAGCCGCTGGCAATTGAGCTGCGCCGCCAGGCGCTTGTCCTTGGCCGCGACTTGGGTCTTTTTGGCGCCCGCCTGATACAGCCCATCGAAAGGCACGTCGCCGAAAACGCCGGCGCAACGCTCGGTTTTGAGTTGCAAGGCGGACGCCTGCGGGGTGAGCGTCAGCGTGCAGCGATCCTCGCGATAGATCCATTGCTTGCCGTCCGTCGAAGTCAGCTTGCCTGCTCCCGATCCGGCATGCCGGGGGAGGGCGTTTCCTTTCTGCAGCACTTCCAGTTCGAATCGGCCATCCGCCTGGATAGTGATGGCGCGCTCGAACTCGGCGTCGGAACCATCGTATTTGCCGGGGGCGGGATAGCCGGCTGCAGGGTTGCCGGCATTGGCGCTGTCGCCCTGCAGCGCTTTATGGATGCCGTCCTTGATGATCGAGCCCAGGTTCAAGGTGAAGGTTTCCGCGCGCAGCGCCGGACTGGGCGACGCGATGGAGGCCAGAAGCAGGGCCAGGCGGATGGATGTTGCTGTTTTCATGGAAGGTCCAAGGTTAGGGTGTGATCACAGATGGATATGCCAGCTATAAGGCTTTCACTCAAATAAATCAAGATATTGGTATCTTGTTTTGAGATGAAAAATGACATCATGGCTTTGGCCAGCCAGGCCGCATCGCGGGATGGCTTGGAGTCTAACGGCGGCGCCGATAGGCTATTGAAAGCTGATCGAGCAGCCTGGGGTGATTGCAGCGACTTTACCCCATGAGTGGCGCTGTTTATGGGTAAAAATCGTAGGCTGCGGAGGGAGGGGTACATCGTCATGGCAGCTGGCGGATTGAGGGGTATTATACGGATAGGTTTATGATGATGGTTTTTTGTGGCGGCGCTTGGGTCAATATTGGACGTCAGCAATATCAATTGATATATGAACCTGCGTGTCCGTATAAACCCTGTTCGGCTGCTCTCGAGGTTTATCAGCTTAGGAGAATGCATGTTTGACCATGTCGTAATCGGAGTACGCAACTATGCGGCGAGTAGGCTGTTTTTCATCCAGGCGCTTGAACCGCTGGGCGTCACCGTGGTGCATGATGGGCCGCTCGGCGTCGAGCTTTGCCGTCCTGATAGCCTTTCATCGTTGTGCATTCGTCGAGAACCCGAGGAGAGCCCGGCGCATCTCCACTTGGCATTTACCGCCGATAATCGCCAGCAAGTAGAAGCTTTCTATCGCGCAGCCCTTGCGGCCGGCGCCATGGATAATGGCTCGCCCGGCTTGCGCGCTCAGTACCATGAAAATTACTACGCTGCCTTCGTTATCGGCCCAGACGGGCATAATATAGAAGCTGTGTGTCATGAGGCCGAGGCCTAATGATCCATTCAAGCCGGAGCCGCTTTGCGGCTCGGCTTAATTCAGGTATTGGGTTGCAATGCCTGAACTCAACCATCCGCAGAGGCGCTTTGGCCCCCGCCTCCTCGCCAGCATCAGTAGGGAAATTTCAATCAATTCGGCTGATGCTTTGAATTGTCAGGTTTTGTCACGCGCAAGATTGATAGCCAGCAAGAAAATGCCCCACGATCAAAAGAGCGCAGGGCATTATTATCAAGCTACAGCGAAAGCGGAAAATCTTTAGTCGCAGCTTATGCTGCTCACAACCGGAAGCTATAGGTTCTGGCTTGCTGGACTCAGCCGCAAGCCCCCACATGCCCGCAGGCGGTGCAGAACTCGCAGCCGTCCTTCTTGATCAGCGCGTGGTTGCCGCACTCGGGGCAGGCCTTGCCGGCCAGCGGTTTGAGCATGGCGGGGGCTTCCTGGGCGAACAGGTCGCTCTGCTCCGGCGCCATCACGCCCATTTCCTCCACCGGCACGCCTTCCTCGGTCAGCACGCCCAGCATCGCGTAGCGGTGGATGATCAGCCGCGCCAGGTAGGCGACGGTGGACGGCCAGCTTTGCGATTTCTCCATGCCGGGGATGCGGGCGAAGAAGTCGCCCTGCGGCTCGGCGTAGTTCAACAGCTTGCGCAGCTTCAGGCCGATCCAGGCCGGGTCGATCACCCGCATGTCCAGCGACAGCATCTTGCACAGGCCGTCCAGTTCGCGCGGGTAGGCGCCGGCCAGCCACACCGAGTACGGCCGGCGCTGGCCGTTGGGCAGCACCAGCTCCTTGACGAACAGCACGAAGTCGTCGCCGGTCTGCGGATTGACCACGTCCACCGACCAGCTCATGGTGCCGTCGCTGCCGGACTTGGGCTCCTTGCGCGCGAACAGCGCGTCCATCACCGGCGTGGCTTCGCCTTCCTCCAGCCGCAGCGCGCCCAGCTGCTCGACGCGGTGGCGCACCACTTGGCCTAGCGCGGCGGCGGCCGAGGTGGCGTGTATGGTCTTGTCGCCCAGCGTGAAGCGGTAGCGCTTGTCGCCGTTGGCGCGCGATAGCGCGTCCAGCTTGGCGGCCAGCCAGGCGCGGTCGCGGCAGCGCATGTCCATCGACAGCGTCTTGGCGATGGCGGACAGGCCGCGTTGCTCATCCGTCGCGTTGACCCAGCATTCGAAAGGCTGGGCGCGGCCGTTTTCCATGTGGCCGACCACCACGGCGAAATCGCCGGCGTCGCCTTCCACCATGAAGGTCCACGACGGGTTGCCTTCCTTCAGCTTGGGGCGGTTCGGCCATTTCAGGCTGGACAAGGCCGGGGTCGGGGCGGTGTTCAGCGTCACGCGGCGGTCCGGGTCGCTGGCGGCGCCGGACAGGTCTTCCGGCGCGGCGGCGGCGCTCTGGGCCGGCTCCACCGACAATACCGAACCCAACACATTGTTGGGGCGGTAGGTGGTGATGCCCTTCAGGCCGTTGCGCCAGGCTTCCAGATACAGGCTCTCGAAGTCCTCGAACGGGTAGTCCGCCGGCACGTTGACGGTCTTGGAGATGGCGGTGTCGACATAGGGCGCGACGGCGGCCACCATGCGCATGTGGTCCAACGCGCTCATTTCCAGCGCGGAGACAAAGTAGTCCGGCAGCTTGGCGGTGTCGCCGCCCTGCATCCGCCATACGCGGTAGGCGTGGTCTTCCACCAGATATTCCTGCTGCGAGTTGTCCGCCATCCGCTTCTTGCGGGTGTAGAACCACGAGAACGGCGGTTCGATGCCGTTGGACGCGTTGTCGGCGAAGGCCAGCGAGATGGTGCCGGTGGGGGCGATGGACAAGAGGTGGGAGTTGCGGATGCCGTGCTTGCGTATCCGGGCCTGGATCTTGGCCGGCAGCCGGCTGGCGCAGTGCGGCGCGGCCAGGTATTTCTCGGCCTCGAACAGCGGGAAGGCGCCTTTCTCGATCGCCAGGTCCACCGACGCGTCGTAGGCGGCGTCGCGCATGCTCTCCGAGATGCGGGCGGCGAAGCGGCGGCCTTCCTCGCTGTCGTAGCGTATCTTCAGCATGATCAGCGCGTCGCCCAGACCGGTGAAGCCGAGGCCGACGCGGCGCTTGTTCATCGCCTCGCGCTCCTGCTCAGGCAAGGGCCACACGGTCAGGTCCAGCACATTGTCCAGCATCCGGATCGATGCGCGCACCACTTTCTCGAACGATTTGAAGTCGAAATGGGCCTTGTCGCCGAACGGCGCGCGCACATGGCGGGTCAGGTTGACCGAACCCAGGTCGCAGCAGCCGTAGTCTGGCAGCGGCTGCTCGCCGCAGGGATTGGTGGACTCGATCACCTCGCAGTAGGACAGGTTGTTGTCCTGGTTGATGCGGGTCATGAACAGCACGCCGGGCTCGGCGTGGTCGTAGGTGGACTCCATGATCTGCCGCCACAGCTCGCGGGCGCGCACGGTGCGGTACACCCACAGGCCGTCTTCGCGGCGGAAGCTGTCGGGGAAGGCGTCGGACATCGGCTCCACCGCGTGGGTGAGCTGCCAGTCGGCGTCGGCCTCCACCGCGCGCATGAAGTCGTCGGACACGCCGACCGAGATATTGAAGTTGCGCAGATCGCCCTGGTCCTTGGCATGGATGAAGTCCTCCACGTCCGGATGGCTGACGTCCAGCACGCCCATCTGCGCGCCGCGGCGCGCGCCGGCGGATTCCACCGTTTCGCAGCTGCGGTCGAACACGCGCATGTAGGAGACAGGGCCGGAGGCGCGGCTGTTGGTGCCCTTGACCCGGGCGCCGCGCGGGCGGATGCGCGAGAAGTTGTAGCCGACGCCGCCGCCGCGGCGCATGGTTTCCGCCGCCTGCAGCAATGCCTGGTAGATGCCGACCTTGCCGTTCTCGGTTTCGGATACCGAGTCGCCCACCGGCTGGACGAAGCAGTTGATCAGGGTGGCCCTGAGGTCGGTGCCGGCGGCGGAGTTGATGCGGCCGCCGGGGATGAATCCGTGATCCAGCGCCTCGAAGAACAGCGGCTCGAAACGCGCCGGGTCCTGTTCCAGCTCGGCCAGCGCGCGCGCGACGCGGTGGCGGACTTCGCTGACGCTTTGTTCGCCGTTCTTGGCGTATTTCTCCAGCAACACCTCGCGGGAGATGTCTTGTTCCGCCATGGCGGCGATGTTTTCCTGCTGCATGGAACGCTCATCCTTCTGAAACGGTGTTCAACGACGATGGCATGGCCGGCTGCGCATGAAAAACGGCGTAGCACACTATATGTTGTTACGCCGTTATGGGGTGAAACGCAAGTTGTTGTGTTCCGGCGCCGTTTTTGATTGTACTCCGGACACGGCGCCGGCGGGTTATTTCGCGCTGATTTTCACTGCCAGCTCCACGCCGTCGCGGTTGGCCGAGGTCTTCTTCGGCTCGTCCAGCGCGATGCGGTCAGCCAGCTCCGGCTGATGCCGCAGCATCACCTTGCGGGCGTTGTCGCCGCGCAACTTGGCCAGTTTGACCAGGTCGGCCGCGCCGACTTTCTCGGCCGCCAGCATTTCGTCGTGCAGCAGCTTGGCCAGCGCTTCGCCGGACGGGCCGCCCGGCTTCAGCGTGTGGCCCAGCAGCTTCAGCCGGCCGATGCGCTGGCCGTAGACCGATTTGATCGCCGACTGGGTCTGCGCGTCTTTCAGGTCCAGCGTGGCCAGCGGCTCGTCGTCCATCGGCGGGTGGCCGGCGGCGGCCAGCACCGCGGCGT
>NZ_JAJOHV010000113.1 GCF_021129175.1 Chromobacterium piscinae | reverse complement strand
CTTCACGGTAGCCTTCAGGCCAACGATTTCCAGCTCTTCGCCGACTTTCACGATGCCGCGCTCAACACGACCGGTCACCACGGTGCCGCGGCCGGAGATCGAGAACACGTCTTCGATCGGCAGCAGGAACGGCTTGTCAACAGCGCGCTCCGGAGTCGGGATGTAGGAATCCAGAGCAGCAGCCAGACGGAAGATCGACGGTTCGCCCATTTCAGACTGGTCGCCTTCCAGCGCCAGACGAGCGGAGCCGGTCACGATCGGGGTGTCGTCGCCCGGGAAGTCGTAGGAAGACAGCAGATCGCGCACTTCCATTTCAACCAGTTCCAGCAGTTCGGCGTCGTCAACCAGGTCAGCCTTGTTCAGGTAGACGATGATGTACGGCACGCCAACTTGGCGGGACAGCAGGATGTGTTCGCGGGTTTGCGGCATCGGACCGTCAGCGGCCGAGCAAACCAGGATCGCGCCGTCCATCTGAGCCGCGCCGGTGATCATGTTCTTCACATAGTCGGCGTGACCCGGGCAGTCTACGTGAGCGTAGTGGCGGGCTTCGGTTTCGTATTCAACGTGCGCGGTATTGATGGTGATACCACGAGCCTTCTCTTCCGGCGCGCTGTCGATCTGGGAGTAGTCCTTGGCTTCGCCACCGAACTTCTTGGACAGAATGGTGGTGATAGCGGCGGTCAGGGTGGTCTTACCGTGGTCCACGTGACCGATGGTGCCTACGTTTACGTGCGGTTTGGTCCGCTCAAACTTTTCTTTTGCCATTTTGCAAAAATCCTTAATTAAAGAACATTAGATCGGGACTGGCCGGGTCGGCCCGGCCAGCCTCAGCGCGCATTACTTCCTGGCGGCCATTACGGCTTCAGCGACGTGCTTCGGAGCCTCGGAGTAGTGCTTGAACTCCATCGAGTAGGTCGCACGACCCTGGGTTGCCGAACGCAGATCGGTGGAGTAGCCGAACATCTCGGCCAGCGGTACTTCAGCCTTGATGATCTTGCCGCCCAAACCGTCGTCGTCCATGCCCTGAACCATGCCGCGGCGGCGGTTCAAGTCACCCATGACGTCGCCCATGTACTCTTCCGGAGTCTCCACTTCCACGGCCATCATCGGCTCGAGAATGCACGGACCGGCGCGGCGCATGGCTTCCTTGAACGCCATGGAGCCAGCCAGTTCGAACGCGATCTGCGAGGAGTCGACGTCGTGGTAGGAACCGAAGGTCAGACGCACAGTGACGTCAACCACCGGGAAGCCGGCGAGAATACCGCTGGACAGGGTGTTTTGAATACCCTTGTCCACGGACGGAATGAATTCACGCGGAATCACGCCACCCTTGATCTCGTCGACGAACTTGTAGCCATTGCCCTCGCCGGACGGCTCCAGGGTGATGACTGCATGGCCGTACTGGCCCTTACCGCCGGACTGCTTGACGTGCTTGCCGTCAACGTCGGTAACCGTCTTGGTGATGGTTTCACGGTAGGCCACTTGCGGCGCGCCGACGTTGGCTTCAACGCCGAATTCGCGCTTCATGCGGTCAACCAGAATTTCCAGGTGCAATTCACCCATGCCGGAAATGATGGTCTGGCCGGATTCTTCGTCGGTACGCACGCGGAACGACGGGTCTTCCTTCGCCAGGCGGTTCAGGGCCACGCCCATCTTTTCCTGGTCGGCCTTGGTCTTCGGCTCAACGGCGACGTGAATCACCGGCTCCGGAAACTCCATGCGTTCCAGGATCAGCGGAGCATCGATGGCGCACAAGGTTTCACCAGTGGTGACTTCCTTCAGGCCGATGGCAGCGGCGATGTCGCCAGCGTGCACTTCTTCGATCTCTTTACGATCGTTGGCGTGCATCTGCACGATACGGCCGATACGCTCTTTCTTGCCCTTGACCGAGTTCAACACGGTGTCGCCGGACTTCACCACGCCGGAGTAGACGCGGAAGAAGGTCAGCTGGCCCACGTACGGGTCGTTCATCAGCTTGAACGCCAGCGCGGAGAACGATGCGCTGTCGGAAGCTTCGCGGGTGGTCGGCGTGCCGTCTTCGTTCTCGCCCGGAACCGGGGGAACGTCGAGCGGGCTCGGCAGCAGTTCGATCACGGCGTCCAGCATGCGCTGAACACCCTTGTTCTTGAACGCGGAGCCGCACAGCATCGGCTGGATTTCGCACTTCAGGGTACGCTCGCGCAGACCGGCGATGATTTCTTCCTCGGTCAGCGTTTCGCCGCCCAAGTACTTGTCCATCATCTCGTCGCTGACTTCGGCGGCGGCTTCAACCATCTTCTCGCGCCATTCTTCGGCAACGGAAACCAGGTCGGCCGGGATATCGCCGTATTCGAACTTCATGCCCTGAGACGCTTCATCCCAGATGATGGCCTTCATCTTCAGCAGATCGACCACGCCGGTGAAGTTGTCTTCAGCGCCGATCGGCACCACGATGGGCACCGGGTTGCCGCGCAGACGGGTTTTCACCTGCTCGACCGCGCGGAAGAAGTTGGCGCCTTGACGGTCCATCTTGTTCACGAACGCGATGCGCGGAACCTTGTACTTGTTGGCCTGACGCCATACGGTTTCCGACTGGGGCTGAACGCCGCCCACAGCGCAGTAAACCATCACGGCGCCGTCCAGAACGCGCATGGAACGCTCTACCTCAATGGTAAAGTCCACGTGTCCCGGAGTGTCGATGATATTGAAATGGTGGGCCGGGTACTGCAGGGCCATACCTTTCCAATAGGTGGTGGTAGCAGCAGAAGTGATGGTGATGCCACGTTCCTGCTCCTGCTCCATCCAGTCCATGGTGGCCGCGCCATCATGCACTTCACCGATCTTGTGGTTCACACCGGTGTAAAACAGAATACGCTCGGTAGTAGTAGTCTTACCGGCGTCAATGTGAGCGGAGATACCGATATTACGGTAGCGCTCGAGGGGGGGTTTCCGTGCCACGATCTACACCTTGATTAAGTGGGTGAGCTTAGAAGCGGAAGTGCGAGAAGGCCTTGTTGGCTTCTGCCATGCGATGCACTTCGTCACGCTTCTTCATTGCGCCGCCACGGCCTTCAGCCGCATCGAGCAATTCACCAGCCAGGCGCAGGTCCATGGACTTTTCGCCGCGCTTGCGCGCAGCGTCACGCAGCCAACGCATGGCCAGAGCCATACGACGGGACGGACGTACTTCAACAGGAACTTGATAGTTGGCACCACCGACGCGGCGGCTCTTCACTTCCACCACCGGCTTGGCGTTGGACAGCGCGGCGTTGAACACTTCGAGAGCGTTCTTGCCGGATTTCTTTTCGATCTGTTCCAGAGCACCGTAGATGATGCGCTCGGCAACAGACTTCTTGCCATCGATCATGACAACGTTCATGAACTTGGACAGGTCCTGGGAACCGAATTTCGGATCCGGCAGAATTTCACGCTTGGGGACTTCTCTGCGACGTGGCATGTTACTTCCTTAAATATTCAGTTGAGCTCTATTCGCTCATGACTACCCAGCGGAGCAGTCACTTACTAGACGATCCTGAGGCTTGATCAGGCCGCCTTCAAAACATCCCGATTACTTGGGACGCTTGGCGCCGTACTTGGAGCGAGCTTGCTTACGGTCTTTAACGCCGGCGGTATCCAGGGAACCGCGCACGGTGTGGTAACGCACACCCGGCAAGTCTTTCACACGACCGCCGCGAATCAGCACAACCGAGTGTTCCTGCAGGTTGTGGCCTTCACCGCCGATGTACGAAATGACTTCGAAACCGTTGGTCAGACGAACCTTGCACACTTTACGCAGAGCCGAGTTCGGCTTCTTCGGAGTGGTGGTGTAAACACGGGTGCACACGCCACGCTTCTGCGGGCAGGCTTCCAGCGCAGGCACCTTGCTCTTCGCCGTGATGGCGACGCGGCCCTTGCGAACGAGTTGGTTAATGGTTGGCATTACTATCAGTTCCTAGTTGATTCTTCCTGAAGACAACACGCCTCCAGAAAGGACGGAGGATTATATTTTAGTCAACGGCCCAGCGTCAAATAAAAAACGCCGCCCCGCCAACGTTAACCGTTGATGGAGCAGCGTTTTTTCAACACATGGCCGTCAGGCCGGTGTTAGTCGCCGCTTTCCAGCGCAGCCGGAGCCGAGTCGAACAACATCGAGTCGGCCGCGTCCAGGCCCAGGTTCTGGCGGCGGCGGGTGCGATGGTAAGCGAGACCTGTGCCGGCCGGAATCAGACGGCCGACGATCACGTTTTCCTTCAGACCGCGCAGATCGTCGCGCTTGCCCATGATGGCCGCTTCGGTCAGCACGCGCGTGGTTTCCTGGAAGGAAGCCGCGGAGATGAACGAGTCGGTCGACAGCGAGGCCTTGGTGATGCCCAGCAGCACGTTTTCGTACTGCGCCGGCTCCTTGTTCTCGGCCATCATCTTGTCGTTCATTTCCAGCACGTCGGCGCGCTCCACCTGCTCGCCCTGGATGAACTCGGTGTCGCCGCTGTCGGAGATCACGACGCGACGCAGCATCTGGCGAATGATCACCTCGATGTGCTTGTCGTTGATCTTCACGCCCTGCAGACGATACACCTCCTGCACTTCCTGGACGATGTAGCGGGCCAGCGCCTCGATGCCCTGCAGACGTAGGATATCGTGCGGATCGACCGGACCATCGACGATGGATTCGCCGCGGTTCACCACCTGACCGTCGTGGACCAGCACGTGCTTGTCCTTCGGAATCAGGTTTTCGTAACCGCTGCCTTCCAGGTCGGTGATGATCAGACGCTGCTTGCCCTTGGTGTCCTTACCGAACGAAACGGTACCGGTCACCTCGGCCAGCATGCCGGCATCCTTGGGCGAACGGGCTTCGAACAGCTCGGCCACGCGCGGCAGACCACCGGTAATGTCGCGGGTCTTGGACGATTCTTGCGGGATGCGGGCCAGCACTTCGCCCTTGCCCACGTCCTGACCATCGCGCACCGTGATAATGGCGCCCACCTGGAAGGTGATCGACACCGAGGCGTCGGAACCGGCCAGCTTCACTTCGTTGCCGTTGTCGTCCAGCAGCTTCACCAACGGGCGCAGCATCTTGGACTGCGAACCGGCGCGGCGCTTCGGATCGATGACCACCAGGGTGGACAGACCGGTCACTTCGTCGGTCTGCTTCGCCACGGTGTTGCCTTCTTCCACGTTCTCGAACTTCACGCGGCCAGCGTACTCGGTGATGATCGGACGGGTGTGCGGGTCCCAGGTAGCCAGCACGGCGCCTGCCTTGATCTGCAGACCGTCGGTCACCATCAGGGTCGCGCCGTACGGCACCTTGTGGCGTTCGCGCTCGCGGCCCATGTCGTCGTGGATCACCACTTCGCCGGAGCGGGTGATGACGATCAGCTCGCCCTTGGTATTGGCCACGTAGCGCATCTGGCTGGAGAAGCGCACGGTACCGTTGGACTTGCCTTCCACCTGGCTGGCGGCCGCGTTTCGCGACGCCGCGCCACCGATGTGGAAGGTACGCATGGTCAGCTGGGTGCCCGGTTCGCCGATCGACTGAGCGGCGATCACGCCCACGGCTTCGCCGGCGTTGACGCGCTTGCCGCGCGCCAGGTCGCGGCCGTAGCACTTCGCGCACAGGCCGTAGCGAGTGTCGCAAGTGATCGCGGTGCGAACCTTGACTTCGTCGATGCCGAGGCTGTCGACCAGGTCCACCATCTGCTCGTCCATCAGCGTGCCGGCTTCGATCACGGTCTCGCCGGAGGACGGATCCACCACGTCGACCGCGGTCACGCGGCCGAGAATGCGGTCGCGCAGCGCTTCGATCACGTCGCCGCCCTGCAGCACGGCCTTCATGGTGAAGCCGTTGCTGGTGCCGCAATCGTCCTCGATCACCACCAGATCCTGGGTCACGTCGACCAGACGACGGGTCAGGTAACCGGAGTTGGCGGTCTTCAACGCCGTATCCGCCAGACCCTTACGGGCGCCGTGAGTCGAGATGAAGTACTGGAGTACGGTCAGGCCTTCGCGGAAGTTGGCGGTAATCGGCGTCTCGATAATCGAGCCGTCCGGCTTCGCCATCAGACCCCGCATGCCAGCCAGCTGCTTGATCTGGGCTGCGGAACCCCGCGCGCCCGAGTCGGCCATCATGTAAATGGAGTTGAAGGATTCCTGATCGACTTCCTTGCCTTCGCGGTCCAGCACCTTCTGCTTGGACAGCTCGTCCATCATCGCCTTGGCGATCTTGTCGCCGGTGCGGCCCCAGATGTCCACTACCTTGTTGTAGCGTTCGCCCTGAGTCACCAGACCTTGGCGGTACTGTTCCTCGATCTCCTTGACTTCCTTGTTGGCCTCGCCCAGCAGGTCAACTTTCTTGGCCGGGATCTGCATGTCGTCCACGCAGATGGAGATGCCGCCGCGGGTGGAGTAGGCGAAACCGGTGTACATCAGCTGGTCGGCGAAGATCACCGTGTCGCGGATGCCGCAACGACGGAACGAAACGTTGATCAGTTTCGAGATTTCTTTCTTCTTCAGCGCCTTGTTGATGTGCTCGAACGGCAGGCCCTTCGGCAGGATGTCAGACAGGATCGCGCGGCCGACGGTGGTGTCGTAACGCTTGATCACCGGCTGGAACTCGCCCTGCTCGTCCTTTTCCCATTCCTTCAGGCGGACGGTGATGCGGGTGGCCAGCTCGACCTGACGGGTTTCGTAGGCGCGATGCACTTCTTTGGTGTCGGCGAACACCATGCCTTCGCCCTTGCCGTTCACCTTGTCGCGGGTCATGTAGTACAGACCCAGCACGATATCCTGCGACGGCACGATGATCGGTTCGCCGTTGGCCGGGGACAGCACGTTGTTGGTGGCCAGCATCAGCGTGCGGGCTTCCATTTGCGCTTCCAGCGACAGCGGAACGTGGACGGCCATCTGGTCACCGTCGAAGTCGGCGTTGAACGCCGCGCAAACCAGCGGATGCAGCTGGATCGCCTTGCCTTCGATCAGCACCGGCTCGAACGCCTGGATGCCCAGACGGTGCAGCGTCGGCGCGCGGTTCAGCAGAACCGGATGCTCGCGGATCACTTCTTCCAGGATGTCCCAGACTTCCGGCACTTCCTGCTCGACCAGTTTCTTGGCCGCCTTGATGGTGGACGCCAGGCCCATCACTTCCAGCTTGTGGAAGATGAACGGCTTGAACAGTTCCAGCGCCATCTTCTTCGGCAGGCCGCACTGGTGCAGACGCAGGGTCGGGCCCACGGTGATCACGGAACGGCCGGAGTAGTCGACGCGCTTACCCAGCAAGTTCTGACGGAAACGACCGCCCTTGCCCTTGATCATGTCGGCCAGCGACTTCAGCGGGCGCTTGTTGGCGCCGGTCATCGCCTTGCCGCGACGGCCGTTGTCCAGCAGCGAGTCAACCGATTCCTGCAACATGCGCTTCTCGTTGCGCACGATGATGTCCGGCGCGCGCAGCTCCAGCAGGCGCTTCAGACGGTTGTTACGGTTGATGACGCGGCGGTACAGATCGTTCAGGTCGGAGGTCGCGAAGCGGCCGCCATCCAGCGGCACCAGCGGACGAAGCTCCGGCGGCAGCACCGGCAGCACTTCCAGGATCATCCATTCCGGCTTCATGCCGGAACGCTGGAACGCCTCCAGCACCTTCAGGCGCTTGGCGATCTTCTTGATCTTGGTGTCGGAGTTGGTGGTTTCCAGCTCGCGGCGCAGGCCTTCGATTTCGCTGTCCAGGTCCAGCTTCTTCAGCAGTTCCTTGACGGCTTCGGCGCCCATCATGGCGACAAACTCTTCGCCGTACTGGTCTTCCTTGTCCAGGAAGTCCTCTTCGGTCAAGAGCTGGCGGTACTGCATCGGGGTCATGCCCGGATCGGTCACTACGAACGCTTCGAAGTACAGCACGCGCTCGATGTCGCGCAGCGTCATGTCCAGCACCATGCCCAGACGCGACGGCAGCGACTTCAGGAACCAGATGTGCGCGGTCGGGCTGGCCAGCTCGATGTGGCCCATGCGCTCGCGGCGCACCTTGGACAGCGTCACTTCGACGCCGCACTTCTCGCAGATCACGCCGCGATGCTTCAGGCGTTTGTACTTGCCGCACAAGCACTCGTAATCCTTCACCGGTCCGAAGATGCGGGCGCAGAACAGGCCATCGCGCTCCGGCTTGAAGGTGCGGTAGTTGATCGTTTCCGGCTTCTTGACTTCGCCATAAGACCAGGAACGGATCTTGTCAGGCGAGGCGATGCCGATCTTGATCGCATCAAACTCTTCTTCTTGCGTAACTTGCTTAAAGAGATCGAGCAAAGCTTTCATTGCGTCTCCAGTTCAGGGGACAGGCGCTGCGGCTTTCCGCCGCGCCCTATTACCCAATCAATAACGTTCCAGGTCCATGTCGAGGCCCAGCGAGCGGATTTCCTTCACCAATACGTTGAAGGATTCCGGCATGCCGGCGTCGATCTTGTGCTCGCCCTTGACGATGTTTTCGTAGACCTTGGTACGGCCGGTCACATCGTCCGACTTCACCGTCAGCATTTCCTGCAGGGTGTAGGCGGCGCCGTAAGCTTCCAGCGCCCACACTTCCATCTCACCGAAACGCTGACCGCCGAACTGGGCCTTACCGCCCAGCGGCTGCTGCGTCACCAGCGAGTAAGGACCGGTGGAACGGGCGTGCATCTTGTCGTCGACCAGGTGATGCAGCTTCAGGTAGTGCATCACACCCACGGTGACCTTGCGGTCGAAGGCTTCGCCGGAGCGGCCATCGAACAGGGTCATCTGGGTCTTGGACTCGTTGAAGCCCATCTGCTCGGTCAGCGCGTCGCCGTTCGGGTAGGCCAGATCCAGCATGTGCTTGATCTCGGCTTCCTTGGCGCCGTCGAACACCGGCGTGGCGAAGGTCATGCCCTTGCTCAGGTTCTGCGCCAGCTGCAGCACTTCGGCGTCGGACAGCGCGGCGATTTCCTCCGGCTTGCCGGTTTCGTTATAGATGCGCTCCAGGTAGCCGCGGATCTCGGCAGTGGACTGCTCCTTGAGCATGCGGTTGACGCGCTCGCCGATACCCTTGGCGGCCCAACCCAGGTGCACTTCCAGAATCTGGCCGATGTTCATACGCGACGGTACGCCCAGCGGGTTCAGCACGATGTCGACCGGACGGCCGTCGCCCATGTACGGCATGTCTTCCACCGGCAGAATGCGGGAGACCACACCCTTGTTGCCGTGGCGGCCGGCCATCTTGTCGCCGGCCTGCAGGCGGCGCTTGACGGCCAGGTAGACCTTGACCATCTTCTGCACGCCCGGCGGCAGCTCGTCGCCCTGGGTCAGCTTGCGCTTCTTGTCTTCGAACTTGAGGTCGAATTCTTCGCGCTTCTGCGCCAGGCTTTCCTTGATCAGTTCCAGCTGCTTGGCAATGTCTTCGTCAGCCATGCGGATGTCGAACCAGTCATGCTTGGTCGGCAGGCCGGTCAGGTATTCCTGGTCGATCACGGTGCCTTTGGCCAGACGCTTCGGACCGCCGTTGGCGGCCTTGCCGACGATCAGGCGCTCGATACGGCTGAAGGCGTCGTTGTCGAAAATACGCAGCTGGTCGTTCAGGTCCAGGCGATAGCGCTTCAGCTCCACGTCGATGATGGACTGGGCGCGCTTGTCGCGCTCGATGCCTTCGCGGGTGAATACCTGCACGTCGATCACGGTGCCCACGGTGCCGGTCGGCACGCGCAGGGACGTATCCTTCACATCGGAGGCCTTCTCGCCGAAGATCGCGCGCAGCAGCTTCTCTTCCGGGGTCAGCTGGGTTTCGCCCTTCGGCGTCACCTTGCCCACCAGCACGTCGCCGGCTTCGACTTCCGCGCCGATGTAGACGATGCCGGACTCATCCAGACGGCCCGCCATGCGTTCGGACAGGTTCGGGATGTCGCGGGTGATTTCTTCCGGCCCCAGCTTGGTGTCGCGGGCAACCACGGACAGCTCTTCGATGTGGATCGAGGTGTAGCGGTCTTCGGCGACCAGCTTTTCCGAGATCAGGATCGAGTCTTCGTAGTTGTAGCCGTTCCACGGCATGAACGCGATGGTCATGTTCTGACCCAGCGCCAGCTCGCCCAGGTCGGTGGAGGCGCCATCGGCCACCACGTCGCCGCGCGCGATGTGGTCGCCCACTTTCACGATCGGACGCTGGTTGATGTTGGTGTTCTGGTTGGAACGGGTGAACTTGGTCAGGTTGTAGATGTCCACGCCCACTTCGCCAGCAGTCGCTTCTTCATCGTTGACGCGGACCACCACGCGGCCGGCGTCGACATAGTCCACCACGCCGCCGCGACGGGCGACAACGGTGGTGCCGGAGTCGACTGCCACCGAGCGTTCGATGCCGGTGCCGACAAAGGCTTTTTCCGGACGCAGGCACGGTACGGCCTGGCGTTGCATGTTGGCGCCCATCAATGCGCGGTTGGCGTCATCGTGTTCCAGGAACGGAATCAGCGAAGCCGCCACGGACACCACCTGGCCGGTGGCCACGTCCATGTACTGCACGCGGTCCGGCGTCGCCAGAATGGTTTCGCCCTTCTCGCGGCAGGTCACCAGCTCGTCGATCAGCGTGCCGTCCTTGCTCAGCTCGGCGTTGGCCTGAGCGATCACGTAGCGGCCTTCCTCGATCGCGGACAGATAGTCGATCTCGTTGGTGACCTTGCTGTCCACCACCTTGCGATACGGCGTTTCCAGGAAGCCGAACTCGTTGGTGCGCGCGAACACGGACAGCGAGTTGATCAGGCCGATGTTCGGACCTTCAGGCGTTTCGATCGGGCACACGCGGCCGTAGTGGGTCGGGTGCACGTCGCGCACTTCGAAGCCAGCGCGCTCGCGGGTCAGACCGCCCGGGCCAAGAGCCGATACGCGGCGCTTGTGGGTGATTTCCGACAGCGGGTTGGTCTGGTCCATGAACTGCGACAGCTGCGAGGAACCGAAGAATTCCTTGATCGCGGCGGACACCGGCTTGGCGTTGATCAGGTCGTGCGGCATCAGATTGTCGGACTCGGCCTGGTTCAGGCGTTCCTTGACCGCGCGCTCGACGCGCACCAGACCGGCGCGGAACTGGTTTTCGGCCAATTCGCCCACCGAACGCACGCGACGGTTGCCCAGGTGATCGATGTCGTCCACTTCGCCGCGGCCATTGCGCAGCTCGGTCAGGATCGCGATCACGGACACGATGTCTTCAGTGGACAGCGTGCCTTCCATCACGTCGCGGCGCGGCGCGAACTTGTCGCCGATCAGCGACTTGAACCACTCCGGGGTCTTGTCGTCGAACTTGTACTGATAGGTGCGGGAGCTGAACTTCATCCGGCCCACGCGCGACAGATCGTAGGTTTCTTCGCTGAAGAACAGGCGCTGGAACAGCGCTTCCACCGCGTCTTCGGTCGGCGGCTCGCCCGGGCGCATCATGCGGTAGATCGCCACGCGGGCTTGCAGCCGATCCTGGATGTCGTCGGTGCGCAGGGTCTGCGAGATGTAAGCGCCCTGATCCAGATCGTTGGTGAACAGCACGTCGACCTGGTCGATTTCCGCCAGCGCCAGCTTGGCCAGCACTTCCTCGGTCACTTCCTCGTTGGCGCGGGCGATCACTTCGCCAGTGTTCTGGTTCACCACGTTGTGCGCCAGCATCTTGCCCAGCAGCGCGTCGGCCGGCACTTCGATGCGGTCCAGCTCGGCGGTCTGGATATCGCGGATGTGCTTGGCGGTGATGCGCTTGTCCTTGGCGACGATCAGCTTGCCGTCGGCGGCCACAATGTCGAACTTGGCCACTTCGCCCTTCAGACGATCCGGAACCACGCGCATGAACACGCCGGACTTGGTCAGGTAGAAGGTGTCGAAGCTGTAGAACTCGGACAGGATTTCTTCGTTGCTGTAGCCCAGCGCCTTCAGCAGGATGGTCACCGGCATCTTGCGGCGACGGTCGATACGGAAGTACAGCAGGTCTTTCGGATCGAACTCGAAGTCCAGCCAGGAGCCGCGGTAAGGAATCACGCGGGCCGAGAACAGCAGCTTGCCGGACGAGTGCGTCTTGCCGCGGTCGTGCTCGAAGAACACGCCCGGGGAACGGTGCAGCTGGGAAACGATGACACGCTCGGTGCCGTTGATGATGAAAGAGCCGTTGCCGGTCATGAGCGGAATCTCGCCCATGTAGACTTCGTTCTCGCGCACTTCCTTCACCACCGGCTTGGAAGACTCTTTGTCGAAAATGGTCAGGCGAATGCGCGCGCGCAGCGGCGCCGCAAACGTGATGCCGCGCAGCTGACACTCCTGCACGTCGAACGGAGGCTCGCCCAAAATATAATGGGCAAAGTCGAGCTTAGCGTAGCCGTTGTGGCTGACGATCGGGAAGATCGACTTGAACGCAGCCTGAAGACCCACATCCTTGCGCTCATCCAGCGGCTTGCCCAGCTGGAGAAATTCGGTGTAGGAATCAATCTGGGTCGCCAACAGGAAGGGGACGTCGAGAACACTGGTACGTTTCGCAAAGCTCTTACGAATACGTTTCTTCTCAGTAAACGAATAACTCATAGAGTCTCCATCGAGGTGGGTGGCGCAAGAAACTAAAAGTCAGCAGCCACGCCTAGTATATTGCTGGCTTTTACCTTCTTCGTTTCCGCCAACTACAAGCGCAATAAGGCTGGCGGATTTCTCCGCCAGCCTCACCTTCTTTTTTCAAAGAAGATTATTTGATTTCAGCCTTGGCACCGGCTTCGGTCAGTTGCTTCAGGATGTCTTCGGCTTCAGCCTTGGACACGCCTTCCTTCACGTTCTTCGGAGCGCCGTCGACCATGTCTTTGGCTTCCTTCAGACCCAGGCCGGTGATCGCGCGAACAACCTTGATCACGCCGACCTTGTTGTCGCCGGCGGCGGACAGGACAACGTCGAACTCGGTCTTTTCTTCAGCGGCGGCAGCGCCGGCGCCAGCCGGGCCAGCAACAGCTACAGCAGCGGCGGAAACGCCGAACTTCTCTTCGAACGCCTTAACCAGGTCGTTCAGTTCCATCACGGTCAGACCAGCAACGGCCTCGAGGATGTCTTCTTTGGTGATTGCCATGTGAAAATCTCCTGAATTCTATAAGAATCAAATAAGTTAAGCGGCTTCGGCTTGCTTCTCGGCCAATGCAGCCAGCGCGCGGGCGAAGCCAGCGACCGGAGCCTGCATAACGTAGAGAAGCTTGGACAGCAGTTCTTCGCGGCTCGGGATGGACGCCAGCTCAGCAACCTGAGCAGCGGACAGTACCTTGCCTTCGTAGGAACCTGCCTTCACGACGATCTTGTCGTCAGCCTTGGCAAATTGATGCAGCACCTTGGCAGCAGCAACCGGGTCGGCGGAAATCGCGTACACCAACGGGCCGACCATCTGGTCAGCCAGTTCAGCGAACGGAGTGCCTTCCACGGCGCGACGCACCAGCGTGTTCTTCAGAACGCGCAGGTAAACGCCGCTCTCGCGCGCCTGAGCGCGGAGCTTGGTCATGCTGCTTACCTCGATGCCCCGATATTCAGCGATAACGAGGGTCTGAGCGCCTGCCAGTTCAGCAGAAACTGCTTGGACGACCGCCTTTTTATCTTCGATATTGAGACTCAAGGTCTACCTCCTAGACTGAAATGAAATGGAAAAATTTCCATCTCGCTTTGCAGCGGCGACCTGTATCAGGAGACATCAAAAAGAACTGGTGCTCATGGGCGGAATTGAACCGCCGACCTCTCCCTTACCAAGGGAGTGCTCTACCCCTGAGCTACATGAGCTTTGAACTTAAGAAGCCTGTTTCGGGTACACCATCTGCGTAGGATGCGGACTGCTGAACCAGCCAATCTGCGATTAAGCCTTGCGGCACCTACGGTCTTTGACAATCTGGCAGGCCAGCCTGCCAGCCCAAAGCCTTGACAAGACGGCTTTCGCCGCCCCGTCATGCTCCGGCAACGCTTAGGCGTTGACGGTAGCGGTATCTACGCGAGCGCCGACGCCCATGGTGCTGGAGACGGCGATCTTTTTCAGATACACGCCCTTGGAAGCTGCCGGCTTGGCTTTCACCAGGGCATCAACCAGAGCGGAGAAGTTTTCACGCAGGGCTTCTGCTTCGAAGGAAGCGCGGCCGATGGTGGCGTGAATGATACCAGCCTTGTCGGTACGGTACTGAACCTGACCGGCCTTGGCGTTTTTCACGGCTTCGGCGACGTTCGGGGTAACAGTGCCAACCTTCGGGTTCGGCATCAGGCCACGCGGGCCCAGGATCTGACCCAGCTGACCGACAACGCGCATCGCATCCGGGGAGGCGATCACAACGTCGAAGTTCAGGTTGCCGGCCTTGACTTGCTCGGCCAGGTCGTCGAAACCGACCACTTCAGCGCCGGCAGCCTTGGCGGCTTCGGCGTTGGCGCCTTGAGCAAATACGGCAACGCGTACGGACTTACCGGTACCGCGCGGCAGAACCACGGAACCACGAACCACTTGGTCGGATTTACGCGGATCCACGCCCAGGTTCACGGCGATATCGATCGACTCGTCGAACTTGGCGGTGGCGGCAGCCTTGACCAGCGCGATGGCTTCGTCAACGGCGTACAGCTTGTTGCGGTCAACGGTGGCCTTCAGAGTTTGCAGGCGCTTGGAGATCTTAGCCATATTACACGCCCTCCACTTCCAGACCCATCGAACGGGCGGAGCCGGCGATGGTGCGAACAGCGGCGTCCAGATCAGCAGCGGTCAGATCCGCTTGCTTGGTCTTGGCGATTTCTTCCAGCTGAGCGCGGGTTACTTTACCAACCTTGTCCACGTGCGCCTTGGCGGAGCCGGACTTGATGCCAGCGGCCTTCTTCAGCAGGAAGGTTGCCGGCGGAGTCTTCATCGTGAAGGTGAAGGACTTGTCAGCGTAGGCGGTGATCACAACCGGAATCGGCATGCCGGGTTCCATGCCCTGGGTTTGAGCATTGAACGCCTTGCAGAATTCCATGATGTTCAGACCGCGCTGACCCAGTGCCGGACCGATCGGAGGCGACGGGTTGGCTTTGCCAGCGGCG
Organism: Chromobacterium piscinae; assembly: GCF_021129175.1. Taxonomy (GTDB): domain Bacteria; phylum Pseudomonadota; class Gammaproteobacteria; order Burkholderiales; family Chromobacteriaceae; genus Chromobacterium; species Chromobacterium piscinae. Next base: position 1,240 of record NZ_JAJOHV010000113.1, on the reverse strand, counting down.
ACTTGCAGCTTGATATAGCCGACAATTTTCTTTGCCACGATTAAAACTCCTAAAATGGGTATAGCGCGAACAGGCGTTCGCTTCCCGGACGAAAGCGCAGAATCTTACACGCTTTCCAAAAGTTTGCCAAGCAAAATCTTACAGCTTTTCGACCTGGCCGAATTCCAGCTCAACCGGCGTGTCGCGGCCGAAGATCTGAACCGACACGCGCAGCTTGTTGCGCTCGTAGTTCACCTCGTCAACGCTGCCGTTGAAGTCGTTGAACGGGCCATCGATGACGCGGACGCGCTCACCCACCTCGAACAACACCTTCGGCTTCGGCTTCTCCACGCCCTCTTGCATCTGCTGCATGATGGCCTCGACTTCCTTCTTGGAAATCGGAGCCGGGCGATTGGCGGTGCCGCCGACGAAACCGGTCACCTTGGGCGTGCTTTTCACCAGGTGCCAGGTATCGTCAGTCATTTCCATTTCCACCAGCACGTAGCCAGGGAAGAACTTGCGCTCAGTGATGGACTTGCGGCCGTTCTTGACATCCACAACCTCTTCCACCGGCACCAGAATCTGACCAAATTGGTCTGCGATGTCGGAACGCTCGATACGTTCACGCAGCGCTTTTTGCACGCTCTTCTCAAAACCAGAGTAAGCGTGTACCACATACCAGCGCTTTGCCATTATCTACCTCGACCGAGAATCACATCGTAAAACAGCCAGGACAGGCTGGAATCCACCAGCCACATGAAGAGCGCCAGGACGGTGACGAATACGAACACCATCAGCGTCACCTGGGTCGCCTCCTTGCGCGTCGGCCAAACCACCTTGCGGGCCTCGACCATGGACTCGTTCGCATACACGACCAAACCCTTGCCCGGAGCCGAAGTCCACACCACGCCGGCAGCCAACAGGATGGAAGCCACGAAAGCCAGCGCGCGCAACAGGCCCTGACCATCCGGAATCAGATAGAAGCCGACGATGCCGGCGACCACCACAAGACCAGCCAGGAACAACTTGATCTTATCTTGCATTTCCATGTCGATTTTCTCTCGCACACATGCGACAAAAGACCAACCGGCGCAACGCGCCGGCTGGTCTTAATTGGCAGGCCAGGAGGGTCTCGAACCCCCAACCCTCGGTTTTGGAGACCGATACTCTACCAATTGAGCTACTGGCCTTTAAACCTTACTTGATGATCTTGGCAACCACGCCGGCACCGACGGTACGACCGCCTTCGCGGATAGCGAAG
>NZ_JAJOHV010000112.1 GCF_021129175.1 Chromobacterium piscinae | reverse complement strand
CGCGCCGAAGCGCAGCGTGCTCTCATGCATGCTGCCGTACTGCGGGCTGTAGCTCTGGATCAGGTCCTTGCCGTCGCCCAGATTGAACACGAAGGTGTCGCGGTGGCCGCCGCCCCTGAGCGTGTCGTCGCCCTTGCCGCCTTCCAGGATCGCTTCTTCGCCGAACTCGTTGGCCAGCAGATCGTTGCCGTCGCCGCCTTCCAGCACCGCGCGGGCGCCGCCCTGGCTGGTCAGTTGGTCATTGCCGGCGCCGCCCCGTATGGTTTGAGTGCCCCATGCCGGACCCGCGCTCGTCAGGACATCGTCGCCGTCGGTGCCCAGAATCAGTCCCCGCGCCATACTGTCCAGCCACTCCCGGCTCCAGCTGCCGCCGTCGGCGAACACCACTTGGCTCAGCTTCATGTCGTCCATCTTCTGCGGGTCGAACCAGCCTTGTACCCGGATGCTGTCCTGGCCGTTCGCGTGCTGCAACAGCAAATCGTTGCCGCTTTGCGACGCCGTCAAATCACTTTGCGCGATGCCCGCGCCGAAGCGCAGCGTGCTCTCATGCATGCTGCCGTACTGCGGGCTGTAGCTCTGGATCAGGTCCTTACCGTCGCCCAGATTGAACACG
>NZ_JAJOHV010000111.1 GCF_021129175.1 Chromobacterium piscinae | reverse complement strand
GGCCGTGGCCGCGGCGGCTCCGCCGCGGGACGCCGCCAGCGCGCGCGATGCCCATGCGCAGGGGCCGCAGGTGGTATTTGTCGAATCCGACGTGGCCAATTACCGGAGCCTGATCGCCCAGCTGCCGTCCAATTACCAGGTGGTGATCCTGGACAGCGGCAAGGACGGCCTGGCGCAGATCGCGCAGTGGGCGCAAACCCATCACGGCTACAGCGCCATCCACATCATCTCCCACGGCCAGGAGAACGACTTGCAGCTTGGCACCGCCGAGTTGACCGCCGCCAATGTCGGCAGCCGCCAGGCCGAGCTGGCGGCGATTGGCCAGGCGCTGCGCCCCGGCGGCGACATCCTGCTGTACGGCTGCGATGTGGCCGAGGGCAGCGACGGCGCGGCCTTGGTCAACGCCATCGCGCGGGAAAGCGGCCGGGTGACGGCTGGCTCCACCGACCCCACCGGCGCAGCCAGCCTGGGCGGCGACTGGACGCTGGAGTACAGCACCGGCCTGCTGCACGCGGCAGCGCTGGATCTGCCCGGCTACAACGGCCTGCTGACCCGTCCCACCTCCGGCACCACCGCCTTCGACACGCTGGACGGCTCCACCACCGTCATCCCCACCGGGCAGACTTCGCTGACCGTGAGCAACTTCCTCGGCTGGAATTTCACGATGCAGATGAATTCCGCCAGCGATGGCCAGAACGAGATGATCATCGTCGAGAAGGACGGCTCCAGTTCGGTGGAAACGGTGGACGCGCTTAGCGACGGCAGCAAGCAGATCACCTATTTCTCGGTCAAGCCCAACGACAGCAGCCTGTTCACGCTCAACTCCATCAGCGTGGTGCTGGATGGCTACAACTCCAGTTTTTCCGGCGGCACGCTGGTGTTGCAGGGCTATTTGAACGGCTCGCTGGTGAGCGGCGCCACGTTGAGCCAGAGCGTCTCCGACATTGACAACAGCGGCTCGGTGGTGACTTTCAATGTGTCCGGTAATAGCAATTTCCAGGGCATAGACTCGTTCCGGGTCGTGCCCTCCACCGGCAACAACGTCACCGGCCTGATCGGCATCGGCGCCATCAACGCCACCAACTTCCACTTCCCCGGGCCGACGCTGACCACTAGCGGCGGCAGCAGCGCCTATAGCTCCGGCACCGGCAGCGCGGTGGCGGTGGACAGCGGCGTCACGCTGAGCGATACCGCCGCCTCGACGCAGACCAGCGCCACGGTGTCGATCACCGGCAACTTCCACAGCGGCGAGGACGTGCTGGCGTTCACCAACAACGGCAGCACCATGGGCAACATCAGCGCCAGCTACAACAGTGGCACCGGCGTGCTGACGCTAACCTCCAGCGGCTCCACCGCCACCAACGCGCAATGGCAGGCCGCGCTGGAGGCGGTGACGTATCAGGACAGCTCGCTGACGCCCAATACCAGCAGCCGCACCATCAGCTTCGCCATCACCGACGCCAGCAGCAACACCAGCTCGACGGTGACCAAGACCGTCACCGTGGCCGCCGATGCGGCGCCGGTGATAAGCAATCTGAACGGCGACAGCAACACCTATTACGCCGGCAACGGCGCCGTGCATCTGGACACCGGCACCGCGGCCCTCGTCACCGACAGCGACACCACCAGCCTCAACGGAGGCAATGTGACGGTGCACATCTCGGCCAACGGCCAGAGCGCCGAGGACGCGCTGGGCATCGACACCAGCGGCACGGTCACCTTGTCCAGCGGCACCAGCGTCGGCAGCACGGTGTCGATCAGCGGCGTCGCCATCGGCACCATCGCCACCAATGGCGACGGCGTTAGCGGCCACGACCTGATCGTTACGCTGAACGGCAACGCCACGACAGCCCGCCTGGCCACGTTGCTACAGGCGCTGAGCTACAACAACACCGCCGCGGGCATACCCAACACTTCCACCCGCACGATACAGGTGACCGTCAACGACGGCCGCGGCGGCACCAGCAGCGCCGCCAGCGTGACGATGGCGGTCAGCGCCGCGCCGGTGCTGGCCGATGGCGGCGGCAGCGCGGCCTTCACCGCCGGCGACAATGCCGCCTCCACGCCGGTGGCGGTGGACAGCGGCATCACTGTCACTGACAACGTCAGCCCGACGCTGGCCAGCGGCACCGTGTCCATCACCGGCAACTTCCACAGCGGCGAGGACGTGCTGGCGTTCACCAACAACAACGCCACCACATACGGCAATATCAGCGCCAGCTACAACAGCGGCACCGGGGTGCTGACGCTGACGTCCAGCGGCGGCACCGCCACGCTGGCGCAGTGGCAGGCCGCCTTGCGGGCGGTCACCTACACCGACAGTGCTGTGACGCCTAACAGCGCCACCCGCACCGTCAGCTTCCAGGTGGCGGACGGCAGCAGCAATACCAGTGCGGCCTTGACGCGAACGGTGACGGTGACGCAAACCGACCAGACGCCCATCGCCACCGCCAGCGGCGGCAGCACCGCCTTCACTGCCGGCAACAACACCGCGTCGACGCCGGTGGCGGTGGACAGCGGCATCACCGTGTCCGACCTCGACAACACCACGCTGGCGAGCGCGGCTGTGTCGATCACCGGCAACTTCCAGAGCGGCGAGGATTCGCTGAGCTTCACCAACACCAGCGCGTCCACCTACGGCAACATCACCGCCAGCTACAACAGCGGCACCGGCGTGCTGTCGCTGAGCTCCAGCGGCGCGACGGCGACCATCGCCCAATGGCAGGCGGCGCTGCGCGCGGTCAAATACACCGACAGCGCGGTGACGCCCAATAGCGCCACCCGCACCATCAGCTTCGTCGTCAACGACGGCAGCAAGAACAGCGCGGCGGCGACCAAGACCGTGACAGTCGCGGATACCGACCAGACGCCCATCGTCACCGCCAGCGGCGGCAGCGCGGCCTTCACCGCCGGCAACAATGTCACCTCGACGCCGGTGGCGGTGGACAGCGGCTTTACCGTGTCCGACCTCGACAACAGCACGCTGGCCAGCGCGGCGGTGTCCATCACCGGCAACTTCCACAGCGGCGAGGATGTGCTGGCGTTCAGCAACACCAACTCCACCACCTACGGCAATATCAGCGCCAGCTACAACAGCGGCACTGGCGTGCTGACGCTGAGCTCCAGCGGCGCGACGGCCACGCTGGCGCAGTGGCAGGCGGCGTTGCGCGCCATTACCTACACCGACACGGCGATCACGCCCAACAACGCCACCCGCACCATCAGCTTTACCGTCAACGACGGCCAGCAGAACAGCGCGGCGGCGACGCGGACGGTGACGGTGGCCGACACCGATCAGACGCCGATCGCCACCGCGTCCGGCGCCAGCGGCAGCTACACCATAGGCAGTACGCCGACGCCGGTGGCGGTGGACAGCGGCATCACCGTGTCCGACCGCGACAACACCACGCTGGCCAGCGCGACGGTGTCCATCACCGGCAACTTCCATAGCAGCGAGGATGTGCTGGCCTTCACCAACACCAGCTCGTCCACCTACGGCAATATCGTCGCCAGCTACAACAGCGGCACCGGCGTGCTGACGCTGACCTCCAGCGGCGCGACGGCGACAGTGGCGCAGTGGCAGGCGGCGCTGCAAGCGGTGACATACAACGACACCGCCGGCTCGCCCAATACCGCCACCCGCACGGTCAGCTTCACGGTCAACGACGGCACCGTCAACAGCGCCACCGTCACCCGCAATATCGCCATCCAATTGCCGACGCCGACGGTGGCCGGCCTGACCGCCGGCACCGATACCGGCAGCAGCAGCTCGGACGGCATCACCGGCAACAACACGCCGACGGTGACCGGCTCCGCCGTGGCCAGCAGCACCGTCACTATCTATGTGGACGGCGTCAGCGTCGGCACCACGACCGCCGACGGCAGCGGGGCGTGGAGCTATAACTTCGTCTCCAGTCTGGCCGACGGCGGCCATGTCATTACCGCGATGGCCAGCAGCGGCGGCGTCAACAGCGGCGTGTCGTCCGGCCGCAGCATCACCATAGACACCACGGCGCCGTCCGCGCCATCCGGGCTGGCGCTGAGCGCGGCGACCGACACCGGCAGCAGCAGCTCGGACGGCAAGACCAGCAATAACCAACCTACGGTGCAGGGCACGGCCGAGGCGAACAGTACGGTCACGGTGTATGTCGACGGCACGGCGGTAGGGACCGCCACCGCGGACGGCAGCGGCGCGTGGACTTACAATCTGACCAGCAGCCTGAGCGAAGGCAGCCACAGCATCCGCGCGACGGCGACCGATGCCGCCGGCAACGCCAGCGGCCAGTCGACCGCATACAGCATCACGGTGGACACCGCCGCGCCGGCGGTGCCATCCGGGCTGGCGCTGAGCGCGGCCAGCGATACCGGGTCCAGCCACAGCGACGGCGTCACCGGCAACAATCAGCCGACGGTGCAAGGCACGGCCGAGGCGAACAGCACGGTGACGGTGTATGTCGACGGCACGGCGGTGGGCACCGCCACCGCGAACGGCAGCGGCGTGTGGAGCTACAACCTCGCCAGCCCTCTGGCGGACGGCAACCACAGCATCCGCGCGACGGCGACCGACGCCGCCGGCAACGCCAGCGGCCAGTCGACCGCATACAGCGTCACGGTGGACACCGCCGCGCCGTCCGCGCCATCCGGGCTGGCGCTGAGCGCGGCCAGCGACACCGGCTCCAGCCATAGCGACGGCATCACCGACAACAACCAGCCGACGGTGCAAGGCACGGCCGAGGCGAACAGCACGGTGACGGTGTATGTCGACGGGACGGCGGTGGGCACCGCGACTGCGAACGGCAGCGGGGTGTGGAGCTACAACCTGGCCAGCCCCTTGGCCGACGGCAATCACAGCATCCGGGCGACGGCGACCGACGCCGCCGGCAACGCCAGCGGGCAGTCGACCGCATACAACATCACGGTGGACACCGCCGCGCCGGCTGCGCCGACCGGCTTGGCACTGAGCGTGGCCAGCGATACCGGTTCCAGCCATAGCGACGGTGTCACCGACAACAACCAGCCGACGGTGCAGGGCACGGCGGAGGCGAACAGCACGGTGACGGTGTATGTCGACGGCACGGCGGTGGGCACCGCCACCGCGAATGGCAGCGGTGCGTGGAGCTACAACCTGAGCAGTCCGCTGGCCGACGGCAATCACAGCATCCGTGCGACGGCGGCTGACTCGGCCGGTAACATCAGCGGGCAATCGACGGGGTACAACATCACCGTCGACACTACGGCGCCGCCGGCGCCGACCAGCTTGGCGCTGAGCGCGGCCAGCGATACCGGTTCCAGCCATAGCGATGGCGTCACCGACAACAACCAGCCGACGGTGCAGGGCACGGCGGAGGCGAACAGCACGGTGACGGTGTATGTCGACGGAACGGCGGTGGGCACCGCCACCGCGAATGGCAGCGGCGTGTGGAGCTACAACCTCGCCAGCCCTCTGGCCGACGGCAATCACAGCATCCGTGCGACGGCGGCTGACTCGGCCGGTAACATCAGCGGGCAATCGACGGGGTACAACATCACCGTCGACACCGCCGCGCCGCAGGTCCAGACCATCAGCGCCGGAGGTCCTCTCGACACCTCCGCCAGTACGCTGTCCTATCAGGTGACGTTCAGCAAACCCGTGGCCTCCTTCACCGCGGACAACCTGAGCCTGGTCACCGGCGGCAGCGCGCACGGCACGATTTCTAGCGTCACCGCAGTCAACGCCACAACCTATACCGTCCAGCTGACCGGCGTCGGCGGCACAGGCTCGCTGTCGTTGGCGATCAAGAGCGGAACGGTCAGCGACAAGGCCGGCAATCTGTTGACCGGACAGGCAACCGCACCGTCGTACCATGTCAGCGCCCAGGCGCCGACAACGGTTGTAACGCCGGTGCCGACAGTCGTTCCGACGCCTCCCGCCGTAGCCGCCAACACCATCCAGCTGCCGACGATCACGCCCAATATCGTGCTGGCGGCGGTGGGAGGCACGCCGACGGTAGCCACCGGCAACGAGCATGCCGACAATGCGGCGCAGAATCTATTGTCTGACGCCGCGCGCGCCAACGCGCCGTCTTTGAGCGTCAATGGTTTGGACAATATCAATGGCAGCGCGCCTTCCTTCGTCAGCAACACTGCCGGCAATCCAACCATCGCCCTGCAGGTGAATCCGGATCTGGGCGTGAGACCCGTGGCCGCGGGGCAGTCGTTCACCATCGTGCTGCCGCCGGCCACCATCATCAGCCGCGAGTCCTCGGCCAACCTCAGCATCGTGGCGCGGCAGAGCAATGGCCAGCCCCTGCCGGCCTGGCTGAAGTTTGACCCGGCGACGGGCCGTTTCTCCGGGCAGGCGCCGGCGGGATGGAACAAGCCGGTTTCGATAGACATCCGGGTGCAGGACAAGACCGGTCATCATGGCAACAGCCACATCCAGCTGAATTTCGGCAAACGGCAAGCGACGACGCAGGCGCGCAAGGCGACGCCGGATGCTGGAAAGCTGGCGCTCAACCGGCAGTTCGACAACCACGGCCAACGCGGCTTCCTGCAGCGGCTGGCGGCGCTTCTGGGGGATGACAAGCAGGGCTAGCTTCGCCGCTGCGGGCGAGGTTGCGGCAAGCAGACAGCGATAAAGATGGCCTGGGTAAACCGACAATGCTCTAAAGGGGGCAGCGACATGCAATTCGATTATCAGGCAAGGCCGCGCTCGCGCGGACTCCGGTTGGCTCCGCTGGCGTGCGCGCTGGCGCTGGCCGGGTGCGCGGTAACGCCGCAACCGTTGAGCCTGGCCGAGCGCCAGTCCCAGCTCCGCGCCGACCGGCTGACGATGTTCGGCAGCCAGGAGGCTGTCAGCGCGCCGGTGACGCTGCAGGAGGCGATGGCGCGGGCGCTTAAGTACAACCTGGACTACCGGGTGAAGCTGATGGAGGAGGCGATGGCGCAGCGGCAGCTGGACCTGTCCAGCCTGGACATGCTGCCCAAGCTGGCGCTGGCCGCCGGCTACACCACCCGCAGCAAGGACAATGCGTCGTCGTCGCAGAATGTCGCCACCGGCGAGCAATCGCTGGTGCCGTCCATCTCCTCCGAGAAGCGCGACCGCACCGCCGATCTGAACCTGAGCTGGAACGTGCTGGATTTCGGCGTCAGCTACTACTCGGCCCAGCAGCAGGCGGATCGGGTACTGATTTTGGAGCAACGCAAGCGCAAAGTGGCTCAACAACTGATGCAGCAGGTGCGCGAGGCGTGGTGGCAGGCGGCCGGCGCCCAACAGCTGCAGGGGCGGGTCGATGCCTTGTTGAAAGACGCGCAGTCCGCGCTGGAGGATGCGCGCCAAGTGGAGAAGCAGAAGCTGCGCTCGCCGCTGGACGCGCTCAATTACCGCCGCCAGTTGCTGGATGTGATCCGCCAGATGAGCGCGGTGCGCAACGCGCTGTCGCAGGCCAAGCCTCGATTGGCCGCGATCATGAATGTGTCGCCGGGCCAGGATTTCCAGGTGGCGACGCCGTCCGGCATGCCGGTGCCGACCTTGGGCATGGATGTCGGCCGGATGGAAGAGATGGCCTTGCTGAACCGGCCGGAAGTGGTCGAAGCGCAATACAGCAGCCGCATCAGCGCGCTGGAAACCCGCAAGGCCATGGCCAAGCTGCTGCCCGGGCTGGAATTCAGCGTCGGCCAGCACTACGACAGCAACAAGTTCCTGGTCAACAACTCCTGGAGCGACGCCGGGCTGCGCATCAGCTGGAACCTGCTCAACCTGTTCAGCGCCGGGCCGATCACCCGGGCTGCCGACGCCCAGAAGCAGGTCACCGAGTCGCAGCGGCTGGCGCTGAACATGGCGGTGTTGACCCAGGTGCACGTCGCCTATCTGGATTTCCAGGGCAAGTCGCGGCAGTACGAACTGGAGCATGAGCTCAGCGGCGTCGACCAGGCGATCTACCAACAGACCCGCAACGCGGTGGAGAGCGGTGCGTCGGCGCGGCTGCAGGGCATACTCGCCGACGCCAACGCGGTGTTTTCATCGCTGCGGCTGTATCAGTCCTACGGCGATCTGCAGAACGCCTACGGCCTGATGGGCGCCAGTCTGGGCCTGGATCCGCTGCCATCCACCACCAAGGGCTACGACCTGGCCTCGTTGAGCCAGGCGTTGCAAGGCGCGGAAAGCCAGTGGCAGGGAACGGTTGCGGGGAGCAAGCAATGAGGCTGGCCTGGGTCGTGATGGCCATGTCGATGGCCGCGCAGGCCGCGCCGTCGGCCACTGCCGCCGACGGGCGGATACGCGTGCAGCTGATGTCGCGCCACGCCGTCACGCTGTCCAGCGAGATCCCGGCCAAGATATCGGCGATGCCGGTGGTGGAGGGCGGCGGCTTCCGCCGCGGCCAGCCGCTGGTTGAGTTCGATTGCAGCAGCTACCGCGCCCAGCTGCGCAAGGCCCAGGCCTCGCTGGAGGCTGCCAGCCAGCTGTTGAAAGTGAACAACCAACTGGCCAAGTACAACTCGGTCGGCACGCTGGAGCTTACCCAGGCCCAGGGTAAGGCGAAGGAGGCGGCCGCCGACGCCAGCTACGCGCAGACGCTGGTGTCCAAGTGCAGCATCGCCGCGCCTTTCGACGGCAGGGTGGCCAAACGCAGCGCGGCGGTGCACCAGTACGTGAATCCGGGCAATCCCATCCTGGACATCGTCGACTCCGACTCGCTGGAGCTGCGCATGTTGGTGCCGTCCAAGTGGCTGGCGACGCTGAAGCCGGGCAGCCGCTTCACCGTGGCGGTGGACGAACTGGGCGCTAGCTTCCCCGCGCGCATCGAGCGGCTGGGCGCGCAGATCGACCCGGTCAGCCAGACAATACTGGCGATCGGCGTGATAGACGGCAAAGCCGCCAACCTGCTGCCCGGCATGAGCGGCTGGGCCAGCTTCAAGTAGCCGCCATGGGCCACGCCGACCGCAGCCGGGAACTGGCCACGCTGCTGCAGCTGCTGCATCGCGCCCGCGAGGCCGATGACGCCGAGCGCCTGGGTTTCGTCATGGTCAACGAGACCCAGCACCTGCTGCCTTACCGCCAGGCGGCGTTTTGGCGCGAGGGACTGCGCGCCCATGTCGCCGTCTTGTCCGGCTTGGCCGAACCGGACCCCACCGCGCCTTATCTGCAATGGCTGTCCGCCTTGTTCCGCCATCTGGCGAAAGGGGACGCCGACCGGCTCAGCCAGTGCTGCGACGCGTCCAGCCTGCCCGAGGCCCTGGCCGAGGAATGGGCGCACTGGCTGCCGGAGCATGGGCTGTGGCTGAGGCTGGATGGGCACGGCGCGCTGCTGCTGGCCCGTGATCTGCCGTGGAGCGAGTACGAGGTGCAGCTGGCCGAGGAGCTGTCGCACGGCTATGGCCATGCTTTGCGCCAGTACGCGCCGCGGCGCGATTGGAGGGCGCTGGCCAAGGCGTGGCTGAGCGAGGGGCCGCGCCGCAAGCGCCTGCTGATCGCCGCGCTGCTGATCGTCTGCTTTCCGGTGCGGCTGAGCGTGCTGGCCCGCGCCGAGGTGGTGCCCAGCGATCCGATATTGTTGCGCGCGCCGGTGTCCGGGGTGATAGACAAGGTGGCGGTGTTGCCCAATCAGCCGGTCAAACGCGGCGCGGCGCTGTTCGATCTGGACGCCACAGTGCTGTCCAGCCAGCTGGCGCTGGCGCGCGAGGAGGCCAGCGCGGCGGAGGAAAGCTTCCGCGCCAGCGCCCAACTGGCGTTGACCGACGACAAGGGCAAGCTCGCCCTGGCGCAGGACAGGGCTAAGCTGGAGGAAAAGGACATCAGCGCCGATTTCGCCGGGCGGGAGTTGAAGCGCCTGCATGTCACCGCGCCCGCCGACGGCGTAGTGGTGTTTTCCGACAGGAACGACTGGCAAGGCAAGGCGGTGGCCCAGGGCGAGAAGGTGATGACGCTGGCCGACCCGGCCAAGGTGGAATTGGCCGCCTGGCTGCCGGCAGCGGAAGCGATCGACCTGGAGCCGGGCGGCAAGGTGACGCTGTATCCGAACGCCACGCCGTTCCAGTCGTACGAGGCCACTCTGCTGCGGGTGGCTTACAAAGCCGAGGCCGGCGAGGGCAATTTGCTGGCTTATCGGCTGCAGGCCCGCTTCGCCGCTGGCCAGCGGCTGCCGCTGCTGGGGCAGATGGGCACCGCCCGGGTATACGGCGATTGGGTGCCTCTCGCATATTACGCGCTGCGCCGGCCGCTGACCGCCGCGCGGCAATGGCTGGGCTGGTAGCGTGGCCGCCCGCGCGCTGCCGCCGCTGCGTCAAGAGCTGACGCTGCACGCCGGCCCCGATCTGGCCGACGGTTCGCCCAGCTGGATGCTGCACGACCCGGCTGCCAACCGCTACTACCAGCTGGGCTGGGCCAGCTTCGAAATGCTGTCGCGCTGGCCGCTGGGCAGCGGCGCGGCGGTGCTGGAGTCGGTCAACGCCGAAACCACGCTGCGCCTGGGCGAGGACGATCTGGCCGAGCTGCTGCGTTTTCTGCTGCATCATCAATTGCTGCAGGCGGCGGACAGCGACTGGCTGTGGCGCGTCCATCAAGCCGGTAAGCCCAGCCATGCGATGTGGCTGCTGAAGAACTACCTGTTCTTCCGCATCCCCCTGGTCAGGCCGGAAGCCTGGCTCAATCGTTTGCTGCCTTGGTGTGGATGGCTTTTTCGGCCGGTGTTCTGGTGGGCGATGGCCGGCGTCGCGCTGCTGGGATTGGCCCTGGCTTCGCGTCGCTGGGACGAGTTCACCCATACGTTTGCTGGTTACGGCGGCTGGACGGCGGCGCTGGGTATCGCGGCGTCGCTGAGCTTGGCCAAGATGTCCCATGAATTGGGCCATGCGCTGACCGCCCGCCATTTTGGCTGCCGGGTGCCGGCGATGGGCGTGGCCTTCCTGGTGATGGTGCCGGTGTTGTACACCGACACCAACGACGCCTGGAAGCTGCCTTCGCGCCGCCAGCGGCTGTTGATCGGCGCCGCTGGCATGCTGACCGAGCTGACGTTGGCGGCCTGGGCCACGCTGGCTTGGTGCGTGCTGCCGGAGGGGCCGCTGCGCGCTGGCGTGTTTCTGCTGGCCACCACCACCTGGCTGGCCACCCTGGCCATCAACTCCAGCCCCTTCATGCGCTTCGATGGCTATTTCCTGTTGTCTGATTGGCTGGGCGTGCCCAATCTGCACGGTCGCTCCTTCGCGCTGGCGCGCTGGCAGCTGCGGCGCTGGCTGCTGGGGCTGGACGATCCGGTTCCCGAACGCTTTCCGCCGGCCCGCCATCGCGGCCTGATCCTGTTTGCCTGGGCCACATGGCTGTACCGCCTGGTGTTGTTCACTTCGATCGCGCTGCTGGTCTACCACATGTTCTTCAAGACGCTGGGCCTGCTGCTGCTGTTCGTCGAACTGGGATGGTTCATCGCCAGACCCATCGTTGGCGAGGTGTCTGCATGGTGGCGCCGCCGCGCCGATCTGCGCTGGCGGACGGAGACCCGGCGCAGCGCGGCGCTGCTGGCCCTGTCGCTGCTGTTTTTGATCTTGCCGTGGCAGAACGAGCTGTCTAGTCCGGCGGTGATGGGGGCGGCTCAATCCCAGGGGCTGTACGCGCCGGAAGCTGCCGTGGTGTCCGGCGTGAGCGCACGCGAAGGGCAACGGGTGAGGGCGGGGCAGGTGCTGGCGCGGTTGGCTTCGCCCCAACTCGACCAGCGGCTGGCCTTGGCCCGGGTGGTGGAAGCGGATCTGGCCTGGCAGGTCGCGCAGCAGTCTTTCAACAGCGAGCTGCAGAGCAAGGGCACCGCCTTGCAACAGCAGTGGCAGGCGGCGCGGCAGCAGGTGGCGGGCTTGCAGAGCCAGCGGGACCGGCTGGCTCTGACGGCGCCCTTCGCCGGCCGGGTGGCCGATGTGAGCGAGGCTTTGAGGCGAGGCACCGTGGTGACCCAGGGCGAGCGTTTGCTGCAGGTGGTCGGCGCCGATGGAGTGAGGGGCGAGGCCTATGTCGACGAGGACGGCCTGGCGGGTCTGCGGCGCGGCGATGCCGCCCGTTTCGTGCCGGACAGCGGCGAGACCTGGGCCATAGCCTGCCGGCTGGGGCCGATAGACCGCTTGAACCAGGCGGCGCTGGAGCAGCCGTTGCTGGCGTCGGTGTATGGCGGGCCGATTCCGGTCGAGTTGAGAGACCATGACCTGGTGCCCTTGCGCGCGATTTTCCGGGTCCGGCTTGAGGACTGCGACCGGCGGGCTCCGCCGCTGCGGGAAATGCCCGGCTGGGCGCGTCTGAGCGGCGAGCGCTACAGCCTGCTGCTGCTGGGCTGGCGACGGCTGGCTGCTGTGCTGGAGCGCGAGGCGGGGCTGTAGCGGCTCTGCAGGAGCGGCGCGCGCAGGATTACGATTTCCATGAACAGGCAAGGAGACATGCGTGTCTGCCGAACTTCATTTTTCCTCGTTGTGCCCATCCTTGTCGCTGCGCCCTGCGCGTCAGGCCGACGCGCCTTGCATCGACCGCATTTATCGCAGCGCGCGGCCCGACTTGCAGTGGATAAGCGGCGACGCCGAATTGATCGACATGGTGCAGCGCCAGCAACTGCAGGTGCTGCAGCAGGGGACGGGGCAAAATTACCCGAACGCCATGCATTTCATCGTGGAAAAGGCCGGCGGCGCGGTTGGCGCGGTGATGGTCGACTTCGGGCCCAACGAAGTGCGCATCATCTTTTTGGCCATGCTGCCGGAAGCGCGCGGCCAGGGTTACGGCAAGGCTGTGCTGCAAGGGCTGCAGCAGGCGGCGAAGCAGGTGGGCGCGCCGCTGGCCGCCGTAGTCTGGCACAACAACGGCGAGGCGCGCCGGGTCTACCAGGCGCTGGGTTTCGTGCTGGAAGAGGCCGGCGCGATGGCCGACAAGCTGGTGTGGCATCCGAATGGCCGGGCCATCATGGCCGGCGCGGTCTGAGGCCGCCAGCCGGTCCAGGCTGGCGAAGAGGCGCTAATTGAAAGGCAGTTGGAAATAGCAGTAGCGCCGGTCGCGGCCCATCGCGCCGGTGCGGCTGATCCATACATTGTCCAGAGTGCGCGCCGGCAGCTCCCCGGCCGCCGGCAATTGCAGCTGGCCGACGGCGTCGACCAACTCGGTGGCCGCGGTGGCCACCAGCTCGACCACGAACGGCGTGCGTTCGCTTCCCTCCCGTCCCGGCACTTGGGACAGAGGTTTTTGCCGTATCGATTGCACCTGCAGCTCCAATTCCGGCCACGGCGCCGCGCGAAAGCGGCAGCATTGTCCCAGAAGCGGCGCGAAATCCTCGCTGCTCAGCGTGTCCAGCATGGCATTCCCCCTTGCATGGCAGGACCGGCGGAAGCGATCCGCTCCGCCGGCGGGTTTGTGTTTATTGTCGAGTCGGGAACAAGCCCTGGACTGCGATGCAGAAGTTCAGCGCCAGAAAGGGATTGAGCACGCTGACCGGGGTGGTGCCGCCGGCCACGTCGGTGTTGCCGCTCAAGCCCAGGCCCTTGACGGTGACCGGACTCTCCAGCTGCGCGTTCCAGATGGTGGCGAGGCCGGTGCCGCCGCCGGATGCGCCCAGGTAGGGATTGTTGGTGCTGGGCGAGCTGGCGGGGGGATTGGGATTGGCCACGGTGGAGGCCTGGAAGCTGACGCTGACCGCCGAAGTGCCATGGGCGTGCAGCGGCATATTGGAAGTCAGCAGCGCCACCGTCTGTTGACCGCCGAAGTTGCCGATCGCGTAGGACGGCAGATTGTAGGTGGGTTGCGCCGGGCCGATGCTGATCGGCATCCGGCCACACAAATTGGGCAGTTGGAAGTTGGTGCTGCCGTTGCCGCCGTAATGGTTGCCGATGACGGCGAACAGCGCCTGGTTTTGCGAGACTTGCAGCGTCTGGCCCTGGCATTGCGCCCAGTCGACCGGGGGGTAGTCAAAGGCAAAGGGGATAATGCTGCCGATATAAGCTTCCACGTTCGCTCCTTCGTCAGATGATCCCGTCGGCGGGGTGCCGGCAGGGGGAAAAACCCATCCGTTGACATAGGTTTAGTCCATGGGGTTTTAAATTCAATCGACATTGCCCGTTGTTTTGCCAAGTAGTTTTACCTAGGAACCAGAGGCCGGGCAGGCGGCGGGATGCTGGCCATGGCCGGAGGGCCGCAGAGCCGGAGGAAACATGTCGCAGTGGGTGGCCTGGGTGGCCGGCGTCGTCGCTTGCGCGTTCCTGCCGGCGCTGCCCGGCCCGTGGGGGATGGGCTTGGCGGCGAGTGTGGCCGCCGCCGTCGTTGTGGGATGCCGCGGGCGGCCATGGCTGCGGCAGGCGGCTGTCTGCGCGCTGGTCTTGCTGTTGGGACTGGGGTATGCCGCCCTGCGCGCGCAGTGGCGGCTGGAGCAGTCGCTGCCGCCGGCGTGGTGGCAGAAACCGGTCGAGCTGGTCGCCACCGTCCGGGGCTTGCCCGATCCCGGCGAATACGGCGTCCGGCTGACGCTGGAGGTGGAGAAGACGCTGACGCCGGGCGTCGCGCTGCCGGAGCGGGTGCAGCTGCACGACTACCAGCGGCGTGACTGGACGCCGGGCAGCCGTTGGCAGTTGAGCGCGCGTTTCAAGCCGCGGCGAGGCAGCGCCAATGCCTTCGGCTTCGACGCCGAGCGCTGGCTCTGGTCTGAGGGGCTGCTCGCCAGCGGATCGGCGGGCAAGCCGCGCCAACGGCTGCCGGACCGCAACGATCTGATGGCCTGGGTGGACCGTTGGCGGGGCGCCCAAGTGGCGCGCATCGAGCGTGCGCTGGGCGCCGGGCGGGAATCGGCGCTGGTGGCGGCCTTGACCGTGGGCGCGCAGCAGCGCATCGCCAGGGAGGATTGGCAGCTGTTCGCCGCCACCGGGCTGACTCATATCGTTTCGGTGTCCGGTCTGCACATCACGATGCTGGCGGCGCTGGTCGCCTGGATGGGCACCCGCTTGGTGCGGAGAGTGCCTGGGCTGCGGGCGCCCCGAGTGGCGACGGCGATGCTGGCGCTGTCGGCGGCGGCGTTGTATTCGCTGTTGGCGGGCTTCACCGTGCCGACCCAGCGCACGCTGTTCATGCTGGCGACAGGCAGCGCCTGCCTGCTGTGGCGGCGTCAGCTGTCGCCGTTCCAGGCGTGGTGGCTGGCTCTGACGCTGGTATTGCTGCTGGACCCGTTCGCGGCGCTGACGCCGGGGTTATGGCTGTCTTTCGGCTTGGTGGCGGCGTTGATGCTCAGCTCGCTGGCGCGGCGGCAGCCTCCCGTCGGCTGGCGGGCCGCGGCGTCGGGGCAGTGG
>NZ_JAJOHV010000110.1 GCF_021129175.1 Chromobacterium piscinae | reverse complement strand
GAAGAAGGCGGCGCCGCCCAAACCCTGCACCGCGCGGCCGGCGATGAAGGCCGCCGGAGACGCGGCGGCGCCGGCGAGCAGCGCGCCCAGCGCGAACAGCAGGATGGAGGCTTGCAGATGGCGGCGCGAGCCGAAGCGCTCGACGCACCATTGATGATTGAACAGCGCCACCACCGCGCACAGCGCGTAAGCCATCGCCGCCTGGCTGAACTCTTCCGGCCCGGCGCCGACGCTGCCCATCACCTGCGACGAGGCGCAGTTGAGCAGGCCGTTCTGCAGGAATTCCAGCCAGGCGAGCAGGGCGATCGCCGCCAGCCGGCTCCAATGGGGTTGATGGGAAAAAGCGTGCATGCGCGGCATACCGGTGGTGGGGGATGCCGCCAGTGTAGAAAGCGCTTATGATTTAATAAAATCGATGTTTTTCATTGGATATATTACTGTGAATGATATTGACGCGCTGAAACTGCGGCGGCTGGATCTGAACAGTCTGGTGGCCTTGCACGCTCTGCTCAGCACCCGTAGCGTCAGCCGCAGCGCCGATTTGCTGTGCCTGGGCCAGCCGGCGGTCAGCCACATTCTGAAGAAGCTGCGCGAACAGTGCGGCGACCCCTTGCTGTGCCGCGACGGCCGCGGGCTGACCGCCACGCCTTACGCCGAGGCGCTGCTGCCGGCGCCGCCGCTTTTCGATCCGGCCGCGCTGGATGGCGTTTATCGGCTGGCGATGCCGGACTTGCTGGAGGCGGCCTTGTTGCCGGACCTGATCGCGGCCTTGCAGAGCCAGGCGCCCGGCCTGCGGCTGGAGGTGGCGGCGATGGCGGCTGGCGAGGCCGAGGCGGCGCTGGAAGCGCGGCGGATAGACTGCGCCATCGGCCATTTCCCGGCGCGGTCCGCGCGGTTGTCGCGGCAAGCCCTATTCCGCAGCCGCTTCGTCTGCGCGCACCACGCCGGCAGGCTGGCATTGCCGGACGCGCTGGACGCGGAGGCGTTGGCGAAACCGCCGCATTTGTACACATCCTATATCGGCAACAGCGCCAGCCTGGTGGACGACTATCTGGCCGCGCATGGCCAGGCGCGGCGGGTGATCGCCTCCACCGCCAGCTTGCTGGCGATTCCCTTGCTGCTGGAGCGTTTGCCGGCAGTGGCGGTGCTGCCGGAGTTGATCGGCCGGGTATTGAGAGCGGAGGCGGGCGGCCTGACGCTGCGGCCGGTGGCCGACGCGGCGCTGGAGATCGCCGTCGAGCATGTCTGGCATCCGCGCTGCGACGCCGACCCGTTGCGGCAATTCATCCACGCGTTATTGCTGCGGCAGACGGCGGCATGGCGCGGCGGGCAGGAAGAGGCAGGATTAAGCGCGGTTTGATTTAAATTTGCTGCAAGTATTTAAATGGTATGTGATTTTTAACAATGCGTGCCAGCTGATATGACGGATAATAAAGCTTTTATCAGCATCGGCTTATCATTATCATGCGCTCCATCCGACACAAGCTCATCTTGTTGACGGCGGTGTCCATCCTGGTCGCCACGATCAGCGTGACAGTCATCGCCTGCCTCAACATTCGCAATCACGCCTACGACGAAGCCAAGCGCGAGGTCACCCAGGTTCTGCAACTGCAGGGCGGACTGGTGTCGGAGTGGCTGACCGTGCGCAAGAACCTGATCACCGCCAGCCTGTCCCGCGCCGGCGACCCGCAAGCCAGCTACTATCTGCAGCAGATCGCCAAGGGCGGCGGCTTCAACATCATCTACGCCGGCCACGGCGACAGCGGCGAGATGTTCTACTCGGTGCCGGGCCGTCCAAAGCCGAGCGCTGACTACCAGCCGTCGCAGCGCCCGTGGTACCAGCAGGCCAAGGCGCAGGGCGGCGTGATCGTCACCGATCCGTACAAGGATTCCGAGCCCGAGACCAAGGACAAGCTGGTGATCACCATCGCCGATAAGGCCCAGGGCCAGGAGATCGTGGTCGGCGGCGACATCCTGATCGACAAGCTGGTGAAGTCGGTGCTGGACATCAAGCTGGCCGGCGACGGCCATGCCTTCCTGTTGACCCGCCAGGGCAAGGTGATCGCTTATCCCAAGCCGGGCCAGGAGCTGCGCCCGATCAACGAGCTGATTCCGGGCCTGGACGACAACCGCTTCCAGCAATTGCTAGGCAGCGGCGACGTCGCCCCGCTGGACATCGACGGACGCACCTTCCTGGTGACGCTGAAGCCGGTGGCCAACACCGATTGGGTGATGGGCGTGGCCGCCGACGAGGAAGCGGTGCTGGCGCCGGTGACCCAGCTGATCTGGCTGATCTCCGGCGGCGTGGCCATCGTGCTGCTGGTGCTGGTGGCGCTGAGCTCCGGCTACCTGACCCGTCTGCTGCGCGGCCTGATCCAGGTGCGCGACGCGATGCATGAAATCTCGCAGGGCGAGGGCGATCTGACCCGCCGCATCGAGATCCACGGCGAAGACGAAGTGGCGCAAACCGCCGAGGCGTTCAACCAGTTCGTCGGCCGTCTGAACGGCATGTTCCGCGAGCTGCGCGGCGAGGCCGACCAACTGGCGCACGGCGTGATCGAGGTGGGCGGCGCGGTGAAGCAAGTGGCGGCGGACTCCCATCGCCTGGCCGACATTTCCAGCTCCAACGCCGCGGCGATCGAGGAAGTGACCGTCAGCATCTCGCACATCGCCGACGCCACCCGCGAAACCGATTCGCTGGCGCGCAATACCGGCGAACACTCCCGCGAGAGCGCCGGCGACATGCAGCGCATCAGCAACGAAATGGAGCAGACCAGCCAGTCGGTGAGCGAGTTGTCGGCGCTGTTGGCTTCGCTGGAGCAGCGTTCGCAGGAAATCTCCAAGATCACCAATGTGATCAGCGATATCGCCGACCAGACCAATTTGTTGGCGCTGAACGCGGCGATCGAAGCGGCCCGTGCCGGCGAGCAGGGCCGCGGCTTCGCGGTGGTGGCCGACGAAGTGCGCAAGCTGGCCGAGCGCACCGGCAAGGCGACGGTGGAAATCAGCGAGATGGTGGAAAACATCCTGAGCGAGACCGGCAAGGCGGTGGGCAATATGCAGCGCACCGTCGGCGCGGTGGATACCAGCGTGGAGCTGACCAGCCAGGCGCGCGGCCGTCTGATCGCCATCAGCGACGCGATGCAGCAAGTGATAGACAAGATCGGCGACGTGGCCTTGTCCACCAGCGAGCAGCACAACGCCACCACGGCGATGGCGCAGAGCACCGAGTCCATCAATAACCAAATCCTGGATTCCGATGCCGCGCTGCAAGGCGCGATGCAGACGCTGGAGTCGCTGAAGCAGCTGGCCCACAATATGCAGGGCGCGTTCGGCCGCTTCAAGCTGTAAGCGGTTTCGCCGCGCCGGCATGCCGGTGTGGCGAAAAAGCCATGGTTTGGATGGTTTTTTTCAGCAAAATCAAAACCATTTGCATAATCGATTGGCGCATCATCCCCGTGCTTGTAAACGTTGTTTACAATCCACCCGGTCTGAATAAGCGCCAATCCTTACAAGCCGTGATGAACGGCATGCGCCGACGCGAGTCGGCGGAACACAAAGGGCGTCGTCGACGCCCTTTTTGCTGTCCGGAGGATTGGCAACGAGAGAGAAGCTACAAGTCGATTGCCATGAAATCCATACGAAGCAAGATTGCCCTGTTGCTGGCGCTGGCCATGCTGGTGGCCACGCTGAGCACCGCCGTCAGCGCCTATTTCCAATTCCGCGACAACCTGTCCGCCGGCGTATCCGCCCAGCTGGACTTGGCCATCACCGGCCAGCAGCGTTTCGTCTCATCCTGGCTGGAGCAGCGCAAGCAGATCATCGCCAGCGCCGTCCGCCACGGCGGCGAGACCGACCCTACCCTGTATCTGCAACAGCTGGCCGAAGCCGGCGGCTATGCCCAGATCTTCGTCGGCGACGGCGACAACAAAGGCATGGTCTATTCCATTCCGGGCAAGCAGAAGCCCAGTCCTGACTACGATCCGGCCTCGCGCGCCTGGTTCAAGGCGGCCAAGGTGCAAGGCGGCGTGATCGTCACCGCGCCTTACAAGCCCGCCAGCGCGTCGATCAAGGACCTGGTGATCACGCTGGCTCAGGCCTTGCCGGCCGGCAACAAGGTGGTCGGCGGCGACATCGCCATCGGCCAGCTGGTGAAATCGGTGCTGTCGGTATCCTTGCCGGGCAACGGCTTCGTGTTCCTGATGGGCAAGGACGGCAAGCTGATCGCCTATCCCAAGGCCGACACCGCGCTCAAGCCCTTGTCCGAGTTGATGCCGGGCATGGACGCGGCCCGCATCTCCGGCCTGCTGGACAAGCCTGAACTGGCGACGGTGGAGCTGGACGGCGCGAGCCGCCTGCTGCGGCTGAGCTCGGTCGAGGGCAGCGACTGGGTGCTGGGCGTGGTGGTGGACCGCGAGCTGCTGGACGCGCCGCTGCGGAAGATGATGGTGTCGATGGCGCTGTCGCTGCTGGCCGCGTTGGCCGTCACCCAACTGCTGGCAGGCGCCTACCTGCGCCGTTTGTTGCGCGGCCTGTTCCAGGTTCGCGACGCGCTGCGCGAAATAGCCCAGGGCGAAGGCGACCTGACCCGCCGCATCGAGGCCGAGGGCTGCGATGAAGTGGCGCAGATGGCCGAAGCGTTCAACCAGTTCGTCGGCCGCTTGAACGGCATGTTCCGCGAGCTGCGCTCCGAGGCCGAGCAACTGGCCCAGGGCGTGATCGCCGTCGGCGCCGATGTGGCGCGGCTGGCCGAGGACTCACACATGCTGGCCGACATCTCCAGCTCCAACGCCGCGGCGATCGAGCAGGTGACGGTGAGCATTTCCCACATCGCCGACGCCACCCGCGAAACCGACGAGTTGGCGCGCGACACCGGCGCCAATTCCCAAGCTAGCGCCGAGGAGCTGCAGCGCATCAGCGGCGAAATGGCGCGCACCAGCCAATCCGTCGGCGAGCTGTCGGCGCTGCTGGCCTCGCTGCAACAGCGCTCGCAGGAAATCTCCAAGATCACCGGCGTGATCCGCGACATCGCCGACCAGACCAATCTGCTGGCGCTGAACGCGGCGATCGAAGCCGCGCGCGCCGGGGAGCAGGGCCGAGGCTTCGCCGTGGTGGCCGATGAAGTGCGCAAGCTGGCCGAACGCACCGGCAGCGCCACCGTCGAGATCGGCGACATGGTGCAGAACATCCTGGCCGAGACCGGCAAGGCTGTCGGCAATATGGACAGCACCATCGGCGCGGTGGACGGCAGCGCGGCGCAGACCGAGCTGGCGCGCGAGCGCCTGGTGGACATCACCCGCGCGATGAGGCTGGTGGTGGAGAAGATCGGCGACGTGGCGCTGTCCACCGGCGAGCAGCATAACGCCACCACCGCGATGGCGCAGAGCACCGAGTCGATCAACAACAAGATCTTGGATTCCGACGCGGCGCTGCAGAGCGCGCAGCGAACCTTGAGCACGCTGGACGGGGTGGCGCGCGGCATGCGGCAGGCTTTCAGCCGCTTCAAATTGTAAACCGCGGCTGTTTCCTTGCGCTGACGCCAGCCCACGGGCTGGCGTTTTTATTGCCCAGACGCGAGAATGTCGCAACGTTATCAATCGGAAAAGACTAATGATGAAGAAGTTATGCTTGCCGTTGCTGGCGCTGAGCCTGGCCGGCTGCGCGATGTTTCCCACCCAGCAGGGCTATGCGCAGAAGGTGTACCGCTGGCAGGGCCGCGACGTCAACGAGTTGCTGGCGCAGTGGGGCGCGCCGACCAAGACCATGCAGATGCCCAACGGCAACAGCCTGTACACCTATGTGAAGGAAAGCACCGAGCAGCGGCCGCTGCAGGAGAACACCCGCTACGAGCCGGGCACCAAGCTGACGATGACCGACAAGGACGGGCAGTCCCGGGTGGTGGAAACCCCGGGACGCTGGGTCAGCAACGGCGTGACCGGCGGCGGCACCGTACACTACGAATGCACCACCAACTTCGTCATCGACAAGAAGACCAAGGAAGTGCTGAGCGTAAGCTTCGACGGCAACAATTGCCTGGCGGTGGAGCAACAGTGATCAGCGCTTGGGCAGCTGCCACTCGCCCTTGTTGTCGAAGGGCAGGTCCTTGAAGCCGCCCAGGCCGTGCAGCTGGCCGCGCAGCTCGTAGTTCAGCTTGCCGCCGGGCAGCTGCTGCCAGTTGGCCAGCTGCCGTATCCAGGCGGCGAGCGAGGTATGCACCTGCAGCGTGACCGCGCCTTCGCCGCGCGAGGGAATGGACAACGGCTGGTTGCTGCTGCCGCCGCCCAGTTTTTCGCCGCCCAGCATCAGTTCGAAGTCGACGCCGCTGGCGTTCAGCGGGATGGGGTTGGGGTTGGCGACGCGCAGCGTCACCGCGAAGTTCTGCTCGAACAGCGTGCTGCTGCCCGGCTCGATATTGCTGAGGCTGACTTCAGGCTTTTTCAGGCCCATGCTGCCGCAGCCGGCGAGCGATAGCAGCAGCAGGGCAGTGCTTATCCATTTCATGGCGACATTCCCGATTGAGACGCCCTCTATTTTACGGGCAGCGCTTGTGGCGTTGTGTAAACGGAGTGTGCGGAATTGTTAGCGGACAAGCGCCCAAAAGCAACAGGCCATCGGATGATGGCCTGTTGCTTTTGGATACTCGGCGGAGAAAAACGCCTCGTCGGCGTCCTGGCCGCGGTTGGCGGCCATCGGCTGCCGGTCGCGCTCTTCGCGCCAGTCTTCCAGTTCCGCCCAGAGCGAGTGTTTCTGAGATTGGCGCAGGCCGGATCGGCTGCGGCCGTGGGCGCCTCCCTTTTTCAGGATGGCTGCGCAAGCCAGCGGATTGCGCGGTTTGATGGTATGCATTGTGTTTCCTTGATTGCGCGCGCGGGGATGGCGCGAGCGGCGATTGTCCGTCCGCGGGGCGGGCGGCGTCAACCGGACAAGCAAAAAGCCGCCCTAGGGCGGCTTTCGCGTATTCGGCGTCTTGCGCTGTCACACCATCAGGCTGGCGACCTTGGTGGTGATGATGTCCACCGCCGGATCGTTGGCGCCGTGCGGCAGGATCACGTCGGCGAAGCGCTTGGTCGGCTCGATGAACTGGTTGTGCATCGGGCGCACGGTGGACAGGTATTGCTCGATCACGTTCTCCATCGTGCGGCCGCGCTCGGCGATGTCGCGTTTCAGGCGGCGGATGAAGCGGACGTCGGAATCGGTGTCGACGAAGATCTTCAGCGACATCATCTCGCGCAGCGCCGCGTCGTACAGCGGGAACAGGCCTTCGATCACGATCACCGGCGCCGGCTGCACGGTGACGGTCTTGTCGGAGCGGGTGTGATTGGAGAAATCGTACACCGGCATCTCGATGGAGCGGCCATTGCGCAGATCGTCGATGTGGGAGATCAGCAGCGGCCAGTCGAACGCTTGCGGATGGTCGTAGTTGGTGCCCAGGCGCTGTTCGAAAGTCAGGTGGCTCTGGTCGCGATAGTAGTAGTCTTGGATGATCACTGCCGCCATCTCGGAACCAATGGTCTCCAGCACCTTGTTGGTTACCGTGGTTTTTCCGCTGCCGCTGCCGCCGGCAACGCCAATGATGAACGGGGTGCTCATGTGAAGTCCTTGACGTAATGAAAATGTAAAAAACGCGCCATTCTAATGACTTATGGCGCGTTGATCCACCCGTTTTGCGACATTCTCTGACTCAGAATGGGCGTTTGCTTTCCGCGGCCGCCGCCGAATACCATTCCTGCATGGCGGGCAGTGACAAGATATGGCGGACATAGGCTTGCGAGCGCTCCGGCAGCCTGACGTTGTAGGTCTGGAAGCAGGTGCAGATCGGCGCGAAGCAGGCGTCGGCGATGGTGAAGCCGCCGAACAGGAACTCGCCGTCGGCGACGTGCCGTTCGCGCTGTTCTTCCCACAGCGCGATTACGCGGGCGATGTCGGACTCCAGCGCCGGGGAGCTCTCGTAATCCACCTGGCGCAGCGTAATGTCCATCGGCAGGTTTTCTCTGAGCGCGGCGAAGCCGGAGTGGACTTCGGCGACGATGGAGCGGGCGACGGCGCGCAGCGCGCTGTCGGTGGGCCACAGCCCGGCTGCGGGGAAGCATTCGGCCAGGTATTCGCTGATCGCCAGCGAGTCCCATATCCTGAGCTTGTCGTCCACCAGCACCGGCACCTTGCCGGCCGGATTCGCCGCCAGGATGCGAGCCTTGCTGTCGGACAGGTAGAGGTCGATCTGCTGCTCCTTGAACGGCTCGTCCAGCATCTTGAGCAGCAGCCAGGGGCGCAGCGACCAGGGGGAGTAATTCTTGTTGCCGATGATCAGGGTGAACATGGCGGCTCCGTAGCGGAGCGCCGGCGAAGGCCGGCGCGTGTCTACCGATGATAAACCGGGTCGGCGCGATTTTCACGCGCCGCGGCGGCCGCATGACAAAGGCCCCGGGATACGGGGCCTTTGTCGTGAAGCGATCACTCCGCTTCGTCTATCCACGCCTGCTGGATCGCCTCCAGCACGCGCTCGCCGCCGCGGGCGTGGTCGTCGTCGAAGCCGGGCAGCTCCACCACCCAGTTGTGCAGGTCGACGAAGCGCACGGTCTTCGGATCCACGTCCGGGTAGGCGTCCGCCAGTTCGATGGCGATGTCGTTAACGTCGGTCCATTTCATAGATGTCTCCTGGAGAGATTCCGTCTATCGGACGGCGCGCCGCGAAGCCGAGCCGAAGTCAGTGCACACGGCACGACGAGGCAAGAAGGACAAAGGCAGCGCTGTCCGAGAGGCGGAATCAATGATGTTCGCGGGCGTGGTTGATCGTGTACTTCGGAATCTCGATTACCAGATCCTCGTCGGCGACGATGGCCTGGCAGGACAGGCGCGATTGCGCCTCCAGGCCCCAGGCCTTGTCCAGCAGGTCTTCTTCCAGCTCGTCGGCCTCGTTCAGCGAGTTGCCGCCTTCGCGGACGATGCAGTGGCAGGTGGTGCAGGCGCAGGACATCTCACAGGCGTGCTCGATTTCGATGTCGTGGGCGAGCAGCGCGTCGCAGATGCTCTGGCCGGTTTCTACGTTGTCTATCACGGCGCCTTCCGGGCATAGGTCCGGATGGGGCAAAACGATGATGCGCGGCATGGCGTATCCTTACAGATCGGTAATCTTGTGGCCCTTCAACGCGCGCTGGATGTTGCGGTCCATGCGGCGGGAGGCGAAGGTTTCGGTGGCGTGGTTCAGCGCGGCGCTGGCCTCGTTGATGCGGCGGGTGACACCCTCGGCGATGGCGGCGCCCACCGCGGCGGCGGCGGCCTCCACTTCGGCGCGCTCGGCGTCATCCAGCAGGTCGCCGTCCTGCGCCAGCGCGTTGACGGTGGCGTCGCGCAAGCTTTCGGCGTCGACGATGGCCTCGCGCAGCTTGCGCGCCTCGATGTCTTCCTGCACGTTGGCCATGGAGTCTGTCAGCATGCGGCTGATCTCGTCGTCGGACAGGCCGTAGGACGGCTTGACCTCGATGCTGGACTCCACGCCCGAGGTCTGCTCGCGTGCGGTGACCGACAGCAGGCCGTCGGCGTCCACCTGGAAGGTGATGCGGATGCGCGCGGCGCCCGCCACCATCGGCGGGATGCCGGTCAGCGTGAATTTGGCCAGGCTGCGGCAATCGGAGACCAGCTCGCGCTCGCCCTGCAGCACGTGGATGGACATCGCGGTCTGGCCGTCCTTGAAGGTGGTGAAGTCCTGCGCGCGCGCCACCGGGATGGTGCTGTTGCGCGGGATGATCTTCTCGGTCAGGCCGCCCATGGTTTCGATGCCCAGCGACAGCGGCAGCACGTCGAGCAGCAGCCATTCGTCGTCCTGCTTGTTGCCGGCCAGCACATTGGCCTGGATGGCGGCGCCCAGCGCCACCACCTTGTCGGGATCGAGATTGGTCAGCGGCGCGCGGCCGAAGTGGTCGGCCACGGCTTTTTGCACATGCGGCATGCGGGTGGCGCCGCCCACCATCACCACGCCCTGGATGTCCTCGGGCGCGATCCTGGCGTCGCGCAGCGCCTTGCGCACCGGCGTCAGGGTCTTGTCGACCAGCGTCTTGGTGATGGCGTGCAGCGTGGCCTGGTCCAGCTCCAGATCCAGCGACTGGCCGTCGGACAGGATGGCGGTGACGCGGGTGCTGGCGTGGTCGGTCAGCGCTTCCTTGGCTTCGCGGGCGCGGGTGTGCAGCAGGCGCATGTCGTGCGCCGACGGCGCGGTCACGCCGGCCTGCTCCAGCAGCCAGCAGAACACGCGGTGGTCGAAGTCGTCGCCGCCCAGCGCGGAGTCGCCGCTGGTGGCCAGCACCTCGAACACGCCGCGGGTCAGCCGCAGGATGGACACGTCCAGCGTGCCGCCCCCTAGATCGTATACGACGTATGTGCCTTCGCTGCCGTTGTCCAGGCCGTAGGCGATGGCGGCGGCTGTGGGTTCGTTCAACAGGCGCAGCACATTGAGGCCGGCCAGGCGCGCGGCGTCCTTGGTGGCTTGGCGCTGGGCGTCGTCGAAGTAGGCGGGCACGGTGATCACCGCGCCGGTCAGTTCGCCGCCCAGGCTCTCTTCGGCGCGGTCTTTCAGCGCGCGCAGGATGTCGGACGACACCTCGACCGGACTTTTGACGCCGGCGCGGGTGACCAGCTGCACCATGCCCGGCGCGTCGACGAAGCGGTAGGGCAGGCTGCCGGCGTCTTTGATGTCGCTGACGCCGCGGCCCATGAAACGCTTCACCGAGACGATGGTGTTGTGCGGATCGCGGTTTTGTTCCTTCTGCGCGTCGTAGCCGACCGCCAGCACGCCCTCGTCGCCGTAGCGCACCACCGACGGCAGCAGGCTGCGGCCGGTTTCGTCCGGCAGAACGGCGGCGGAGCCGCTCCGGACGGTGGCCACCAGCGAGTTAGTGGTGCCCAGGTCTATGCCCACGGCCAGGCGGTGCTGGTGGGGGGCGGCGGAAAGGCCGGGTTCGGCGATTTGCAGTAGAGCCATGTCAGTTCAAGTCAATGTAAGTGGCTAGCCCTCTCAACGCCAAACGGCGGAGAGGATGGCGAATACGATGTAAAGACCCAAAATCAGTCCTGGCGCGCTCAAGGCCAGGTTGAACAAGTGCCGAGCTCGGGTGACGCGTGAGTTGGCGCTTTCATCCATCTCGCTCTTCCAGCCGAGGCGGGACAGCTGGTAAGCATTCCAACTGGCGATCGGCAGCGCGAGCAGGCCAAGCAGAAACACGCCTCCCAGCAGCGGATTGCCGCAGCCGGGGCCATCGCCGTCCCGGTGGACGTTTGGCAGCAACACCAATACCTGGAACAGCAGGTAGCCGATGCCCGGTGCCCATGCCCAGATTTGCTGCCGAAAAGCCTGCCGGTATGTCGAGGCGAGCATGCTAGTCCAGCAGGTTACCGATGGCGTCGCCGATCTCTTGGTCCAGCTTTTCCATGAAGCGCAATTTTCTCACCAGGACGGCGGCGGCGTCCAAGTCGGCGCGGGCGTCGAGCGCAGTTTCCAGCTCGGCTTGCAGGTCCTTGACCTCGGCGCGCAGACGGCGCGACAGCGACTCCAGCGCGTCCACGTCGGCGCGGGCGTCGTCTATGCCCTCGCGCCATTCCATCTGCGCCATCAGGAAGTCGCCCGGCATCCGGGTATTGTTCTCTTCCTGGGTGTCCACGCCGGACAGCTGCAGCAGGTAGCGGGCGCGGTTCAGCGGCGACTTCAGCGTCTGGTAGGCTTCATTGACCCGGGTGGCCAGCATCAGCGCGCTGCGCTTTTCGGCGTCGGAACTGGCGGCGTAGCGGTCGGGATGGACCTGGGCGGCGGCGGCGCGCCAGGCGGCGTCTAGGCCGGCCGCATCAATCGCGAAGCGGCGCGGCAGGCCGAACAGGCTGAAGAAATCCTGGTTAAAATCGTGGTTCATCGATGCGTCCGGACCAAGGCATAGGGACTGAAATAACGAAGGCGGAGCATCAGCGCTTGCGCGTCAACGCTCCGCCCCGGGGGCGGCGGCGGGTCAGACG
The DNA here is from genome assembly GCF_021129175.1 of Chromobacterium piscinae. Taxonomy (GTDB): domain Bacteria; phylum Pseudomonadota; class Gammaproteobacteria; order Burkholderiales; family Chromobacteriaceae; genus Chromobacterium; species Chromobacterium piscinae. Next base: position 14,942 of record NZ_JAJOHV010000110.1, on the reverse strand, counting down.
TTGAAGCTCTCGCCGCAGCCGCACTCGTTCTTGACGTTGGGGTTGTTGAAGCGGAACCCCTCGTTCAGACCTTCCTTCACGTAGTCCAGCTCGGTGCCGTCGAGGTAGGCCAGGCTCTTGGCGTCGGTGTAGATGGCCACGCCGTAGCTTTCGAAGCGGACGTCTTCGCCGTTCTCGACATCGACGAACTCCAGCTTGTAGGCCATGCCGGAGCAGCCGGAGGTCTTGACGCCCAGCCGCACGCCCAGGCCCTTGCCGCGTTTGGCGAGGAAGGCGCCGACGTGCTGGGCGGCGCGTTCGGAAAGAGTGAGTGCCATCTGTCGCCTCCGCTTACTTGCCGTGTTTCTGCTTATAGTCCTCCACCGCGGCCTTGATCGCGTCTTCGGCCAGGATGGAGCAGTGGATTTTCACCGGCGGCAGCGCCAGTTCCTCGGCGATGGCGGTGTTCTTGATCGTCAGCGCCTCGTCCAGCGACTTGCCCTTCACCCACTCGGTCACCAGCGACGAGGAGGCGATGGCGGAGCCGCAGCCGTAGGTCTTGAACTTGGCGTCTTCGATCACGCCGTCCGCGCCCACCTTGATCTGCAGCTTCATCACGTCGCCACAGGCCGGCGCGCCGACCATGCCGGTGCCGATGCTGTCGTCGCCCTTGTCGAACGAGCCGACGTTGCGCGGGTTTTCGTAGTGGTCCAACACTTTTTCGCTGTATGCCATGTCTTTTCTCCTGCGGGCCGCGGCTTCTGTAAAAGTTTCCGCGGCCGGTAATCTGTTATCGGCTCAGTGGGCCGCCCATTGAACGCTGTTCAGATCCACGCCGTCCTTGTACATCTCCCACAGCGGGGAAAGTTCGCGCAGCTTGCCGATCTTGGATTTAAGCAGCGCGATCGCATAGTCGATCTCTTCCTCGGTGGTGAAGCGGCCCAGCGTGAAGCGGATCGAGCTGTGGGCCATTTCGTCGTTGCGGCCCAGCGCGCGCAGTACGTAGGACGGCTCCAGCGAGGCGGAGGTGCAGGCGGAGCCGCTGGACACGGCCAGGTCCTTGATGGCCATGATCAGGCTCTCGCCCTCGACGAAGTTGAAGCTGACGTTGAGGTTGTGCGGCACGCGCTGATCGGCGTCACCGTTGATGTACACCTCTTCCATGTCCTGGATGCCGTGCCACAGACGGTCGCGCAGCATGCGGATGCGCTCGCTTTCGCTGTCCATCTCCTCGCGGGCGATGCGGAAGGCTTCGCCCATGCCGACGATCTGGTGGGTGGCCAGGGTGCCGGAGCGGAAGCCGCGCTCGTGGCCGCCGCCGTGCATCTGAGCCTCAAGGCGCACGCGCGGCTTGCGGCGCACGTACAGCGCGCCGATGCCCTTCGGGCCGTAGGCCTTGTGCGCGGACAGGCTCATCAGGTCCACTTTCAGGGTATTCAGGTCGATCTTGACCTTGCCCGGCGCCTGGGTGGCGTCGACGTGGAAGATGATGCCCTTCTCGCGGCAGATCTCGCCGATCTGCGGGATGTCTTGGATCACGCCGATTTCATTGTTCACGTACATCACCGATACCACGATGGTGTCCGGACGGATGGCGGCCTTGAAGGCCTCGATGTCGAGCAGGCCGTTTTCCTGCACGTCCATATAAGTGACTTCGAAGCCTTGGCGCTCCAGCTCGCGACAGGTGTCCAGCACCGCCTTGTGTTCGGTCTTGACGGTGATGATGTGCTTGCCCTTGCTCTTGTAGAACTGGGCGGCGCCCTTGATCGCCAGGTTGTCGGACTCGGTGGCACCGGAGGTCCAGACGATTTCCTTGGAGTCGGCACCGATCAGCTTGGCCACTTCGGCGCGCGCGTTCTCGACAGCTTCCTCGGCTTCCCAGCCGAAGCTGTGGCTGCGCGAGGCGGGGTTGCCGAACTTGCCGGTCAGATAGGGAATCATCTTTTCGGCGACGCGCGGGTCCACCGGGGTGGTGGCCGAGTAATCAAGATAGATCGGTAGCTTGGGCTGGCTCATTTATTTAATCTCCGCAAGATTTTTCATGCGCTCACAGGGCGCTGCTGGCAGCTGCACGGGAGCTGCTACAGCTGTCGCGCTTGTCCTGCACGACGCTGCTCTCCTTGGCTTGCTGCTCTTTGGTGTGTTGCTCTTCCACCAGGCTGGCGAGGCTTACCTTGGAGAGGTAATCGAAAATGGTGACGTTGAGGTTGGTCCACAAGTCGTGGGTCATGCAGCGCTGGCTGCCGCGGCAGTTCTCGCGCCCGCCGCACTGGGTGGCGTCCACCGGCTCGTCCACGGCGACGATGATGTCGGCCACGGAGATGTCGCAAATTTGTTTGGCCAGCGTGTAGCCGCCGCCGGGACCGCGCACGCTGTCTACCAGTTCGGCGCGTCTGAGCTTGCCGAACAGCTGTTCCAGGTAAGACAGCGAGATGCTCTGGCGCTCGCTGATGCCGGCCAGGGTGACCGGCCCGCCTCCCTCGCGCATCGCGAGATCGAGCATCGCGGTGACGGCAAAACGTCCTTTGGTGGTAAGGCGCATGATGTTCAGTTCCGGTGGGTGGTGGTTCTGCCTCAGATTATACCTAATATCCGACTAAAATAGTCAAGTATTTGGCGAGGCAAGCTAGCGCCGGAAGTCGCAAAGTTGAGCATTTTACTTGGTTTAAGCCATTAAAGGCTATGGATTTCTTACACCTCCGCGCTGGGTGCTGTGTAAAATCGCTGCAATATTTTCATGAGATCGCCCGCAAGGGCGCCGAGTGGCGGCGGGCGCAACCGGCCGGGCCGAGGAAGGCCGGGTTCGCCGCCATGCTTTCGTTCCTGCTCATTGGGATGAGGACATAAAAAGATGCATAAGGTTGTTATCAGCGGGACGGGCTTGTTCACCCCTCCCCACGCGGTCGGCAACGCCGAACTGGTCGAGGCGTTCAATGCCTACGTGCGCGAGCGCAACGAGGCCCGCGCGGCCGAAATCGCCGCCGGCGAAATGGAGCCGCTGGCCGAGTCCAGCGCCGAGTTCATCGAAAAGGCTTCCGGCATCAAGCAGCGCTTCCTGATGGACAAGAGCGGCGTGTTGGACCCGGCGAGAATGGCGCCCCATTTGCCCGAGCGCGGCAATGACGAGTTGTCAGTGCAGGCAGAGATGGCCGTGGCCGCCGCCAAGCAGGCGCTGGAGGCCGCCGGCCGCGCCGCCGCCGACATCGACATGGTGATCGTCGCCTGCTCCAATATGCAGCGCCCCTATCCGGCGATGGCGATCGAAGTGCAGCAGGCATTGGGAATCGATGGCTACGCCTTCGACATGAACGTTGCCTGCTCGTCGGCGACGTTCGGCATCCAGACCGCGGTCAACGCGGTGGCCGCCGGCCAGGCGCGCGCGGTGCTGATGGTGAATCCGGAGATCTGTTCCGCCCACCTGAACTTCCGCGACCGCGATAGCCACTTCATCTTCGGCGACGCCTGCACCGCTGTGGTGTTGGAGCGCGCCGACGCGGCCATTTCTGAGCATCGCTTCGAGGTGCTGGGCTGCAAGTTGGCCACAGTATTCTCCAACAACATCCGCAACAACTTCGGCTTCCTGAACCGTTGCGACGAGACCGGCGTCGGCCAGCCCGACAAGCTGTTCGTCCAGCAGGGGCGCAAGGTGTTCAAAGAGGTGTGTCCGATGGTGGGCGAGCACATCGTCGGCCACCTGGGCAGCCTGGACATCGCGCCGGAAGGCGTGCGGCGTTTCTGGCTGCACCAGGCCAACCTGGCGATGAACCAGCTGATCGCCCGCCGCGTGCTGGGCCGGGAGGCCGATACGGTGGAGGCGCCGGTGATTTTGGACCGTTACGCCAACACCAGTTCCGCCGGTTCCATCATCGCCTTCCATCTTCATTCGCATGATTTGAACGCTGGCGATGTTGGCGTCATTTCCTCGTTCGGAGCCGGCTATTCCGTGGGTTCCGTCATATTGCGCCGCGTGTAGTTAACTTTCCGTTTACGAATTGTCATAGCCGGATCGCGCATGAAAAGTCAGAGGGCGCTTGTCAAAAGCGCCCTCTGTGAATAATGTATCCCCCACCAGCCGAGACCTAAACATGCTCAGGTTGAATATCAGAAAAGACTAATTAGTCTGTACAAAGGAAGGGAAACATTATGCAAACTTTCAAGAAGTTGCTGCTTGCTGGCGCGATCGCTGGGGCTTCCGTGGCATCTCAGGCCGCCGGGACATTGGTGTTTTGTTCCGAGGGCAGCCCGGCGGGCTTCGACCCGGGCCAGTACACCTCCGGCACCGACTTTGATGCCTCGGCCGAAACCGTGTTCAACCGCCTGGTGCAATTCCAGCGCGGCGGCACTAAGGTGATCCCGGGTCTGGCCGAGAAATGGGATGTGTCTTCGGATGGACTGTCCTACACCTTCCATCTTCGCAAGGGCGTGAAGTTCCAGACCACCGACTATTTCAAGCCGACTCGCGAATTCAACGCCGACGACGTGGCCTTCACCTTCGACCGCATGCTCAACAAGGGCAACGCGTTCCGCAAGGCTTATCCGACTGAATTCCCTTACTTCACCGACATGGGCATGGACGCCAACATCGTCAAGGTGGAGAAAGTTGACCCGTACACCATCAAGTTCTCGCTGAAGAAGGTCGATGCCGCCTTCCTGCAGAACCTGGCGATGAGCTTCGCCTCCATCCAGTCCGCCGAATACGCGGACAAGCTGCTGAAGGACGGCAAGCCGCAACTGATCAACCAGCAGCCGGTGGGCACCGGCCCGTTCGTCTTCAAGCGCTACCAGAAGGACGCGCAAATCCGCTTCGCCGCCAACAAGGACTACTGGAACAAGGCCGACGGCCCGAAGGTAGATAACCTGGTGTTCGCGATCACCACCGACCCGTCGGTGCGCTACCAGAAGCTGAAGGCCGGCGAGTGCCAGATCACCACCTATCCGCGTCCGACCGACATCGCCGCGATGAAGGCCGATCCGAAGATGAGCGTGATGTCCCAGGCCGGCTTCAACCTGGGCTACCTGGCCTACAACGTCAAGCATAAGCCGCTGGACAAGCTGGAAGTGCGCCAGGCGCTGGACATGGCCATCAACAAGAAGGCCATCCTGCAGGCGGTGTACCAAGGCGCCGGCCAGGCGGCCACCAACCCGATGCCGCCGACCCAGTGGTCGTACAACAAGAACCTGAAGGACGCGCCGTACGATGTGGCCAAGGCCAAGGCGCTGCTGGCCAAGGCCGGCTATCCGAATGGCTTCGACATCTCGCTGTGGGCGATGCCGGTTCAGCGTCCGTACAACCCCAACGCCAAGCTGATGGCGGAAATGGTGCAGGCTGACTGGGCCAAGATCGGCGTCAAGGCCAAGATCACCTCCTACGAGTGGGGCGAGTACCTGAAGCGCGCCAAGGCCGGCGAGCATGACTCCATGCTGATCGGTTGGACCGGCGACAACGGCGATCCGGACAACTGGCTGGGCGTGCTGTTCGGCTGCGACGCGATGAATGGCAACAACTTCTCCAAGTTCTGCTACAAGCCGTTCGAAGACCTGATCCAGAAGGGCAAGGCCACGTCCAACGTCGCCGAGCGCACCAAGCTGTACATGAAGGCGCAGGAAATCGTGAAGCAGCAGGTGCCGATGACCACCATCGCCCACTCCACTGTCAATCAGCCAATGCTGAAGTCGGTGCAGGGCTTCAAGGTCAGCCCGTTCGGCCTGAACTCCTTCTACGGCGTCAGCGTCAAGTAAGCCTGGTTTCAAACCAGGCATAACCGTAATCGGCGGCGGGGCGAAAGCCCCGTCCGCCTGGCGTAAGTGCCGTCGAGGACAGTTCTCCGACAGAGAGGGCGGCCGCGGCGGCATGGCAGTGTCTGCACAGGAAAATGGTTAGAGATGGGACGACGGTCGGCCGGCGGTGACGGCGGTTTGACCTGCGTCAAGCGGGATGGGACAGCGCGCTGGTATTGTCACTCCTGCCGCGACAGTGGATGCAGCTAATGCTGGTGGGTGGTTTAGTTGCCAGTCTGCTGTCCGGCACCCGGTTCTCTCTTTCGCGCCTTCTCGGCGCGTCTTGCGTTTCTACCTTTCCTGTTCGGATTCCTTGCACGCGATGTCTAGGTCTGAGGGCGCCGCGCCACGCGCGCGTCCGGGAGAGGTTTTCATGTTTTCATTCATCCTGCGGAGGCTGGGCCTGTTGGTGCCCACCTTCTTCGGCATCACGCTGCTGACTTTCGCGCTGATCCGCCTGATCCCCGGCGACCCGGTGGAAGTGATGGTGGGCGAGCGCACGCTCGACCCCCAGATGCACGCCGAAGCGCTGCATCGGCTGGGGCTAGACAAGCCGCTGTACGCGCAATATTTCGACTACGTCGTCAATCTGCTGCACGGCAATCTCGGCGAATCGCTGGTGACCAAGACCAGCGTCTGGACCGAGTTCAAGACCCTGTTCCCCGCCACGCTGGAGCTGGCGCTGTCCGCGCTGCTGTTCGCCATGGTGTGGGGGCTGCTGGCTGGCGTGTTGGCCGCCATCAAGCGTGGTTCGATATTCGACCACGGCGTGATGGGCATTTCGCTGACCGGCTTCTCGATGCCCATCTTCTGGTGGGGCCTGATCCTGATCATGTTCTTCTCGGTCAAGCTGGGGTGGACGCCGGTGTCCGGCCGGATGGACCTAATGTTCGACATCCATCCCAAGACCGGCTTCATGCTGATCGACAGCTGGCTGGCCGAAGCGGCCGATCCCGAGGGCAACGCAGGCGCGTTCAAGAGCGCGCTGTCGCACCTGATCCTGCCGTCCATCGTGCTGGGCACCATCCCGCTGGCGGTGATCGCGCGGATGACCCGCTCGTCGATGCTGGAAGTGCTGCGCGAGGACTACGTCCGCACCGCGCGCGCCAAAGGCCTGTCGCCGGCCCGCGTCATCTTCATCCACACCCTGCGCAACGCGCTGATCCCGGTGCTGACGGTGATCGGCCTGCAGGTGGGCACGCTGATGGGCGGCGCGGTGCTGACCGAAACCATCTTCTCCTGGCCCGGCATCGGCAAGTGGCTGATCGACGCCATCGCCCGCCGCGACTACCCGGTGGTGCAGAACGGCATCCTGATGGTGGCCACGCTGGTGATCGTCACCAACTTCGTCGTCGACATCCTGTACGGCATCGCCAATCCGCGCATCCGTCACGCCAAGTAAGCAGAGACGCAACATGAGCCAAACCAATCAAACCGCGGCCGCGCAGACGGCCGACCTGGCGCTGTCCTATCCGTCTCCGTTGAAGGAGTTCTGGCAGGGCTTTTCCCACAACAAGGGCGCGGTCGCCGGACTGGTCTTCGTGCTGTTCATCGTCGCCTGTGCGCTGCTGGCGCCTGTCATCGCGCCGTACAGCCCGATCGAGCAGTACCGCGATCACATGCTGACGCCGCCGGCCTGGGAGGCCGCCGGCAGCATCCAGTTCCTGTTCGGCACCGACGAGCTGGGCCGCGACATCCTGTCGCGGCTGATCTACGGCGCGCGGCTGTCGCTGTTCATCGGCCTGATGTCGGTGCTGATGGCGCTGGTGCCGGGCGTGATCCTGGGCCTGTTGGCCGCCTTCTTCCCCAAGGCGCTGGGCGCGTCCATCATGCGCCTGATGGACATCATGATGGCGCTGCCGTCCTTGCTGCTGGCCGTGGCCATCATGGCTATCCTCGGGCCGGGCCTGACCAATGCGATGATCGCCATCGCCACCGTGTCGCTGCCGGCCTATGTGCGGCTGACGCGCGCTTCGGCGATGACCGAGCTGAACCGCGACTACGTGGTGGCCTCGCGGGTGGCCGGCGCCGGGCTGGGACGCCTGATGTTCGTCACCGTGCTGCCCAACTGCATGGCCCCGCTGATCGTGCACGCCACCATGAGCTTCTCCTCTGCCATTCTCGAAATCGCCGCGCTGGGCTTCCTGGGCCTGGGCGTGCAGCCGCCGACCGCCGAGTGGGGCACCATGCTGGCCTCGGCCCGCGACTACATCGAGAGCGCCTGGTGGGTGGTGACCCTGCCGGGCCTGACCATCCTGCTGTCGGTGCTGGCGATCAACCTGATGGGCGACGGCCTGCGCGATGCGCTGGACCCCAAGCTGAAGCGCGCCGCCTGAGGATAAGAATATGAGTCTGTTGCAAATCAAAAACCTGTCCGTGGAGTTTGGATCGGAGAAGAACCCGTTCCGCGCGGTGGAAGGGCTGGAGCTGAGCGTTGCCCAGGGCGAGATCGTCGGCATCGTCGGCGAGTCCGGCTCCGGCAAGTCGGTGACCATGATGGCGATGATGGGCCTGTTGGAAGGTCAGGGCCGCATCGTCGCCGACGAGCTGAGCTTCGACGGCAAGGACCTGCTGAGCATCTCGGCGCGCGGCCGCCGCAAGATCGTCGGCAAGGACATTTCGATGATCTTCCAGGACCCGATGACGGCGCTGAATCCCAGCTACACCGTCGGCTACCAGATCATGGAGGTGCTGAAAGTGCACCAGGGCCTGCGCGGCGCGGCCTTGAAGGCGCGCGCGCTGGAACTGATGCAGCTGGTGGAGATTCCGGCGGCGGCTACGCGGCTTGACGCCTATCCGCATCAACTGTCGGGCGGCATGAGCCAGCGCGTCGCCATCGCCATGGCCATCGCCTGCAGTCCCAAGCTCTTGATCGCCGACGAGCCGACCACCGCGCTCGACGTGACTATCCAGGCTCAGATCATGGAGCTGCTGGTGTCCTTGCAGAAGAGCCAGAACATGGCGCTGATCCTGATCACCCACGACTTGGCCGTGGTGGCCGAGGTCGCGCAGCGGCTGGTGGTGATGTACGCCGGCCAGGTGGCTGAAATGGGCACGGTGCCGGAAATTTTCCGCCATCCCGCCCATCCGTACACCGAGGCGCTGCTGTCGTCGATTCCGGAGCACAGCAAGGGCGCGCGCCGGCTGGCCACGCTGCCGGGCATCGTGCCCGGCCAGTATGACCGGCCCAGCGGCTGTCTGTTGTCGCCGCGCTGCCCGTACGCGCAGGACAACTGCCGCGGCCAGCGGCCTGGATTAACCGCCCACGAGCATGGCGCGGTGCGTTGCCACTACCCGTTGCTGGCCAAGGAGAAGCAGCATGGCTAAGGTTTTGCAAGCGGGAGATCTGACCCGTTACTACGATGTGGCGCAGGGCCTGTTCAAGCCCAAGGCGCAGGTGAAGGCGCTGGCCGGGGTGTCGTTCGAGCTGGAGGCCGGCCGCACGCTGGCGGTGGTGGGCGAGTCCGGCTGCGGCAAGAGCACGCTGGCGCGCCAGCTGACGCTGATCGAGCAGCCGACTTCCGGCTCGCTGATCCTGGACGGCCAGGATGCGGCCAAGGCCAGCGGCGCGGAGCTGAAGGCGATGCGGCGCAAGGTGCAGATGGTGTTCCAGAACCCGTACGGCTCCTTGAATCCGCGGCAGAAAATCGGCGACCAGCTGTCCGAGCCCTTGCTGATCAATACCGATCTGTCAGCGAAGGAGCGCGAGGAAAAGGTCAGGGCGATGATGGCCCGCGTAGGCCTGCGCCCGGAGCACTATTTCCGCTACCCGCACATGTTCTCCGGCGGTCAACGCCAGCGCATCGCCATCGCCCGCGCGATGATGCTGAACCCCAAGATCGTGGTGGCGGACGAGCCGACATCGGCGCTCGACGTATCCATCCAAGCGCAGGTGTTGAACCTGTTCATGGATCTGCAGGAAGAGTTCAACACCGCCTATGTGTTCATTTCCCACAATCTGGCGGTGGTGGAGCACGTCGCCGACGAACTGATGGTGATGTATCTGGGCCGCGCGGTGGAGGTGGGCGCCAAGGATCGCGTCTATGAACGGCCGCTGCACCCGTACACCCAGGCGCTGCTGTCGGCGACGCCGTCCATCCATCCGGAAGATCGCCGCATCAAGATCAAGATCGAAGGCGAGCTGCCCAGCCCGCTGAATCCGCCATCCGGCTGCGCTTTCCACAAGCGCTGCCCGCACGCCAACGAGCGCTGCAAGGCGGAGGTGCCGCAGCTGCGCGAGCTGGACCAGCGCATGGTGGCCTGCCACCGCGCCGAAGAGATCAACGGCTGAGACCAAATCGGCATCGCAGGGCCCGCGGCGCAAAGCGCCGCGGGCCTTTTTCGTTTCATTGCCATCAAGGCCCGGCGTACACTGGCCTTCCCATCACTGAACGGAGGCTTGCCATGCATGTGTATCCGTATCTGAATTTCAACGACGGCCGCGCCGAGGCGGCGCTGAACTTTTACCGTGAGGCCCTGAATGGCGAAATCGCCATCCTGATGCGCTATGCCGACGCGCCCAAGGATGTGCCGTCCATGGGCGACATCAATCCGAACTGGATCATGCATGCGCGGCTGGTGTTTGGCGTCAATGCGCTGATGATTTCGGATACCGACCGGCCGGCGTCGCCCAGCCAGCAGATTTCGCTGTCGATCAATCTGGACGGCGATACCGCGGCGGCTGAGAAGGTTTTCGCCGCGCTGAGCCAAGGCGGCCAGGTGACGTTGCCGCTGCACAAGACATTTTGGAACGCGCTTTTCGGCTGCTTTAGTGATAAATTCGGCGTCAGTTGGATGATCAACTGTCAGTTGTGACCGTTTCTTGACAGCCTGCGCGGCGCGGCGTTATTTTGCCGCGCCGCACAAAAAATTCTTTACCACCCCTCTCAACGCAAGATACAGTCGTCATGGAAAACACAATCAAAGCCAAAGGGAAACGTCAATTGAAACGAGCCGTCTATGCCGGCAGCTTTGATCCGGTCACCAACGGCCACTTGTGGATGATACGCGAGGCGGTGGAGCTGTTCGACGAACTGATCGTCGCCGTGGGCGTGAATCCGGACAAGCACTGCACCTTCAGCGCCGAGGAAAGGGTGGCGCTGCTGCGCGAAGTGACCACGGGTTTCAGCAAGCTGCGGGTCGAGGTATTCGAAAATCAGTTCTTGGTGAATTATGCGCAGAGCGTCGGCGCCAACTACATCGTGCGCGGCATCCGCACTGCCAGCGACTACGAGTACGAGCGCACGATGCGCTACATCAATTCCGATCTGCATCCGGACATCACCACGCTGTTTCTGTTGCCGCCGCGCGAATACGCCGAGGTGTCGTCGACGATGGTCAAGGGGCTGATCGGCCCGCGCGGCTGGGAGAGCGTGATTCGCCAGTACCTGCCGGAGCCGGTCTATCTCAAGATGCTGTCGATGTACTCCGAGCAATAGCGCCTTATAATGCCGGTTTGAACACCGTGTCGCGCCAGCCTAGGCTGGCGCGTTTGTTTTGCAGCAATCGAGGATACGCCATGCAGGACGTCAGCGCCTTCACCAACCGTCTGGCCAAGAACTACAAGCATTATGCCAAATGGGCGCGCCGGCAGGGGCTGGACGCCTGGCGCGTCTACGACAAGGACGTGCCGCAGTTCCCGTTCGCGCTTGACATCTATGGATCGCGCGTTCATCTGCAGGAGTACGACACCGGCTGGGAGATGGGCGACGACGAGTATCGGGCGTGGATAGACGCGGTGGTGGCGGCCATCGCGCAGGTGACCGGCATTCCGGCCGCCGCGGTCACGCTGAAGAACCGCCGCCGGCAGAAGGGTGTCAGCCAGTACGAGAAAGTGGGCGCCGAGGGCGAGGATTTCGTGGTCGAGGAGTTCGGCCAGCGCTTCATCGTCAACCTGGACCAGTATCTGGATACCGGCCTGTTCCTTGATCACCGCAACACCCGCAAGCGGGTGCGCGAGGAAGCGGCCGGCAAGCGCTTCCTCAATTTGTTCGCCTATACCGGCAGCTTCACCGTCTATGCCGGCGCCGGCGGAGCGGTCAGTTCGGAGACGGTGGACATGTCTAATACCTATCAGGAGTGGTCGCGCCGGAACTTTGAGCTGAACGGGCTGGATCTCGGCAAGCACAAACTGGTGCGCGCCGACGCGTTCCAGTATCTGGAAGAGTCTGTGGACACGGGCAAGCGCTTCGATTTGATCATGATGGACCCGCCCACCTTCTCCAATTCCAAGAAGATGCGCGACATCCTGGATGTGCAGCGCGATCACGTCTGGCTGATCGACTATGCGATGGCGCTTCTGGCGCCGGGCGGCTGGCTGTACTTCTCCAACAATCTGCGCACTTTCCAGCTCGACGATCGTTTAAGCCAGGATTACCAGATTCAGGATGTCAGCGGGCAGTCGGTGCCGGAAGACTTCCGCAACCGTAAAATCCACCAGTGCTGGCGGATCAGCCGCGCCTGAGTCGGCATCTGATTGATTGTAAAAAGTTTTTACGCGAACTTTTCCGCAGTTTCTCCGCTCCCATAAGGAAGCGCGTTTCCGCATGGAGTCGCCGACCAGCCAGCCGGCGGCCTTCGTGCCGCCTCGCCGCGCAAGCGGCGGGATGTGGAGCGTCTCCATGCCTTCCTGCTTCATCGGTTTGTCTGCGTCGCGCAGCGGCGCGTTTTCGCTCGAAAACGACAATAGGACTACCGATGATCCAACTCGATTTCTACGGCACGCTGGTGGCGGCCTCGCTCGTCCTGCTGCTGGGCCGCAAACTGGTCGCCCATACCGGCGTGCTGCGCACCTATAACATTCCCGAGCCGGTGGCCGGCGGCCTGGTGGTCGCCGCCGCCTTGCTGGCTTGGCGCCAGTTTTCCGGCATCGAAGTGCGCTTCGACGCTTCGTTGCAAACGCCGCTGATGCTTGCCTTCTTCGCCGCCATCGGCCTGACCGCCAATCTGGCTAGCCTGAAACAGGGCGGCAGGACGGTGGGCATCTTTCTCGGTGTGGTGGTGGGGTTGTTGCTGGTGCAGAACACGCTCGGCGTGGCGGTGGCCAGCGCGCTGGGTCTGGATCCGCTGATGGGCTTGCTGGCCGGCTCTACCACTTTGTCCGGCGGCCATGGCACCGGCGCGGCCTGGAGCGGCACCTTCGCCGACAAATACGGCCTGGCTTCCGCCGCAGAGCTGGCGATGGCTTGCGCCACCTTCGGCCTGGTGCTGGGCGGGCTGATCGGCGGGCCGGTGGCGCGCTTTCTGGTCAAGCGCGTCAAGACGCCGGGGGCGGAGCACAATGCCGACTCTCCCCCGCGCGGCTTCGAGCAACCGGACGCGCAACGGCTGATCACGCCGCATTCCTTCATCGAGACGCTGGCTCTGATCGCCGTCTGTTTGCTGGGAGGCACCTTCATCGGCTCGCTGCTGAAAGGCACCGCGTTCGAGCTGCCCACCTTTGTCTGCGTGCTGTTCGTCGGCGTGCTGATCAGCAATGGCCTGTCGGCGCTGGGCTGGTACCGGATTTTCGAGCGCGAGGTGTCGGTGGTGGGCAATGTCAGCCTGTCGCTGTTTCTGGCGCTGGCGCTGATGTCGCTGCGCTTGTGGGACCTGGCGGCGTTGGCGCTGCCTATCTTCTCCTTGTTGTTGCTGCAGACGCTGGCGATGGCGCTGTACGCGGTGTTCGTCACTTTTCGCGTGATGGGGCGCAACTACGACGCCGCGGTGCTGGCCGCCGGCCATTGCGGCTTCGGCCTGGGTGCCACGCCCACCGCCATCGCCAATATGCAGGCGGTGACTGAGCGTTTCGGCCCGTCGCATCTGGCTTTTCTGGTGGTGCCGATGGTGGGGGCCTTCTTCATCGACATCGTCAACGCCATCGTGATCAAGTTGTACCTGGTTTTGCCCTTCATCGGCTGAGTGGCTATCGGGCGGATTGAAAAATACAACCAGGGCCATGTCTTGCAATGGTTCCGGGCCGCTCATATCTTGGTCTGACACAGCCGCCGCTTGGCGGGCCAAACGATTCACAGAAAGAGAGCCGCCATGTCCTATATCAACCTCACCGCCGACAACTTCAACGCCAGCATGAAGGAAGAAGGGCTGGTCATCCTGGACTTCTGGGCGCCCTGGTGCGGTCCCTGCAAGATGTTCGGCCCGGTGTTCGAAGCCGCTTCCGAAAAACACGGCGACATCGTGTTCGGCAAAATCGATACCGAGTCCGAGCGCGACCTGGCCTCCCACTTCAATATCCGCTCTATTCCGACGCTGATCGCGGTCAAGGATGGCGTGATGGTGTTCAATCAGGCCGGCGCGCTGATGGCCGGCCAGTTCGAACAGTTGATCCAGAGCTTGCGCGACCTGGATATGGACAAGGTGCGAGCGGACATCGCCAGCCAGCCGGAATGACAGGGCGAGGGCGTGCGCCTTCGCGATATGAGACGATAGGGCAATGCATGGGCGCATTGCCCTATTCTTATATCAAGCGAGCGCCGAACCATCAGCTGGTTTGGCAAGGAGGATGCGATGAAACGCTGGGGAGTCGTATTGATGTTGTGGGGGCAGGCCGTGCTGGCCGCTTGTCCCGCTTTGCTGAACCATACCGTGCCGGGGCTGATGGGCGGGCAGATAAACCTGTGCCAATACGCCGATCGGCCGCTGCTGGTGGTAAACACCGCCAGCCATTGTGGTTTCACGCCGCAGTTCACCCAGTTGGAGTCTTTATATAAGCAGTACGGTCCGCGCGGACTGATGGTGGTGGGTTTTCCCAGCAACGACTTCCTGCAGGAGCTGGATAGCAACAGCGAGATCGGCGCGTTCTGCCAGGCCAATTACGGTGTGACCTTCCCGATGGCGGGCAAGGGGCATGTCAGAGGCGCGGATGCCCAGCCGGTGTTCAAGGACTTGATCGCAGCCACCGACGACGCGCCGATGTGGAACTTCCACAAGTATCTGGTCTTGCCCGGTGCCAGCAAGGTGATCAGCATCGGCACCCGCACCAAGCCGGACGCGCCGGAAGTGGTCAACGCCTTTTTGCCGTATTTGCAGCCCGAAACGCAGGCTGCGACCAAACCATAGCCAGGCCGCAGCCCAGAGAAGCGCCACTTTCAAGCGGCGTTTTGCGTTTTCATGAAAATCCTTCCCAGTCGCTTTTCTTGTAAATCAACGTCTTGCGCGTACCGGCCGAAGAAAGTTCAATTTTTCTC
>NZ_JAJOHV010000109.1 GCF_021129175.1 Chromobacterium piscinae | reverse complement strand
CTGGGCGGCCTGCTGGCGCAGAAGCTGCCGCTGCGCCGCGCGCAAACGCAGCCGCTGGCCGCGCCTCCGTCCTGAGCCGCGACCGCTCGCAAACCAAGAGCCGTTCTCGATCCGGCATGGCAATTCCTTCGCCCTCTGCCTACGATTCATTCTGAGGGCACGGGTAAACAGGCACCATGAAAAGCATCAAGACAAGGTTAATGTTATGGCTGATGGCATGGATCACCACCATTCTGGGGACGACTGGACTGTATTTCTACATCCATGACTACAATATCGACCAGAATGACTTCCAGACCCAGCGCGCCGCCGTTCAGTCGCGGCTTTCCCTGTCCCTGCCGCACGGCATCTGGCAGCTAGACGACGAAAACGTCCGCTTGGCGCTGGACAGCGAGCTGAGCTGGCCCTCGGTGATCGCCATCAACGTCAAGGGAGAAAGCGGCCTCAACCTGGGCCGCACCCGCGACGCCAACGGCAATCTGCGTGACATGCTGCCCAACGAGCAACCCAAGGTCGACGACACCCTCAGCATTCCCATCATCTACCAGGGCAAGGAGCACCTGGGCACCGCCACCGTCTACCTGTCGCACGACGCGCTGCGCGCGCGCGAAGACCAGCACCTGATCACCATCGTCGCCCAGATCGTGCTGCTGGACGGACTGATCTTCTTCATCATGTCGTTCAATCTGCAGCGTTTCATCTTCCAGCCGCTGGCTAAACTGCAGCAGGCGCTGAATACCGCGATCCGAGCGCCGGACGCCAGCGGCGCCCAGATCACCCACTTGGCCGACGACGAGATCGGCGGCATCGTCAACGGTTTCAACCGCATCGTCGCCCGCACCGCCGCCGACCTGGTGAAACGGACCGCGGCCGAGGCGATCGCCCGCGAGGAAAAAGAGAAGGCGCAGCAGGCCTACAGCCAGCTGATGGCGACGCAAGAGACGCTGGTGGAGGCGGAAAAGATGGCGTCGCTCGGCAGCCTGGTCGCCGGCGTCGCCCACGAAATCAACACCCCGGTCGGCATCACGCTGACCGCCGCCTCGCACCTAGGCACCGCCACCTCGCACATCACCGGCAAGCTGGACAGCGGCAACATCAAGAAGAGCGACTTCCAGAGCTATCTGGAGACAGCGCAGGAATGCTGCGAACTGATCCTGGCCAACTCCGAACGCGCCGCCAACCTGATCCACAGCTTCAAGCAGGTGGCGGTGGACCAGACCAGCGAGGCTAGGCGCAGCTTCCACCTGCACGATTACCTGAACGAGGTGATCACCAGCCTGAAACCCCGCTTCAAGCACACCAAGGTCTCGATAGACATCCAGTGCGAAGAGGACATCCTGCTGGACAGTTACCCCGGCGCGCTGGCCCAGGTGCTGACCAATCTGGTGGTCAACGCGCTGATACACGGCTACGAAGGCGGCGAGATCGCCGGCGCCATCGTCATCGAGGCGCACCGCAATGCCGCCCAGCACGTATCGATGACCATCAGCGACAGCGGCCAGGGCATCACGCAGGAAAACCTGAGCCGGGTATTCGAACCCTTCTTCACCACCCGCCGCGGCACCGGCGGCAGCGGCCTCGGCCTCAACATCGTCTACAACATCGTGCGGCAGCGACTGGGCGGCAACATCGAGGTTCACAGCGAGGTTGGACAGGGCACCCGATTCACGCTGGACATGCCTTGCATCGCCCCCACCGTCCAGCATAAGGAGAATGTGGCATGAGCCAACAAGCATCGCTTCCAGACGACGACAACTGGCTGCTGGACGACAACGACGGCGAAGAAACGCCCCGCCCGTCCGAAGTGCGCAAGCCCTGGAAAGTGCTGATCGTCGACGACGAGAAGGACGTGCACACCGCCACCCGCATCGCGCTGCGCGGCATCAGCTACAAGGAGCGGCCGCTGGAGCTGCTGAGCGCCTACAGCGGCGCCGAGGCCTTCCAGATGCTGCAGCAACATCAGGACATCGCGCTGATCATGCTGGATGTGGTGATGGAAAGCGAGGACGCGGGCCTGAGGCTGGTGCACCGCATCCGCGAGGAGCTCGACAACGGCGTGGTGCGCATCGTGCTGCGCACCGGCCAGCCCGGGCAGGCGCCGGAGCAGGAGGTCATCCTCAATTACGACATCAACGACTACAAGACCAAGACCGAACTCACCACCCAAAAGCTGTTCACCACCACCATCGCCTCGCTGCGCGCCTACGAAAACCTGGTGTCGCTGGAAAAGAACCGCCAGGGCCTGGCCAAGATCCTGGAGAGCGCGTCCGATCTGTACCAGCTGCACTCGCTGCGGGAATTCGCATCCGGCGTGCTGCGCCAGATCAGCGCGCTGCTGGACATCGGCACCGACGGCATCCTGTGCGTGCGCAACGACAATATGGTCGGCCGGCCCGAACTGGAAATCCTGGCGGTGTCCGGCGCCTACGAATACCTAGCGGAATCCGGCGACCTGTCCAACGAGCCGCACCTGGAAGCGGTGTTCCAGCAGGTATTCAAGGAAAAGCGCAGCATTTACCAGCATCCCTACGACGTGCTGTACATCTCCTCGCGCAACCGCCGCGAATTCGCCGTCCACTTCATGCCGCAATGGCCGCTGGACGCCGTGGAGCGCGACTTGCTGGACGTGTTCTGCCAGCGCATCTCGGCCGCCTACGACAACCTCTACCTGTACAACCAGCTGCGCAGCGCGCAAGAGGCCACCGTGGTGGCGCTGGCCGACCTGGCGGAATTCCGCGACACCGACACCGGCGACCACGTGCTGCGGGTGCAGAAGCTGACCGACGCCATCGCCGAGGAAATGGCCGGCGACAACCATTACCCCGAGCTGATGACCCGGGAGTTCATGGACATGGTGGGCATGGCGAGCATCCTGCACGACATCGGCAAGGTGGCGACGCCCGACAACATCCTGCTGAAACCCGGCAAGCTGGATCCGGACGAGCGCGCCATCATGGAGCAGCACGCGACCATAGGCGCGCAAATCCTGGCCAAGTCCGCCCAATTGGTGGAGGGCGCCAGCTATCTGTCGCTGGGCTCGGAGATCGCCGGCGGCCACCACGAGCACTTCGACGGCAACGGCTATCCCAACAAGCTGAAGGGACAGGACATTCCCCTGTCCGCGCGCATCGTCGCGGTGGTGGACGTGTTCGACGCCTTGCTCAACAAGCGACCCTACAAGGAGCCGTGGAGCATGGAGGACACGATGAAATACATCAATGGCCGCTCCGGCACTCAGTTCGATCCGCATGTGGTCGCGGCGCTGAGCCGGCTGGTGGGCGAGGACAGGCTGCCGGTGCAGTTCGGCGACTAGATCGGCTTGCCCAGCAAATGAAAACGGCAGCGCTCGGCTGCCGTTTTTCGTTCCCGCGAAATGCGCTCAGGCCACGTAGTTCAACACGCAAAGATACTGGCAGATGCTGCCGCCCAGCACGAACAAGTGCCAGATGCCGTGTCCGTGGCGTATCTTCTCATCGTTCAGGAACCAGTAGATGCCCGCGCTGTACAACAGGCCGCCCAGCGCCAGCCAGAACAGGCCGCCGGGCTCCAGCGCCTCGATCAGCGGCTTGATCGCGATCAGCACCAGCCAGCCCATCGCCACGTACAGGATCATGGACAGGACGCGGGTGCGCCGCCCCAGCGTCAGCTCCTGAATGATGCCGAACAACGCCAGCCCCCAGCTGACGCCGAACAGGGTCCAGCCCCAGGCGCCGCGCAGCGTCACCAGCGCGAACGGCGTGTAGCTGCCGGCGATCAGCAAGTAGATCGCCGAATGGTCGCACTTCTGCAGGATGGCCTTGGCCCGCCCCCTGAAGCTGTGGTACAGCGTCGAGATCAGGTACAGCGTCACCAGCGTGCCGCCGTACAGGCTGAAACTGACGATTTTCCACGGATCGCGCTGCATGGCCGCCTCGACCACCAGCACCACCAGACCGGCTATCGCCAGCAGGGTGCCGGCAAGATGCGAATAGCCGTTGAAGCGTTCGCCGCGATACATAATTGTTTTTCCTCGAGGCCGGCATCCGGCCGGCGTTTGCTGCAGTTTGGAGCCTCATTCGCTCCTTGAGGTTCCATTGTCCCCCGTCCGACGATCCAAGACCAGCGGTTTGCTCAAACAAAAAGCGGGCCGAAGCCCGCTTGTTTCCCGGCAACCGCCGGAATCAGGCGCCCAGCGCCTTCAGCACTTCGTCGCGCACGGTTTCCACCGCGCGGGTGCCGTCAATCTTCACGTACTTCGGCGCCTTGGCGCTGCCGCTCTCGGCCAGCTTGCCGTAGAAGCCCACCAGCACGGCGGTCTGTTCGTGGTAAACGGACAAACGCTTCTTGACGGTTTCTTCCTTGTCGTCGTCGCGCTGAACCAGTTCTTCGCCAGTCACATCGTCCTTGCCGGCCGCTTTCGGCGGGTTGAAGGCGATATGGTAGGTGCGGCCCGAGGCCAGGTGCACGCGGCGGCCGGCCATGCGCTCGACGATGGCGGCGTCCGGCACGTCGATCTCAACCACGTAGTCGATGTCCACGCCGGCAGCGATCATCGCCTCGGCCTGCGGAATGGTGCGCGGGAAGCCGTCGAACAGGAAACCGTTGCCACAGTCGTCCTGGGCGATGCGCTCCTTGACCAGACCGATGATGATGTCGTCGCGGACCAGGCCGCCGGCATCCATGATGGCCTTGGCTTCCAGGCCCAGCGGGGTGCCGGCCTTGACCGCGGCGCGCAGCATGTCGCCGGTGGAGATTTGCGGGATGCCGAACTTCTCGCGGATGTAGTTGGCCTGGGTGCCTTTGCCGGCGCCCGGAGCGCCCAACAGGATCAATCGCATTTATGTGACTCCAGTCTGTTTGATTTATGAATTCTTTATGGAGCGCCTACAGCCCCCTCAAGCGAACAGCCGTCGTACCCGTTCCAGGTCTTCTGGCGTGTCCACCCCGGCGGCCGGCGCCTCGTCCGCCAATGCCACCGCGATGCTGTAACCATGCCAGAGCACGCGCAATTGTTCCAGCGCCTCGTATTGCTCCAACGGTCCCGGCTCCAAGCCGGCGTAAGCGGCCAGGAAGCCGGCGCGGTAGCCATACATGCCGATGTGGCGGTAGACCGGCAGTCCTGCCGGCAGCGCCGAGCGGTCGGCGGCGTAGACGTCGCGGGCGTAAGGAATCGGCGCGCGGCTGAAATAGAGCGCGCGGCCGTTCTTGTCGAGAACCACTTTCACCACATTGGGATTGAAATGGTCGGCCGCGTCGTTCAGCGCGTGCGCCAGCGTCGCCACCGGCGCGTCGCCGGCGGCCAGCAG
>NZ_JAJOHV010000108.1 GCF_021129175.1 Chromobacterium piscinae | reverse complement strand
CGACGCGGCCGAGGCGCTAGCGCGGGCGGCCGAGCGGCCGGCGCGCATTCTGCTGGATCTGAACCTGGACGGCGACAGCGGCCTCAGGCTGCTGCCGGCGTTGCGGGCGGCCAGCCCGGACAGCGCCATCGTGGTGCTGACCGGCTACGCCAGCATCGCCACTGCGGTGGAGGCCACCAAGCTGGGCGCGGTGCAATACCTGGCCAAGCCGGCCGGCGTCGACGAGATCCTGGCCGCTTTTGCCCAGCAGACGGCTAATCCGGAACTGCCGGTGGCGCCGCAGCCGATGTCCTTGCGTCGCGTCACCTGGGAGCATTTGCAGCGCGTGTTGGCCGAGCACGACGGCAACATCTCAGCCACCGCGCGCGCGCTCAATATGCACCGCCGCACCCTGCAGCGGATGCTGGCGAAACGGCCGGTCAAGAGCTGAGTCAAAACTGATGACGAATATATAAATCGGACAATGGGCGACCATCAGAAAAAATGATTGGAGTGAAAACTCCAACGCGGCGTAACGTGCGGATTCCATACCGATAACAGGGGAGATGCGCGATGCTGCGTGGACAGATGATGGACCAGCCTTTGCTGATTGCGGATTTGCTCGAGCATGCCGAGCGCTTCCACGGCGACACCGAGATCGTGTCGCGCACGGTGGAGGGCCCGATGCACCGCTACACCTACCGCGATGCCGCCCGCCGCGCCCGCCAGCTGGCCAACGCGCTGCCGTCGCTGGGCGTGGCGGCGGGCGACCGGGTGGGCACGCTGGCCTGGAACGGCTACCGCCATTTCGAGATCTACTTCGCGGTGTCCGGCAGCGGCGCCGTCTGCCACACCGTCAACCCCCGGCTGTTTCCCGAGCAGATCGCCTGGATCGTCAACCATGCCGAAGACAAGGTGCTGATGTTCGACGCCACCTTCCTGCCGCTGGTCTCTCAGTTGGCGGACCAGTTGAAGAGCGTCGAGCATTTCGTGCTGCTGGCGGCGCGCGCCGACTTGCCGGCCGACAGCGGCATCCCCAATCTGCTCAGCTACGAAGACCTGGTGAACAGCCACAGCGATGTCTACGACTGGCCGCGGCTGGACGAGAACGCCGCCTCCAGCCTGTGCTACACCTCCGGCACCACCGGCAATCCCAAGGGCGTGCTGTATTCGCACCGCTCCACCGTGCTGCACGCCTTCGGCAGCTCGCTGCCGGACAGCTTCGACCTCTCGGCGCGCGCGGTGGTGATGCCGGTGGTGCCGATGTTCCACGCCAACGCCTGGGGCCTGCCTTACAGCTGCGCGATGAACGGCAGCAAGCTGGTGCTGCCCGGGCAAAAGCTGGACGGCGGCAGCCTGCAGAGCCTGATCGCCGAGGAAGGCGTCACCGCCACCGTCGGCGTGCCCACGGTCTGGCTGCAGCTGTTGCAATATTGCCAGCGCGAAAACCTGTCGCTCGCGCCCTTGAAGCGGGTGATCGCCGGCGGCTCGGCGGTGCCGGAAAGCATGATCGAGCAATTGGCCGAGCGCGGCATCGAGCTGCGCCAGCTATGGGGCATGACCGAGCTGTCGCCGTTCGGCACCACCAGCACGCCCAAGCTCAAGCACGAAGGCCTGCGAGGACGGGAGTTGAACGCGCTGCTGACCAAGCAGGGCCGGCCGGCGTTCGGGGTGGACATCCGCATCGTCGACGACGCCGGCCTGCCGCTGCCGCACGACGGCGTGTCCTTCGGCAATCTGCAGGCGAGGGGGCCGTGGGTGCTGTCGCAGTACTTCAAGCGCGAGCTGGACGCCAACCACAGCGCCGACGGCTGGTTCCACACCGGCGACGTGGTGACCATCGATCCGGACGGCTACATGCGCATCACCGATCGCACCAAGGATGTGATCAAGTCCGGCGGCGAATGGATCAGCTCGATCGATCTGGAGAACATCCTGGTTGGTCATCCGGCGGTGGCCGAGGCGGCGGCGATCGCCGTGCCGCACCCCAAGTGGGATGAGCGGCCGCTGATGGTGGTGACGCTGAAGCCGGGCGCGAGGGCGACGCGCGAGGAGCTGCTGGCCTACTTTGACGGCAAGATCGCCAAATGGTGGACGCCGAACGATGTCGTCTTTGTCGACGAGCTGCCGCACACCGCCACCGGCAAGCTGCTGAAGATGAAGCTGCGCGAGCAGTTCCGCGATTACCGCTGGCCCGAATAATGAAAATTGGATGAATTGCTCTAAAGCGCTGGATTTTCGTAGAGCAATTACGCTAGAATGTCGGCTGCACTGAGAACCGCAAGGTTTTGAGGTGTTAGCCCCTCGAAATATCGCGCTGGCCGAGGCCGGTCCGATGTTTCTTCCTCGTGTTGACCCCTGCCGCATTGCCGCAGGGGTGTTTTTTTGCCCGTTCTTCCCCGTTATTCACATCGACTGACATCGTCATTGCACCTATCATATTGTGAAAACGGCATGAGCTTGATCAAGCGTCGGCGCGTCCGCTTGGTTTAGCGTATCCATCCGGCTTTCCAATAAATTACAACCAGTCTGCCGAGGAAATGACCGGCTTTCGCCCAGGCTATACAGCGTAGAAATGAAGGGAATGCGATGAAATCACTTCGTAGTCGATTGATAGCGTTCAATGCCCTGTTGATGGCGTTGTTCGGCCTGGTCCTGGTGACCATAGTTTTCACGCAGATGCGATCGGAAATCCTGGAAGGGCTGGACAACGAATTCGCCGCCAGCTTGAAGGGGCAAAGTTCGGTGGTGACCACCTGGCTGGGCGAGAAGAAGCAACAGATCGTCGCCCAGACCGCGGTGGCGGGCGAGGCCGACGCGATGCGCTTCCTCAAGGTGGGCACCAAGGCCGGCGGCTTCAACGTCAACTACGCCGGCTATGCCGACGGCCGCACGCTGTTCTCCGACGACTGGGTGGCCCCGGCCGACTACAAAGTGGCCGACCGCGACTGGTACAAGCAGGCCCAGGCCTCAGGCCAGCCCGTCGTCACCGACCCCTATGTCGACGAGGCCACCAAGAAGCTGACGGTCACCATCTCCGCGCCGTTCAACCACAACGGCGCTTTCGCCGGAGTGGTTGGCGGCGACGTGATGGTGGACACGCTGGTGAAGTCGGTGCTGTCGCTGAAAGTGCGCGGCAATGGCTACGCCTTCATCATCGATAAGAAGGGCACCGTCATCGCCCACCCGCAGGCCGACCTGACGCTGAAGCCCATCACTAGCGTGGTGCCGGCGCTGACGCCCGACCGCCTCGCGCAACTGGTGCAGAACGACAAGGCATCCGATGTCGACATCGGCGGGAGGAGCATGCTGATCGCCGCGCAGGCCATCCCCGGCACCAATTGGATTCTGGCGTTGGTGTCGGACCGGGACGAGATCCTGGCCCCGCTGCACACCTTGCTGTACACCATAGGCGGGCTGACGTTGCTGGTGTTCGCGCTGATGATCCCGTTCGCCAGCCTGGTGATCGGCAAGATGCTGGCCGGCCTGGTGCGGCTGAAGGCGGCGATGGAGGACATCGCCCGCGGCCAGGGCGACCTGACGCTGCGGCTGAAGGACGACGGCCAGGACGAGATCGCCGCCACCGCGCGCGCGTTCAACACTTTCGTCGGCCAGCTGGGCCACTTGTTCCGCGGCCTGAAGGGCGACGCCGCCGGCGTGGTCGGGGGGGTGAAGGACGCCAGCCAACTGGTGGCCGACGTCGCGCAGAGCTCGCGCCACATCTCCGACGTGTCCTCGTCCAACGCGGCCACGCTGGAGCAGATCACCGTCTCCATTTCCCATATCGCCGACAGCGCGCGCCAGGCCGACGACCTAGCCAGCGCCACGGGGCAGAACCTAGCCGCCAGCGCCGACAATATGCAGCGGCTGTCGTCCGGCATGGAAAACACCGTGCAGTCGGTGCGCGGACTGGAAGAGATGCTGTCCTCGCTGGACAAGCGCTCGCAGGAAATCTCCGGCATCACCAACGTGATCCGCGACATCGCCGACCAAACCAACCTGCTGGCGCTGAACGCGGCGATCGAGGCCGCGCGCGCCGGCGAGCAGGGCCGAGGCTTCGCGGTGGTGGCCGATGAGGTGCGCAAGCTGGCCGAGCGCACCGCGCAGGCGACGCTGGAAATCTCCAATATGGTGGGCGCGATCCGCGAGGAAACCGGCCGCGCAGTCGGCGACGTCAATTCCACGGTGCAGGCGGTGGACGAGGGCGTGGGCCTGACCCGCGAGGCGGTGGACAATATCGCCGCCATCCGCGCATCGATGCTGGAGGTGGTGGCCAAGATGAGCGAAATCTCCAACTCCACCCAGGAGCAGCACAAGGCCACCACGCTGATCGCGCAAAGCTCCGAGGCGATCAACGGCCACGTGCTGGAAAACGACGACGTGCTGCAGAACGTCAGCAGCACCTTGCAGGGCCTGGCCGGCAACGCCGGCAAGATGGACGCCGAGTTCAACAAGTTCCGGCTGTAACAACCACTTCCTCGATCCCGAACGCCGCCTTGCCGGGCGGCGTTTTTGCGTCGATGATCCGGAGTGAAACGATTTCGGAAGCCGCGATGATCCTGCTTTCCCCCGATACGCTCGAAGCCGCGCGCCTGTTGGCCGACGGCGATCTGCAAGGCGCGCTGCGAGCTGCCCAGCGCGGTTTGCAGGCCGAGCCCGGCAATGCGCCGTTGTGGAATCTGCTGGGCGTGTGCGCCGCGCGCCTCGGCCAAGCGCTGTTGGCCGAACAGTGCTGGCGCCAGGCGCTGGCCTTGGAGCCGGTCACTCCGGATGCGTGCTTCAATCTGGGCCGGCTGGCCGAAGAGAGCGGCGACGCGGCCGCCGCCGAAGCTCACTACCGCGCCGAGCTGGCGCGCGACCCCGATCACTCCTCCAGCCTGGGCAATCTGGGCAATCTACTGCAGGACGCCGGCCGGCTGGCCGAGGCCGAGGCTTGTTTCCGCCGCCGGCTATCCTTCCAGCCCGGCGCGGCCGCCCATTACCAACTGGCGCGGCTGCTCGCCGAGCAGGGCCGGAACGGCGAGGCCGAGGGGCATCTGCGCGCCTGCCTGGACGAGGCGCCTGACGATGCCGAGGCGCTGCAGCTGCTGGGGCGGCTGCTAGAGGAGAGGGGGGAGGCCGGGAAGGCCGAAGCCATGCTGCGGCGCGCGCTGCAGTCGGCGCCGGGCCATGTCGTCGCCGGCAACAATCTGGGTTTGCTGCTGATGGCCCAGCGACGCTGGGACGAGGCGGAGCGGCATTTGCGCGCCGCCCACGCGGCTGCGCCCGGCGCGGCGCTGGCCAATCTGGCCTCGCTGCTGCTCGCCACCGGCCGCGCGGCGGAGGCGGAAGCCCTGGCGCGACAGGCGCTGGCGGCAGAGCCCGGCCGCGCCGACTGGTTGAACCTGCTGGCACTGGCCTTGCGCGAGCAAGGGCGAGACGATGAGGCCGGGCGGGCATGGGAGCAGGGCCTGGCGTCGGCGCCGGACCACCGCCGGCTGCGGCAAAACCTGGGTTATCTGCAACTGGCGCGCGGCGACTGGGCGGCCGGTTGGGCCAATCACGAGGCGAGGCTGGAATCGGCCGCCTATCCCGTTGTGCCATCGCCGCGCTGGCCGGGCGAGAGCCTGACGGGACGACGGCTGCTGGTGTTGTTCGAGCAGGGCTATGGCGACGCGATCCAGTTCAGCCGCTATCTGAATCCGCTGCTCGCAAAGGGCGCGACGCGAGTCATCGCGCTATGCCGCGAGCCGCTGCTGCCGCTGTTCCGCCGGCAATGGCCGCAGGTGGAATGGCAGGCGATGGCCGGCGCTTATCCGGCCGACTTTCCGCCGCACGATTGCCATGTGTTTTCGATGAGCCTGCCATGGGTCTTGCGCGCGTTCGAGCCGCGCGCGGAAACCTATCTGCAGGCCGATCTGGCGCTGCGGCAGGCGTGGCGGGAGCGCTTGCCGGCCGGCCGCAACATCGGCCTGGCCTGGCGCGGCCGCGCCGAGCATCCGTTCGACCATTGCCGCTCGCTGCCTGGGCCGGAGGCCTTGCTGCGGCTGCTGGCCGATCGCGGCGTCAACTGGATTTCGCTGCAGCCGGAGCCGAGTGGGACTGAGCGGGCATGGCTGGCGGAAAACAGCGTGATGGAGCTGGGGTCCGGCTTGACGGACTTCGCCGACAGCGCGGCGCTGCTGGCGGAGCTGGACGGCGTGGTCGCCGTGGACACGGCGATGGCGCACCTGGCCGGCGCGCTGGGCACGTCTTGCAGGTTGCTGTTGGCCGGAGAGCATGTGGACTGGCGCTGGGGCGTCGATGGCGCTGCGACGCCGTGGTACCAGCCGCTGACACTGGAGAGGCGGCGGCGCGGGGAAGAATGGGAAGACGCTATCGACCGGTTGGCGAACTGAATCGTTGCCATCCTCTCCCACGGAGAGCGCGCGTGGTTTACAACCACTTGCCCGGATTCATCAGCCCGTCCGGGTCCAGCGCGGCTTTGATGGTCCGCATCAGCTCCAGCGCCAGCGGGTCCTTGTAGCGGGCCAGCCAGTCTTTCTTCAACTGGCCGACGCCGTGCTCGGCCGCCAGCGTGCCGCCCAGCCGGTAGACGTGGTCGTAGACGATGGCGTTGACCGCGTCCTCGTCGTCGAACAGATCGGCATTGCCGGGGCGGGTGTAGCTGACGTTGTAATGCAGATTGCCATCGCCGGCATGGCCGAAGGCGACGATGCGCACGCCGGGAAAGGCCTGGTCCAGATCCGCCGCGCAATCGCGGACCAGCCGCGGCAGCGCCGAGGTGGGCACCGCGATGTCGTGCTTGATGCTGGGGCCGTCCTTGCGCTGGCTTTCCGATATCTCCTCGCGCAGCGTCCACAGCTTGCGCCGCTCGGTCTCGTTCTGCGAGACGACGCCGTCGGCCATCGTCTGGACGGACAGCCATTCCACCAGCGCGTCGTTGAGCGGCGCCGGATCGCCGCCGTCGGACAGCTCGATCAAAATCAGCCACGGCGCGGAGAACGGCATCAGCGACGGATGGTGGCGCCGCAGCACCTGCTGGCAGCTGGCGTCCATCACTTCGAAGGCGGTCAGACGGTCGCCGAAGCGGTGGCGCAGCCGGTTCAGCCAGTCTATCGCCGTCTCGATGTCGTCGACGCCGACCATCGCGGTGGCATGGGCGCTGGGCAGCGGGTACAGCTTCAGCGTGGCGGCGGTGATCAGGCCCAGCTGGCCTTCCGCGCCGATGAACAGCTGCTTCAGGTCCAGGCCGGTGGTGTCCTTGCGCAGTCCCTGCAGCTGGTTCAGCACCCGGCCGTCCGGCAGCACCGCCTCCAGCCCCAGCGTCAGCTCGCGCATGGTACCGTAGCGCAGCACCGCCACCCCGCCGGCGTTGGTGGACAGGTTGCCGCCGATCTGGCAGGTCCCTTGCGAGGCCAGCGACAGCGGAAACAGCCGGCCGGCGGCTTCGGCCGCCTGCTGCGCCTCCAGCAGCGTGACGCCGGCTTCGACGGTCAGCGCGTTGTTGTCGGTGTCGACGTGGCGGATGGCGTTCAGCCGGCGCAGCGCGAGCACCAGCTGCCGGCCGCTGCCGTCCGGCGTCGCCGCGCCGCAGGTGGAGGTGTTGCCGCCCTGAGGCACGATGGCCACCTTGTGCGCGCGGCACAATTTGACCACCTCGGAGACTTCGGCGGTGGAGCCCGGACGCGCGACGGCCAGCGGCGCGCCCTGGTAGCGGCGGCGCCAGTCCAGCGTGTACGGCGCGGTGTCGATGTCGTTGGTCAGCAGGTGCTGCGGGCCGACGATGGCGGCCAGCCGCGGCAGAAAATCGCTCATATCGTTTCCAACAGGCTTTCGTCGACGGCGGCATACAGCGCGGCCGGCGCGCCGCTGACGGCCGCCCAATAGCGGTCGCCGTATGACCAGTGCCACCACTCGGACGGATAGTTGACGAAGCCGGCATCCCGCATCGCCTGGCTCAGGATGCGCCGGTTGGCGCGGGCGGGCTCGGAAATGCCGGGGCTGTCGGTGTAGCAGGCGCCGCCGGATTTTTCGCTGTCGGCGTTGAACGGGCAACCCATGTCCAGCTCCGCTCCGGCCGCGTCGATCAGCGTCACGTCCAGCGCGGCGCCGGTCGGGTGCGGAGCCACCGCCGGCGGGGCGACGTAAAGGCTGGCCTCGCGCAACAGCGCCGCTTCGTCCAGCTCCGGTTTCAGTCCCCGCAACCGGGCCAAGTGTTCATCGTAGGAGCGACGCTGGCGCGCCAGCGGGCGGTAGGCTTCCTTGATGTACAGGCGCAGGCTGTCCGGCAGCCGGCTGGCGGCGTCGCGCAGCCGCTCGGCCACCGCGCGGCGAGCCTTCAGAAAATGCGGGCTGCGGCTGGAGATTTGGCTGCGGCTCAGGTCCACCGCCCAGTCCGGATAATCGGCGAGGTCGACGAAGGGTTCGGCTTGATCGGCCAGCGGAATAGCGGGCAGCGAGGGATCGGCAAGCGTCAGCATGATGGCTCTCAGAATGGCCCGCCGTTTTCACGCAGCTTGTCCGGCAGCCCGTCGTGGCCGCCGAGCTCGCGTTCCGGCGCGTCGTCCCAGTGCAGCGCGCCCAGGAACTGGTTGCGTTCGGGATGCACGGCGTAATGGATGCGGTTGTCCGCTCGGTCGGTGTCGCCGACACAGAGCAGGCGGACGATTTGCTCGGTATTGTTGATGAAGGTGTGGGCCAGGCCGTCTCCGGCCTTGAAGCCCACCGAGTCGCCCGGTTGCAGCCGGTAAAGGCTGCCATCCAGCCAGACGTCGGGCGTGCCTTCCAGCACGTGCACGAATTCGTCCTCGGTTTTTTCGGCATGCGGCCAACTGGTGCGGCAGCCCGGCTCCAGCAGCTCATGATGGATGCCGAGCCGGGCGAAGCCGTAGTGCTTGCCCAGCGGGCTGCCGCGCGACAGCGGCTCCTGGCTGCCGGAGTAATAGCGCGGCCTGTCGCTTTGCAGCTCGCTCCAGTGTTTGATGCAGTCGGGACGGCTCATCAGTTCTCCTCAGTCTTTTTCGCGGCGGCCCGCGCGGCGGGAACAGGGCGCGTCAGCCTCCAAACATACCACTTGCCGGCTTGCCGCGGCCGTCGGGCTTATTCCGGGATGTCCGGCGACATCAGCTCGTCAGGATGCTGCCAGCCCGGCTGGGCGGCGATCCGGGCGAGCCAGGCCTGGACATTGGGCCAATCGGCGATGGCTAGGCCGGTGTCGGACAGCCACCACAGGTAGCCGCTGAGCGACACGTCGGCGATGCTGACCTGATCGCCGGCCAGATAACGGCGCTCGGCCAGTTCGGCCTCCAGCACGGCGAGGTCGGCGCGCAGGCGCGTTTCCAGCCAGGCTTCCACCGCCGGTTCGTAGTGGGCGATCAGGCGCGAGTAGCGCAGATTGGGCAGCGACAGACCCAGGCGGTTGGTTTCCCAGTTCAGCCATTCGCGCACGCGCTGGCGCTCGCCCAGCGCGCCGCCCAGCGCGCCGTAGCTGTCGGCAAGCCATTGCAGTATCGCGTTGGACTGGCACAGCGGCACGCCGTCGGCCACCAGCACCGGCACCTCGCCGAAGCGGCTGGCGGCGCGGAAGTCTTCCGGCCGCTCGCCGCGCGGCAGCGAGATGTCGATGTGGACGTAGTCATGGGAGATGTCGGCCAGCATCAGCGCCAGCCGCACCTTGTAGCTGTGGCCGGAGTAGCGGTTGCCGTACAGGGTCAGCTTGTTCATTGCGTTTTCTTTCTTGAATTCATTGATTAGTTCGGCCGGCGCGATCCCAGCCACGCCGCGGCGAAGGCCAGCGGCAGCGAGAACAGCGCCGGGTTAGTGTAGGGGAACAGCGGCTTGGCGTGGCCCAGCGCGGCCACCCATACCGCCGGGCCGCAGACGATCAGCGCCAGCGACGAAGCGATGCCGGCGACGCCGCCCCACACCACGCCTCGGGCGGTCAGGCCGCGCCAGTTCAGCGCCAGCAGCAATAGAGGAAAATTGGCGGAGGCGGCGATGGCGAAGGCCAGGCCCATCATCACCGCGATGTTCAGCTGCTGGAAGGCGGTGGACAGCAGCATCGCAGCCAGGCCCAGGCCCAGCGTGGCCAGACGCGACACCTTGAGCTCGCGGCGCGGATCGGCTTGGCCGCGCTTCAGCCAGCTGGCGTACAGATCGTGGCTGACCGCGCTGGCGCCGGCCAGCATCAGTCCGGTTACCACCGCCAGGATGGTGGCGAAGGCCACCGCGGCCACCAGCGCGCGGGCGAAGTCGCCGCCCAGAAGAGCTGCCAGGTGCAGCGCCGCCATATTGCCGCCGCCGATCAGCTTGCCGTCCGCGCCGTGGAATTGCGGATCGGGGCCGATCAGCGTCATCGCGCCGTAGCCGATGATCAGGTTGAGCAGGAAGAAAGCCGCCACCAGCCAGGTGGCGATGCCCACCGAGCGGCGCGCGGCGCGGGCGTCGGCCACGGTGAAGAAGCGCATCAGCACGTGCGGCAGACCCAGCAGGCCCAGGCTCAGGCCCAGGCCCAGCGACAGCGCCTCCACCGGGTTGGCCAGCGCCTGGCTCGGCAGGAAGGCGGCCGCGCCGCGCAGCTGGTG
>NZ_JAJOHV010000107.1 GCF_021129175.1 Chromobacterium piscinae | reverse complement strand
CGCTCGGCCAGCTTGCGCACTTCGGCGGCCACCACGGCGAAGCCCGCGCCGTGCTTGCCGGCGCGCGCGGCTTCGATGGCGGCGTTCAGCGCCAAGAGATTGGTCTGGTAGGCGATGTCGTCGATGATGCCGATCTTTTCGGCGATCTGCCGCATCGCCGCCACCGTCTGCAGCACCGCCTCCCCGCCTTCGGTAGCCTCGGCGGAGGCTTTTTCCGCGATGGCTTCGGTGGTACGGGAGTTGTCGCTGGTCTGGTTGATCGACGCCGACACCTGCTCGATCGAGGCCGAGCTCTGCTGCAGGCCGGCGGCCGAGGTGCTGGCGCCCTGGGACAGCGCCATCGCCGTCGAGCTGACTTGCTGCGCGGCGCAGGCGATGCCGTCCGAGCTGTTCTTGACTTCGGCGATGATGGCGAGCAATTGCCGGCACATCTGCTGCACCGAGTCGGACAGGCTGCCCGCCGGCGCGGGCGGCATCTCGACGTCCAGCCGGCCGGCCGCCACCTCGCCTGCGATCCGCGCCACCTCGTGCGGCTCGCCGCCCAGTCCGCGGATCAGCTGGCGGTAGATCATGACCAGCGAACCGACCAGCAGCACCAGCACCAGCGCGCTGACCGCCGCCACGGCGGAGAAGGTTTGCGCGGTGATGCGCTGGGCCTCGCCCTCCACCCGCGCCTGCCGGTCCATGGTCTTGGCGATCAGCGGCTGCATCGCCTGGTCGTTGCGGTCGTATTGCGCCGACAGGCGGTCGAATGACTGGTTGATCGCCAACTGGTCATGGGATTCCAGCGCCGGCAGGTAGCGGGTGTCGATTTCCTGGAAGAAGGCGTCGGCCGATTGCCGCACCTGCTGCGTCAGCAGGTCGCGCAGCTCCTGAGGCAGTTCGCTGTTGCCCCATTTTTTCTGGCCGTCGTAGAAGATGGCGCGCTGTTTCTGCAACTGGTTGGTCAATTGCTGGCGTATCGACGGATCGTTGGTGTTGCGCAGCTGGTTGGCCAGCAGGAAGCTGGAGATCAACTGCTGAGTGGGAGGATCCAGGTCGTTGATGAAATCCTTGCCTATCACCACCTGGTGGTACATGGCGCCGTTGATCATCACGGTGCGCAGGCCCTGCCAGGAGGTGAAGGTCAGCCCTCCCAGCCCCAGCAGAACGCAGGCGGCGAGCAGGATGAATTGCCGGCGGACGGTGAATGTTTTCATCTTGGTTCCAGGCAGTCTGGTTGCATGCGGAGTGGCGGAGTCATTCTTCTTGCGCCTCTTCCTGCCGGCTCAGTTCGGACAGCAGCGACATCTCGCCCACGGACAGCACCTTGTCCACGTCCAGCATCACCACGAAGCGATTGTCTATCCTGGCCATGCCGGAGATGAAGTCGACGCGTATCTTGCTGCCGAACTGCGGCGGCGGCTCGATCTCGCTGTCGGGAATGGCCAGCACTTCGTGCACGGTGTCCACCAGCACGCCGATCAGTTGCCACTGCTCGTCGTGTTCCACTTCGATGATGACGATGCAGGTGCGGCGGTTGATCGTGGTTTCATCGCGGCCGAAGCGCAGCGACAGGTCGATCACCGGCACCACGGCGCCGCGCAGATTCATCACGCCGCGGATGAAGGGCGGCATCAGCGGCACTGACGTCGGTTTGATGTATTCCAGGATTTCCCGTATCCGCAGGATGCCGATGGCGAAGGTTTCGCCGGCGAGCTGGAAGGTCAGGAATTGCCGCACCTCGGCTTGGGCGCCGGGCTCCGGGGCGGCTTCGCTGCGGCGGAGAATATTGAGTGAGGCCATGTCTGTGTCTCTCCTGCCGTTTTAGAACTGCATGAAGCCGTGAAGGTCCGGCGCCGGCGGCTGCGGTCTGCTGGAGGCGCCGGGCTGGGGCGCGGCATGCAGCGATCCCAGGTGGAAAAAGCCTATCAGATCGTGCAGGTTCTCCGCCTGGCGGTTCATTTCCTCCGCGGTGGCGGCCAGTTCTTCGCTGGCGCTGGCGTTCTGCTGGGTGGTTTGGTTCAACTGCTGCACCGCCAGGCTGATCTGGCCGACGCCGCCGGATTGCTCCTTGGAGGCGGCTGCGATCTCCTGCACCAGGTCCGAGGTGCGGCGGCTGGAGCGGACGATTTCCTCCAGCAGGCTGCCGGCGCCGTCCACCAAGTCGACGCTGCTGCGGGCGAGGCCGCTGATTTCCTGAGCGGCCACTTGGCTGCGCTCGGCCAGCTTGCGCACCTCGGCGGCCACTACGGCGAAGCCCTTGCCGTGCTCGCCGGCGCGCGCGGCCTCTATGGCGGCGTTCAGCGCCAGCAGATTGGTCTGGTAGGCGATATCGTCGATGATGCTGATCTTGTCGGCGATCTCGCGCATCGCCCGTATCGTCTGTTGCACCGCCTGGCCTCCCTCGGCGGCCTCGCCGGACGCTTTCTCAGCCATGCTCTCGGTCAGGCGCGCGTTGTCGTTGGTCTGGTTGATCGAGTTGGACATCTGCTGCACCGAGGCCGACGTCTCTTCCAGCCCGGAGGCTTGCTGGCTGGCCGACTGCGCGATCATCTGCGAGGTGGAGTGGATGTGCTGCGCGGCGACGGATAGGCTTTCTGAGCCGTTCTTCACCTCGCCCAGGATGGCGCCCAGCGTTTGTATCGTTTGCATGATGGAGGCGGCCAGGCTGCTCTGGTCGCCGGCGCGCAACGGAATCTGGCCGTTCAGGTTGCCGCCGGCGACCTGGCGCATCAAATCGGCCACCTGTCGCGGCTCGCCTCCCAGCGTGCGCAGCAGGTCGCGGCGGATCAGCAGGCTGATCGCCAGGCTGGCGAGCAGCGCGATGCCCGCCAGCAGCAGCAGGCGGTTGCGGCTGTCGGAGTAGGTTTCTTCCCCTTGGCGGGCGAGGTCGTCGTTCAGCTTGTCTTCGTAGGCGGCGAGCGCTGTGATGGTTTCGTTCAGCTGTCCGCCCTTTCCGGTCAGCAGCTGGGCTGCTTCTTTGCCTTGCTGCCTGGCCAGCAGCGCCAGTGCCTGAAGGTAGTCTTGATGGACGATGCGGCTGCTGTTCTGGATGGCGCTTATCAATTCCCGCTCGCGGGCTTGGGTGCTGGTCTCGCGCAGGAACATCTGCGCCAGTTGCTGCTCGGTGTCTTGGTAGCGGCGCAGCGAGTCCTGCATGGCCTGGGCCGTGCGCGCGGCCTCCTCGGGGCTGGCGGCCAGCAGGCTGTTGCGGATGTCGATGCGGATCTGCTGGTTTTGTTCCAGCAACTGGTGGGACAGTCTGGCCTCGACATTGTTGATCTGGGTGATGTCGTGGATGATGCCGCTGGTGCTGGAGAAGCCATGCAGGGCGGCCGCCACGCATAGCAGCAACAGGGCGATGATGGCCCCGTAGCCCAGCGCCTGTTTGGTTTGGATGCGCAAGCCGGAGAGGGCTGTCATGGCGTGTTTCCTTGCAAGGGTGTGCCGGGGCGGGAGGCGGCGTCGGCGCGCGGCGGCAGCGCGAAGCGCTCGGACTCCTGGCGGCAGGCGCGCTGTATCAGAGAGGGAACATCCAGGATCAGCGCGACTTCGCCGGTGCCGAGTATGGTGGAGCCGCTGATCGCCTTCAGTGTGTTGAACAGCGCGCCCAGCGGCTTGATCACGGTCTGGAATTCGCCCTGCAGCGCGTCCACCACCAGGCCGGCTTTGCGCTCGCCGTACTGCACCACCACCACGTTGCGGCGCAGCGCCGCGGCGGGCGGCAGCTCGAAGAAAGTGTCGAGGTGCAGCAGCGGCAGTAGCTCGCCGCGCAGATTGATGCAGTCGTGCACGCCGTTTTCGGGCAGGCCGTCCGGCAATTCTATGCACTCGATCACGGCCTCTAGCGGCAGCACGAAGGTGGAGGTGGCCACCTCCACCAGAAAACCGTCGATGATGGCCAGCGTCAGCGGCAGCCGGATGCGGAAGGTGGTGCCCTGGCCGGCTTCGCTGTCGATCTCGATGTTGCCGTGCAGCTGTTCGATGCCGCGCCTGACCACGTCCATGCCGACGCCGCGCCCGGACAGATTGGTCACCTGGTCGGCGGTGGAGAAGCCGGCTTCGAATATCTGCTGGAACACCACGCTGTCCGGCGGCTCCTCGTCCATGCCGAGCAGGCCGCGCTCGCGCGCCTTGGCCAGGATGCGTCCGCGGTCGAGGCCGCCGCCGTCGTCGGCCACTTCGATCACCACGCTGCCGGATTCATGGTAGGCGTTGAGCCAGAGATTGCCCTGGGAGGGTTTGCCGTGGGTCTGGCGGACTTCGGTGGGCTCGATGCCGTGGTCGATGGCGTTGCGCACGATGTGCAGCAGCGGGTCGCCGAGTTTTTCCACCATGGATTTGTCCAGCTCGGTTTCGGCGCCGACGATGCGCAGCTGGATGTCCTTGCCCAGTTCGCGCGAGACGTCGCGGACCACGCGCGGGAAGCGGTGGAAGATTTCGCCTATCTGCACCATGCGCATCGACAGCGTGCCGGTGCGGATCTGCTCGATCAGATTGGCGATGCCCAGAGTCGCCTCCACCAATTGCGTCTGCTGCGAGCGGC
Organism: Chromobacterium piscinae; assembly: GCF_021129175.1. Lineage (GTDB taxonomy): Bacteria > Pseudomonadota > Gammaproteobacteria > Burkholderiales > Chromobacteriaceae > Chromobacterium > Chromobacterium piscinae. The sequence continues at coordinate 13,537 of NZ_JAJOHV010000107.1, read as the reverse complement.
GCGCGATCAGGTTGGCCGCCGAACCGGCGATCACCAGTTCGCCGATCAGATTGATCAGGCTGTCCAGCTTGCCGGCCTCCACCTTGATGAAGCGGCTCTCGCCAGTGCGGCCGGCGCGGGTTTCGCCATGGACGGGCGCGGCTTCAGGATGGGGCGGAGCATGCGGGTCGGCCGGGGCGGGGGGAGGCGCAGGCTCGGCGAGAGCGGGATCCGGCCCGGCCGCCGCCAGCGGATGCTCGAGCAATGGGTCGACGTCGGAGGCGCTTTCCTCAAGCGGCTGCGGCTGGCCCAGCGCGCCGAACTGCCGCCAAGCGCTTTCCACTTCCCGAGCCTCGTCCGGCGTAGCGCTGGCGCAGGCCTCGTGCAAATGAGCGGCGGCGATCTTCAGCGGCCAGATGAACAGCTCGCTGTCTTCGCGGACGAATTCGAAGACCTCGTGCAGCGATTTCTCGTCGATGTCCGAGTGGTACAGCAGCTCGAAGCGCAGGTAGTTGCTCTCCGCGTCGAAATCGGCGCCGGCGGGCAGCCGGCAGGCGATCGCGTGGATGCCCTCCACGGTGCCCAGCGTCGCCAGATAGCGGATGAAGGAGGAAGGGTCGAGGCCATTGCGCAGCACGTCTGGGCCGAAGCGCAGCGACAGCACCCAGCGTTCCGGCCGGGATGCCGCGGGAGGAGGCGCCTCCCGGGCGGGCGGCTGCATCGCCTGCGGCACGGTCAGATAGCCGAGCAGCGCGGCTTCCAGCGCCTCGTCGCTCAGGGCCTCCAGCGAGTCGCCGGCCGCCAGCGCCTGGATCAGCAGCTTGACGTGATCGTGGCAGCGCAGCAGCAGGCCGACCAGTTCGTCATCCAGCTTCAGCTTGCCGTCGCGCAACTGGTCCAGCAGATTCTCGGCCTGATGGCTGAAGCGGATGATGGGGTCCAGGCCGAACAGCCCGGCCGAGCCCTTGATGGTGTGCATGGCGCGGAACAGCGCGTTCAGTTGCTCCGAGCTGGTCTGCTCGGCCTCGACGTCCAGCAGGATGCTTTCCATCTCGTCCAGCAGCTCGCGGGACTCTTCCAGGAAAGTCTGCATCGCCTGTTCAAGATCCATCGCCGGCTCCGCTGCGCTTGAACGCCAGTTCGCCCTCCATGCCCATCAGGCGGAGGAATTCGCCCAGCGGGCGGCTGGGGTCGAGCAAGCCTATCCGCCTGTTCTGCCTGGTAGCCTCGCGTTGCAGCCACAGCAGCACCTGGAGGCCGGAGCAGTCGATCTCCTCGATCGAGGACAGGTCGAGCAGTATGTCCTCGCCGCTTTGCAGGGCGGCGTCCAGCTCCGCCCGCCATTGCGAGGCCTGGTAGATGGTCTGTTCGTGTCCGGCGACGATCGAATGCGCCATGTCCGCTCCAGGGTTCGTTAGCCGGTTCAGGGCAGGATCAGCTTGGACACCGCGGTCAGCAGCACCGGTGGCTGGAATGGCTTGACCACCCAGGCCTTGGCGCCGGCCTCCTTGCCCTCGCGCTTCTTCTCTTCCGCCGATTCCGTCGTCAGCATGATCACCGGCGTGAATTTGTAATGGGACAGCTGCTTGATGTTCTTCAGCAGGCTGATGCCGTCCATCTGCGGCATGTTGACATCCGAGATGATCAGATGGATCTTGCGGCCGTCCAGGATATCCAGAGCCTCCTTGCCGTTGCCCGCTTCCAGCACTTCGTAGCCGGCGCCGGCCAGCGTCATGCGCACCACCTGCCGCAAGGTGGTGGAGTCGTCGACGATCAATATGGTTTTGCCCATCTGCGACTACCCCGTCATTCAGAAAAAAGTGATATCGCTGGGCCCCGGCGCTTTGTCATTGCCTTCCCGGCTGTGGAGCGCGCGTTGCTCGTGGGTGGTGTAACTGCTCTTCAGCGCGGACAGCCAGGCTTCGGTGTCTGGCGGAGGCGGCAATTCATCTTCGCAATTCAAGGCTTCATGTAGCGAGGCCTCCAGTTGCCAGATGTCGTTTTGCACGTGGGACAGGATCTGACTGACCCGGTCCTGGAATTGGAGATGAGTCAGAACGTCCTCCACGGTGGCGGGCAGGTCGAAGCCGTCGGCCTGGAAGCCGGCGTCGATCTGCTGCTCCAGCGCGTGCAGCCGCTGCGCCAGCGTGCGGGCTTCTCCGGCGATTGCCGCCGCGTGGGCGGCGTCGCCGCCGGACTGGGCCAGCTCGTCCAGCTTCAAGCTGGACTGGCGCAGCTGCTGCAGCTCGGCCGAGAGCCGTCGCTGTCGCTCGGCGGGCGGCTGAGGCGCGTCAGCGGCAGGGCGTTCGGCCGCGTCGATCGCATCCAGGCCGTCATGTTCTGCAGGCTGATGGCCGAGCAGGCGCAGCATGCTGTCGAAACGATGGGTCAGGTGGCCGGCCGCCTCGTCTATCTGCTCGCGGCTGAGCGCGATGTGTCCGGCCCACAGCGGCAGCAGCGCATAGACGTGGCTGGTGTAGTCGCGCCAGTAGCTTTCGCCGCCGCCGCCGGAAACCGGCTGGCGGGGAGAGGAGGCGATTGGGACCGGCCACAGCAGCAAAAGCGCGATCAGCAACGAAGTCAGGCCCAGCGCGGGCCAGAACAAGGGATGATTGATCAGCAGCGTATACTGGATTCCCCCGTTGACGGCCAGGCCGATTTGCAGCCGGATCCAGCGCCAGGGTTGAACAGGGGCGATCATGCAAGGGTCCCGTCGGTCGGATGCGTATTCTTCCTACTGTTTGTAGCCGCTGAGCTGTGGGGATGCAAACAGGCAGCCAATTGTCGTAAACCGCCGGCGCCGGGCGCGGACGCCTAATTCCGCCTTGCATTTATCGACATTCTGTGGTCAGAATCGAAGTTCGACATTTCAACCATTTTGAAACAAGAAGCACGTATGGCACTCATCGTACAGAAGTACGGCGGCACCTCGGTCGGGACAACCGAGCGCATCAAGAATGTGGCCCGTCGCGTCGCCAAGTGGAAGGCCCAGGGGCATGATGTGGTGGTGGTGGTTTCCGCGATGAGCGGCGAAACCAATCGCCTGATCGCCCTGGCCAAGGACATTCAGGACTATCCGGACCCGCGCGAGCTGGACGTGATCGTCTCCACCGGCGAGCAGGTCACCATCGGTCTGCTGGCGATGGCGCTGAAGGAAATCGGCGTGCCGGCCAAGAGCTATTGCGGCTGGCAGGTGAAAGTGGTGACAGACCAGGCCCACACCAAGGCCCGCATCCAGTCGATAGACGAGGGCGTGATGCGCGCCGACTTGAAGGAGGGCCGCGTGGTCATCGTCGCCGGCTTCCAGGGCGTGGACGAGGAAGGCAACATCACCACGCTGGGCCGCGGCGGCTCGGATACCTCGGCGGTGGCGCTGGCCGCCGCGCTGAAGGCCGATGAGTGCCAGATCTACACCGATGTCGACGGCGTCTACACCACCGATCCGCGCGTGGTGCCGGAGGCGCGCCGCTTGAAGACGGTCACGTTCGAAGAAATGATCGAAATGGCGTCGCTGGGCTCCAAGGTATTGCAGATCCGCTCGGTGGAATTCGCCGGCAAGTACAAGGTGCGCTTGCGCGTGCTCTCCAGCTTCGAGGACGAAGGCGAGGGCACCCTGATTACGTTTGAGGAAGATGAGAGCATGGAAAAGGCGGTAGTGGCAGGCATCGCGTTCGATCGCAACGAGGCCCGCATCAATGTGAAGGGCGTGCCGGACAAGCCGGGCATCGCCTACCAGATCCTGGGCCCGATCGCGGATGCCAACATCGAAGTGGACATGATCATCCAGAATGTCGGCGAGAACGGCACCACCGATTTCTCGTTCACCGTGCCGCGCGGCGAGTTCAACCGCGCGCTGTCCATCCTGCGCGAAGTGCAGACCCACATCGGCGCCGCCAAGATCGACGCCGACGACAAGGTGGCCAAGATTTCGATCGTCGGGGTCGGCATGCGTTCGCACTGCGGCATCGCGTCCACCATGTTCCGCACGCTGGCGGAGGAGGGCATCAATATCCAGATGATTTCGACCTCGGAAATCAAGGTGTCGGTGCTGGTGGACGAGAAGTACCTGGAACTAGCGGTTCGCGTTTTGCATAAAGTTTTCGGCCTGGATCAGGCAGCGTAAATATTTTTGCGCGAGCAGCTTGACAGGGAGAGCGCCGCTATTTAATATGGCGCTCTCTGAACGGAGAAATGGCCGAGTGGTCGAAGGCACTTCCCTGCTAAGGAAGCATACGGGCTTAAACCTGTATCGAGGGTTCGAATCCCTCTTTCTCCGCCAGAAACTGCACCCGTAGCTCAGTTGGATAGAGTATCTGGCTACGAACCAGAGGGTCGGGCGTTCGAATCGCTCCGGGTGCACCAAGACGTCCCTATAGTTTAGCGGTTAGAACACCGCCCTTTCACGGCGGTAGCCGGGGTTCGATTCCCCGTGGGGACGCCAGGATTCAGAAAAAAGCCTCGCATGAAAATGCGGGGCTTTTTTTATTGCTTTATTCATTTTTGTGCCGGATTGCGTAAAAAAGGGATGCCTTGCGGCATCCCTTTCTCGTTTTTGCCTTAGAACTTGTGGTTCAGCTCCAGCCAGGCCTGGCGGCCGTAGGGCGCGTAGCTGCCCACCGGGTAGTAAGGCCAGCCGCCGGTGTAGTCCTTTTTGAGAAAATCCTGGACGTTGTTGACGATCAATCCAACCGAGGTTTTCTTGTTTAACTGCCGAGTGACGCTCAGGTTGGCGAGCACGGTCGGGGTCAGATAGCCAGTGCCGGCGCCGTTGGGGATCTTGCCGTAGCGGGTCAGCAGCAGCGTGGACGACCAGTCGCCGATGTTCCAGGTGGTGGTGAAGTCCAGCTTGTCTGGCCAGTCGGTGTTGCTCATGTCGGTCAGCTCGTTCTGGGCTGGGTCGCCGGCGAATTGCTGGTAGGTGTGGGTCAGCACCTTGGTGTAGGTGGCTTTGAACAGGAAGTCGCCCAGCTTGGGGGTGCGTAGGCGGTACTTGCCGCTGAGGTCGATACCGCTGGTGCGCTCGCTGGCGGCGTTGATCGGATTGACGACGATGGTGTTGATCGCGCCGGGGTCCACCACCGCGTTGCTCGGATTGCGTATCACGCGGCGGAGCGCGTCCTGGCACTGGGTGGAGCTGGCGTTCAGCTGGCCGCCGCGGCACAGCGCCTCGTCGCGCAGCAGCTTGTCGGCGCTGAGGGTGGTGACCAGATCGTCGATGGTGATGTTCCAGTAGTCCAGTGAGATGTCTGCGTCGCGGCTGGGTGACCAGACGAAGCCCAGTCCGTACGATTTTCCGCTTTCCGGCTTCAGGCTGGAGTTGCCGTTGCTGATGTAGTTGGAGCCGGGCGAGACACCGGCGTATTGGCAGTTGGCCAGCGGCTGGCCGGCTTGCGCGCAGCGCCAGTAGTCGGTGGTGGACGAGTAGTAGCCTCGGGTCTGGGTCTGGAACAGATAGCTCATGTCCGGCGCGCGAAAGCTGGTGGCGTAGTTGCTGCGCAGCAACAGGCTGCCAATGGGGCGGTATTCCAAGCCGGCGCCGTAGGTGAGCTTGCCTTCGCTGCTGTCTGAGGTCTGGTAACGATCGTAGCGGCCGGACAGGGTCAGGTTGACCGGTTTGGCCAGCGGCAGCAGCAGTTCCGCGCCGGCGGCTTCGCGGGAGCGGGAGCCGCTGGCTCGGATCGCGGGGCTGGCGTTGTAGTACACGCCCTGGTTCAGGCTTTGGTCGGGGTCGTTGCTGAAGCCCTGGCTGCCCCACTCCAGCAAGCCCGCCAGTTTGGCGGGGCCGGCCGGCAATTGGAAGGCTTCGCCGCTGGCGCTCAGGCTGAGCACTTGCAGCCAGGATTTGTTGTTGCCGGTGCTGTTGCCGATCAGGCTGGCGGACTGCGCCGGCGTCAGTGGCTGATAGAAGCGGCCGGTGCTGGGCGCGTAGATCGGAGCGCCCTTGCTATCGGTCCCGAGCTGCGGCCCGAGGAAGTAGGCGTTGACGCCGGAAAGCAGCATCGGGGTGGTGGTGCGGCTGGTGTAGATCGACGCGTTGTACGCCGCTTCGTAGTTCCAGCTGCCGGTCAGGTCGCCACGCACGCCCAGCGTCAGGTTGGCCGCCAGATCATCCCATTTGCGGTTGTAGTTGCTGGTTCCGCCCAGTTCTTCGGGGGCGAAGCGCTTGTTCCAGGCTTCGTAATTGCCGGTGTTCTGGTTCAGGAAGTAGTTTCCTTGTCCGGCAGCGGCGGTCCAGTTGGGGCCGCGGGTGTTGTTTTCCGTGTGCGTGACGCCCAGCATCGCGTCGCTGAACAGCTCGGCGTGCGAATTGATCTGGTAGTTGAGGCTGAGGAAGCCGCTTTGGCTTTGGGTGGCTGTCTGTATCGTCCAGTACGACGGCTTCAGCAGGCCGCTGGCGCAATAGCCTTTTTGGTTGTTGCCCACAGTGGTGACGCTGTTGGCGAACATGCCGGCGAAATTGCCGCAGGCGCTGCCAGCGTCGAGATAAGCGCCGCCGGCGATGCGCCGCGACAGGATGGAGGAAGGGGTTTCTCCAAGGGCGGTGGAGTCGGACATGAAGCCGCGCTGGCGGGACCAGATCGGATTGCGTTTGCTCACTTCCAGGCCGTAGACCGCGCTGAGCTGATCCCAGCTTTTGCCGCCGGTCAGCTGCAGCCTGGCGTTTTCGCCGCCGTGATGCTCGGTGGAGCCTATCTTGACGTTGACGGCGGCGCCGTCGGTTTTCTTCTTCAGGATGATGTTGACCACGCCGGCGATCGCGTCGGAACCGTAGATGGCGGAGGCGCCGCCGTTTAGGATTTCGATGCGGTCTATCAGTGCGGCGGGGATGTTGGCTAGGTTGACGAAGTTGACCTGGCCCTCATAGGCGATCGGATAGTCGGCCATGCGGCGGCCGTTGATCAGCGTCAGCGTGTGATTGGGGCCGAGGCCGCGCAGGCTGATGGCGTTGGCGGCGGGGGTGAAGGTGTTGCCGAAGTCGGCGCCCTGGGTGAAGCCGGTGTTCTGCGTCAGATTGTTCAGGGCGTCGTAGACATTGGTGTAGCCCTGTTTTTCGATATCGTCGCCGGTGATCACGGTGACGCTGGTCGGCCCTTCTTTGGCTGAGCGGGCGATGCGCGATCCGGTGACGGTCACGCGTTCCAGCGAATCGGTTGGCGGCGTGTCGGCCAGGGCTGGCCAGGCGGAGAGAAGCAGTAGGGCGGATAGCAGCCTGGGGTGGGGCGGAGTTTTCGCGGAATGCACGGCGGGCCTGTTCTTGTATGAGTATCAGGAAGAACAGGATATCTCCATGTCATTTTTGTTGTGCGAAGAAAAACGGCAATACAAATGACGCGGCGGCATATTGGCAGATCGGGGCGGAGCCATCTGGCCGCTGAAATGAAAAAAGCCTCGCATTTTCATGCGAGGCTTTTTTCTGAATCCTGGCGTCCCCACGGGGAATCGAACCCCGGCTACCGCCGTGAAAGGGCGGTGTTCTAACCGCTAAACTATAGGGACGTTTTGGTGCACCCGGAGCGATTCGAACGCCCGACCCTCTGGTTCGTAGCCAGATACTCTATCCAACTGAGCTACGGGTGCAGCTTTGGCGTCCCCACGGGGAATCGAACCCCGGCTACCGCCGTGAAAGGGCGGTGTTCTAACCGCTAAACTATAGGGACGCTGATTTTTGGTGCACCCGGAGCGATTCGAACGCCCGACCCTCTGGTTCGTAGCCAGATACTCTATCCAACTGAGCTACGGGTGCACTGTTTCGCGAGACGTTGTGTCTTGCGAGAGGTCGGATATTACAGAGAGGGGTTTTCTCTGTCAACACTTCGTATGATTTTTTTTGCAAAGCCGGTAAACTCGGCAGCTGTCCCTGTCGCGGCGGGCCAACATTTTCAGCCATTTGACATGTTGGCGGCGTGGCCGCAAGACACGAAAGCGAAGCGAGATTGAATACCCTGTTTGCGCAGCCATGCGCCATCATCGACCTGGAAACCACTGGCGGCAACATCGCGCGCGACCGCATCACCGAAGTCGGCGTCGTGCTGATTGACGGCGAACGCGTCGAGCGCTTGTCCTGGCTGGTCAATCCCGGCCAGCCCATCCCGCCTTTCATTGAAAACATGACGGGCATCAGCAACGAGATGGTGGCCGGCGCGCCGCCGTTCGCCGAACTGGCCGACGAGCTGCTGGCCACGCTGCGCGGCCGCCTGCTGCTGGCGCACAACGCACGCTTCGACTATGGCTTTCTCAGGAACGAATTCCGCCGCCACGGCCTGCGTTTCCAGGCGCGCGCGCTGTGCACGGTCAAGCTGTCGCGCCGGCTGTATCCGCAGCATTTCAAGCACAGCCTGGACAGCCTGATTGCCCGCCATGGCATAGAAATGCCGGAGCGCCACCGCGCGCTGGCCGACGCCGAGGCAGTCTACCGCTTTCTCCAGATCGCCGTTGCGGAGCTTGGCCGGGACAAGGTGGAACATGAGGCCGCTCAGCTGCTGTCGCAGCCGGCCGAGCTGTCCAGCTTGTCGGCGGAGCTGCAGCAGCAGGTGGAGGACATGCCGGATTCGGCCGGGGTCTACGCGATGTTCGGCGAGGACGGGCGCGCGTTGTACATCGGCCGAGCGACCAATTTGTACCGCAAGGCGCTGGGACATTTTGCCGAACGCAAGCCCGGGCACAAGAGCCATGAGGTGCGGATAGACGAGCCTGTGGCGAAGGTTGAGTGGCGGGAGAGCTTGAGCGAGTTCGGCGCCCGTTTGCTGGAGTTGCAGTGGCTTGGCCGCTGGCAGCCGCTTCATAACCCGCGGGCCAGGATGATGGGCGAGGTGTGCACGCTGCAGCTGCAAGCCGGCGACGACGCTTTTTCGCGGCCGGTCCCGGTATCCGCCCGCGACATCGACTTCACCCGCACCGCCGATCTCTACGGCTTGTTCCGCCATGCGCGAGAGGCGCGCAAGGCGCTGGCGCAGATCGCGCTGGCCCAGGGGCTGTGCCAGTCGGTGCTGGGGGTGGAGCAGGTGACCAGCCGCAAGGGCGCGCCTTGCGCCGCCTACCGGATCCGCCGCTGCCGCGGCGCCTGCGTCGGCGACGAGGGCGCCGACAGCCACAACGCCAGGTTGCTGGCGGCGCTGCAGCGGCTCAAGGTCAAGCCATGGCCGTTCGAGGGCGCGGTGGCGGTGGCGGAGCGCGACGAGGTGTGCGGCGATGTGGTGGAGCACCTGTTCGACCGCTGGTGCTATCTGGGCAGCCGCCGCAATGGCGGGGCGCTGGAGGGCGAGCCGGCGTTCGATCTTGATTACTACAAGCTGCTGGAGAGCGAGCTGCGCAAGCCGGATAGGGACGTGTCGCCGCAGTAAGCCGGCATGGCTCCGGACATGAAAAAAGGCAAGCGCAGCTTGCCTTTTTCAATTTCAGGAGACCTTAGAGCGGGGCGATCAGCGAGGATTCCTTCACGCCGTCCTGGCCGGTTTTCTCGTCGACTTCTTGCAGCTGGTTGCGGGGAGCGAACAGCCCCATCTTCACTTCTTGCCAGATGTAATAGATTTTGCCGGCGACTGCGTCCAGGGTGACGCTGGAATCGTTCTCGCCCTTGCCGGTGATCGTATGTTTGCCGGCCGGCAGGTCCTTCATGATGTAGCTGTGGGCCACGGTATCGCCGGCCATCGCGTTGTCGATGGCGACCGGCAGCTTCACAGCCGCGCCGAAGTTCTCGTTGCGATAGATGTAGACGCGGGCAGCATCAGCGGTGGGAATCTTGAATTCTTTGGCGGCGGCGTCCGCTTCCTTGGAGGCCATGGGGGTGCTTGCGCAGGCGCTCAGGCCTGCAACCAGCGCGGCAGCGATCAGAATACGCATAGTCGTCATCAGTGGTTGCGATAAAGCGAGATATGATAACGGCAAATTGTAAATTTATGTGAATTTTTGCGTGCTGGCGGCGGCCTTACTCGTGCATCGCCAGATAGCCGCGTAGCCGGCTTTCGATGATGCGCGGGTTCTCGCCATTGGCGATCGCCACCACGCCCTCGACCACCAGCTCCTTCATGGCTACTTCGGACGCCACCAAATGCTTGAGCTTGTTGGCCATGGGCAGGAAAAACAGGTTGGCTGAGCCGACGCCATATACGGTGGCGACGAAAGCCACTGCGATGCCGCCGCCCAGCTTGGTTGGGTCGGACAGATTTTCCATCACGTGGATCAGGCCCAGCACAGCGCCCAGAATGCCCATGGTCGGCGCGTAGCCGCCGGCCGACTCCCAGATCCGGGCCGCTTGCTTGCGGGCGTGCTCGAACATGCTGATTTCCACTTCCATCACCGCGCGCAGCGTGTCCGGCTCGGTGCCGTCCACCAGCATCTGCATCGCCTTCTTGGTGAACGGGTCGCGCTGGGTGGCGATCAGGCCTTCCAGCGCCAAGAGGCCGCCCTTGCGCGAGGTCTGGCTCCAGTTGATGACCTCGCGGATCATTTTCTCGTGGTCGAAATTGGGCGGGCGGAATATCCAGCGCAGCATGCGCAGGCCGGCTATGAACTGTTTGGGCGTGCTTTGCAGCATCACTGCGCTGGTGGTGCCGCCAATGACGATCATGAAGGCGGTCAGCTGCATCAGCGAGCCGATGCTGCCCCCTTCGATGGCCTGGCCGGCGATGATGGCGGTCAGGCCCATTACAATGGCGATAAGACTGATCTTGTCCACAAAAAGGTTCCGTTATCGATCTGGCCTGAGACCCGGCGCGGGGTCTTCCCTTAGGACCTGTTTACGATCTTTTTCGGCAGCGGCCATTTTATGCAGGATGCAGGACGCGAAAAACGGCCCGCCGCAGCATCACTCACTGTCAGGGACGTTTGACAAAGCCATGCCCCGGCGGCAGAAAATGGCTCCGGAGGGCAGCCCGGTCGGCAGATGGCCTGCTGGCCGGGCTGCGCTGCTCGTAAAAAGATCATGAACAGGCTTTTACAGCCAGTCTTTCAATTTTGCGCGCAGACGGGCGATGGCCTGGCTGTGCAGTTGGCAGACGCGGGATTCGGTGACGCCGAGCACCGCGCCGATTTCCTTCAGATTCAGTTCTTGTTCGTAGTACAGCGCCATCACTAGCTGGTCGCGCTCCGGCAGGAACTTGATCGCGCTGATCAGCTGCTGGCGGAAACTGTCGTCCGAGAAGGCGGCTAGCGGGTCGGGCGAATCCTCGTCGGCGATATTGGTCACCGGATTGTGGATGCTTTCATCATCGCCGCCGTTGAAATCCTCGAAATGCAGCAGGGTGGTGCCTTTGCAATCGCCGAGCATGTCCTGGTATTGCTCCAGTTCCAGGCCCATTTCAACGGCGATTTCCGATTCTAGCGGCGTGCGGCCCAGCCGCTGCTCCAGCTTGGAGATCGCCTCCTCTATCTGGCGGGAGTTGCGGCGGGCCTGGCGCGGCAGCCAGTCCTCGCGCCGGAGCTCGTCCAGCATCGCGCCGCGGATGCGCTGGCTGGCGAAAGTCTCGAACTGCACGCCCTGAGCGGGATCGAACTGGCGGGCGGCTTCGATCAGGCCGATCATGCCGACCTGGACCAGGTCGCCCAGCTCCACCGACGCGGGCAGCCGGGCGATCATGATGCTGGCCAGCTTGCGCACCAGCGGGGCGTAGGCCTCCACGTCGATCTCGACGCTGGGGGCTGCTGCGGCATAGCCCGATCGGCGGAAGGACGGAAAGGTCATAAGGGTTTGGCTCCATCTGCCTCGGCCCAATCGCGCGAGGCGGCAATCAGCAAGTCCATGTATCCGGTACTGTCGCGGCTGGTTTCCGGCGCGTCCCACTGCGGCAGCACCGCCGACAGCTGCGAGAAGGCCATCGCCGCCTCGCTGTCCGGGAAGGCCTCCATCAGCGGCCGATGCAGCGTCTGGCTGCGGCGCACCGCGTTGTCCTGCGGCACGAAGCCCACCCAGCGCAGCGAGACGGTCAGGAATTCACTGGTGACCGCCGACAGCCGGGTGAACAGCTCGTGCGCCTCCTCCAGATGCCGCGCGCGGTTGATCAGCACGTTGAAGCGTTGGCGGCCGTAGCGGCTGGCCAGGCGCTTGATATTAGCGTAGGCGGCGGTCAGCGAATCGGCTGCCGGCGTCAGCACCAAGACCAGATTGTCGGCGACGCTGGCCGGTATCGGGTCGCGAACCGGGTCGGGCGCGTCGATCAACAGCGCCGACGCGTCGCGCTCCTGCGCGCCGAATTCGCTGCCCAGCCGCAACCACAACTGGGTGGAGAATAGCGCGCGTTGCTCGGGCTGCGCATAGAGATTGATCAACTGAACGCCTTGCCGCGACACCACCATCATTTCGTCCAGACCTCCGACGCTGACCACCTGGCTTTCCAGCGTGGCGGTGGAGGGCACGCCCAGGCGGCGGGTTTGCACCTGGCCCAGACAGCAATCCACCATGATGGGGCGCAGGCCGGCGTAGGCGAGGCCCAGCGCCAGCTCGGTCACCACGGTGCTGGTGCCGGAGTGTTCTGAGCCGATGAAGGCGAAGCTGGGCGCGCGCTGCCGCTGAGCGGCGAGCAGACGGAGGCTGGCGGCCTGGTCCTGCATGGCGTTCATAGCCATCCAGCCTGAGCCGCCTGCATGATGGACATTTCATCGGCCTGCAGCGCGAACGGGGAGGCGATCTGCTGCGCGCGCATCGCGCGGTCGACCAAGAAGGCGGCGTTGGCCGAATGCAGGTCTTCCGGCACCCGCTGGCCATTGGTGACGTAGTAAAGCTTGAGCCGGTTGCGGATGATCACGTCCAGGCTGGGGCCTTGGGCCACCGCCTCGTCTATCTTGGACAGGATGCAGCCGGACAGGCCGTCGCCGCGGTAGCGTTTCACCACATCCTCCAGCGTGTGGCCGTCGGTATTGGCGGCCAGCAGCAGCAGCCGCTCGATCGGCCGGCCGGCGGTGCGCAGCATGTCGATCTGCGCCAGCACGCGCGCATCGCGCTGGCCCATGCCCACGGTGTCGATGAACACGATGTGGCGGTTGGACAGGTCGGCCAGCGTCAGCTGCAGATCGCCTTCGTTCTGGATGGAGAACACCGGCACGCCCAGGATCTTGCCGTAGATGCGCAACTGGTCCTGCGCGCCGATCCGGTAGCTGTCGGTGGTGATCAGCGCCACGTGCTGGGCGCCGAAGCGCATCGTCGCGCGGGCTGCCAGCTTGGCCACGGTGGTGGTCTTGCCGACGCCGGTGGGGCCGACCAGCGCGAAGATGCCGCCGCGGTCCATCACCTCGCGGTCGGCGTCCGCGCATTTCAGATTGTGCGCCAGCGCCGAGCGCGCCCATTTCACCGCGACCTCGGCCTGGTACTGCGCCGGCATCTTCTCGATCAGCTGGCGGATCAGCTGGGCTGAAAAACCCATGGCCAGCAGGTGTTTGAACAGCTCCAGCCGGTTGGGCGCCTTGCCCTCCATGTCCGACCAGGCGAAGCTGGCCAGCTGGCTTTGCAGCAGGCTTCTGAGCAGCTTGATCTCGTCGCCGATCTGCCTGAGTTCCTGGGCCATCTGTTCTTGCTCCTCGCCATTGGCCGGCTGCGCGGCGGGCTCCGGCGCGAGCGGCCGCGGCG
>NZ_JAJOHV010000106.1 GCF_021129175.1 Chromobacterium piscinae | reverse complement strand
AGGCTGCCTAAAAAATGGGCAGCCTTTTTTCATGCTTTGCGTTCAGGGACTTGCGCGGCTTGTCCACAACGCTTCCACATGGCTTTGCACCGCGAGTGTGGGAAACCGGCGCGATGGTCCGGCTTTGCCTCCATGGGGTATAAGCGGCATTTTTGCTTAAAAAATAATCAGACAGAGGCAGGTCATGGAAAATCAGGCGCTTGGGTGACTTGTCCACATGCCGCGCACAGCTTTGTGTACCGGCGCGGGGGATGACTCCAGGCCGCCGGCGCGCAAAACTGCCTAAAAAACAGGCGGAACTGGTTTTTCCTTCCCATACAGCGGCTTGCCGCGACTATCCACAACCGGTCCACACGGCTCTGCACCGGCGGTGGGGAAAAAATATTGAAATGATTAAAAAATAATCAGCGTTGGGAAAGATAAAGGCATTCAATGCTTTGCGGCTATTGTCCACAGCCGGCTCACAGGGCTGTCCCCGGCGTTTGTGAAAATCCGGGAAACCACGGTCCGTCGGGGTATAATGTCCGGCTTGGCCTGAACAATGGCCGGCGAAGGCCGGGAAAGACGGATGATGGGGCAGCAAAGGGCCGCCGGGCCTATCCGGGTGGCGATCGTCGGGCCGGAGTCCAGCGGCAAGAGCACGCTGGCGCGGGATTGGTCGCGCCGATTGCGAGAGCTGGGCATGAGCGCCGCGTGGGTGGAGGAGTATTCCCGGGCCTATTATGCGGACAGGCCTTATGTGTCCAGCATCGCCGACATCGAGGCGATCGCCGCCGGACAGCTGGCGGCGGAGGCGAGGGCGGAAGAGGCCGGGGCCGGCATCCTGCTGTGCGACACCACGGCGCTGACTTGCAAGATCTGGGCCGAAGTGGCGCATGGGCAGGCGTCGGACGCGCTGCTGGCCTTATACCGGCCGCGGGACTACGCGCTGACCGTGCTCGCTTGTCCCGACATCCCTTGGGAGCCCGACCCGCTGCGCAGCCATCCTGCCCAGCGCGACTGGCTGCTGGATCTGCATCGGCAAGAACTGGCGCGGGAGGGCATCGCGGCGGTGGAATTGGCCGGCGCGCATGAGGCGCGGCTGGCGCGGGCGATGGCGGCACTTTTGCCGTTGCTGCCTGCCTAAAAAATGATCAGACCGAAAATGGATAAGCGAATCAGCGGTTTGCCGCGCTTGTCCACAGCGGTTCCACAATATTGTTCGCCGGCGGCGTGGATAGTCCGGCGAGGCTGCCTAAAAAATGGGCGGCAAAGAAAACATCAGACAGATTAAGGGCTTGGCGGCCTTGTCCACAGGCCGCTCACAAGCCTGTCCAGAACGAGTGTGCAAAACATGAAGGAAACTTACCAACTCTCCGGCGAGTACATCGCGCTGTGCGATCTGCTGAAAGCCTGCAACGTCTGCCATTCCGGCGGCGCGGCCAAGCATTTCATCGCCGAAGGCAATGTGTCGGTGGACGGACAGGTCGAGCTGCGCAAGACCTGCAAGATCCGCGCCGGCCAGCAGGTCAGCGGCGATGGCTTCCTGATCGCGGTCGAGGCGGCCTGACATGGAAGACCCCGCCGACATCATGCCGGAGCCGCCGTTCGAGGTGGGCGACGACATGTGCTGCGGCAGCGGCTGCGAACCGTGCATCCTGGATATCCACCAGCAGGAGCTGCGCGCCTACCGCGCGCGGCTGGCCGCCTGGGAGAAACGCCAGGCGGAGCGGCGGGCCGCGGGAGGCGACGATGGCCAATATTGATCTGCATTTCCATTCCAGAACTTCGGACGGCGCGTTGACGCCGACCGAGGTGATAGACCGCGCCGCTGCGCGCGCGCCGTCCTTGCTGGCGCTGACCGACCACGATTGCACCGGCGGCCTGGCCGAGGCAGCCGCCGCTGCCGCGCGGCACGGCATCCCCTTCCTCAACGGCGTCGAAATCTCGGCGACCTGGGGCCGGCACACGGTGCACATCGTCGGCCTGGGCATAGATCCGGACGAGCCCGCGCTGGCCGTTGGCTTGAAATCGATACGGGACGGCCGGCTGGAGCGGGCGCGGCTGATGGGGGCTTCGCTCGAGGCGGCCGGCATAGCCGGCTGCTTCGAGGGCGCGATGCGCTGGTGCGACAATCCGGAAATGATCAGCCGCACCCATTTCGCCCGCCATCTGGTAGACAGCGGCGCGGTCAAGGACATGCGCACCGTATTCCGCAAGTACCTGACGCCGGGCAAGCCGGGCTACGTCGCGCACGAATGGGCCAGCCTGGCGGACGCCGTCGGCTGGATCGTCGGCGCCGGCGGCATGGCGGCGATCGCCCATCCCGGCCGCTACGATATGGGCAAGACGCTGATCGAGCGGCTGATCCTGGACTTCCAGGCCGCCGGCGGCCAGGGCATCGAGGTGGCTTGCGGCAGCCACAGCCTGGACGACATGCACAAGTTCGCGCTGCACGCCGACCGCCACGGGCTTTACGCCAGCAGCGGCAGCGATTTCCACGCGCCGGGCGAGGGCGGGCGCGACGTCGGCCATACCGAGGACTTGCCGCCCATCTGCAAGCCGATCTGGCGCGAGCTGGAAGCGCGCGTCCTGAGGCCGGCGGGTTGACATAACAAGGACAAGAACATGGCGCAATTCTTCGTGATCCACCCCGACAATCCCCAGGCCAGGCTGATCCGCGAGGCGGTGAAGATCCTGCGCGAGGGCGGGGTGATCGCCTATCCCACCGATTCCTGTTACGCGCTGGGCTGCGCGCTCGGCGACAAGGAGGCGATGGAGCGGATCCTGGACATCCGCGGCGTGGACCTGAAGCAGCGGATGATGACGCTGGTGTGCCACGATCTGTCCGAGCTGGCCAACTACGCCAAGGTGGACAACCGCCAGTACCGGCTGCTGAAGAGCGCCACGCCGGGCAGCTACACCTTCATCCTGCAGGGCACGCGGGAGGTGCCGCGCCGCACGCTGCACCCGAAGCGGGCCACCATCGGCCTGCGCGTGCCCGATCACAAGGTGGCGCTGGCCTTGTTGGAAGAGCTGGGCGGACCCATCTTGTCCTGTACCCTGATGCTGCCGGGCGACGACGCGCCGATTTCCGATCCTTATGAAATCCGCGAGCGGCTGGAGCACCAGGTGGACGCCGTCGTCGACGGCGGCTGGTGCGGCACCGAGCCGACCACCGTGATCGACATGACCGACGGCGTGGAACTGGTTCGCGAGGGCAAGGGCGCGCTCGCGCCGTTCGGTTTTTGATTCATTTTTCGTCTGTTAGGAAATCATGCAGGAACTCTCTTTGATCCAGACGCTGGCGGTGTCGATATTGCCGGTGCTGTTCGCCATCACCATGCCCGCCGGCGCCCAGGCCTTCATGGCCGACCGCCTGGGCGACCGCACCGCCTACATGACCGGGCGGCGCACCTTCAGTCCCTTCGCCCACATCGATCCCATCGGCTCCATCGTGCTGCCGATGATAGGCGTGGCGATGGGCGGCTTCATCATCGGCTGGCCCAAGTCGCTGCAGCTGAATCCGGGCGCGATGCGCAAGCCGCGCACCGCCCTGGCCAAGGTGGCGGTGGTCACCCCGCTGGCCAATCTGGTCATGGCGCTGTTGTGGGCCGGCGCGATCGCCGCCTCCGCCTACGCGCCGGACTATTTCCGCGCGCCGCTGCAATGGATGGGGCTGATCGGCATCAAGGTCAATGTGGCGCTGATGATCTTCACGCTGATTCCGCTGCCGCCGCTGCCGGGCGGCGTCATCCTGCAGTCGCTGCTGCCGTCGCGCGCGGCCTGGCAGTTTTCCAAGGTGGAGCCTTACAGCTTCTGGATCCTGCTGCTGCTGATGTTCACCGGCGTGCTGGGCGGTCTGCTGATGCCGCTGCTCAAACTGGTCAACATGCTGATTTTGAGCCTGGTTTTGTAGCGGCGCGATTGCGGCCGGATTTGCCAAATCCGCGCGGGGCTGTCATGTTGATAGCGTGGCGGAGCGCGGAGAACGGACATGTTCGACCCCAATCAGCTGGTGCAGCAAGTCACGATTTATGCGTTGCCGGTATTGCTGGCCATCACCTTGCACGAAGCGGCGCACGCTTACGCCGCGCGCCGTTTCGGCGACGACACCGCCTATTTGCAGGGGCGGATGACGCTGAATCCCTTCAAGCACATCGACCCGATAGGCACGGTGCTGCTGCCGCTGTTGACCATCTGGCTGGGCAGCTTCGTGTTCGGCTGGGCCAAGCCGGTCCCGGTCAACTTCAACGCCTTGCGCAAGCCGCGCCAGAACATGCGCTGGGTGGCGGCGGCCGGGCCGCTGGCCAATCTGGCGATGATGCTGGCCTGGGTGGCCTTGCTGAAACTGGCATTGGGCATGGACGGCGCCTATCGCGATCCGCTGATGCTGATGAGCAAGGCGGGCATCAGCATCAACATCTCGCTGATGCTGCTCAATCTGCTGCCCATTCTGCCGCTGGACGGCGGCCGCATCGTCTACAGCCTGCTGCCGCCCGGCATCGCCTGGCGCTACGCGCAGACCGAGACCTGGGGCATGTGGCTGCTGCTCATCCTGGTGGCCAGCGGCCTGTTGGGCGTCATCCTGCAGCCGCTGTATGTCTTGATGTATCATCTGCTGCAATTGTTTTTCTAGAACCCTGAGCGGGCCTGGCCGCCGGATGGAGCCGGCGGCTTTTCATTTCCCGCGCAACCGAGAGCATAACAATATGTCCGCCAACCGCATTCTCTCCGGCATGCGCCCCACCGGCAGCTTGCACCTTGGCCACTATCACGGCGTGATCAAGAACTGGGTGGAGCTGCAGCACAGCCACGAATGCTTCTTCATGGTGGCCGACTGGCACGCGCTGACCACCAACTTCGACGATGTGTCCATCATCGGCAAGTCCATCAATGAGATGGTGATCGACTGGCTGGCCTCCGGCGTCGATCCGGAAAAGTCCACCGTGTTCGTCCAGTCCAAGGTGCCGCAGCACGCGGAACTGCATCTGGCGCTGTCGATGGTGACGCCGCTGGGCTGGCTGGAGCGGGTGCCGACCTACAAGGACCAGATGGAGAAGCTGAGCCACAAGGATCTGACCACCTACGGCTTCCTCGGCTACCCGTTGCTGCAGGCGGCCGACATCCTGGTGTACAAGGCCGGGCTGGTGCCGGTGGGCGAGGACCAGGTGCCGCACATCGAGCTGACGCGCGAAGTGGCGCGCCGCTTCAACCACATGTTCGGCCGCGAACCCAACTTCGAAGAGTTGGCGAAGGCCGCGGTGAAGAAAATCGGCAAGGCCGGCAAGCTGTTCGAACAGCTGCGCAACCGCTATCTGCAGGACGGCGAAGTGGAAGCGCTGATGCAGGCGCGCGATATCCTGGCGGCCAGCCAGAATCTGGGCGCCGCCGACCGCGAGCGCCTGTACGGCTGGCTGGAGAACAAGGGCAAGATCATCCTGCCGGAGTGCGAGGCCAAGCTGACCGCCGCGTCCAAGATGCCGGGCCTGGATGGCCAGAAGATGTCCAAGTCCTACGGCAACACCATCACCATGCGCGAAGCGCCGGAGACGGTGAGCAAGAAGATCCGCGGCATGCCGACCGATCCGGCTCGCGTGCGCCGCACCGATCCGGGCACGCCGTCCAAGTGTCCGGTGTGGCAGCTGCACGAGGTGTACAGCGACGGCGAGACCAAAGAGTGGGTGAAGGCCGGCTGTACCACCGCCGGCATTGGCTGCCTGGACTGCAAGCAGCCGGTGATCGACGCCGTGGTGCGCGAGCAGCAGCCGATGTTCGAGCGCGCGGAAAAATACCTGAGCAATCCGAAGCTGGTGTCCGAAATCCTCGCCGACGGCAATGCCCGCGCCGAGAGGGTGGCGCGCGAGACGATGAACGACGTGCGCGCCGCGCTGGGTCTGGGCTATTGACGCCGATCCGCCTCCGGCGCAGCTGGATGGAATGAAAAACGGGCCGCATGATCGCGGCCCGTTTTTTTCGACGCTTCGGCGTTTCAGCTCTGTTGCAGCAATTCCGACACTTCTTTCACTACCAGCACCACGTCGCGGGCGCCGGTGCGGATCTCCTGGATCGCGCTGCGCGCCTGATCGGCCAGCTGCAGGCTGTTGCCGGCCAACTCCTGCATCTGCCGCATCGCGTCGATGGCCGAGCGGGAATCGTCCTGGATGCTCTTGACGATGCCGGATATCTCGCCGGTGGACTGGCTGGTGCGTTCGGCCAGTTTCCGCACTTCGTCGGCCACCACCGCGAAGCCGCGGCCCATTTCGCCGGCGCGCGCCGCCTCGATCGCCGCGTTCAAGGCTAGCAGATTGGTCTGGTCGGCGATGTCGCTGATGGTGTTGACGATGCTGCCGATCTGGTCGGAGCTGTCGCCCAGCTTGGACAGGATGCCGGACGAGGTTTCCACGCTGCCGGCCACGCGGTTGATCTCGGTGGTGGCTTGCTCCAGCACCGAGCTGCCCTGTATCGACAGCTGCTCGGTGTTTTCCGACGCGTGCACCGCCGATTGGGCGTTTTCCGCCTGCTGCCGCAGCTTCATCATCTGCTCGCTGATGTCGCTGGCGAACTTCACCACTCGCACCGGCCGGCCGTTCGGGTCCAGCACCGGGTTGTAGGTGGCCTGCAGCCAGATCACGTCGCCGTTCCGGTTCACTCGGCGGAACTGCCCTTCCAGAAAGCGTCCCTGCCGCAGTTGCTGCCACAGCTGGCCGTACTCAGGGCTTTGCGCGTAGCTGGCCTCGCACAGCATGCGGTGCTGCTTGCCGAGCACTTCGGCGCGCGGGTAGCCGAATACTTTCAGGAAATTGTCATTGGCGTCCAGGATGTTGCCGTCCAGATCGAACTCGATCCGCGCCATGGAGTGGTCTATCGCCTGGCGCAGCGCCTTGCTGTCCTGCTCCGCCTGCACCTGGGCGGTGATGTCGGTGGCCACCTTGATCACCCCGGTCACCTTGCCCGCCTCGTCGACGATGGGCGAGTAATTGGCCTCCAGCCATATTTCGCCGCCGTCCTTGCGCAATCTGAGAAAGTGGCCGGATTGGAACTCCCCGCGGCCTAGCTTCTGCCAGAACTCCCGGTAGTCCGCGCCGTTCGCGAAGCTGGGCGGGCAAAACATGCGGTGGTTGCGGCCGACGATCTCGTCGGCGCGGTAGCCCATCGCGTTCAAAAAGTTGTCGTTGGCCTGAACAATGTCGCCATTGGCGGAAAATTCGATCACCGCCATTGAGCGCTCGATGGCGGCCAGCCTGCTGTGGACTTGCGCCAGACTGTGCTGGGTGGTTTCAAGCTGTCGGGTGAGAGATCGGGTGAAAAAGACCATTCCTGCATTCCTTCAATCAAAACTAGGGCGAGTAGCGTGTTCAAGCCGTCCTCGGGCGGGCGGTCTTATGGGTACTGTCTAGTGCAGATTAATACAGAATAGGTAGATTTACTGATCTTTGATGATGCCGCGGCAATAAAAACGGCGCCCGCTTGGCGAGCGCCGTCATGCCGGTGGCTTGAGGTTCAGTCCAGCTTGTAGCGCACGCCCAGAGTGAAGGCGCGGCCGCCGGGGTCGTACTGGGTGGCGTCGTAATAGTGGCTGGCGTTGGAGTCCCAGGGCGGCCGGCGATTGGTCAGGTTCTGCACGGCGGCGGTCAGCGTGGTGCGCTTGATGCCGGCGTAGCTGGCGCTCAGGTTGAGGGTGTCCAGGCCGTCCACCCGCTGCTGGGTGGTGTCGCTGCCGGTCTGGGCATAGCCATCGGTATGGAACCAGGTGAGGGTGGACGACCAAGTGCCGGCATCCCAGCTGGCGGAAGTTTGGCCTTTCCAGCGCGGCAGCGCGCCCAGCAGATTGCTGCCCGCGCCTTCCTGCATGTCGCCGCCCTGCTGCAGCGGCTGGCGGAACGACAGCAGCCGGCTCCATTGCGCGGCCAGGGTCAGTTTGCCGCCGGGCAGTTTCCAGCCCTGGCGCAGCTCGATGTCGAAGCCCGAGGTCTCGCGGTCGCCCAGATTGGTGAATTGCTGGGTGATGGTTTGCAGCCGGCCTTGGGCGTCGCGGACGATGGCGCCGGGATTGGCGCCGGGGTTGCGGATGATGTTGCCGACGTCCTCCAGGCCGATCACGTCGCGTTGCCGGATGCGGTAGTAATCCAGACTGACGCTGGTGTCGGCGCTGGGCGCGAGCACCAGTCCCAGGTTGGCGTTGGTGGATCGTTCCGGCTTGATGTTCGGATCCGCCGTGATCAGGTGGGTGAAGGCGACGTTCTGGCCGGGCGTAAGCGGATCGTACGGGTCTTGCGCCGCGCTGTAGCTGACCGCGGTGCTGCTGGTGATTTCCGGCAGCGACGGCGCGCGGAAGCCGCGCGACACCGAGCCGCGCAGGGTCAGGCTTTGCAGCGGCTGGTAGCGCAGGCCCAGCTTGGGCGAGAAGGCGTTGCCGAAGTCGCTGTAGTGGTCGGCGCGGGCGGCCGCGTTGAGGCTGAGGGTCTTGTGCAGCGGCACGTTGAATTCGCCGTAAGCCGCCTGGATGGTGCGGCCGCCGCGGATCAGGTCCAGCGCCGGGCGCAGCTCGGTGCCGCTGGCCACTTCCGCCGAGGTGCCGGCGTTCATCATCTCGCGCCGCAGCTGGTAGCCGGCGGCGAAGCCCACCGGGCCTGCCGGCAGCTGCGCCAGTTCGGTGCTGGCGGTGGCGTCCAGGCTGGCGACGCGGTACCAGGCAGGGCGCATGGTGCTGATGCGCAGGCTGTCGCGCGCCGCCTCGCTGTTGCGCGAGGGGTCGATGAAGCTGTAGCCGCCGTTGGCGAGCAGCCGCTCGTAGGCGTAGCGGTTGACGAAGTTATACGCGTATTCGCGCAGCCGGCTGTCGGAGTACAGGCCGGACACGTCCCAGTCCCAGGCGTCGCCGCTGCCTTTGACGCCCAGCAGCAGGCGGCGGAACGACACGCTGTCGGTCTTGTTTCGTTGACCCAGATCGAACAGGTTGGCGGTGATCGGCGTCGGCGCGATGTTCGGGTTGGAAGGATTGCCGGCCGGCAGCACATTGCTGATCGACGTCAGCGATTGCGAGGCCGCGTCCCAGGCGCGCAGGCTGCCGGAGATGGACAGCGGCGGCCCGAAGATCTGCGTGCTGTGATTGGCGCCGTACAGGAATTCGGCGTAGGCCTCGGTGGCGGCATTCAACCGGTAGCTGCCGTGCAGCGCGGCGTGATAGCGCTCTATGCCTGGAATCAGCGTGGTGTATTGCGCCGGATTGTAAGCCCAGATGCGGCCGCTCTTGCCGGGGTTGACCGCTCCGTAGTCCAGGTCCTGCAACGGCCCGTTCGCCGTGGGGAAGCGCTGGGTCGGGTTGCCGTTGTAGTAGTTGGTCGGCGTGCGCACCAGCTTGCCGCCTGGCTGGCCGCGGAAATCGTTGTCCTTCAGCCAGTCCACCCCGCTTTGGTCGAGCCGGTCGCGCTTCTGGGCGTCGAAGGAGAACCAGACGTTGTAGCCGTCCTTGTCCAGATCGCCTTTGCCGGCCAGCAGGTTCACGCGGCGCTCGTCCTGGCCGGTGCTGGTGTCGCGGCCGATGTCGGCGCCCAGCTCCAGGCCCTGGTAAGACGGGTAGAGGATGATGTTGACCACGCCGGCGATGGCGTCCGAGCCGTAAATGGCCGATGCGCCGTCCTTCAGGATTTCGATGCGCTTCACCGCTTTCAGCGGCAGCGAGTTCAAGTCGACGAAGGTTTCCTGCAGGTCCTGGGCGGTGGCGTAGTTGGACACGCGCTTGCCGTTGACCAGCACCAGCGTGTTGCGCTGCCCCAGGCCGCGCAGCGAAACGCCGGCGGTGCCGGCCGAGAAGCTGCCGGTGTACTGCTCGTTGAAGCTGTTGCCGCTGTTGACGGCCAGCGAGCGCAATACGTCGGGCAGGCTGGTCTTGCCGCTGCGCTCGATGTCGGCGGCGCTGACGATTTGCACCGGATTGGTCTTGGCTTTGGAGCTGGCGCGCAGGTTGGAGCCGGTGACGGTGACGCGCTCCAGCGAATTGTCGCCGGCATCGGCGGCGTGGGCGGAAAAAGGCAAAGCGGCGCCCAGCCCGGCCAGCAGCAGGGTGTGTTTGATCATCACGAAACTTTCTTTGTTATGGGAGGAAGCGGTGCGCCTGTCCGGGAAGGATTAGCCGGACAGGCTGCGACAGCGGATGAGCCGCGCTGAGGGGAAGTGTTTGATGCTTTGCATGGTGGATACAAAATACATAATTAGCTGATATGCAGAATGTATCGATGCGAAGCGGATATGTGAAATGAAAGTTTCCGCTTAGTTAATTCCCTTGGCGGGATATTGCGCGCGGATTCCGCGGCCCTCGAACGGCAGGCGGTTTGAGGCTTGCGGGTGGCCTGAGGCCTGGCCGGCGCGGCGGAGTGGGATGAGCGGCGGTTTGCCGCCAGCCAGGGTGGGGGATGCGAAAATCGGGGGGCGGATAGCTTAATGGCCTGGCCGCATCGCCTCGACCTGTTGGCGCAGCGCTTCGCGGCAGCTTTGGAGCGCCTGCGGCGTTTGCGCCGCCTGCACGCAGCGCTGGGCGGATTGCAGCACCTGGATGTGCTGAGACAGCATTTGCAGCTGCTTGGCTTTCATCTCGCCGAAGCGGGCCGGGTCGCGGCCATGCGGCGCGGAGGCGGCGGGGGCGGCCAGCGCCAGCGACGGCAGCAGGGCGAGGATGGCGGTCAGCGCTTTCTTCATGGCGTTCTCCTTGAGGCGGGATGCCTGATCGAGATATACACCACCGCCATCCGCGGCGCTCAATCCAGCGGTTCGATTTCGCCGCCGGGGCCGACGCGGCCGCGGATCACCTTGCCGCTGGAAAGATTGCGCACGCGTATCGTTTCGCCCTGATGGCCATTGTCCAGCGCCTCGCCGGCGGCATTGACTTCGACGCCGTCCTGGCGGGCGACGATGCGGGCTTCGGCGCCGCGCTTGACCAGCAGCGGCGCCTGCAGTTGGCGGCGGCGCAAGGGCTGGCCGTCGGCGATCGCGGCGCGCGAAGC
>NZ_JAJOHV010000105.1 GCF_021129175.1 Chromobacterium piscinae | reverse complement strand
GCCGGCGCCGACGACTACCTGGCCAAACCATTCGCGCTGGCCGAGGTGGCCGCGCGGCTGCGCGCCCTGACCCGCCGCCGCCATGGGCAGTGCGGCCCGCTGCTCAGCCACGGCAGGCTCAGCCTGGACCCGGTGGCGCGGACGGCGACGCTGGACGGCGCGCCGCTGGAGCTGACCGCGCGCGAGCTGGCCTTGCTGGAGCTGCTGCTCAGCAGCAAGGGACGGGTGCTGCCGCGCGAGCTGATCGAGGAAAAACTGTATGGCTGGGGGCAGGAATTGGAAAGCAACGCGCTGGAAGTGTATGTCCACCATTTGCGCAAGAAGCTGGGCGCGGGCTTCATCCGCACCTTGCGCGGCATAGGCTACACGCTGGGAGAGCCGGCTTGACGCGGCTGCGCAGCCTGCAGGCCCGGCTGATGCTGGTGTTGCTGCTGATCGTGCCTGCCACCTGGTTGGCGGCGTCGGCGGCCGCGGTGTGGCTGGCCCAGCGCGAGGTGGATGAGCTGTTCGACACCCAGATGGCGCAGTTCGCCCGCCAGTTGCTGGCGATAGACGTGCACGGCATGCGACCGGATGATCCGCCCAAGCTCAAGCATCTGCTGGCCGGGGCCGACAAGGGGCGGATGGACAACGACGACATGGGGCTGGCGATCTGGGACGCGCAGGGGCGGCAGGTGCTGTGCGACGGCCGCGGCCGCCGTTTCGACTACGAGCCGACGCGGCGCGGTTTCCACGACTTCATCGGCCATGACCATCATCACGACTGGCGTCTGCTCTATCTGCCGGCGCCGGATGGCTCGCGCATGGTGGCGGTCGGGCAGAAACTGGGGCTGCGGCAGGAGATGGTGTGGAGCGTGGTCAAGGCCCAGCTGCTGCCCTGGATGATAGGGCTGCCGTTGATGCTGCTGGCCATCCTGCTCGGGCTGCGCCGCGAGCTGGCCCCGTTCCGCCGACTGGCCGGCGCGATTGCCGCGCGCGCGCCGGACGATAACAGCCCGGTGCCGGACGAGGTGCCGCAGGAGGTGCGGCCGCTGGTGCGGGCGCTGAACGCGCTGTTCGTCCGCATCGGGACAATGCTGGAGCACGAGCGGCGCTTCACCGCCGACGCCGCCCACGAGCTGCGCACCCCGCTGGCGGCGCTGCGGGTGCAGGCCGAAGTACTGGCGCTGACGCCGGACGAGGGCGGCCGCCGCCATGCGCTGTCGCAGTTGCAGCTTGGCATCGAACGCGCCGGCCGTCTGGTGGAGCAGCTGCTGGCCTTGTCGCGGCTGGACCCGTTGCAAAGCCCGAGGCAGCGCGAGGCGGTGGTGTGGGGACGGCTGGCCGAGGGCCTGATGGCGGAGTTGGCGGCGACTGCCGACGGGGTGGAATGGCGGTTGGACTGGCGCTGCCCGCCGGAGCAGGCGCTGCCGCTGTCCGGCGACCCGACCCTGGTGGGGCTGATGCTGCGCAATCTGCTGGAAAACGCCTGCCGCTATGGCCCGGCCGACGGTGTGGTGGAACTGAGGCTGGAGGAGGATGCGGTCAGCGTGCTGGACCGCGGGCCGGGCATCGCGCCGGAATGGCTGGAGCGGGTGCGCGAGCGCTTTTTCCGCCCGCCCGGCCAGGAGCAGCCGGGCAGCGGCCTGGGCCTGTCCATCGTCGAGCGCATCGCGGAGTTGCATGGTTTGCGGCTGGCATTGAAGAACCGGCCGGATGGCGGGCTGGAGGCGAGGCTGGAGCGGGCCTGACTGCGACAATCCGCCGCAGGCGGGGCGCGCCGCGCCGAGGTATGCTGTGAAGGCTGGGCGCGACAGGCGTCCGGCAGACAAAGGTTGCAAGCCCGCCATGACCCGGCGGGCTTTTTTTTGCTCAGCCGAGAGCCCGCAGCTTGTCGCGGCGGCTGTAGGCGGCGGGCGCCATGTCTCGAACCTCGCAGCTGACGGATTGCACGCCGGGCAGCCGTTCGCAGACCGCGCGAACCAGCCGGTCCGCCAACTGACCCTTTTGGTCGTCGTCGCGGCCGGCCAGGATGTGGCAAGCGATGTGGACAAAATCCTGGTCGCGGCCGCCTACCAGGAAATCATCGTAGGACTGCAGCCTGACCTTGATGTCGGCGCTTTGAAACAGGCCACTGGCGTCGGCGGCTTCGTGGACGGCACGCAGCAGTCGGTCGATATCCGGATGGCCGGCGATCTCGGCCGAGCATTCGATCACGCAATGGGGCATGGGCTTCTCGCTATCAATGGGGCGGGTTGGCGGGCGCGCTGAAACGGATGCGCCAGAACAGCGCGTTGCACACGCCGCCGGCCATCGCGCCCAGGTACAGGGTCATCGAGTCGTTGTACAGCAAGGGCTCGGCGATGCGGGCGTACAGCAGCGTGATCGTGCTGCCGCTGACCGCGCCGGGGGCGAAGGCGACGACGGCGAGCAGCCAGGCCGGCCATTGCCGTTGCCAGCGCTCCACCGCGCCGGCCATCGCGATGCGCAGCAGGCACAGCAGCAGGCCGAAGACCAGCGCCGGCACCGCGCCCATCAGGTAGGCCATCATCGGCACCACGCCGCTGGCCAACAGCGCCACCAGTGGCCCGAGCAGGATGAACAGCGTCAGACCGCAGGCCAGGATCTTGAAATAGGGAATCTTCATGCCGCCGCCATCGTGAAAAAGGCTTCCAGCCTAGCAGACTGGAAGCCCCGAGACGAGAGGACGGGCGGATATTTACAGCTCGACCTGCAGCTTGGTCCACAGCGTGCGGCCGGGCTCGTTGACGCGGGTGGTCCGGGTGTAGCCGGCCACCATATCGCCGCCCCTGCTGACGCTTTCGGCGTAGGCGCGGTTGAACACATTGTCGATGCCGGCTAGCAGCTTGAAGCGCTTGCTGATCTTCCAGCCCGCGTCCAGCGACAGCGTGGCGAAGCCGGGTGCCGTGCCGATGTCCTGGCCGACGATATTGCCCTGGCCGGGCGCGACGCGGTCCTGGCGCTGCGCCGCGCGCAAGGCGGCGCCGGCGCCGTAGCGGCCGTTGTCCCATTTCAGGCCCAGCTTGCCCTCCAGCGGCGGGGTCTGCGCCAGCGGCCGGCCGTCATCCAGATTGGCCGCCCATGCCCAGGCCACGCTGCCGGACAGCGTCCATTGCGGCGCGAAGCGCCAGCGCGCCTCGCTTTCCAGGCCGTAGCGGCGGGCGTCGACGTTGCGCGCCTTCTGCGGGCTGTTGTTGTCGACCAGGATGAAGTCGCCGACGCGGCTCAGATAGGCGGACAGCGAGCCTTGCACCTTGTCGTCCTGGTACAGCAGGCCGGCGTCCAGCTGCAGATTGCTTTCCTTGCCCAGCCTGCCGTTGCGGTTCAGCTCCCAGTAGTCGGGCGCGCGCTGCGCCTGGCCCAGGCCGACGTAATGGGTCCAGCCGCCGGTCTTGAGTTCGTAGCGGACGAAGCCGGAGTCCATGTGGTAGCGGTTCTCCGCGCGGATGCCCTTGTTGGACGCGGCCTCCAGCACTGCGAGGGTGGCGTCGCGGCGCAGGCCGGAGATCAGCCTGCCCTGCGCGCCAAGGGGGGTGGACGCTTCGGCGTACAGGCCCTGATTGTCGAAGCTGATGTCCGGCAGGCGCGGCTGTTGCTGGTAATCGACGTCGAAGCGTTTGCTGTGGCGGTCGCGCAGCCAGTCGACGCCGGTGGTGACTTCCCAGTCGCCGAAGGCCAGGTCGGCGCTCAGGCGTCCGGTATCGGCTTCGCGGTCGGGATTGCCCAGCATTTTCATCTTGGGAGCCGGGCGCAGCGAGAAGTTGTCCATCACGTGGTCGACATAGCTGTGGTTCAGTTGCAGGCGCACCGCGTCCAGCCAGCCGGCCAGACGGCGCTGCTCCAGCTTGACGCCCCAGGCGTCGCGGTCGAACTTGCTGCCGTCCATCATCCGGTCGGCGTAGGCGGCCTGGCCGCGGCTGCGGTCGGCCGAGACTTCCAGCGTGGTGTCGCGGCCCGGCGTCAGGCCGACGATGGCGGTCTGGCTGTCGCGGTCGAACGCCGAGTGGACCGGACGGCCGTCGCCATCGCGATAGTCGCCGCCGTGGTTGCGGCTGGCCAGGATGCGCGCGTAGCCGTATCGCGAGCCGGCGGCGAAGTCGGCGTAGGCGTCGTTGCGGTCGCCGCTGCCGCCCAGCAGGCTGCCGTTGAAGCGGACGCCCGGCTGGTCGAAGCGGGGCGTCTTGCGTTCGAAGTTGACGCCGCCGGCCACCAGGCCGGGGCCGAGCTTCACGCTTTGCGGCCCCTTGACCACCTCCACCACGTCGTAGGCGTCGGGGAACAGGTAGGCGGTGGGCGGGTCCATCCGGCCGCCGCAGCCGCCGAACACGAAGCCGCCGTCGGCCAGGATGGCCAGCCGCGAGCCGCCCAGGCCGCGCAGCAGCGGATCGCCGGAGCTGCCGCCCTTGCGGGCGACGTTGAAGCCGGGAATGTTTTTCAGCAGCGAGGCGCCGTCGGCGGCCGGCGCCGGCTGGCGCGGCGCGCGCGGGTCCAGCGACAGTTGCAGCGGCTGGTCGAGGCGGCTGGCGGTCACCAGCACTTCTTCGCCGACGAAGGCGGGCGTTTCCGCCGCGCAGGCGTGGGCGACGGCCAGCGCGAGCGGCAGGGGGAGCAGGTAGCGGATTGTCATCACGGAACAGGTTTGTGTTGGAATTATTGACCGGGGATGGTAGTGGAAGCCGCCGAGCCGACCAATGCGGCAAAGTGTCGCAGCCGCCGCGCGGCCGGCTTGGTGGTAAAGTGCCCTCCATGAACAGGAATGCGATGTTGGCGCCGGCGCTGGCGGGGGATGCTCCGCAGGCCGGCGCGCGGGTGCGGCGCTTGCGCTGGCTGATGCTGTGGCTGGCGGCGGCGATGCTGGCTGGTTGCGCGCTGGAGCGGGTGGAACTGCCGTGGCTGCTGGTCGGCCAGGCGCTGGGCACGCTGGCGCTGGTCAATCTGCTGCTGCCGCGCCTGCCTGCCTGGGGACTGCCGGCAGAGCTGGCGCTGCGGCTGGGCCTGCTGTTCGACGTGCTGGTGCTGACCGAGCTGCTGGCTTTCAGCGGCGGCGCGGCCAATCCGCTGGCTTCGCTGTATCTGCCGCCGGTGCTGTTCGCCGCGCTGCTGTCGCCGGGCTGGTTCGCCTGGCTGCTGGCGGCGCTCAGCGTGGCGGCGTACGGCCTGCTGTTCGAGTGGCATCTGGACTGGCCGCTGAACGGCGGCAACGCCGCCTACGCCTTCAATCTGCACCTGTCCGGCATGTGGATTTCCTTCGCGTTGTCGGCGCTGCTGATCGCCGGTTTCGTTTCCTGGCTGGCCCGCCAGCTGCGCCATCAGGGCGACGCCCTGGCGCAGGCGCGCGAAACCCAGCTGCGCGACGAGCAGCTGCTGGCGGTGGGCATGCAGGCGGCCGGCGCCGCCCATTCGCTGTCCACGCCGCTGAACACGATGACGCTATTGGTGGACGAGCTGCTCAGCGAGCGGCAGGGCGACGAGGCGCTGCGCCAGGATCTGGAACTGATGCGCGCGCAACTGGCCAGCTGCCGCGCGACGCTGTCCCGCCTCAAGCACGGCTCCGAATCCCGCGGGGGGCCGCAGCCGCTGTTCGCGTCGCTGGCCGAGCGGCTGGAAGGCTGGCGCAGCCTGCGGCCGGATGTGAGGCTGGAGTGGCGGACGCCGGACGGCGACGATCCGCTGGTGAGTCTGGACGCCGCGTTCTGGCCGGCGCTGTTCAATCTGGTGAACAACGCGGCCGAGGCCGGCGGCGGCGAGGTGGCGGTGTCGGCTAGCCTGAGCGGCGGCCGGCTGCGGCTGGACATCGTCAACCGCCAGGGCTGTTTGAGCGAGGCGCAGCTGGCGCGCGCAGGGCTGGCGCCGCTGGATTCGTCCAAACCGGCCGGCCTGGGGCTGGGCATGATGCTCAGCCACGCCACGCTGGCCCGGCTGGGCGGCACGCTGCGCCTGGACAACCGCGCCGAGGGCGGCGTGCACGCCCGCATCGAACTGCCGTTGGAGGAGGGAGCGTGAGCGATTTCCTGCTGATAGACGACGACGAAGCCTTCGCTATGGTGCTGACCCGCTCGCTGGCGCGGCGCGGCCACGCGGCCGCCTGGGCG
>NZ_JAJOHV010000104.1 GCF_021129175.1 Chromobacterium piscinae | reverse complement strand
CTGCCCGCAAAAAAGCGCATGCCTGTCCGCCTCCGCCGCGCTGGAGCACCGCAAAACAAACAGGCCGGCGTTGCCGCCGGCCTGTTCCAGACACATCTATATAGTGAATCAGCCCTTGCGCAGCTTGGCGAAGGCGGCCGCCATCGCGGTATCGCCCTGCGGCGCCGATTGCTGCCCACGCGGCTGGCGCGGACGGTTGTCGGAGCGGCTGTCGTTGCGGCTGCCGCGGCTATTGCCGGAACCGATCTCGTCGTCCAGGCGCATCGTCAGCGCAATGCGCTTGCGCGCCACGTCCACCTCCAGCACTTTCACCTTGACCACGTCGCCGGCCTTGACCACTTTGCGCGGATCATCGATGAACTTGTTGGACAGCGCCGAAATGTGGACCAGGCCATCCTGATGCACGCCGATGTCGACGAAGGCGCCGAAGTTGGCCACATTGGTGACCACCCCTTCCAGCACCATGCCCGGCTGCAGATGCTTGATGTCCTCGACACCATCCTGGAAGGTGGCAGTCTTGAATTCCGGCCGCGGGTCGCGGCCCGGCTTGTCCAGCTCTTTCAAGATATCCATCACCGTCGGCAGGCCGAAGCGCTCGTCGGTGTAATCGGTGGCGCGCACCGACTTAAGGAAAGAAGAATCGCCGATCAGGGTCTTCACGTCGCGACCAGCCCTGGCCACGATCTTCTCCACCACCGGATACGCTTCCGGGTGCACCGACGACGCATCCAGCGGGTTGTCGCCGCCGGCGATGCGCAGGAAGCCGGCCGCCTGCTCGAAAGTCTTGTCGCCCAGACGCGGCACTTTCAGCAGTTCCTTGCGGGTGCGGAAAGCGCCGTTCTGGTCGCGATAGGAGACGATATTTGACGCCAGCGTGACATTGAGGCCGGAGATGCGGGTCAGCAGCGGCACCGATGCGGTATTGACGTCGACACCGACCGCATTCACGCAATCCTCCACCACGCCGTCCAGCGCGCGCGCCAGTTGGCTCTGGTTTACGTCATGCTGGTACTGGCCGACGCCGATGGACTTGGGATCGATCTTCACCAGCTCGGCCAGCGGATCTTGCAGCCGACGGGCGATGGACACCGCGCCGCGCAGGCTAACGTCCATATCGGGGAATTCCTTGGCCGCCAGCTCGGACGCCGAATACACCGAGGCGCCGGCTTCCGACACCACGATCTTGGTCATGCCCAATTGCGGGAAAGCCTTGATCAGGTCCTGGGCCAGCTTGTCGGTTTCGCGGCTGGCGGTGCCGTTGCCGATGGAAATCAGGTCCACCTTGTGGCGCACGCACAGCGCGCCGAGGATGGCGATGGATTTGTCCCATTCGCGGCGCGGCTCGTGCGGGTAGATGGCGGTGGTGTCCAGCACCTTGCCGGTATCGTCGACCACAGCCACCTTGCAGCCGGTGCGCAGGCCCGGGTCCAGGCCCAGCGTCGCGCGGCGGCCGGCCGGCGCGGCCAGCAGCAGATCGTGCAGGTTGGCGGCGAACACCTTGATCGCCTCGCCGTCGGCGGCGTCTTTCAAGCGCGACACCAGCTCCAGCTCCAGCGACAGGAAGATCTTGGCGCGCCAGCACAGGCGCACGCCGTCCAGCAGCCACTTGTCGGCGGCGCGGCCGGCATCCTTGACGCCGAAGCGGGCGGCGATCAGTTGCTCATAGGCCGAGCGCTCGGTAATCGGCGTCTCGTCCGGCTGATATTTCAGCGCGACGCTCAGCACACCCTCGTTGCGGCCGCGCAAGAGCGCCAATGCGCGGTGCGAGGGCATCGCCTTGATATGCTCGCGGTGATCGAAGTAGTCGGAGAACTTGGCGCCTTCGTTTTCCTTGCCCGCCACCACGGCGGCGGCCAGCTCGCCCTCGTTCCACAGCTTTTCGCGCAGCTGGCCCAGCAACTCGGCGTCTTCGGCGAAGCGCTCGATCAGGATGGCGCGCGCGCCGTCCAATGCCGCCTTGGCGTCGGCGACGCCGGCTTCGGCATTGACATAGGTTTCGGCCAGCACGTTCGGGTCTTGTGACGGATCGGCCAGCAGGCTGTCAGCCAGCGGCTCCAGGCCGGCCTCGCGGGCGATCTGCGCCTTGGTGCGGCGCTTGGGTTTGTAGGGGAGGTAAAGATCTTCCAGCGTGGTCTTGTTGTCGCTGGCGTAGAGGGCCGCTTCCAGTTCCGGGGTGAGCTTGCCCTGCTCGGCGATGCTCTTGAGGATGCTGTCGCGGCGGTCGTCCATCTCGCGCAGGTAGACCAGGCGTTCGGCCAGCGTGCGTAGCTGGGTATCGTCCAAACCGCCGGTGACTTCCTTGCGGTAACGGGCGATGAAGGGAACGGTGGCGCCGCCATCGATCAACTCGATGGTCGCCGCCACCTGGGATTCGCGGACGGCAAGCTCAGCCGCCAGGCGGCTGGAAAGGCTTTTCAGCATCGGCTTTTATTCTTTCGCGTCGAACAAAAACCGTTACTGTACCTCCATCCGCCGCAAAATCAAGCCGCGACCGGACGCGCCAGCCAGGCTTGCGCTTCTTCTATCAGGTCGAAATACTGGACATGAGTATGGGACAGCAGGCCGGCGATGTGGGTGGCCAGGCGTATCCATACGTCGCCGACAACGATGGCCACGCGGCCCAGCTTTTCCTCATGCGCGCGCATGAAGCGCACCTCCTCCATCGCCATGTCCAGCGTGAAGTCTTTCAGTTCGGTCAGGTCCAGCAACATGTCCGGCTTGTCGCGCTCCTCCAGCCGCTTCAGCAGCGCCTGCTCCAGCAACTGAAAATCGGCCAGCGTGAATTCGTTGAACAAAGCCACATCCAGGCCATAATCCTGCTCACGGATCGAGATCATTCGCTTCTCCACTTCTGTTTGATTGTCGCAAGCGCTTTGACTGTATTCTAGCGCCGTCCAGCCAACATGCCGCTGACCACGATCAAACCCATCGCCAGCAGCGAATCCACTGTCAACGCATCTCCCCACACCAAAGCGCCCAACAGGCAGGAAAACACCACGGTCAGGTAGGACAGATTGGCTGCGGTCAGCTTGCGCCCCACCTTATAAGCGCGGGTCATCGCCAGTTGCGCCAGCGTGGCAGTCGCGCCGACGCCCAGCAGCAAGCCCACATTGTCCAGCGTCACCGGATGCCAACGCTCGAAACACATCAGCAGCAGGCCGCCGACGGTGGAAATCAAGGCGAAATAGAACACCACCCGCCATTCGGCCTCGCCCTGCCGCCCCAGCTCCCGCACATGCAGGTAAGACCAGCCGGCCAGAAAACCGGAAGCCAGCCCCAGCAGGCCCGCGAACCAGACATCGCCGGACAAGGTCGGCTTCAGCAGCAACACCACACCGACGAAGCCTAGCGCCAGCCCGCCCAGCGCCTGCGCCGGCAGCCGCTCGCGCAACAGAGCGACGGACAGCAAGGCCAGAAACATCGGCGAGGTGTAGGTCAACGTCGACGCCGTCGCCAACGGCAGGTGGGCAATGGCGTAAAACGACATCAGCAGCGAGGTGTAGCCGATCACGCCGCGCTGCAGGTGATAGCGCAACAAGGGCGTGGCGAAGCGTTCCCGTCGCCACAAGGCCGCGCCGCCCAGCGTCAGCACGCCGATCAGGGTGCGCCAGAACACCAGCTCCGTCGATGAGAAATGCTCGGCGCCCAGTTTGACGAACAAGCCCATCAGGGCGAAAAACACCGCAGCCACCACCATCCAGCCGGAACCCAGGCGGAAACCCGCCAACCTGCCATGCACAAGCACTTTCTTGCCTTCCCTGCCGCTCGGCCCGCGGGCCGCGATTGCATACTCTTATTTCTTAGCCAAAGCCACGCTCAGACAAATGGACTCCATCTGCCGGCGGTAAGTCTTGAATTCCGACGCGTTGGCGGTGCAGCGCGCCTCCAGCAGCCGGTTCTTGTCCACCAACTGGATCACATGCAGATTATGGCGCACGATCCACAAGCGGTTGGACACGAAGCGGCCGTCGCGGTACTCGGTGACCAAACGCCCCGTCTTCTGATTGACGCGGACGAAGTTGGCCGCCTCGCGGTCGCCGTCCTCCTGGCGGAACATCGCCGCCAATCTCGGCAGCGTATCGCTTCGTCCCGGCTTGCGCACGCCGATCTGTACTTCGATCGCGGCGCGCTCGCGCTGGTCAGCTTTAGGCGGGATCACCTTCAACACCCTGACGCGATCGACGACGCTGGCGCGCACCTTCCAGCCAGGCGGCAGCGTGAAGCGCGCCTTGCTGACCGGATCGGCGTAAGTGGCCGCCAGCGCGAGCGGACTGGCCAGCAGCGCGCCCAGCACCAGCATGCGGAAAATTGCGGACATGATCTTGGCCGATGGGAGGATAAAAAAAGGCGCGGAATATCCCGCGCCCCTGCATTATGGCATTTAACTTGCCTATTCAGCCAGCCAATGCCGAACCCATCAGGCGTCGATAATACTCATGGAAGTGCTGCATGCCTTCCTCGGTCGGGGACTGGTACGGGCCCACCTCGTTGACGCCTGCCATCCACAGCGCCTTGCGGCCTTCGTGCATGCGGATGCAGATCTCGTCGTCTTCCTTGGCGGTTTCGAAGTAGGCGGCCTGCTCGGCCTCGATGAACTCCGGCTCGAACCACACCACGTCTTCCGGGTAGTAGAACTCGGTGATCACCGTGCACTTCTCCGGACCGCGCGGAATCACCACGCTGACCACCAGCACGTGCGGATACCACTCCACCATGATATTGGGGTAGTAGGTCAGCCAGATGGCGCCGAACTCGGGCTGCTGCTCCTCGTAGCGGCGGCGCACTTCCTCGTGCCACTTGCCGTACACCCTGGATCCGGCGCGCGCCAGGCGGTTCTTCACGCCCACGGTCTGCACGTGGTAGCTGTCGCCCCACTCCCATTTCAGGTCGCCGCAATCGACGAAATTGCCGAGGCCAGGATGGAAGGGATCAACGTGGTAGTCCTCCGAATACACCTCGATGAAGGTCTTCCAGTTGAAATCGTAATCGGCGCTGTGCGTCGAGTGGAAGGCATAGCCGTCGAAGGTCATGTGCTTGGCGACGCCCAGCATCTCCAGATCGGCCGCCACATTGCGGCGCGCGTCGAACAGCAGGCCGTTCCAGCGTGCCAGCTTGGTCTGGCTCAGGTTCAGGCATGGCGTTTCCGGAAAATGCGGCGCGCCCACCAGCTTGCCGCCGGCGTCGTAGGTCCAGCCGTGCAGATTGCAGACGATGTGATTGCCATTGCCGCGGCCTTTGTAGATGACGGCCTGGCGATGGCGGCAGACGTTGGAGATCAGCTTGATCTCGCTGTCCACGTTCTTGAGCATCTTGCCGTGGCCCAGCCACTCCAGCGTGTGATAGTCGCCGGGATTGGGCGCCATCAGCTCATGGCCATAGTACTGCGGAGCGTCTGCGAACAGCAGCTCCTGCTCCTTGGCGTAGAACGCGGGATCGAAATAGGTATAAATGGGTAGCTGGGCTGCGGATGCTTGAAGCAGTTGAGCAGAAGCCAGATCAGACATTATTCCCACACCTCCGTGGAAGAAGATATAAGACCAGCCGAATCTCGCTCGGGACGAGTTTGCGGGACTATCAAAAACAATCAATCAAAACAAGGGTGAACCCTGTCTTACGAGGGCGGAATTATGCCCTCCCCCCTCCCCCGGGGCAAGCGTTAATTCTTTGTGACAATTCTGTTCAGACACGAACTTGTCGAGGGATATGCCCCTACCCCCTGCCAATGGCAAACAATCTGCATGGCAGTTAATTAAAATCAAAGACTTGCCAAGTTTAGTGCGCCGCAACATTAGAAGCCGTTAATTTATAGTGATATACTAGGCTCGACTTTGTTGCCACATCGACTGTCTGATTTTCGCCTTGACCAGGCCGGACCGCTCATCGGCCCGCCCCATGGCCCGGCTAAGGCCTTGATATGGCGAAGCGGATGGATCGATACGCCCCGGGATGCCCGGGCGCAACAACAGGCTGGCTAAACCGCCCGCCATGCGCTACCACACGGTAAGGAAACCGGCCGCGCGGCCCACCGGCCGCCGCCTCCGCTCCGGCAGCAAATTGGCTGCAAGCGCATCGCAGTGGATTATTTCACCGATTTCATCCTTTTTTTTCAAATTACATGTTCAAAGCTATGAATTCCAGCATCCTCGTCATCAATTGCGGCAGTTCCTCCCTGAAATTCGCGCTGATCGACAGCGCCAGCCATGAAGCGGTCATGACCGGCCTGGCCGAGAAGCTGGGCCTGGCCGACGCCTGCATCACCTTCAAGCACGACGGCGGCAAGCAGACCGCCCTGCTGTCGGCCCCGGACCACGCCGCGGCCATGCACGCCATCATCGAGAAGCTGCAGCAGGTGTCGCTGCTGGACAGCGTGAAGGCCATCGGCCACCGCGTGGTGCACGGCGGCGAACACTTCAAGCAATCGGCGCTGCTGGACGAAAACGCCATCAACGAAATCGAGCGCTGCATCAAGCTGGCGCCGCTGCACAACCCGGCGCACATCCTGGGCATCCGCACTGCTATCAAGGAATTCCCGAGCCTGCCGCAAGTGGCCGTGTTCGACACCTCCTTCCACCAGACCATGCCGGAGAAGGCGTATCTGTACGCGGTGCCGATGAAGCTGTACCGCGAAAACAGCCTGCGCCGCTATGGCATGCACGGGACCAGCTACCGCTTCGTGGCCGAAGAAGCCGCCAAGATGCTGGGCAAGCCGGCCGATGAAACCAGCCTGGTGATCGCCCACCTGGGCAACGGCGCGTCCATCTCCGCCATCCGCAACGGCAAGTGCGCCGACACCTCGATGGGCCTGACCCCGCTGGAAGGCCTGGTGATGGGCACCCGCTCCGGCGACATCGACCCCAGCGTGTTCGGCTACCTGGCCACCGAGCGCGGCATGGACATCACGTCCATCACCAATATGCTGAACAAGGAATCCGGCCTGTTGGGCCTGTCCGAGCTGTCCAACGACTGCCGCGAACTGGAAGAAGCCGCCGCCAAGGGCCACGAAGGCGCCAAGCGCGCGCTGGAAGTGTTCGCTTACCGCCTGGCCAAGTATGTGGCCTCGATGAGCGTGGGCGCGGGCCGCCTGGACGCCGTGGTGTTCACCGGCGGCATCGGCGAGAACTCCTCCTTCCTGCGCGCCGAAGTGATCAACCAGCTGGGCTTCCTGGGCCTGAAACTGGACGCCGCCGCCAACGAAGCGTGCATCCGCGGCAACGCAGGCCGCATCACCGCCGCCGATTCCGTGCCGGCGCTGGTGATCAACACCAATGAAGAACTGATGATCGCCATGGACACCGCCGAACTGGCCGGTTTGGCCAAGTAAGGAAGGCGAGCGATCATGCAAACATTCTTTCTTGCCCCCACCGGCTTCAACGCCGGCCTGACTTCGGTCACGCTGGGCGCGATCCGCTCGCTGGAACAGGCCGGCCTGCGCGTGGGCTTCGTCAAGCCCATCGCCCAGGACACCAAGGACGGCGAAGCCGAGCGCTCCACCCACTTCGCCCAGGCCATCTGCCGCCTGAACCCGCCACAGCCGATCAGCATGGACCGCGTCGAGCACCTGCTGTCGCAAGGCCAGGTTGACCAGTTGATGGAAGAGGTGGTGAGCCTGTTCCAGCAAGCCTCGCAAAACGTGGACGTGGTGATCGTGGAGGGCCTGGTGCCCGACCAGAAGCAGGTGTTCTCCACCTTCCTCAACACCAAGATCGCCCGCAACCTGCAGGCCCAGACCATCCTGGTGAGCTCGGTCAAGGCGCTGAACGCGACCGAAATCGCCGAACAGCTGGAAATGAACATCCAGGCCTTCGGCGCGCAAACCGTGTCCGGCTACATCCTCAACCACGTGCTGCCCGGCGCCGACCGCGCCGAACTGGCGCGCGAGGTGCAGGAATCCGGCAATCTGAAGAAAGCCGGCCTACCGCTGCTGGGCGTGATCCCGTACCAGCAGGAACTGCTGGCGCCGCGCACGCAGGATGTGGCCCGCTATCTGAACGCCAATGTGGTGCACGCCGGCCAGCAAGCCAATCGCCGCGTGCGCAACATGGTGGTGGCCGCCCGCACCGCGCCGAACATCGTCAACCTGCTGAAGCCGGGCGCGCTGATCATCACCCCGGGCGAACGCGAAGACGTGGTGATGGCCACCTCGATGGCCGCGATGAACGGCGTGCCGCTGGCCGGCCTGCTGCTGACCTGCGACTCCGAGCCCGATCCGCGCATCCAGCAGCTGTGCCAGCAAGCCTTCACCGGCGGCTTGCCTGTGCTGGCCACCTCGCTGAACTCGATGGAAACCGCCAGCGCGCTGAACGCGATGAGCCACCAGGTGCCGTCCGACGACCTGGAACGGATGGAAAAGGTGATCGAGCACGTCGCCGAATTCCTGGACGTCTCCACGCTGAAGCAGAGCGTCGGCGAGCCGCGCGAAATCCGCCTGCCGCCGCCGGCCTTCCGCTTCCAGCTGATGGAAAAGGCCCGTAAAGCCAACAAGCGCATCGTGCTGCCGGAAGGCAACGAGCCGCGCACCATCCAGGCCGCCGCCATCTGCCAGGAAAAAGGCATCGCCCGCTGCGTGCTCTTGGGCAACCGCGCCGAGATCCTGCAAGTGGCCGAAACTCAGGGTGTGACGCTGCCGGAATCGGTCGAGATCCTGGATCCGAACGAAATCCGCGGCCAGTACGTGGGACCGATGGTCGAGCTGCGCAAGGGCAAGGGCCTGAACGAACCGATGGCGCTGGCCCAGCTGGAAGACACCGTGGTGTTGGGCACCATGATGCTGGCGATGAACGAAGTGGACGGCCTGGTTTCCGGCGCCGTGCACACCACCGCCAACACCATCCGTCCGGCGCTGCAGCTGATCAAGACTGCTCCGGGCTCCAGCATCGTGTCCTCGGTGTTCTTCATGCTGATGCCGGAACAAGTCTACGTGTACGGCGACTGCGCGGTAAACCCGGACCCGACCGCGGAACAGCTGGCCGACATCGCCATCCAGTCCGCCGACTCGGCCGTCGCCTTCGGCATCACCCCGCGCGTGGCGATGATCTCCTACTCCACCGGCTCGTCCGGCAGCGGCACCGACGTGGAGAAGGTGCGCGAAGCCACCCGCATCGCCCAGGAAAAACGCCCTGACCTGCTGATCGACGGCCCGATGCAGTACGACGCCGCCTCGGTGGAATCCGTCGGCCGCCAGAAGGCCCCGGACAGCCAGGTCGCCGGCCGCGCCACCGTGTTCGTGTTCCCGGACCTGAACACCGGCAACACCACCTACAAGGCGGTGCAGCGCTCCGCCAACGTGGTGTCTGTGGGCCCGATGCTGCAAGGCCTGCGCAAGCCGGTCAACGACCTGTCGCGCGGCGCGCTGGTGGACGACATCGTCTACACCATCGCCCTGACCGCGCTGCAGGCGGAGCAGACGCCGGCGAATTGATCTAAAACTTGATCACGCAAAAAAATGCCGCGTACCTTTACAGGTGCGCGGCATTTTTTGAATCAAGACAACAACCGTCAGCAAACAATTTTTCAGCAAATTATAAAACGACAAAAATCACATTGCATCAAACGCATTCTTGAATTTGCTATTCAAAATAAGCACAGTCGATCTAAACCCAACAACTTCGCTATCATGCTGCTTGATGAATGTCGACACATCCCCATACTCGCCATCATCAACAAGCTCCGCATATTCAGCATAAAAAACCGAATTATTCTTGCTCAGCAAAATCATTGACAAAAGGTAATTATCCTTTCCACCATAGCTGCCGCCTAAATACTTCAAGCCAACTTTCCCGCTGTTCACCAAGAAATCATTCCATGAAAAAATTTTGGCATAACTAATAGCCCTGCAATCAAGAGACCTTTGATCCAGACTTAAAAGTTCTCTATCAATTATACTTTTCCCACCCCAATCAGGATTGCACACATTAGGAACCGATGCCAACCAGGTTCTGTTCTTAAAGCCCCCCAGCGGCATTCTTAAAATCAATAATTTCCTTGGCCGATCCCCCTCAATGATATCAGTCGAAACCAGCATCACTCGCCCATGAGGCACTGATTCAGACTTACTATCTTTGGATAAATCATTCAGAACGGGAATGTCAGCAGATGCCGCAACCAACACCCAATCACCAGCGGGCAAAGGTATATTCATACTGCCAACAGACATTGCTTCAGAAAAGCGAGAACCGACAGGAAAAGACGACTTGAATTTCTCCACTCGTTGCGATGGAGATTCAAAAAAACCAAACTTGACTTCAGCGGCTATCGAAGACAAAGAGAATAGGCTTAGAAAAATAATTACGATACCATTCATGATTCAATCCTCAATATAGAGTAATTTATACATGAAGAAATTCTCGTACCATTCAAGCACACACTACCAACCTTAAGGGTCACCGTCAATAAATAGCAAATCAGATGATCTATAACATTGAGCGGTGCCACTCAAAAACTCAACATAGCCCATCATCATCAAATAGTCATCCAAGACACATCGTCCGGATCACCCTCTATTCTTCCACATTCAACTTTTAGACATTTTAATTAGTATTTTCATTGAGTAATTTCCAAATCCGTTAACAAACCCAAGATACCAGCCTAATTGATATATAAGGAGTCACACGTCTCTATTCCAATAGAGCTCTCAACTGCCGCGCCACTCCCGCCTGGTCGTGGTCGCCTATCACCGGCGCGGCCGGCAGACGGCGCTTCAGTTCCGGATGCGCGTTGGCCATCACATGCGGCAGGCCGGCCAGCGCCAGCATTTCCGCGTCGTTGAGATTGTCGCCGAAGGCCGCGCAGTCTTCCGCGCCAATGCCCAAATGGTCGAGCAGACGGCGCAGCGCGCTGCCCTTGTGCACGCCGGGCGCCATCACCTCCAGGTAACAGATATGGGAATAAGTCATCGACACTTCATCGCCCAGCTCGCGGGCGATGTCGGCCTCCACCACCTTCAATTGCGCCGGCTCGCCGCAGAAGATCACCTTGGACACGTCATCGGCCTTGAGGCCAGCCAGGTCCTCGATTTCCGTCACTTCCCCGGTGTAATGGCTGAACTCGCGCCGGCTGTGGTAAGCCATGATGCAGTCGTCGCGGTAGACGCCCAGCTCGGTTTCCCGGATCAGCTCCGGCCGCAGCAGCCTGGCCAGCAAGGCCGGCGACAACCGGCTTTGATAGAGAAGCTCGCCGTCCGCCAGATGGATGCGCGCGCCGTTGGCGCTGATCACCGGCACCGGCGGCAGATCCCGCGGCCATAGTTTCCGCGCCTGGCGCTCATGTCGGCCGGTGGCTACGGCCAGGGCGATGCCGCGCTCGACCGCCTCCCGCAGAGCGTCGCGCGTCTCGTCCGCCACCCGCGAATCCTTGTCCAGCAAGGTGCCATCCAGATCGGAAACAATCAGTCGCATATCAAAATCTCCGTGTTCGCATCGCTGGATTGTGCACGATCACGCAAAATCAGGCAAATAATCATGCACAATTCAGCACAAATTATGCCGTTTCTTTGACTGCGTCTGCACGATCGTGCAACACTTCCGCCATTCCGTCTGACTTCGATTCCGCCATGTCCAAAGAACGCGCAAGCGCCAACCCGCCTTCCGGCCGCCATCAATACATCCGCGAGCAATTGCGGCTGCACGGCCGGGTTTACGCCGGCGAGCTGGCTGCGTCGCTCGGCGTGTCCGAGGATTCGATACGCCGCGATCTGCGCGAGCTGGCGGCGGACGGCGCCTGCCAGCGCGTCTATGGCGGCGCCATCGCGCTGACGCCGAACCGCCATGGCTTCCTGCAGCGCCGCCACGAAAACACCGAGCGCAAGGCCCGGCTGGCCGCGGCGGCGGTGCGGCTGCTCAAGCCCGGCCAATTCGTGTTCCTGGACGGCGGCACCACCAATCTGGAAATCGCCCGCGCCTTGCCGGAACAGCTGCCGCTGACGGTGGCGACCAACTCCATTCCGATCGCCGCCGCGCTGTTCGGCCAGAAGCAGCTGTCGGTGCTGGTGCTGGGCGGCAGCCTCAACCATCAGAGCGGCGACGCGCTGGGCACCACCGCCACCCGGATGCTGGACACGATGCGGCCTGACATCTGCTTTCTCGGCACCTGCTCGGTGGACGGCGAACTGGGCGTGGGCACGGTGATGGCCGACGAGGCCGCGTTCAAGCGCCATCTGGTCCAGCAATGCGGCCACACCGTGCTGGCCGTCACCAATGAGAAACTAGACACCGCCTCGCCCTTCATCGTCGCCCCGCTGGCCGATATCGGCACCCTGATCATCGAGCCCGACGCCGACCCCATCCGCCGCGCCCATCTGGAAGCCGGCGGCGCGCCTTTGCTGATCGCCGGTTGACGCCGGCCAGCCCATCGGCATATTGCCTCCAATCAAACATTTGTTTTAAAGTTCTGCACGGCGCGCGTCCTCGATAAAACCATTACAAATCAGCGCGCTTTTGCAAACGGAACATCCTTTGGAGGGGAATCCATGTCGATACAGGCCATCACCGAATGGTTCATCCCGGACGACGTCCGGCAGATTCCGGAACAGGCGATACGCGCGCGCACCGTGGTCGGCGTCGGCCTGCTGGCCGGCCTGATGGCGCCGCTGTTCGCCGTCGAATACCTGATGCTGGGCCACTATCCGATGGCCGAAGGCATCGCGCTGGGCGGGCTGGGCCTGCTGTGCGGCCCGCTATTGCTGCGGCTCAGCGGCGCGGTGCGGGCCACCGCCGAATTCATCACCAGCTGCATGTACGCGATGGTGTGCTGGATGGTGTTCGTCAACGGCGGCATCCTGTCCACCAGCCTGATGTGGTTCGCCGCCATCCCGTTCACCGCCGTCTTCATCGCCACCCGCCGCTCCGGCATGTTCTGGCTGGCGATGTCGCTGGCCGCGGTGGGCATCATCATGTGGCTGTCCGGCATCGACGCGCTGCCCAAGAGCCCGCTGCCG
Source organism: Chromobacterium piscinae (assembly GCF_021129175.1). GTDB lineage: Bacteria > Pseudomonadota > Gammaproteobacteria > Burkholderiales > Chromobacteriaceae > Chromobacterium > Chromobacterium piscinae. The sequence goes on along the minus strand of NZ_JAJOHV010000104.1, from coordinate 6,746 downwards.
CGCGAGGAGCTGCCCAAGCTGCAGGCCAAGTCGCTGGCCGGCCTGTCGCTGGTGGTGCTGGCGCTGGCGCTGGCTTTCGACAAGGCCAAGAGCAAGAGCTTCGAGAAGCTGGAAACCGCGCGCGCCGAAGCCGAGCGCGCTGGCGAGGCGCTGGCGCGGATGATGGAGCAGATCGGCCATTCGATCCGCGACGCCTCCGGCGCCAGCCGCCAGATCGCCGACAGCACCGGCAGCATGGCGCGCACCATGGCCGAACAGCGCGAACGCTCCGAGGACATGGTGGTGGTCGCCCAGCAGATGGCGGTGGTCACCAGCCAGAACGCCGAACAGTCAACCACCGCCACGCTGCTGGCGCAGAACTCCGGCGAAGCCGCGCGCGAGGGCGGCAAGGCGATGAACCAGGCGGTGGACCAGCTGGGCCGCGCCGGCGCGGTGATCGGCCACGCTTCTGACCGGCTGGAAGAACTAGGCCAGCGCAGCGCCGAGGTCAGCGGCATCGTGCAGCTGATCCGCGACATCGCCGACCAGACCAATCTGCTGGCGCTGAACGCCGCGATCGAAGCGGCGCGCGCCGGCGAAACCGGCCGCGGCTTCGCGGTGGTGGCGGACGAGGTGAGGAAGCTGGCCGAGCGCACCCAGAACGCCACCAAGGACATCGAAAGCAAGATCCGGGTGATCGTAGACGGCACCAATGAGGCGCTGGTGGCGATGCGCGACGGCAACCAGCAGATGCAAGCCGGCCGCGACCACGCCCAAGACGCGCAGCGTAAGCTGTCCGGCATCATAGAGGGCGCCGGCGAGCTGGCCGGCCTGCTGCAGCAGGTGTCCCAGGCCGAGGCCAGCCAGAACCAGGGCTTCTCGCAGTTCGCCGGCGACATCGTCGCCGTCGGCGAGTCCAGCCGCAGCCTGTCCGGCGAAACCCACAACATCGCCGAGGCGGTGCGCCGGCTGGACCAGCAGATGGACAAGCTGCACCAGGCGGTAATTCGCCAAGACACCTTGTCCGCGACTCCGCGGCCCACATACCATTAAGCCCATATGCGGCTTGGCGGTTGTCCTTACATCACCAAGCCGCACATAGCGGCCTTTCAAGCCAATCGACTGATCGTTTTGCTCGGTTTTATAACAAAGCAGTGTATTAACAGGATATGACACCCGCCCTAGGCTGCGCTTGCATTCACACACCAGCCTCGCCACTTTTCCCAGCGGAGGATAGCGCTCAGGCAGAGTCCTGCTTGGACTAAAAACCAGACGGCTCAGTACTCACGCGTCAGCGAGAAAACCGCACCCTCAGCCCCTAAAGCGCTTCCCTTCATCGATCTAGAAAAACAAATCATGTCCAGCCACAACTCACAGCCCTCGCCAAACCCGTCGGTCCTATTGCCCAAGGAACTGTTATTGCGCTACGCGCTTATCTCTTTGATTGTGACAGGCATATTCTTTTTCCAATTCAAAATGGATGTGCCCAACCACGGCTCAGGGGATGGCATCGGCCTTGGCGTCTTCATCCTGAATCTGATTCATCACACAGCCATAGCCGCTCTCGCGCTGTTGGCATTGACCTGGATCGGCATCCCTAAAGGCAAGCGACTTGTTTTTATTCTCTTATCGCCGCTTCTAACGGCCTTCAGCCTCACGCTGCTTCCAATCATCGATGCGATTCAAGAACCCGCTCCATCCACCGACTGGCAGCGCAGCGATAAGGCTTTCAATGCTTTTGGCGCTCATTTCCCCGCGGGCAGCCTTGTTCGCACGAGCGGATATTGGTTCTGGAAAAAGGCAAGCGATGGTTCAAGCGAGCACCCAATCCAATGGGGCTCGCTTTCCATCCTGAAATTGGAACAAACGTTATACCCGGGCCTGGACAAGAAAAACCTCGAGGCCACCCTGGCAAAACCACAAGTCATCTCAGGCTGGACATGCTCGACCAACGCGACATTCGAGCTGCCGTTGAAACAGCGCGATAACGAGCCTTACTATTGGCCCTTTATCGGTTGCAATCTGGATCTGCCTGTACTGAAAACCATGCTGGGCGGGCATTGGAGCTTTCCCACCGAACTCTCCCGCAACGATGGCGACGACGAACCGTGGACGCTCTCGCAACGCGAGCCTGAAATCCGCTGTCAAAAGCCACAAATAGTCGATGGCTTCAAACTGAACTACATTCAGAGCGCGCGGCTGAATGGCCAGCGCCGCATGGTTTTTCTGCTGGCGCAAACCTGCGGCGACATAACCATCGGCCGCTATCGCTTCCCCGATGACAGCTATCTGCAGCAAAGAGAAATAAACGAATACTGGCTATCCGGCTCCGGCAAAAACTTGACCACTGGAGAAAGCGTCAGCTGCGTGAAACTGAAATCTACGACAGAAGCCCTTTCCCCATGCTGACAGCTGCAGCGGCGATCCATCGCCTCACATTCTTTTGCGATGAATCTTGGTCCGCCATTTGCCTTTGACCAGCCGCCGCACCGTCGTGACCATCACCGAGCCGCCATCATCGTAGCTCAGAGACTCATCCCAAGAAGACACCAGGGTGAGGCGGCCGTGGAAATAACGATAGGTTTCGCTGCTATGGCTGCAACAGCCTCCCCGCGAGGCGGACAAGATGCGCTTGCGTTTTGCGTCTATCTGCAATTGCGGCAACTCTGACAGTTTGGCATTGCGCTCAAACCGCCCCGTCCGCTTATTGAAAACATAAACGTTATGCGTGTCGTTCGGCCCCGCGCCTCCCGCTTGCTCCAACACCAGCAGATCGAGCTCGCCATCAAAGTTGACATCGACCAGCTGAACGACATCCTCATCGGCGCTGCGCGACTCCATCGCGCTGATGTCATAGAGCGTCTGGGCCACCTTGCCGCTGCGCCTGTCGCGCGCTTCGATAGCCAAGGGCAAACGGCCCAAGCCGTTCTCGTCTCCTTCGCTCAACAAGACGCGGAAACGGAAGCGAGGATGGCGCGCCGCCTGTTCCACCCACTGGCCTCCCAAGGCGTCCGCTCGCAAAATCCAGCCTGACTTGACGCGCCCCTCATGATCAAAAGCATCCACTTTCAGCCAGTCGCCGTCCACGGCCTGCACCGCGGCAAAACTGTCTTGCGGCAACGATTCGGTAAAACCTGAGGTGTCGGCACTGTGATGCAAAGCCGTGGAGCCCGATAAATAGAGGATGTCGCGGTAGTCCCGCGACTGCAGCAAAGAAAAGTCGGAATGACGGCGCGTCACCTTTTCATGGCGAATCCATCGCCCAAAAGCCTCAGGATTGCAATTGTCGAGCATGCAAGCGATCTGCTCATCGCTGGTCGGCTTGCGGGTAGGCGGAATGCGCTCGTTCTGTTCGCTGTCATTGAGTTCGGGCCAGTCCAGAGACAATAAGTCTCCCTGCCGAGTCACGCTAGGCTCGCTACGGCCTGGGTCGCCGCTGCAGATAGGCAGATCGGATGCATAGTCATGCCAATCCGGAAAACCATAGGCCCGGCAAATTCTCTCTGCGGACTCGCTCCCGTGCCATCCTGGGGCCGTCAAAAAGAACACCATGTTCTGTTTCTCTCCCTTGGCCACCACCGCGTAACGGATTTTGGCCGACGACGGCAGCGCCGGCATATCGACAAAGCGCCGTTTCACCTCCGCTTCATCCGGAGCGCGCGGCGCGCTCCACGCGGCCGGCTCATTAAGGCGGTAAATGCCAGGCGCCAGCAAACCCTCGGCATGAGCCAGCCCCATCGCCAGAGCAAGTCCAAACAACAGCGCGCGCATACACTCTCCAATCGATATTTCAGCCACGCGCACTATACCGTTTGCCACGCGGTATTGCATAAAAGCCGCATATCGCATAGCCGGTCACGCCCCAGCTAGCGTGGTGAAAACAGTCCAGCAAACTGCGCGCTCAAACGATTTTCAGCCCCGTATGCGCGCACCAGAGGCAGCAGGATGGCGGCAGAAGGCCGCTTCGACTACCTGCTGATGGAATCCACCGGCATCTCCGAGCCGCTGCCGGAAGCTGAGACCTTCACCTTCCGCGACGAGGAAGGCCGCAGCCAGGACGATCTGGCGAGGCTGGACACTATGGTGACCGTGGCGGACGCCTGCAATTTCCTGCGCGATTACGCCTCGCGCGACAGCCTGGGGAACCGGCAGGCCAGCCTCGGCGACGAGGACGAGCGCACGGTGGTGGATCTACTGATCGAGCAGGTGGAATTCTGCGACGTCATCGCGCTGAACAAGACCGATCTGGCGAGCGCCGGGCAACTGGCCGAACTGCAGGCCATCCTGCGCTCGCTGAACCCTCGCGCCGACATCGTCAGCAGCGAATTCGGCCGCGTGCCGCTGGATCGCGTGCTCGACACCTGCCGCTTCGACTTCGATGCCGCCGCCGAAGCGCCGGGCTGGCTGGCGGAGCTGCGCGGCGAACACGTGCCGGAAACCGAAGCCTACGGCATCGACAGTTTCATCTACCGCGCGCGGCGGCCGTTCCACCCGCAAAGGCTGTGGCAGTGGATGGGCCGGCGTGGTGCGATCCAAGGGCTATTTCTGGCTGGCCAGCCGGCCCCAGTTCGCCACGCTGTGGTCGCAGGCCGGCGCGGTGGCGCGCCATTCCTGCGCCGGCTTGTGGCGGGCGGCCAGCGAGGAAGAAACCGAAGCCTGACGCAGAGGAAAGCGAGACACCCCCTGCCGGCCAATGCCGGCAGGCATGGGATCACAGCGCGTACTGCCCTGGCTGGTAGCCGCCGGCCGGCGTGTTGCAGCCGATGGAAACGCGGTTCCAGCCATTGATCGCGACGATGGCCCAGGTCAGATCGACGATTTCCTTATCGTCGAAATGGCGCGCCAGCTCAGCCCGCAGCGCTTCTTCCGGATGCCGCGCGGCCACCCGCGTCAGCGCTTCGGCCCAGGCCAGCGCGGCGCGCTCGCGCTCGGTGTAGCAAGACGCCTCGCGCCAGGCCGACAGCAGGTACAAGCGCTGCTCGGTTTCCCCAGCGGCGCGCGCGTCCTTGGTATGCATGTCGATGCAGAAGGCGCAGCCGTTCAGTTGCGACACGCGGGTCTTCACCAGCTCCAGCAGGGCATGGTCGAGGCCGCAGCCGCGGATGTAGCGCTCCAGCGCCATCTGCGCCTGGTAGCCTTGCGACGCCAGCGTCGGGTAATCGATAAAACGGGACATATTGGTGCTCCTGTAAAAAATCTTGAATGGGCATGGGCGTCATCCGCGCAGCGCGAACAGCGCCTGAGCGTCGGCGTAAGTCAGCGGCGTCCTCAACGCGGACAGATCACCCTCGCCGCGCAGCGCCGCCGCCGTCTGGCTCAGCGCCTGCATCGCCACCAGCGCCGGACCGATGGCGGTGCTGACGCGCGCCACGCCCAGCGCGGACAGCTCGGCCAAGCCGGGCACACCCGGCATCGCGGCGGCGTTGACCGGCGCCTGCACCGCCGCGCACAGCTTCGCCAACAGCGCGGGATCGGAAAGGCCCATGGGGAAGACGCCGTCGGCGCCGCTGTCCAGGTACAGCCGCGCCCGCGCCAGCGTCTCGTCGAAACGGGCTTCGGCCGGGCCTTCGCCATGCAGGAACAGATCGGTGCGGGCATTGATGAAGATGGACACCTCCAGCGCGTCCGCGGCGGCGCGGGCGGCCTGCAGGCGTTCGCGCATCTCGTCTGCGCCGCGCAGGGAGAAGCGGCCAGCGGCGTCATAGCGGCCATCCTCCAGATTGACGCCCGCCGCGCCGGCGCGAATCGCCGCGGCGACGGTGTCCGCCACCATAGCCGGCGTATCGCCGTAGCCGTCCTCCAGATCCACGCTCAACGGCGCCTTCAGCACCCTGGCGATGCGCGAGACGGCGGCCAGCAGTTCCTCGCGCGGCAGTTCGCCGCCGTCGCGATAGCCAAGCGACCACGCTACCGCGGCGCTGCTGGTGGCCAGCGCGGGGAAGCCAGCCTGCTCGAACACCCGGGCGCTCAAGGCGTCCCAGACATTGGGCAACAGCAGCGGCCTTGGGCCCTGATGCAGGCGGCGGAAGGTCTGGGCGCGGTATACGGCGTCGGCATGGTTCATCGGCATTCCTTGTCGGTTGGCGGTCATTTGGCTACCCGGCAAGATACCGGCGGGATGGTACAATGATGAGAGCCAAAAATCGTCAAAATGAGTAGGCCATGATTCCCGACGCCCTCCAGTTCGAATTGCTGCGCGGCCACGCGTCGCCGCTGCATCGCCAGCTCTATCTGCGCATCCGCGAGGCCATCCTGGCCGGCCAGTTGCCGCCGGGCGCCCGCCTGCCGGCCACGCGGGTGCTGGCCGCCGACCTCGGCATCTCGCGCGGCACCGTCGATCAGGCCTACGGCCAATTGCTGGCGGAAGGCTTTCTGCTCAGCCGCGCCGCCGCCGGCACCGTGGTCCATCCCCAGCTGGAGGCCCGACGCCTCGATCCATCGCCCCTCTCGGCGGCCGGTCCGAAGCCCGCCCTGGCCGACTCGTCCGAGCCCGCCCCGCCGCGGCCCTTCCAGCTCGGGCTGCCCGCGCTGGACGCCTTCCCGCGCAAGCTGTGGGCGCGGCTTGCCGGCCGCCGCGCCCGGGCCTTGTCGCTGACGGGGCTGAACTACCCGGACCCTGCGGGCTATCCGCCGCTGCGCGAGGCCATCATCCACCACCTGGCCCTGTTTCGCGGCATCCAGTGCTCCGCAGATCAGATATTCATCACCAGCGGCTTCCAGGCCGCGTTGGGGCTGGCGGTGCATGCCCGGCTGCGCCCCGGCGATCC
>NZ_JAJOHV010000103.1 GCF_021129175.1 Chromobacterium piscinae | reverse complement strand
GCGGCCAGCACCGCGGCGTCGACGCGCGCGCGCGCCAGCTGCTTGGCGTCCTCGTCGGCATAGCCGCCGGCGATGGCCAGCTGCATTTTCGGCCGCTTGGCCATCAGCGCCGCCACCTTGTCCAGCTTCTCGCGCTCGGGCGGGCTGACGTGGGCCTCGCCGGCGACGAAGCGGATGTCGTCGAAGCCGTCGCCGCCCAACAGCGCGCCCAGCGCGCGGAACGGCGCGGTGACCACCTTGGTGACCACGTTGACGATGGCCTTCCATACCAGCTGGCCGTAGCTGAACTGCGGGTCGTCCAGGCTGCCGGCCACCGGCAGGTCCAGGTCGATGCGGCCGTCGCTGTCTTCCAGCAGCGCCACCGCCAGCTTCAGCGGCAGGTGCGGCGACTTGTCGCCCTTCAGCTCGTCGCCCAGTTGGATGGAGTCGATCACGATGCGGTTTTCGCCCTTCAGCTGGCGATGATCCAGCAGGTAGCGCAGCTCTAGCGACAGCTTGCCGTCTTTCACCTGCCAGCCGGCGAAGTTCATCGAGTACGGGTTCAGGTTGTTCAGCGCCAGATTATGGAAGTCCAGCAGGATGTCGGTGCTGTCGGTGGGCGACATCGGCGACAGCGCGCCGCGCACCTTGACCTCGCCGTACTGGTCCACCGCGCCGTCCAGCGTGATGCGGCCGCGGCCGCCGGCGCGGGTGGACAGGTTCTGGATGCTGCCGCGCAGATGATGCATGCGGGTGGCGAAGTCGGGCGTCATGCCGTGGTCGGCGAACTCCACCGCGCCGTTCTGCACGTGGATGCTGTGCACGTCCACCTGCGGCAGCGGCCCGCTTTTGCCGCTGGACGGCTTGGTCGGGCGCTTGGCGAATATCTTCTGCCAGTTCAGGCTGCGCTGCGCGTCCAGTATCAGGCGGGCGCGGGGCTGGTCCAGGCGCACGTCGTTGATGGAAACTTTCAGCGGCATGCCTTGCGCCTGCAGCTGGCTGAGCGAGAGCGTGTTCCAGCCCAGCAGCGGCAGCGGCTCGCCGGGTTCCTGCAGCGCCATCTTCGCCACTTTCAGCTGGCCGCCCAGACTCCAGCGGCTGGCGGAGGCGGCATTGAGCTTGAGATCGGCGCTGAGCGCGCCGCCGGACAGTTTCAGCGGGGTGCCGGCCAGCGCGTACGGCGCCAGCGGGGCTACCGGCAGCGTGTCCAGCCGTATCGAGCCGCGGGCGGAAGGCGAGGCGGCGTCGATGTCCAGCTTGGCGGCGAGCTTGCCGTTGCCGGCGCGGCCGGCAAGGTCCAGCGCCAGCTGGTCGCCGCTCTTCAGCTCCAGCGTGCCGCCCAGCTGCTTCAGGCTGTATTCCAGCGGTTTGCCCAGGCTGAGATCGCGCCAGCCGACCGCGCTGTTTTCCAGCGAGACCGCCGGATAGGACAGCTTCCAGCCCGGACCTGCGTCCTTGGCGGCGCGGGGCGCGGCGGGACGCGGCCGCTGGGCCAGCAGCTGCTGCAGTTGCAGTTGGCCGTTGCGCTCGCGCAGCAAGGCAAGGTTCAGGCCGTCCAGCGTGATGTCGCCGGGCTGGACGCTGCGCCGCTTCAGATCGATCAGCGTGGGTTCCAGCTCGGCCTTGTCCAGGCTGAGCCAGGGCATGCCGCCGGCGGCGGCGAGCTTGATATCGGCTAGGGAGAGACCGGCTTCATCCAGCCTCAGACCGTGGTCGGGATCCAGCGACAGCTTGCCTTGCAGCCGCGGTACCGCGGTTTCCAGCTGCATCGGCCGGACAAAGGTCTGGTCGCGCCAGGCGGCGTGCCAGTCGTTGAAGCGCAGATTGTCTATCTTGATGATCCACGGCGAAGGTTTGGCGGGCTTGGCCGTCTTGTCTTCCGGTTTGGCCGGCGGCAGCGCGCGCAGCCAGTCTAGCTGGCCGGCGGCGTCGCGGCTGGCGGCCAGCTTGCCATGGTTCAACTCCACCTTGGCCACGGTCAGCAGCGAGCGGGACAGGTCCAGCGCGCCGCCGTCCACGCGCAGCTCGGGCAGATCCAGCATGCCGTCGCCGGCCGGCGCGCGCAGCTTCAGGCCTTTCAGGTTGGCGCTCAGCGAGGAGACGGTCAGATCAGGCGAGGCGCCGCTCATGTCGAACTGGTAGCGGGCATTGACCGACAGCTCGCCTTCAGGCTTGGCTGTGGCGAAGTGGGGGCGGACGTAATCCCATACCGATGCCAGCGGCAGGCCCTGCATTCGGGCCTCGCCGCTGGATTGCAGCGGTTGCAGCCGCATGCTGCCTTGCCAGTCGAAGCGGCCGCCGCCTTCCATCTCGGCGTGCAGCGTGTAGCGGCCGTTTTCTTCCAGCGTGGTCAGGTCGTTCAGGCTGAGATTGATCGGCATCAGGCGGAAATTGCCGTGCTGGCCGGCCAGGTGGTCGCTGATGCGGATCTGGCCGTTGCGCAGATTGATCGCGTCTAGTTTGAGGCGAGGCAACTTTTCCGGCGCGGTGCCGTCTTCCAGCTTGGGCGGGCCGGAAACGTCGGCGACGAAGCGGGCCCAGTTCCACACGCCGTCTTTGTTACGCTCCAGCCATAGCTCAGGGCTGTCCAGCAGGAACTCGCTGGCTTGCCAGCGGCCCATCAGCACCGCGTACAGCGCGGCGTTCAGGTAAATGCGGCGGGCCTGGAACAAGGGCTTGCCGTCGCTCTCGCGCAACGCCACGCCGTCCAGCGTCAGCTCCATGCTCCACGGCACGATGCGGACTTCGGCGATGGCCAGCTGGCGGCCATGCTTGCGCGCCCAGTCGGCGGCGGCCTTTTGCAGCAAATGAGGCGCAATCAGGCCGAGAAAGGCCCAGAAGGCCAGCACCAGCGCGCAGGCTGCGGCGAGCCAGCGCAGCCAGCGGCGGGGTCGGCGGGGGGGAGGAGCGAGGGGGGCGGCGTCTGCCTGAACGTGGGTATCCATATCGCTTAATTCTAATGCACTTTGACGCTGCCGTCCTGTTGCGTTGTTTGTCCTATTGTTGACTAAAAATGACGACGCGGGTCCGCAGCCCGTTGCCGGCGGGGGAGAACGCTGGCTAGGATGGGCGGAGCGTTGAAAATATTGAACGTGATTTTGCCAAATCTTTATCACGAAAGGACGATGATCTTGCAGCAAAACCACTGGCCAAGCCGGCCAGGCAACCCCACTCGCACCGCGGCCGAAAGGCCGCTGCTGGCCGACCGCAGCTTGTTTCTATTGCAGGCCGCGCGCCGCCACACCCTGACCCATCACGCCCGGAGGCTGGGAAGCTCGGGCAAACACAGCTGACAGAGGATTTATGGATAGTGCCCATCTCATCAATCAATGGCTCGACGAACATCATATCACCGAGGTGGAGTGTCTGATTCCGGACATGACCGGCCTCGCCCGCGGCAAGATCGTGCCGCGCCACAAATACGACCCGGCCGTGGGCTTGCGCCTGCCGGAAGCGGTGCTGTCGATGACAGTGACCGGCGACTACCCCGACCGCGACTTCACATCCGTCGCCGATCCCGACATGAAGCTGCTGCCGGACCTCAGCACGCTGCGCCCGGTGCCCTGGAACAAGGAGCCCACCGCGCAGATCATCCATGATTGCTACAGCTTCGGCGGCGAAGCGGTGGATCTGGCGCCGCGCAATGTGCTCAAGCGCATCCTGAAACTATACGAGGACCAGGGCTGGAAGCCGGTGATCGCGCCGGAGATGGAGTTCTACCTGGTGGAAATCCAGCCTGACGAGGACCTGCCGCTGCGGCCGCCGGTGGGACGCACCCGCCGCACCGAGGCGGGGATGCAGAGTTTTTCCATCGACGCGGTCAACGAATACGACGACATCTTCGACGTGATGTATGACTGGTGCGAGGCGCAGGGCCTGGCGCTGGACACGCTGATCCATGAAATGGGCACCGCGCAGATGGAGATCAACCTGGACCACGGCGATCCGCTGCAACTGGCCGACCAGGTGTTCCTGTTCAAGCGCACCGTGCGCGAGGTGGCGATCCGCAACAATATGTACGCCACCTTCATGGCCAAGCCGATGCAGGGCCAGCCCGGCAGCGCGATGCACATGCACCAGAGCGTGGTGGACATCGCCAGCGGGCGTAATATCTTCAGCCTGGCCGACGGCCAGCCGTCTCCGGCCTTCCTGCACTTCATCGGCGGCCTGCAGCGCTATCTGCCGGCGGCGATGCCGTTCTTCGCGCCTTACGTCAATTCCTACCGCCGCCTCAGCCGCTACACTTCGGCGCCGATCAATCTCAGCTGGGGCTACGACAACCGCACCTGCGGCCTGAGGGTGCCGCACTCCGATCCGGAGGCGAGGCGGGTGGAGAACCGGCTGGCCGGGGTGGACGTCAATCCCTACCTGGCGATGGCTGCCAGCCTGGCTTGCGGCTATCTGGGCATGCGCGACAAGATCGATCCGTCCGAGCCGCTGTCCGGCAGCGCCTACGAACAGCCGCACCAATTGCCGCGCCATCTGGACGACGCCATCGATATGCTGCTGCGCTGCCAGCCGCTGGCCGAGCTGTTCGGCGGACACTTCGTGGAAACCTATGCGGCGATCAAGGAGGCAGAGTACCGCGAGTACTTCGACGTGATCAGCCCGTGGGAGCGCCGCTTCCTGCTGCTGCACGTCTAGCCGTACCGCGCCTTCCCGCCCTGCGGGCTGGAAGGCGGCTCTGTGCCAGAAGTCGGCAGCGTGTCCGGCTGGGGCAGGGACAGGGGATTGTCCAATCCGGCCATGCGTAGAGCGGACACGCGCAGTTTATGCTCTGGAGCGAACATAGTATTCCAAACGATCCAGCGAGCTGCGCGCACCTTGCCTTCCGCCAGTGATGCAAGCTGCATCTGGGGATTGATGCGCAAGCGCTGACAATCCGAGCTATGGACGTGACTGGCGATGCCACGATGTTGCCGGAACGACTGCCCCGGATTGCTGCAATAGAGGCGCTGGCAACTGTGACGACTGACGGGGCGTACGACACATATTTGTGTCACGCTGCGTTTGTGGGGCGCGGCGCTGCTGCCATCATTTTTTATCTATCAGCCGCCACAACGCGGCTGCCGCTGCCCACCATCTGTCCAGCGTCGTCCGCTTAAGGGAGAGAGCCGCAATGCACAAAAGCCGCCTGAGCAACATCATCATCGACTGCAGGACCGACGACATAGAGGGCGCGGCCAGGTTTTGGTCCGCTGCGATCGGGCGTACTGCACGCGCTGCAGACGCCGCTGACCCCTATCGCCTGCTCGAAGGACCGCCGGATGAGATGAAGATTCTGGTCCAGGCAGTGGGTCGCGCGAGTCGCGTCCATCTGGACATCGAGACCAACGACGTCGAGGCGGAAGTGGCGCGCCTCGAAAGTCTTGGAGCAAAGCGGGTCGAGAAAATCCACACGTGGTGGGTTATGGAGGCGCCCACGGGACAACGCTTTTGTGTCGTGAGGCCGCAGCGGCCGGATTTTGAGGAACGGGCCAATGTTTGGCAGCGCGGCGACGCCTAACCCTTGGCCCAGCTCAAAACTGAGGCCGCATGAACACCATGTCCCATGCGGCCCACCGGTGGGCTGAAGGGGCTTCAGTCCAGCTTGGCCAGGCTTTCCGCCAGCATCGCCACGCCGTTGTGCTGTTGCAGCGGGTCAAAATAGCTGAAGTTGAGCCGCATCGCGTTCAGCCTGGGCTGGGCGTCGCGGAAGAACAGCGAGCCGGGCGCGAAGTGCATGCCGCGCTGCATCGCGGCCGGCAGCCGGGCGCGGCAGTCGCTGCCCTCCGGCAGCTCCAGCCACAGGAAATAGCCGCCTTGCGGCGTGATCTGGCGGGCGCCGGCCGGCATCTGGACGGCCAGCTGCTGGCTCATCGCCAGCCAGTTGGCCTGCAGCCGGCTGCGCAGCAGGCTGAGCATGTCCTCGTGCTGTCCGCCGGACAGCAACCGGGCCAGCGCCATCTGGCTGGGCAGCGGCGTGGACAGCGAACTGCATAGTTTCAGGCCCAGGATGCTGTCGCGGTAGCGGCCGGCGGCGATCCAGCCGACGCGGTAGCCCGGCGCCAGCGACTTGCTGAACGAGGAACAGTACAGCACGCTGCCTTTCTGGTCGTAGGCCTTCAGCGGCAAGGGCGCGCTTTCGCCGAAATACAGTTCGCGGTAGGTGTCGTCCTCGATGATGGGCAGCCGGTGCCGGTCCGCCAGCGCCAGCAGCGCCGCCTTGTCGTGGTCGCTCATCGTCAGGCCGGTGGGATGCTGGAAGTTGGCCATCGCCAGGATGCCGGCCGGCTGGTGCTGGAGGATCAACTGCTCCATCCGCTCCAGGTCCAGCGGCTGGCCGGGCGGCGTGGCCAGCGTGTGCACGGTGACGCCCAGCTGGTCCAGTTGGTCGAACAGCGCCGGGAAGGCCGGGGTCAGCACCAGCATCGCCTGGCTGCCGGACAGCTTGGTCACCGCGCGTATCGCCAGGTTCAGCGCTTCCATGCCGCCGCAGGTGACCAGCAGCTCGTCGCCGTCCAGCTCCACGCCCTGGGCCAGGTAGCGCAGCGTCAGTTCGCGGCGCAGGCCTTCGTAGCCGGTGCTGGCGTTGCCGGACAGCGCGTAGCGGTAGTCGCGCAGCGCGCGGGTGAGGGCGCGGTTCAGCGGCGTGGTGTTGATCAGCGCCGGGTTCATGTAGGGGCAGCCCCAGGGCATGGGCAGCGCGCTGGTCAGGTGCTCGATGCGGATGCCGCTGCCGTCGCTGTTGAGCGGCAGGTTGCTGGGCAGCGCGCTGCTGCGCGCCAGCACGCGGAAGCCGGAGCGCGGCAGCGATTCGATCAGCCCCAGTTTTTCCAGTTCGGCGTAGGCGCGCTGCGCGGTGGTGATGCTGATCTTGTGGTCCTGGCACACCTTGCGCAGCGAGGGCATGCGGTCGCCGGCGCGCAGATGGCCCTGCTCTATCGCATGGCGGAAGCGTTGGCTTAATTGGCCGGTTTTGTTCATATATTGTTTTCCTGAGCCGGCTTACTCGCCGATGAAGCTGGATTTTTCCCTTATGGAAACGTCATCGTTGAGAGAGCGTATCACGAAGTGGATGCGATGCGAGCCGCGCGGCGCGCTTTCCGGCTCGACCTGGACCCGAACTGGCACGGTCTCGGTCTGGGCGGGATTCACCTCGATCACCTGGCCGGGCTTCTCCATCCGGATGCCGGGCAGACCCTCCACCGTCACCACGTAGCGTTGAGCCTGCTCGGTGGTGTTGATCACCCGCAGGCTGTAGCGGTTTTGCAGCAGGCCGTCGTCGGATTGCTCCACCAGGCTGGCGCGGTCGCGCAGCACGTCCACCTTGAACGGTTTTTTCAGTACCAGCGCGGTGGTGGACAGGGTGATGATGCCGGCCAACAGGCAGGAGTAGATGACGATGCGCGGCCGGTGGAAGGAAGGGCCGCTCTTCGCCGGCTTGCCTTGCAGCGCCTCGGCGCTGGTGTAGCGGATCAGCCCGCGCGGCGACTTCAGCTTGTCCATCACCTGGTCGCAGGCGTCGATACAGGCGGCGCAGCCTATGCATTCGTACTGCAGGCCGTTGCGGATGTCGATGCCGGTGGGGCAGACCTGCACGCAGATGCCGCAATCTATGCAGCCCTTGGTCTGGGCGTCGCTCTTGGCCTGGGTCTTGCCGCGCGGCTCGCCGCGCTTGGCGTCATAGGAAATGACCAGGGTGTGGTCGTCGAACATCGAACCCTGGAAGCGCGCGTACGGGCACATGTGCAAACAGACCTTCTCGCGCAGCACGCCGGCCATCAGCCAGGTGAAGCCGCCGTAGAACAGCGTCCAGAACAGATCCCATGGCCCCATCTGCAGCGTGGCCAGCTCGCGCATCGGCGTGAAGTAGCCGACGAAGGTCAGGCCGGTCCACAAGGAAAACGCGGCCATGATCGCCTGGGTGGCGCCTTTCTTGGCGAACTTGCCGACGCTCATCGGCGACGCGTCCAGCTTGCGGCGGGCGTTGTGGTCGCCCTGGATCGCCCTTTCGATCCAGATCATGATCTGGGTGTACACCGTTTGCGGGCAGCTGTAGCCGCACCACAGCCGGCCGGCCAGCGTGGTCCACAGGAACAGCCCCAGCGCCGATACAACCAACAGCGCCGCCAGGTAGATGAAGTCCTGCGGCCACAGGCTGATGCCGAAGATCAGAAAATGATGCTCCGCCAGATTGAAATGCACCGCCTGGCGGCCGTTCCACTGCAGCCAGGGCATGCCGAAGAACGCCAGTTGCGTCAGCACCACCATGCCGACGCGGACATTGTTGAAGCGGCCGCTGGTGAGCCGGGGATGGATCTTGATGGGGATGGGTTTGATTTCAGGCTTGGACATGGCTGCCACCACGCTATGAAGATGGCTATTTTTACTGCTGAGGATCAGTACAAACAATGAACAGACAATGATGAAAATATCAGTACAGATCCCACTGTATATTTACAGGAATGGATAGCGTATTGGCATAATCGTCAATGGGCGCAAGCTCAGGACTTCCTGCAAAGAGAGATGTCGCATACAGATTATCCGGAAGGGGGGGCGATGGATGCCAATATGGCCGCGGCGTTCGCGGTGTATCTGGTCGGGACGGCCAGCCCGGGGCCCAGCAATCTGGCCATCATGAGCGTGGCGATGGAGCAGGGGAGAAGCCGGGCCCTGTCGCTGGCGGCGGGCGTGGTGCTGGGCTCGGTTTGCTGGGGCATGCTCGCGGCGATGGGATTCGCGGAGCTGATGCGCAACAGCTTGGCGTTGGCATGGGGGCTGAAGCTGCTGGGCGGCTTCTATTTGCTATGACTGGCTTGGCAGTCAGCCAGACAGGCGGCTTGCGCGGCCGACGCGGCGAAAGCCGGGCAGGGATGGGCCGGGCTGTCGCACAGGCAGGCGTTGTTGCGGGGTTTGCTGATGCATCTGGGCAATCCCAAGGCGATCCTGGTCTGGCTGTCGCTGGTGTCGTTGGCGGCGCCCGCCGCGGGCGGCGGCGGGCATGGCGCTCGGGTGGTGGCGGGCTGCGCGCTGATCGCCGTCTGCGTGTTCTCAGCCTATGCGCTGTTGTTTTCCGCCGCGGCCGCGCGGCGCGCTTACCAGAGATCGAGGCGTTGGCTGCATGGCGCGCTGGCGCTGGCGTTCGCCTGGGCGGGCGCCAGGATGCTGCGGGGAGGTGTCTGATCGTTTGAAGGGCGGGGCGGCGGCGCCAGCTTCCGACGCGCGGTGGATTGTCCTCAGGGCTCCTGGCGGTTGGCGCCGGCCTGCACGGCTGAGAAGTGGTTGACCACATCGGCCAGCTGCGAGGTGCTGTTGCGTATCTGCTCGATCGAATTGCTGGCCTCGCTGGCGTGTTCCTCGCCTTTTTGCGCTTTCACCAGCATTTCGTGAATGCTCTCGGTGGCGTTGCCGGTGCCGTTCTTGATGTCGTCTATCATCTCCGTCACCTCCTTGGTGGAGGAGCTGGTGCGCTCCGCCAGTTTGCGCACCTCGTCGGCCACCACGGCGAAGCCGCGGCCCTGCTCGCCGGCGCGGGCCGCTTCGATCGCCGCGTTCAGCGCCAGCAGGTTGGTCTGGTCGGCGATTTCATGGATGGTGTTGACGATGGTGGTGATGCGATTGGTTTTCTGTTCCAGGTCTTCTATCAGACGCGCCGACTGCCCCGCGCTGTCGGCTATCACGCTCATCGCCTGGATGGTGTCGCGGATCACCTGCTGGCCGTCGTTTGACGCGCTGTCCGACGCCGCCGACAGCCGGTGCGCTTCCTGCACCAGGCGCAGGTCTTGCTGCCGCGCAGTTTCCTGATCAGTGATGTCGGTGGCGAACTTGATGACCTTGAATACCACGCCATCGTCGTCGAAGATCGGATTGTAGCTGGCCTCCAGCCAAATCGGCCGGCCCGACTTGTGCAGGCGCTCGAACCTGCCGCTGACGAACACGCCTTGTTTCAGCTGTGTCCACAGATGTTCATAGGCGGGGCTGTGCACGAAGTCGGCTGGGCAGAAGATTCTGTGATGTTTGCCGATGATTTCCTCGGCGGTATAGCCTGTGGCGCCGAGAAAATTGGCGTTGGCAGTCAGTATGGTGCCCTCGGGGGTGAATTCGATGACGGCCATTGAGCGCTCGACGGCTTTCATGATGTTTCTCGCCTCATGGGCGAGCTTGACCTCCTGGGTGACGTCCAGCGCGAACTTGATCACTTTGACCACCTGGCCCTGCTTGTCGCAGACCGGGTTGTAGCTGGCCTCCAGCCAGACGGTGCGGCCATCCTTGGCGATGCGCCTGAACTGATCCTTGATGATGCCCCCTGTCCGCAACACATGCCAAAAGGCCTTGTATTCCTGGCTGGCCGCGAATTGCGGTAGGCAGAACATTCTATGGTGTTTGCCGACGATTTCCTCGGCGCTATAGCCCATGGTCTGCTCGAAATTGGCATTGGCGGAGAGAATGATGCCGTCCGGACTGAATTCTATGATGGCGGTCGATTGGTTCAGCGCATTCAGCACGTTTTTTTGATTTTCCAGTTGCGTCAGGGCGTCGTTCAACGCGGATTTCAGTTTTTGATCGAACATCGTGGAATCCTCGCGGGATAGGGATGGTCGGGAGGGTAAGTGCGTTATCGCTTATTTGGTGTATGAAAAATGAGTGAGATTAGTCAAGGGGAGTGTGGGGGGAAGTCTGGTTTTGGACGAGAGGTGCGTTGTCGGCTTATTGGGAAACGACGCGGCGGCGGCGCGGACCGGTCGCAGCGGTTTGCCATGAGTTGTTGGCGGCCGCATGGGCGGCCGCGATGCGAGGTGTTGGGGCGCTCAGCGCGTCAGCTGCGGGAACAGCCGGTAAACGCCGTCGACGATGATTTCCACCGATACCGCCGCCAGCAGCATGCCCATCACCCGGTTGACGATATTGATGCCGGTCTGGCCCAGCAGCCGGGACAGCGGCGAAGCCAGCACCAGCGCGCCATAGCAGGTGACGGCCACCAGGAGGCCGCTGACCAGCAGGTAGACCACCTGCAGCCAGGAGTGGGCGGTGCTGGCGTAGATGATCACGGTGGAGATGGTGCCGGGGCCGGTCATCAGCGGGATGGCCATCGGTACCACCGCGATATTGGTCTTGTGGCCGGCTTCCTCCCGTTCCTGCTTGGTGGTCTTGGTCGGCCCGGGCTTGGCGTTCATCAGCGCGATGGCGATCAGCATCACCAGGATGCCGCCGCCCACCTGGAACGAGCCGATGCTGATGCCAAGGAAGCGCAGCAGTGTCTCGCCGACCACGGCGAACAGGCTGAGCACGATGGCGACGGCGATGGCGGTGGTCTTGGCGATTTTCCGCCTTTCCTCCAGGCCGGCGTTGGGCGTCAGGCTGATGAAGATGGGAATGGCGCCCAGCGGATTGACCAGCACCAGCAGGGCGATGAAGATTTTTGCGATTTCGATTTCCATGATGATGGAGCTTACCTGTTAGTTCGATCCACAACATTCGGCGTGGAGACGCAAACAACCATGGTTGCGTCAGGGAAATGGAGATATAAAAAAACCGGCGTCGCCGCCGGTTTCAGCATAGCGGAGCGCCGACGCTCACGCCTTGGCCAGCAATAGCTCCAGCGTGCGGCGGTAAATGTCGGACAAGGGCTCGACATCGGCCGTTTCCACGCACTCGTTCAGTTTGTGGATGGTGGCGTTGACCGGGCCGAACTCCACCAGTTCGCGCGCGATGCGCTTGATGAAGCGGCCGTCCGAGGTGCCGCCGGTGGTGGACAATTCCGCCTTGGCGTCGGCCACTTCGGCGATGGCAGCGCTCAAGGCCTCCGTCAGCGCGCCCGGCGGCGTGATGAAGGGCTGGCCGGACAATTGCCAATGCATCTCGTAAGCCAGGCCGTGCCTGTCCAGGATCTGGCAGACCCGTTCCTTCAGGCTGTCCGCCGGGCTTTCCGGCGAGAAGCGGAAATTGAACAGCAGCTCGCACTGGCCGGGGATGACGTTGGTGGCGCCGGTGCCGGCCTGGATGTTGGACACCTGCCAGCTGGTGGGCGGGAAGAAGGCGTTGCCGTCGTCCCAGCGGGTGGCGGCCAGTTCCGCCAGCGCCGGCGCCATCAGGTGGATGGGGTTTTTCGCTAGTTGCGGATAGGCGATATGGCCCTGGATGCCGTGCACCACCAGCCGGCCCGACAGCGAGCCGCGGCGGCCGTTCTTGACGGTGTCGCCCAGGCGCTGCTCGGACGTCGGCTCGCCGACGACGCAGTAGTCTATCGCTTCGCCGCGCGCTTCCAGCGCGTCGACTACCTTCACCGTGCCGTCCACCGCCACGCCTTCCTCGTCCGAGGTGATCAGCAGCGCCAGCGAGCCATCATGGTCCGGATGCTCGGCGACGAAGCGCTCGCAGGCGGTGACGAAGGCGGCCAAGGATGCCTTCATGTCGGCGGCGCCGCGGCCGTACAGCAGGCCGTTGCGGATGGTAGGCTCGAACGGCGGACTGTCCCATTTCTCCAGCGGGCCGGTGGGCACCACGTCTGTATGGCCGGCGAAGCAGAACACCGGGCCGGCGTCGCCCCTGCGCGCCCAGAAGTTGTCCACGTCGCCGTGGCGCATCTTCTCCACCTTGAAGCCGATGGCCTCCAAGCGGTCTATCATCAGCGCCTGGCAACCCTCGTCGCGCGGGGTGACGGAATCGCGGCGGATCAACTCGCGGGCGAGATCCAGCGTCGCGCTCATAAGCCGAAGCGCTCCGTCCAGTCGGCCTCGGAGAAGCCGACGCCCACCTTGCCGTCCAGGTCCAGCACTGGGCGCTTGATCACGGAAGTCTGCTCCCGCATCAGCGCGATGGCGCCGTCCGGCGTATCGGCCGCGGCTTTGGCTTCATCCGGCAGCGCGCGCCAGGTGGTGCCCTGGCGGTTGACCAGCTTGGCCAGCGGCACCTGGGCGGTCCAGGCCTGCAGGCGCTCGGCGTCTATGCCCTGTTTCTTGAAGTCGTGGAAGATGTAATCGATGCCGTTGTCGGCCAGCCATTGCCGGGCCTTCTTCACGGTGGTGCAGTTGGGGATGCCGTACAGGGTAATCATCGGGTGGGTTTACAAGTCCAGTTTGATGCTGTCGAAGCCGGCCGCGCTGGCGGGGCCGGATTTGCCTTTGCCGCTCTCCTTCGACTGATTGACCAGCCAATACAGATTGGTGGGAGAGTCGGCGTTTTTCAGCGCTTCGTCCAGGCTGATCCGTCCGGCTTGGTAGAGCTGGAACAGCGCCTGTTCGAAAGTCTGCGCGCCAT
This sequence comes from Chromobacterium piscinae, assembly GCF_021129175.1. GTDB lineage: Bacteria > Pseudomonadota > Gammaproteobacteria > Burkholderiales > Chromobacteriaceae > Chromobacterium > Chromobacterium piscinae. The sequence continues at coordinate 5,671 of NZ_JAJOHV010000103.1, read as the reverse complement.
CGCTCATGCTGTTTTCGATGGCCTCCTTGATTTTGTCCATCTCTCCGCCGCGAATCAACTCCGAAATGTGCGGCGTGTTGATCAGCAGCTCCAGCGCGGGGGTGCGGCCGCCATCCAGCGTCGACACCAGGCGCTGCGAGATCACCGCGCGCAGCGAGGCCGACAGGTCCATCAGCAGCGCGCCCCTGGCCTCGGGCGGGAAGAAGTTCATCACCCGGTTCAGCATGTGGTAGCTGTTGTTGCCGTGCAGCGTGGAGATGCACAGATGGCCGGATTGGGCGTAGGTGATGGCGTGGCCCAGCGTTTCCGGATCGCGGATCTCGCCTATCATCAGCACGTCCGGCGCCTCGCGCATCGCGTTCTTCAGCGCGCGGGCGTAGGACAGCGTGTCGAAGCCGATTTCGCGCTGGTTGACGATGGACTGATCGTGGCGGAACAGGAATTCGATCGGGTCCTCGATGGTGAGGATGTGGCCCTTGGTGCTGCGGTTGCGCGCCTGCAGCATCGCCGCCACCGTCGAGCTCTTGCCGGAGCCGGTGGAGCCGACCACCAGGATCAGGCCGCGCTTCAGCTGGATCAGCTCTTCCAGCAGCGGCGGCAGCTCCAGTTCCTCCATGGTGGGAATGCTGGGCAGGATGTAGCGCACCACCATGCCGACCGAGCCGCGCTGCCAGAACACATTGACGCGGAAGCTGCCCAGGCCCGGTACCGGATGGCCCAGATTCATCTCGCGCTCGCGCTCGAAGACGGCGGCTTCTTCCTCGCTCATCAGGCTGTAGGCCAGTTGCTTGACCATGTCCGGCGTCAGCGGCTTCTCGTTGACCGGCGCCAGTTCGCCGGCCAGCTTCAGCATCGGTGGGGAGAAGCTGGTCAGAAACAGGTCGCTGGCCTTTTTTTCGGCCATCAGCTTGAAAAACGGCAACATCAGCATGGAGCGCTCCGAAGGGGCTGAGGATCGATTCAGTTTAGCCGTCCCGCGCGGGCTTGCGTTTGCGCCGGGTAAAACAAAACGCCGCCCGTAAGGGGCGGCGTCGCTTGAATGCCGGTGGTCGGTCAGGCCGGCCTGGCGGTTTCCTGGTCGCGCAGCGCGCGGCGCAGGATCTTGCCGACGTTGGTCTTGGGCAGCTCGGTGCGGAACTCCACCAGCTTGGGCACTTTGTAGCCGGTGAGGTTTTCGCGGCAGTAGCGGATGATGTCCTTGTCGGTGAGGGCGGGGTTCTTCTTCACCACGAATACCTTGACCACTTCGCCGGATTTGTCGTCCGGCACGCCGATGCAGGCCACTTCCAACACGTCCGGATGGCCGGCTACCACGTCTTCGATCTCGTTCGGATAGACGTTGAAGCCGGATACCAGAATCATGTCCTTCTTGCGGTCCACCAGTTTGACGTAGCCTTCCGGGGTGATCACGGCCATGTCGCCGGTGGCGAGGAAGCCGTCGTCGCCCAGCACCTTGGTCGTCTCATCCGGGCGATTCCAGTAACCGCGCATCACTTGCGGGCCGCGGATGCACAGCTCGCCCTGTTCGCCCATGGCTACCGGCTTGCCTTCGGCGTCGCGGATTTCGATCTCGGTGGAGGGTACCGGCAGGCCGATGGTGCCGTTGTATTCCTTCAGGTCCATCGGGTTGATGCAAGCTGCGGGGCTGGTCTCGGTCAGGCCGTAGGCTTCCACCAGCGGCACGCCGGTGACGGCTTTCCACTTGTCGGCTACCGCCTTCTGCACCGCCATGCCGCCGCCCAGCGTCAGCCGCCAGCTGGAGAAATTCAGCTTGGAGAACTCCGGATTGTTCAGCAGTGCGTTGAACAGCGTGTTGACGCCGGTGATGCAGGTGATCGGGTATTTGCGCAGTTCCTTGACGAAGCCGGGGATGTCGCGCGGATTGGTGATCAGCACGTTCAGCGCGCCGATCTCGGTGAACACCATCAGGTTCGCGGTCAGCGAGAAGATGTGGTACAGCGGCAGCGCGGTGACGATCACTTCCTGGCCTTCGCGCACCAGCGTGCCTACCCAGGCGCTCGCCTGAAGCATGTTGGCGACGATGTTCCGGTGCAGCAGCACAGCGCCCTTGGCCACGCCTGTGGTGCCGCCGGTGTACTGCAGGAAGGCGATGTCGTCGTGGGTCAGCGCTACTTTGTCGTAGGGTTTGGCCGCGCCGATTGACAGCGCGTCGTTGAAGCGGATGTGGCCGGGGATGTGCCAGGGCGGCACCATCTTCTTGACCTTGCGCACCACGAAGTTCACCAGCGCGCCCTTGAAGACGCCCAGCATCTCGCCGATGGAGGCGATCACCACGTTCTTCACCTGGGTGCGCGGCAGCACCTGCTCCAGCACGCCGGCGAAGTTCTCCAGGATGACGATGGTTTCCGCGCCGGAATCCTTCAGTTGGTGCTCCAGCTCGCGCGGGGTGTACAGCGGATTGACGTTGACCACCGCGCCGCCGGCGCGCAGCGTGCCGAACACCGCGATTGGGTATTGCAGCAGATTGGGCATCATCAGCGCGACGCGGTCGCCTTTTTTCAGGCCCAGCCTGTGTTGCAGGAAAGAGGCGAATCGGCCGCTGAGCGCGTCCAGCTCAGCATAGCTGAGCACCTTGTCCATGCAGGCCATCGCCGGCCGGCCGCTGAATTTCTTGACGCTGCGGTCGAACACCTCGGTTACCGACTGGAACTGGTTGATGTCGATCTCGTGGGCGACGCCGGGCTGGTAGTTTTTGAGCCACACCTTATCCATAAATCCGGGTTTCTCCGTCGTGCGGGTTTTAGCGAGCTTCGCCGCGGCGGGCGCGGACGAGCGTTTTTGCGAGTCGCTATTTAATAGTTGTTGTTGTCGGCCTGAAGGCCATTGCGATCAAACCGGAGTTTGATTCGCGGTAATGTATCGCAACTGAAATCGTCTCGCAAAGTTGTCTGGCATGCGGCGGCCTCCGCCCCGGGGCCGGGCGGCCGCGCCGGTTTTCTTTTTTGCGGAAATAGGTTACAATCGCAGCGGTTAGGGATGGGCGTTTCGCCCATTTTTTATTTGTGGAAAAAGCAATGGATGTTCGTTTGCTGCTGGAAAACACCCTGCAGGGTCTGGGCTATGAGCTCGTCGATTTCGAAATGACCCAAGGTGGCGGTTTCCGCGTATTTATCGATAAGCCCGGTGGCATCACCGTGGAAGACTGCGTGCTGGTGAGCAATCACCTGACTCGGCTGTTCATGGTCGAGAACGTGGATTACGAGCGTTTGGAAGTGTCTTCGCCGGGCCTGGATCGCCCGCTGAAGAAGGAGGCCGATTTTGTCCGCTTCTCCGGTCAGCTCGCCAAGATCAAGACGCGGATGCCGATCGAGCAGCAGAAGAAATTTACCGGTCGTCTTGCCGGGGTCGAGGGTGGCTCCGTGAAGCTGGATGTGGATGGCCGCATCGTGGAGATTCCGTTCGCCAACATCGACAAGGCTCGTATCGAGCCTGAGTTTTGATGTCTGGACGGCGATAGCCCGCGCTAAAGGACAAAATTCGGAGAGGAATGCATGAGTCGCGAGATTTTGTTGCTGGTGGATGCCCTGGCGAGCGAAAAGAATGTCAGCAAGGATGTGGTGTTCTCCGCCCTTGAGATGGCGCTTGCCTCGGCCACCAAGAAGAAGTTTACCGATGACGAGATGGACGTGCGCGTCGAAATCGACCGCCACACCGGCCAGTACCAGACTTTCCGCCGCTGGACGGTGGTGGAAGACGAGCTTGTCGAGAGCGACAGCAAGGAAATCGGCCTGATCGACGCGCGCGACCGCGATCCGCGCATCGAAGCGGGCGCTGTCATCGAAGAGCCGATGGAAGCCGTCGAGTTCGGCCGCATCGGCGCGCAGACCGCCAAGCAGGTGATCCTGCAACGCATCCGCGACGCCGAGCGCGAACAGCTGCTGAACGAGTTTCTGCAGCGCCGCGAGCACCTGGTGATCGGCACCATCAAGCGCATTGAGCGCGGCAACGCCATCGTCGAGTGCGGCAAGCTGGAAGCCGTGCTGCCGCGCGATCAGATGATTCCGAAGGAAAACCTGCGCGTGGGCGACCGCGTGAAGGCCTACCTGCTGCGCATTGATCGCCAGGGCCGCGGCCCGCAGCTGATCCTGTCGCGCACCGCGCCGGAATTCCTGGTCAAGCTGTTCGAGCTGGAGGTGCCGGAGATCGAGGAAGGCATGCTGGAAATCCGCGCCGCCGTGCGCGATTCGGGCATGCGCGCCAAGATCGCCGTCAAGGCCAACGACGCCCGCATCGATCCGCAGGGCACCTGCATCGGCATGCGCGGTTCCCGCGTTCAGGCCGTGACCCAGGAGCTGGCGGGCGAGCGCGTCGACATCGTGTTGTGGGCGCCGGAACCGGCCCAGTTCGTGATCAATGCGCTGTCGCCGGCTGAAGTGAGCCGCATCATGGTTGATGAAGACAATCACAGCATGGACGTGATCGTCGAGGAAGAGCAGCTGGCGCTGGCAATCGGCCGCAGCGGCCAGAACGTCAAGCTCGCCGCCGAGCTGACCGGCTGGTACCTGAACATCATGACCGTGACCGAGGCTGAAGAGAAGCACCAGGCCGAGGACGCCGCGCTGCGCCAGCTGTTCGTCAGCGCGCTGAGCGTGGACGAAGACACTGCCGCCAAGCTGGTGGAAGAGGGCTTCGCCGCGCTGGAAGAAGTGGCCTATGTGCCGTTGGAAGAAATGCTGGAAATCGAAGGCTTCAACGAGGAGCTGGTGGGCGAGCTGCGTAGCCGCGCCCGTGATGCGCTCCTGACGCAGGCCATCGCGTCCGAAGAGCAGGTCGAGAATGTATCCGACGACCTGAAGGACGTTGAGGGCCTAGATGCCGAGCTGGTTCGCAAGCTGGCCGCAGGCGGTGTGGCCACCCGCGACGATCTGGCCGACCTGGCCGTTGACGATCTGGTGGACATGACCGGCATGGAAGCGGAAGCTGCACGCGCAATCATCATGAAGGCGCGCGAACACTGGTTCAACCAGTAAGGCTTTCTCGGGAAGTATTTACGGAATTTGGGAAGACGCATGGTTTTGACGAATGTAAAACAATTTGCCGGTGAGATGAATCTCACGCCGGAACGCCTGCTGGAACAGCTGAAGGCAGCCGGAGTGAGCAAGCGCTCGCCGGATGACACGCTGTCGGCGCAAGACAAGTCCCAGCTCCTGGACTACCTGAAGCGTTCGCACGGCGCGCGCGACGATTCCAATATCACTCTGACTCGCAAGTCTACTTCCGAAGTGAAGAAGGCCGACGGCAGCACCGTGACGGTGGAAACCCGCAAGAAGCGCGTGGTGGCCCGTCCCGACGACGCGCCTCGCACCGAGGCGGCTAAACCGGCCGAGGCGGCGCCTGTCGCCGCGCCGGTGGAAGCCAAGCCGGAACCGAAGCCGGAACCCAAGGTAGAAGCCAAGCCGGAGCCGAAGCCCGAGCCGAAGCCAGAACCGAAGGTCGAGGCCAAGCCGGAACCGAAGCCGGAAGCCAAACCCGAGCCGAAGCCGGCCGCCGTGCCGGCGCCGCGCACCGTCGCCTCCATCCTGTCGCCGGAAGAAATCGCCGCTCGCGAAGCGGAAGAAAAGCGCCAAGCCGCTTTCCGCGCCCGTCAGGAAGCGCTGATGCGTGAAAAGATCGAACGCGAAGAGCGCCGCCAGGCCGCCAAGCTGGCCGC
>NZ_JAJOHV010000102.1 GCF_021129175.1 Chromobacterium piscinae | reverse complement strand
CGTCCGGCTGGGCGCGGACGCGGTGGTGGGCGCGTCCTGCTACGACCGCATCGAACTGGCGCGCGCGGCGCTGGCCGCCGGGGCCAGCTACGTCGCCTTCGGCGCGGTGTTTCCGTCGCGGACCAAGCCGAACGCGGCCGCCGCGCCGCTGTCGCTGTTCGCCGAGGCGGCGGCGCTGGGCGCCAACGCGGTGGCGATAGGCGGCATCGCGCCGGACAACGCGGCGCGAGTGGTCGAGGCCGGCGCGGACGCGGTCGCGGTGGTGGGGGGAATATTCGAAGCGGCCGACGCGGCGGCCGCCGCGCGGGCGCTGGCGGGCCTGTTCACAGCACGATGATGTCGGCCAGCCGGTAGCTGCCGGCGCGGTCTTCCTGGCAGAAGGCGCGGGCGCGCACGGTGACGGCGCGGCCTTTCAGCCTGGCCATGTCCTGCTGGCTCAGCGCCAGGCTGCGCATTTCCTGCTTGCCGCAGGCGCCGTCGTCGTCCAGCCGCAGCGGGTGGTCCAGCTTCAGGTGATAGGCCTGGAACAGCGTGCCTTCGGCCTTGCTGCCGGAGCGCACGGGACCGATCACTGTGCCATGCAGGGTCAGGGGGGCGGCGGAATCGCCGTTTATGCGGAAAACCTGGCCGGCGGCATGGCCGGCCAGGCTGCTCGCTAGCATGAAGCCGGCCAGCGCGGTACTGCAGAGCTTACTCATCCCGATGAATCTACCAGTCCATTATTTTTTTCAGACTTGTGCCGCCATTTCACCAGCGATTCATCTGTCCGACAATCAGGGATATCCCGACGTTGGCCAAATAAAAAAGCTCCCGCCTGATGACGGAAGCTTTTTTCGATGCCGGCGGAGGGCTCAGCCGTTGACCTTGCGGTACAGCTGGATCAGCCGGCGGGTGGAGCTGTCGTGCTCGGCCTGGTCCAGCTTGCCGGTCAGCTCGGCGTGGATGGTCTTGGCCAGCTGCTTGCCCAGCTCCACGCCCCATTGATCGAAGCTGTTGATGTGCCAGATCACGCCCTGGACGAAGATCTTGTGCTCGTACAGCGCGATCAGCGAGCCGAGGTTGCGCGGGTCCAGCCGGCTCATCAGCAGGGTGTTGGTCGGGCGGTTGCCGTCGAACACCTTGTGCGGCACCAGATCGTCCAGCGCCGCGCCCTTCAGCCCCTGCTCCGCCAATTCGGCGCGCGCCTCGTCGGCGGTCTTGCCGCGCATGAAGGCTTCGGCCTGGGCGAACACGTTGGCCAGCAGGATTTCGTGATGGCCCGGCAGGCTGGAGCGGTTTTCCAGCGAGGCGATCAGGTCGATCGGCGAAATGTGGGTGCCCTGGTGCAAGAGCTGGAAGAAGGCGTGCTGGCCGTTGATGCCGGTCTCGCCCCAGATGATGGGCGCGGTTTCAAAGTCGACCGGCTGGCCGTCCAGCATGGTCTTCTTGCCGTTGGACTCCATGTCCAGCTGCTGGATGAAGGCCGGCAGCCGGTGCAGGTACTGGTCGTACGGCGCGATGACGTGGCTGCCGCCGCCGTAGTAGTTGATGTACCAGACGCCTATCATCGCCAGCAGCACCGGCATGTTCTGCTCGAACGGCGCGTTCATGAAGTGCTGGTCCATGATGTGGGCGCCGTTGAGCAGCTCGGTGAAGTTCTCTTCGCCCAGGTAGAGCATGATGGGCAGGCCGATGGCCGACCACAGGCTGTAGCGGCCGCCGACCCAATCCCAGAATTCGAACATATTGGCCGGGTCGATGCCGAAATCGGCCACCGCCTTCTGGTTGGTGGACACGGCGACGAAGTGCTTGGCCACCGCCTTTTCGTCGCGGGCGCGGGCCAGGAACCACTCGCGCGCGGTCAGCGCGTTGGTCAGCGTTTCCTGGGTGGTGAAGGTCTTGGACTCCACCACGAACAGCGTGGTCTCCGGGTGCACCTTCTTCAGCGTTTCCTTCAGCTGCGCGCCGTCGACATTGGAGACAAAGTGCATGTTCAGCCGCGGGTGGCCGAAGGGCTTCAGCGCGCTACAGACCATCAGTGGGCCGAGGTCGGAGCCGCCGATGCCGATGTTGACGATGTCGGTGATCGGCTGGTTGGTGTAGCCCAGCCAGTCGCCGGAGCGCACCGCGTGGGCAAACTTGCCCATCCGCTCCAGCACCGAGTTGACCTTGGGCATCACGTCCGCGCCGTCGACGCGGATCGGCGAGTTGGTGCGGTTGCGCAGCGCCACGTGCAGCACCGCGCGGTCCTCGGTGCGGTTGATCTTCTCGCCCTTGAACATCGCCTTGATGCGCGACGGCAGGCCGGCTTCGCGCGCCAGCTCCATCAGCCCCAGCAGCGTGGCGTCGGTGATGCGGTTTTTGGAATAGTCGAGGAACAGTCCGCCCACTTCCAGCGAGTAGCGTTCGGCGCGGCCGGGATCGGCGGCGAACAGATCTCGCATGTGCAGGTGCTTGGCCTCGGCGAAATGGTCCCACAGGGATTGCCAGGCCGGCAGTTCGGTCAGTTCACTCATGATGTCTCGTCCTATTCCTGTTGTTTATTGTCCAGCCTGCGGTTCTTCAGGCTGTGCTTGGTCTTTTCCAGCTGGCGGATCAGGCCCGGACCGCGGCGCAGCGCCACGCTGACGGTCAGGATGTCGATCTGCACCAGGTGCACGATGCGCGAAATCATCGGGCTGTAGGTTTCGTTGTCTTCCAGCGTGTCGGCGATCAGGGACACGGTGGCGCGGCGCGCCAGCGGCGAGCCGCTGGTGGTCAGCGCGATCACCTTGGCGCCGGAGGCCAGCGCCACGTCCACCGCGTCCAAGAGCTCCATGGTGCGGCCCGAGCTGGAGATGGCCACCAGCACGTCGTCCGGGCCCAGCACCGACGCCGCCATCATCTGGATGTGGGTGTCGGAATAGGCGACGGTGGGGATGCCGAAGCGGAAAAACTTGTGCTGGGCGTCGGCGGCGATGATGCCGGAGTTGCCCAGGCCGTAGAACTCGATGCGGTTGGCGTCGGTCAGCAGCCGCACCGCCGCTTCTATCGCCTGCGGATTGACGTCGTTGCGGCACTTCAGCAGCGCCGACACGGTGTTGTCGAACACCTTGGCCACGATCTCGGACGTCGGGTCTTCCGGCCGCACGCTGGAATGGACGTAGGGCACGCCGGTCACCAGGCTGCCGGCCAGCTTCAGCTTGAAGTCGGGCAGGCCGGAGCAACCGACGGTGCGGCAGAAGCGGATCACGGTGGGCTGGCTGACGCCGGCGTTCTTGGCGATCTCGGCGACGGCGGCCTGGATCACGGTGTACGGCTGCTCCAGCACCAGATCGGCCACCTTGCGTTCGGCCGAGGACAGCTGTTCCAGCTGGCCGCGAATGCGATCAAGCATGCATGTCTCCTGCGGTGCCGCCGCGAGGATGGGTGGTCGTGTCCACCGGGGCCGGGTCGCGCGGCGCCAGATGGTCCGCCAGATGGGCGGCCACGCCCGGCAGGGCCGGGTAGGCGCTGGTGATCAGGTAAACCGGGATATCGGCCAAGTAGGCCGACATCCGCCCCTTGTCCTCGAAACGGCGGCGAAATGGGGATTGTTCAAAAAAACCGCTCAAACGCGGCACAATACCACCACCTATGTATACCCCGCCACGGGCACCGAGCGTCAGGGCCAGATTCCCGGCCGCGGAACCCAGCAGTCCGCAGAAGATTTCCAGCGTTTCGCGGCAGCGCGCGTCGGCGCTGGACAGGCCGCGGGCGCTGACTTCGGCCGGCGCCAGATCGAGCTCTTCCGCGCCGTCCAGCGCGCACAGCGCCCGGTGCAGCAGGCTGAGGCCGGAGCCGGACAACAGCCGCTCGTGCGACACGTGGCCGAAGCGGGCCGAGACATAGCGCCAGATGCCGACCTCGCGCTCGTCGGCCGGCGCGAACGAGGTATGGCCGCCCTCGCCGGACAGCGCGCGCCAGCCGCCGGCGTGCGGCACCAGCGCCGACACGCCCAGCCCGGTGCCAGGGCCGATCAGCGCCAGCGGCGAGTCAGGCCGCGGCTCGCCGCCGCCTATCCTTGAGAGCTCGCCGCGCGGCAGCCTGGGCAGGGCCAGCGCCAGCGCGGTGAAATCGTTGAGCAGCAGCAGCGTGGTCAGGCCCAGCGCGCGGCGCGTCGCTTCGATGGAAAACGTCCAGTGGCAATTGGTCATCGCCACCTGATCGCCGTTCAGCGGATTGGCGATGCCGATCGCGGCGTGGGCGACGCGGCGCGCGCCGACCTGGGCCAGATAGTCGCGCAGCGCGTCCTCCAGCGTCGGGTAGCGGTCGTTGGACAGCGTCAGGATGTCTTCTATCACCCCAGGCGCGGTTTCCAGCGCGAAGCGGGCGTTGCTGCCGCCGACGTCGCCGAGCAGCCGCGGCCAGGCTTCAGGCAGACCAGTAGACATCGAGCGGCACCTTGTCCTGGGCCAGGAAATGGCTGATCGGCAGCGCGTCGTCGGGGCCGGCGGCGGCGGCTTCCAGCACTTCGCGCTTCTTCGCGCCCTGGATGGACAGGATCAGGCAGCCGGCTTGCAGCAGCGCGGCGTAGCTCAGCGACACCCGGCGGTGCGGCGCGGTTAGCGGCGTCACCGCCAGGAAGGGCGACGGATTGGCCGGGTCCAGGCCGGCGGCCAGTTCCGGCGCGCCGGGGAACAGCGAGGCGGTATGGCCGTCCTCGCCCATGCCCAGGATGGCGACGTCCGGCGCGATGAAGTCGCGGTTGTCGGCCGCCACTTCGGCGTCGATGTTGGCGACGGCGCGCACCAGCGGCAGGAAGCGGGCGATCGCGGCGCGGCCCTGCAGCAGGTGTTGGCGCACCAGCGCGCCGTTGCTGTCGGCGTGGTCGGGGGCGACGAAGCGTTCGTCCACCAGGCTGACGGTGACGCGCGCCCAGTCTATCGCCATCTCGGACAGCAGTTTGAACAGCGGGATCGGCGACTTGCCGCCGGATACCGCCAGCGCCGCGCTGCCGCGGCTTTCGATGGCCGCCGCCAAGCGGGCGGCGACGCTGTTGGCTAGCGCGTCGGTCTGCTGCGCGGCGTCGGGGAATTCCAGCCAGTTCATGTCAGCACTCCTCGTGCCAGCTGATGCCGTCGCGCGACAGCAGCGCGCTGGACGCGGCCGGGCCCCAGCTGCCGGCGGTGTACTGTTTGGGCGGGCTGTTGGTGCTGGCGGCCCAGGTGTCCATGATCGGCTCCACCCAGCGCCAGGCCTCGATCAGCTCGTCGCGGCGCATGAACAGCGCCAGCTTGCCGCGGATCACGTCCAGCAGCAGGCGCTCGTAGGCGTCGGCGCGGCGCACCTTGAACGCCTTGTAAAAGTCCAGGTCGAGGTAGGTCGGCTGCAGGCGCATGGTGTCGCCCGGCTCCTTGGCCAGGAAGTACAGGCGGATGCTTTCCTCGGGCTGCAGGCGGATCACCAGCCGGTTGGCGTGGTGGCTGCCGCCCAGCGGGCCGGAAAACACCTGGTGCGGCACGTCGCGGAAGTTGATGACGATTTCGGCCAGGCGCTCCTGCATCCGCTTGCCGGTGCGCAGGAAGAAGGGCACGCCGGCCCAGCGCCAGTTGTCGATCTCGGCCTTGATGGCGACGAAGGTCTCGGTCTGGCTGCCTGCCGGGATGCCGTTTTCCTGCTGGTAGCCCACCACCGGCTGGCCGCCGCTGGCGCCGGCCTTGTACTGGCCGCGCACGGTCTTGGCGGCGACGTCCTGCTCGGCGAACGGGCGCAGCGCCTTCAGCACTTTCAGCTTCTCGTCGCGGACGGCGTCGGCCTCCAGATTGGCCGGCGGCTCCATCGCCACGATGCACAGCAGCTGCAGCAGGTGGTTCTGCACCATGTCGCGCAGCGCGCCGGTGCCGTCGTAGAAATCGCCGCGGCTGCCGACGCCCAGTTCTTCGGAAATGGTGATCTGCACATCGTGGATCCATTCGCGGCGCCACAGCGGCTCGAACAGCGCGTTGGCGAAGCGGATCGCCATCAGGTTCTGCACCGACTCCTTGCCCAGGTAGTGGTCGATCCGGTACAGCTGCTCTTCCTGGAAGAAGCGGGCGACGTCGTCGTTGATCTCGTTGGACGAGGCGAGGTCGGTGCCCAGCGGCTTCTCCAGCACCACCCGCACATTGGGGCGGTTGAGGCCGACGGCGGCCAGGTTCTCGCAGATGCCGGCGAAGAGATTGGGCGCGGTGGCCAGGTAGCACACCACCACCTTGCCGGCGTCGTCGCCGATTTTCTCGGCCAGGGCCGGGAAGTCGGCGGCCTGGGAGGCGTCGACGCGCAGGTAGTCGATGCGGCTACAGAAGCTCTGCCAGGCGGCATCGTCGAAGTGCGATTTGATGTGGATGCGGGACTGCTTTTCGACGGAAGCCAGGTAGTCGTCGCGGCTCAGGTCCTTGCGGCCCAGCGCCAGGATGCGGCCTTGCTCGTTGAGCAGGCCGGCGGCGTGCGCCTGATACAATGAAGGCAGCAGCTTGCGCATCACCAGGTCGCCGGCGCCGCCGAACAGCACCATGTCAAAGGCCGGAGTAGGGGTAGAACGAGTCTCCATCCTGATCTTCCATCTCGTTAAGTGTATTAGATGTAGTTATATTACCATTCGCCATCGTGCTGTCTACGTCGGTACAGACGATGTGGCCGCTTTTGCAACACCATTTGCCTTGGCGCAAAAAACGGCTATTTCCGCTGGAAATCCTTGAGAAGAAATAGGATAGTCGCCTTGAGCCGCCACGGGCGGCGCGTAGCGAACCTTGCATTTTGAGTGTAGTAAAACTACCATCAGTTTCAAATCCAATTACGGAATGTCATCATGGCCTTGCATCCCACCCTGTCCGCCGTCACCGACCGCATCGTCGCGCGCAGCCGCGCGCGCCGCGACGCCTACCTGGCCCGCGTGCGCGCCGCCGCCCAGCAGGGCCGGGTGGAGCGCGCCCAGCTGTCGTGCACCAACCTCGCCCACGCCTTCGCGGCGATGCCCGACACCGTCAAGATCCACCTGAAGGAAGAGTACCGGGCCAATCTGGCGATTGTATCTTCCTACAACGACATGTTGTCGGCCCACCAGCCGCTGGCCGCGTTTCCGGCCTGGCTGAAGGAGGCGGCGCTGTCGGCCGGCGCCACCGCCCAGTTCGCAGGCGGCGTGCCGGCGATGTGCGACGGCGTGACGCAAGGCCAGCCAGGCATGGAGCTGTCGCTGTTCAGCCGCGACGTGATCGCGATGAGCACCGCCGTCGCGCTGTCGCACCAGATGTTCGACGCCGCGCTGTATCTGGGCGTGTGCGACAAGATCGTGCCGGGCCTGATGATAGGCGCCCTAACCTTCGGCCATCTGCCGGCGGTGTTCGTTCCCGCCGGCCCGATGACCACCGGCATCGCCAACGACGAGAAGGCCAAGGTGCGCCAGCTGTACGCCGAAGGCAAGGTTGGCCGCGACGCGCTGCTGGAGTCCGAGTGCCAGTCCTATCACGGCCCCGGCACCTGTACTTTCTACGGCACCGCCAACTCCAACCAGATGCTGATGGAGATCATGGGCCTGCACCTGCCGGGCGCCGCCTTCGTCAACCCGAACACCGCGCTGCGCGAGGCGCTGACCCGCGCCGCCGCCGTCCAGGGCGCGAAGATTGCCGCCCAGGGCGAGCAGTTCACCCCGGTGGGCGAGATGATCGATGAGAAATCCATCGTCAACGCTATCGTCGGCCTGCTGGCCACCGGCGGCTCCACCAACCACACCATGCACATCGTCGCCATCGCCCGCGCCGCCGGCATCGACGTCAACTGGGACGATTTCGACGAACTGTCGGCCGTGATCCCGCTGCTGGTGCGCGCCTACCCCAACGGCAAGGCCGACGTGAACCACTTCCATGCCGCAGGCGGCATGGGCTTCGTGATCCGCGAGTTGCTGTCCGCCGGCCTGCTGCATGAGGACGTGGGCACGGTGATGGGCCGCGGCCTGTCGCATTTCACCCAGGAGCCGTGGCTGGACAACGGCGAGCTGAAGTGGCGCGACGCGCCGGCGGTCAGCGGCGACGACAGCGTGCTGCGCCCGGCGTCCAACCCCTTCTCCGCCGACGGCGGCCTGAAGCTGATGGCCGGCAACATCGGCCGCGCGGTGATCAAGGTGTCGGCGGTGAAACCGGAGCATCGCGTGGTGGAAGCGCCGGCGGTGGTGTTCCACGACCAGAACGACATGCTGGCGGCGTTCAAGCGCGGCGAGCTGGAAAAAGACTTCGTCGCGGTGATCCGCTTCCAGGGCCCGCGCGCCAACGGCATGCCGGAGCTGCACAAGCTGACCCCGGCGCTGACCATCCTGCAGGAGCGCGGCTTCAAGGTGGCGCTGGTGACCGACGGCCGCATGTCCGGCGCGTCCGGCAAGGTGCCGGCCGCCATCCACGTGTCGCCGGAAGCGTTGTCCGGCGGCGCCATCGGCAAGGTCCGCGACGGCGACCTGATCCGCGTCGACGCGCACACCGGCGAGCTGTCCGCGCTGGTGGACGCCGCCGAGTGGGCGGCGCGCGAACAGGTCCAGGTCGATCTGTCGCACAACGATTACGGCATGGGCCGCGAGCTGTTCGCGGTGTTCCGCCACGGAGCCGACGAGGCCGAGGCCGGCGCGATGAGTTTCCGCCATCCGGCCTGGAACTGAGCGCGGCCCGCATAATTCAGCAAGGCGGCGCGGACTGAGCGCCGTCCGCCAACAGGAGATAGAAATGGATGCATTGTCTGTACTGCGCCAGGGCCCGGTGGTTCCGGTGATCATCGTCAATGACGCCGCGGTGGCGGTGGACCTGGCCCGCGCGCTGGTGGACGGCGGCATCAAGGTGCTGGAAGTGACGCTGCGCACCAAGGCCGCGCTGGCGGCGATGCGCCGCATGCGCGACGAAGTGCCGGAAGCCATCGTCGGCGCCGGCACGCTGCGCAACCGCGCCCAGCTGGAGGCGGCGGTGGACGCCGGCGCCCAGTTCGGCATCAGCCCGGGCTTCTCCGGCGAGCTGGCCTCGGCCGCGCGCGCGTCCAGCCTGACGCTGATTCCCGGCATCGCCACCCCGTCGGAAGCGATGTGGGCGCAGGATGAAGGCTTCAACACGCTGAAGCTGTTCCCGGCCGAGGCGGTAGGCGGCGTCAAGCTCTTGAAGTCGCTGGCCAGCCCCTTCCCGGACCTGCGCTTCTGCCCGACCGGCGGCATCGACATCAAGAAGGCCCCGGAATACCTGGCGCTGCCCAATGTGCTGGCCGTCGGCGGCAGCTGGCTGACTCCCGACGATGCCATCGCCGCCCGCGACTGGGGCCGCATCACCGCGCTGGCACGCGAGGCCTGCCAGCTGAGCGCCGGCTAAGCGCCCCGCTGCCGCTGCATCGATGCCGCCCACGGGCGGCATTTTTCATTGACGTTCTTCGGCTGCCGGCGCGAACACCCGCTCGGCCATGTGGTCGATGAAGGCGCGCAGCCGCGGCGGCATCGCCGGCGTCGCCGGCCACAGCAGATACATGTTCCCGCTGCGCGCCACCGCGGGCGCGTCCAGCCGCACCAGCGCGCCGGCGGCCAGTTCGCGCCGGACGGAGAAGTCCGGCAGGCAGACGATGCCCATGCCGCGCGCGGCCAGCTCGATCAGCGCCTCGCCGGTGTTGCAGCTGGCGCTGACCGGCGGCGACGCGTCCTCCCCCTCGGCGCCCACCAGCGGCCACGGCAGCAGCTTGCCGCTGTGGGGCAGCCGGTAATGCAGGCAGCGGTGGCGTTGCAGATCGCGCGCGGTCCGCGGCGCGCCGTATTCGGCCAGATAGCCGGGCGAGGCCAGCAGCCGCATGCGGTAGCTGCCCAAGCGCCGCGCGGCCAGCCGGGAGTCGCCGGGCTCGCCGCCGCGCACCACCACGTCGAAACCCTCGCCTATCACGTCCACCAGCCGGTCGCTGTAGTCCAGGTCCAGCGCCACTTGCGGGTAGCGGCGCATGAAGTCGGCCAGATGCGGCGTCAGCAGGCCGCTCTCGTGCGGCACGCCCACCTTCAGCCGGCCGCTGGGCGTCGCCAGGCCCTGCTGCAACTCGCGCTCGGCGGCTTCCGCCTCTTCCAGGATGCGCAGGCAGCGCGCCAGGTATTGCTGCCCTTCGGCGGTCAGCGCCAGCCGCCGCGTGCTGCGGTGGACCAGTCGCGCGCCCAGCCGCTGTTCCAGCCGCGCCAGCCCCTTGCCCACCGCCGACGCCGACAGGCCCAGCTGCCGGCCGGCCGCCACTAGGCTGCCCTGGCGCGCGATCTGGGCGAACAGCTCGATTCCGCTCATTCGGTCCATGATTTTTCCATGATTACGGAAATAGATTCCGTTATAAGCGGCATGCTAGCCCATTTATCCGTCATGAGCGCGCTTTTAGCATCGGGGGTTTCAACCCTAAGGAGCTTCGCCATGCCGACAACCACAGCGCATCCCGAACGCCGCGGCGCGCCGCCGCTACCCGCCGCCATCTATCTGCTCGGCCTGTGCATTTTCGCGATGGCCACTTCGGAATTCATGGTGGCCGGGATGATGCCGTCGCTGGCCTCGGCCTTCCACGCCTCGTTGGCCGAGGTCGGCAATCTGGTGTCCGCTTTCGCCGCCAGCGTGGTGGTCGGCGGGCCGCTGCTGACCTGGCGGTTGCGCGCGGTCCGGCGCAAGCCGGCGCTGCTGGGCCTGCTGGCGGTGTTCCTGATCGGCCAGCTGATCGGCGCGACGGCCGACGGCTATCCGCAGATGCTGGCGTCGCGCATCGTCTGCGGCGTCGCGCAGTCGGCCTTCTTCGGCGTGGCCCTGGCGCTGGCCGGCGAGCTGGTGGGCATGGACCGCATCGCCCGCGCCGCCGGCCTGGTGCTGAACGGCCTGATGTTGGCTTCGGTGGCCGGCCTGCCGATGGCGACGTTGCTGGACCGGCACTGGGGCTGGCGGCCGGCGTTCTGGCTGGTGGCGGCGTTGGTGGGGCTGGCGATGCTGGGCATCGCCGCGGCGGCGCCGGCCGGAGACAAGCCCGCTGGCCAGGAGGCCGGCGTGGAATGGCGGGCGCTGGCGCGGCCGGCCTTGTGGGCCGCCTATCTGTCCAGCGGCCTGATCATCGGCGCGGTGTTTGCCGTTTTCACCTATCTCGCGCCGCTATTGCTGCGCGTCAGCGGTTTTTCCCCGGCGATGGTGCCGCTGCTGTTCGGCGTCTACGGCGCGGCGACGGTGCTGGGCAATCTGGTCACCGGCCGGCTGGCCGACCGCCACACCCGGCGCGTGCTGCAGGGCGGCGTCCTGACGCTGCTGCTGGTGATGCTGGCTTTGGCGCTGGGCGCGCAATGGCAGGCGCTGGCCGTGGCCGGGGTGTGCTTGCTGGGGCTGGCCGGCTTGCCGATGAATCCGGCGATGGTGGCGCGGGTGGTGCGAGCCGGCGGAACGGGGCCGATGGTGAACAGCTTGCATATGGCGGTGGTGAACCTGGGGCTGATGTTCGGCGCTTGGGCCGGCGGCCTGTGCCTGGACGCCGGGTGGGGATTGCGCGCGCCGCTGTGGCTGGGCGCGGCGCTGGCGCTGCTGGCCTGGCTCAGCCTGGGGCTGGACCGGAGCGGCTACAGCTGGCGGACCACCGCCAGCTCGCCCGGCCTGCCCAGGTGATAGCCCTGGTACAGCTCCACGCCCAGCGCGCGCATCGCTTCCAGCTGTTCGGCGGTTTCTATTCCTTCCACCAGCATCCGGCTGCCGATCTGCCAGCCGAATTCCAGCAGCGCCGGCAGCCTTTGCGTCTGGCCGGCCATGTGGTCCAGCAGCAGGCTGCGGTCTATCTTGATGATGTCCGGGCTCAGTTCGCCCATCCTGTCGCGGCGGGAGGGCAGCGCGCCGAAATCGTCCACCGCCAGGCCGAAGCCCATTTCCGCCGCGTGGCGCATGCCGTTCAGCAGCGGCTGGCCATGGTGCTCCACTTCGAACTCCGGCAGCTCGAAGATCACGCCGCCGCTGTCCAGCTCCACGCTTTGCAGCATGCTGGTCAGCAGCGGCAGGTGGGTGCGGCCGCTCTGGTCTTCCTGCACGGTGGCGGGCATCAGGTTCAGGCACAGGCAGCCGCCCTGGCCGCTCTGGGCGAAGTTGCGCACGTGGATCAGCCGCGCCAGGCGGTCGGCCTCCAGCGCCAGGTCCGGCGTCAGCGAGGCGAGGAAGCGGTCCGGCGCCAGCCACTCGCCGCCTTCGTCCACCACGCGCAACAGCGCCTCATGGCCGAACAGGCTGCCGCCCTTGTAGAAGATGGGTTGGAACGCGCTCAGCAGGCGGTAGCCGGCCAGGCTGGCGCAGTAGCGGCCGGAAGCGTCGCGGTACAGCATGCTGCTCGCCTGCGCGCCAAGAGTGGGCTGCATGGCGCACCTGCCTTGGAGAGGAATCGATGCTTCAGCATAGCAAAATCACGTAGCGGAATAAGACGCGCTAACAAAATCTTGCAGAGTATTCCGGCCCGCGGAGCCGTTGTCTTTCCGGCCTTGGGGCCGGCGGCAGGCGTTCATTCCGCCAGGTGCAGCTGGGTGCCGGATTCCTGGATGACGCGGGCGATGGCCGGCGGCACCGGCTTGTCGGTGAACAGCGCGGCGATCTGCGACAGCCGGCCCAGCTCCACCAGCGCCGGACGGTCGAACTTGCTGTGGTCGGCGGCCAGGAACACCTGGCGGGACTGCTGGATGATGGCCTCGGTGGTGCGCACCTCGCGGTAGTCGTAATCGCGCAGCGTGCCGTCGGATTCGATGCTGGACACGCCGATGATGCCGTAGTCGACGCGGAACTGGCGGATCATCTGCACCGTCGCCTCGCCGGTCAGGCCGCGGTCGCGCTTGCGCAGCGAGCCGCCCAGCACGATGACTTCGCAGTCCGGGTAGTCGCACATCTGTTCGGCCACGTGCAGATTGTTGGTGATCACCCTCAGGCCGCGGTGGCGGTGCAGCGCCTTGGCCACTTCTTCGGTGGTGGTGCCCAGGTTGATGAACAGCGAGGCGTTGTCCGGGATGTGGCGGGCGACGCAGGCGGCGATGCGGCGTTTTTCCTCGATGCACAGCACCTGCCGCGCCTGGTAGGCGACGTTCTCCACGCTGGACAGCACGCTGGCGCCGCCGTGGTAACGCTGCAGCAGCTGGTGTTCGGACAGCAGCGCGATGTCGCGGCGTATGGTCTGCCGGGTAACGGCGAAATGGTCGGCCAGCTTTTCCACGCTGACGTAGCTCTCGCGCTTGACCATGTCCAGCAGTTCTTGTTGACGTTGATTCAGAATCAGCATTCTTGTTGTTTCTCCGCGTATTGCGGCTGATTGTAAGCGATTTGCATCCGCGCCCGTCAACGCCCGGCCGGGCTAGCCCAGCAGCCGCGCGCGGGTCTCCTCGGCGATGGCGAGGCAGCTGGTCAGCCCCGGTGACTCAATGCCGAACAGATTGACCAGGCCCTTGGCGCCGTGGACCGCCCGCCCCTGGATGACGAAGTCGGCGTCCGGCTCGCCGGGGCCGGCGATCTTGGCGCGGATGCCGGCATAGCCGGGCGTAAGCGAGCCGTCCGGCAGTTGCGGCCACCAGGCGCGCACCGCGTGGTAGAAAGCGGCCGCGCGCGCCGGGTCGACGTGGTAGTTGACGCCGTCCACCCATTCCACGTCCGGGCCGAAGCGCGCCTGGCCGGAGAGGTCCAGCGTCAGGTGGCTGCCCAGGCCGCCGGCTTCCGGCAGCGGGTAGATCAGCCGCGAGAACGGCGCCAGGCCCTGCAGCGAGAAATAGACGCCGCGCGCGTAGCGGGCTTTCGGAACCGCATCGACGGGCAGGCCGGCGATGGCGCGGGCGAGGTCGGGCGCGAACAGGCCGGCGGCGTTGACCACTTTGTCCGCCAGCAGCTCCATGCCGGCGACGCGCAGCACGATGCCGTCGGCGGTGACCGCGCCGCCCTCCACCGGCGATTCCAGCGCCAGCTGCGCGCCGGCGGCTTCGGCGTCGCCCAGCAACGCCAGCATCAGCGCGTGGCTGTCGACGATGCCGGTGGACGGCGACAGCAGCGCCGCCTCGCAATCCAGCGCCGGCTCCAGCGCGCGGGCCTCGGCGGCGGAGAGCCGGCGGATGTCGTCCACGCCGTTGGCGCGCGCCTGTTTTTCCAATGCATCCAGCCTGGCCAGCTGGCCGCGGCGGCTGGCGACGATCAGCTTGCCCAGCCGCCGGTGCGGCACCGCCCGCTCGGCGCAATAGCGGTACAATGCGTCCCGCCCGGCCACGCACAGCTTCGCCTTCAGGCTGCCGGCCGGATAGTACAGGCCGGCGTGGATCACCTCGCTGTTGCGGCTGGACGCGTGCTGGCCTATCGCCCGCTCCGCTTCGACGATCACCACCTCGCGCCCGGCCTCGGCCAGCGTTTTGGCGACGGCCAGGCCGACCACGCCGGCGCCGATCACTACCGTGTCTATCCTGTCCATCGGCCTGTCCTCATGCCTGGGCGCGCCGCATCGCGACGCGGTTGCGCAGCCCGGCCGCCGCCTCGGCGCGCAGTTGCTCGGCCAGCG
>NZ_JAJOHV010000101.1 GCF_021129175.1 Chromobacterium piscinae | reverse complement strand
CCGCCGGCGCGGCCGCCTGCGGTTCCGCGGCGGCGCTGCCCAGCGCGCCGCGGATCTCGTCGGCGATCAGGTCGGCCTCCGGCCCCAGCACCACCTGCACGCTGCCGGCGGCCGGCTTGATCAGGCCGCGCGAGCCCAGCGCCTTCAGCGCCGCCTCGTTGACCTTGTCGTTGCTGGCCACCTGCAGGCGCAGGCGGGTGGTGCAGGCATCCACCGATTTCAGGTTGGCGGCGCCGCCCAGCGCGTCGATGAAGGCGCGCGCGCGGCCGGTGCCGGCGCCGACTTCAGCCACGGCCACCATCAC
Source organism: Chromobacterium piscinae (assembly GCF_021129175.1). Taxonomy (GTDB): domain Bacteria; phylum Pseudomonadota; class Gammaproteobacteria; order Burkholderiales; family Chromobacteriaceae; genus Chromobacterium; species Chromobacterium piscinae. The sequence continues at coordinate 19,422 of NZ_JAJOHV010000101.1, read as the reverse complement.
ATCCTCGCGGCCGGGAGTCTTCAGGTCGAACTTGCGGATGAAGAACACGAACAGGCCGTAGTAAACGATGAAGTAGGCCGCGCCCACCGGCAGCAGCAGCAAGGGCTTGGTGGCCAGGCCGAAGTTCAGCAAATAGTCGAACAGGCCGGCGGAGAAGCCGAAGCCCAGTTTGACGTCCAGCGTCTGCATGATGGCCATCGCCAGGCCCGTCAGTACCGCATGGATCGCGTACAGCGCCGGCGCCAGGAACATGAAGGCAAATTCCACCGGCTCGGTGACGCCGGTCAGCATCGCGGTCAACGCCATCGAAAACAGCAGGCCGCCGACGGCCGCGCGGTTTTCCGGCTTGGCGGTGCGGTACATCGCCAGGCAGGCGGCCGGCAGGCCGAACATCATCACTGGGAAGAAGCCGGACATGAACATGCCCGCGGTCTTGTCGCCGGCGAAGAAGCGGGTCAGGTCGCCGTGCACCAGCTTGCCGGCGGCATTGGTGAAGTCGCCCACCTGGAACCAGACCATGGTATTAAGGATGTGGTGCAGGCCGGTGACGATCAGGATGCGGTTGAGCACGCCGTAGAAGAACACGCCGATCTCGCCCGCGCCTATCAGCCATTTGCCGACGCTGTCGATGCCGTGCTGGATCGGCGGCCAGATGTAGCCGAGCACCGCGCCCAGGATCAGCATGGAGAAACCGGTGACGATGGGGACGAAGCGCTTGCCGCCGAAGAAGGCCAGGTAGCTGGGCAGCTTGATGTCCTTGTAGCGGTTATATAGATAGCCGGCGATCAAGCCCGACAAAATGCCGGACAGCACGCCCATATTGATCTTGTCGTCGATCACCTTCAGCACCGCGGTCAGCACCAGGAAGCCGATGGCGCCGGCCAGGCCGGACGTGCCATTGTTGTCCTTGGCGAAACCCACCGCCACGCCGATGGCGAAGATCAGCGCCAGATTGCCGAAGATGGCGTCGCCCGCCTGGGCCATGATCTTGATGTCCAAGAGGTCGGGCTGGCCCAGCCTCAGCAGCAGGCCGGCCACCGGCAGCACGGCGATCGGCAGCATCAGGGCGCGCCCCAGCTGCTGGATGCCGGCAAACTTGTTAAGAGTACTCACAACATATCTCCCAGGTTAATTCTGGTGCCGTCTTGTCCGATGGCGGCTCCCCAGCACTTCGCACCGACGCCCGCCGTCACACGCCGGGCCACAGTTCCGTCACTCTGCCGCGCACCGCCTGCGGCGACCCCAGCGCCAACAGCCTCAGCGCCTCTTCCTCGCAATGCCGGCGCGACAGACCGCGCACCAGGCTCTTCACTTCCGGCACCAGACGCGGGCTGACCGACAGCTCGGCGACGCCCAGGCCGATCAGCACCGGAACCGCCTGCGGGTCTGACGCCATCGCGCCGCATACGCCCACCCACTTGCCGTGCTTCTTGGCGCCTTCCACCGTGATGGCGATCAGGCGCAGCAGGCCCGGGTGCATGGAGTCGATGCGCGAGGCCAGCGTGGCGTTGCAGCGGTCCATCGCCAGCGTGTACTGGGTCAGGTCGTTGCTGCCGATGGAGAGGAAGTCGGCGTGCTTGGCCAATTGGTCGGCCAGCAGCGCCGCCGACGGCACCTCCACCATCACGCCCAGCTGCGGCCTCTCGGCCAGATTCATTGCGCCGGCCAGTTGCTCGACGCGCTCGCGCAGCCGGATCAGCTCGCCGACGTCGGCGATCATCGGCACCAGGATGCGCAGTCGCGACAGCGGCTTCACCGCCAGCAAGGCGCGCAGCTGGGTGTCCAGCATGTCCGGATAAGCGAAGCCGGTGCGGATGCCCCTGAGGCCCAGCGCCGGATTCGGCTCCGGCGGCAGTTGCAGGTAGGGCACCTCTTTGTCGCCGCCCACGTCCAGCGTGCGGATGATGGCGTTGCGGCCGTCCAGCGCGTCCAGCACCGCCTGGTAGGCTTCGGTCTGCTCGGCCTCGGTCGGCGCGTCGCGCCGGTCGATGAATAGGAATTCGGTGCGCAGCAGGCCCACCGCGTCGGCGCCGTGGGCGACGCCCTCGCGCGCGTCGTCGGCGTTGGCGATGTTGACCGCCACCTCGATCGCCACGCCGTCCACGGTGATGGCCGGCGCGTTGGCCGATGCCTGCATCGCGCGGCGCTTCGCCTCCAGCTTGTCGATTTCGGCGCGGGCGGCGGCCAGATCGGCGGCGCTAGGCCGCGGATTGGCCAGGCCGGCGCGCGCGTCCAGCACCAGAGTCTGGCCCTGCTCCAGCGCCAACGCCGACGGCCCGCAAGCCACCAGCGCCGGAATGCCCAGCGCGCGCGCCAGGATGGCGACATGGCCGCTGGCCCCGCCGGCGGCAGTGATGATGCCGGCCACCTTGCCGCGCGGCAGGCGGGTCAGCTCGGACGGCGCCAGGTCCTCGGCCGCCAGGATGGAGGCGTCGAACAGTTCCGGCCCCTGCTCCGGCTCGCCGTACAGCGCCACCAGCACCTGGCGCTCGATGTCTTTCAGATCGGCCACCCGCTCGGCCAGCAATTGATTGCCCAATCCAGCCAGGATCGCGCACTGGGCGCGCACCGCGCGGCGGAAACCGAAGCCGGCGCCGCGGCCGGCATCGATGTCGGCCTCGGCGGCGGACAGCAGCTCGGGATCGTCCAGCAGCGCCAGATGGGCGGCGAAGATGTCGCTCTCGGCGGTGGCGCCGCGGCGCAAAGCCGCATCGATGCCAGACGAGATCGCGCCGCGCACCCGGGCTAGCGCCGCCGTCAGCGCGGCCCGCTCTTCCGCAATGCCCGCGCCCTGTTCCGGCAGCGGCATCTCGAAGGCGTCCAGTCTGACCACCCGCCCGATCGCCAGGCCCGGCGCGGCTGCCACGCCGGCGAGATAGCCGGCGACCGGTTCGCGGGCCTCACCCGGCGCCGCGGCGGCATGGCCGGCTTCGCTGCGGGTTTGCAATGCCTCGATCACGGCAGCCAGCGCCGCGTCGGCGTCATGCCCGCTGGCGATGACCGCGACGCGGTCGCCCTCAGCCACGCCCAGGCCCATCAGCGCCACCACGCTGCGGGCGTTGGCTCGCTTGCCGGACAATTCGATGAACACCTCGGCGGCGTGCCGCTTGGCCGCCTGCTGCGCCAAGGCCGAAGGCCGCGCATGCAGACCGCCCTCATGGCGCACTACAGCCTCGCCGCGGCGTTCCGGGCCGCCGGCGGACTCGCGAGGGGAGACAGCCTCGCGAGCCGCCAGGGTCAGGAAGTGCGAACGACCGGCTTCAAGCAGGCCTTCGGCACGGCGGGGGAAATGGAATTGATCGGAATTGGCAATGACCACCATGGTCTGCAGCGACGGCGCCTCGCGCGCCACCGCGTCCAGGTCCACCTCGATCAGCGGCTGGCCGGCTTGCACGCGGTCGCCGACGGCGACCAACGGACGGAAACCGCGGCCTTCCAGCTTGACGGTATCGATGCCGATATGGATCAGCACTTCGGCGTCGTTGTCGGCGGCGATGGTCAGCGCGTGGCCGGTGCGGGCCAGCTGGGCCACCGCGCCGCTACAGGGCGCCAGCAGCGTCGGCGACAGCGGGTCGATGGCCAGGCCATCTCCCATCATCCGCCCGGCGAATACCGGATCGGGCACGCGGTCGAGCGCGATCGCCGGCCCGGAGAACGGGGCCAGCAGTTCGAGCGTTGTGGTCATCGAGCGTCCTTATTCTGTCGATTCTGTTGTCGGCGGGCCGCGTCGCCGCGGCCGCCACGGCGGTCTGCGCCGCCTGTCTGTTCATCCGGTCAACGGGTGCGGGTCACCTTGGACAGGTGGCGCGGCAGATCCGGATTCAGGCCGCGCGCCTCGGACAGGCGAGCCGCCATCAGGTAGAAGCTCTGGATCGCCAGCAGCGGGTCCAGCGCCTCGTCGTCGGCCACCGCCAGCGTCAGGTCGCGGCTGGCCACATTGTCCGGCGCGGCCAGCAGCACGCGCGCGCCGCGGCCGCGCATTTCCTCGGCCAGATCGATCAGGCCCTGCTGTTCCGGGCCCCGCGGCGCGAACACCAGCAGCGGGTAGCCGTCGTCGATCAGCGCCATCGGGCCGTGCTTGATCTCGGCGCCGGAGAAGGCTTCGGCCTGGATCGCGCAGGTTTCCTTGAACTTCAGCGCCGCTTCCAGCGCCACCGCGAAGCCCAGGCCGCGGCCGACCACCATGATGCGTTCGGCCGGCTTCAGCACCTCGATCGCGGCCGACCAGTCCAGTCCGGCGGCGTCCTGCAGCCGTTGCGGCAGGTTGGCCAGCGCGGACAGCAGCCTCTCGTCGGCCTGCCAGTGGGCGACCAGGCGGGCGACGGCGGACAGCGAAGCGATATAGCTCTTGGTGGCGGCGACGCTCTTTTCCTCGCCGGCGCAGAGCGGAACCGCCCAGTCGCAGGACTCGGCCAGCGGCGACTGCTGCTTGTTGACCAGCGCCACGGTGTGGGCACCGGCGGCGGACAGGGCCTTCATGGTGTCCACCAGGTCAGGGCTCTGGCCGGATTGCGACAGCGCGACTGCCAGCTGGCCATCCACCGCCAGCGGCGACTGGTGCAGAGTGACCAGCGACATCGGCAGCGACACCACCGGAATGCCCAGACGCTGCATCACCAGGTAGGCGAAGTAGCTGGCGGCGTGGTCGGAACTGCCGCGGGCGACGGTCAGCGCCAGCCGCGGGCTGATGCGGCCCAGCTCGCGCCCCAGCGCGGCCAGCCCTTCATCGGCGTACATATGTTGCGCCGCCACCGCTTCGGCGGAATACAGCGCTTCCTCAAGCATCAACGAGGCCAATCTCTTCTCCCTCAACGTAGACTTGCTGCAGATTCAGTTCGGCGTCCATCACCGCGATGTCGGCCCACGCGCCGACCGCCAGCCGGCCGCGGTCGGCCAGGCCCAGGTAGTCGGCCGGATACAGCGACAGGCGGTTGGAAGCGTCGGCCAGCGGCAGGCCGATCTTCACCAGATTGCGCAGCGCCTGGTCCATGGTCAGCGTGCTGCCGGCCAACGTGCCGTCGGCCAAACGCACGCCGCCCATGCACTTGGTGACCGAATGGGAGCCCAGCTTATACTCGCCGTCCGGCATGCCGGCGGCGGCGGTGGAATCGGTGACGCAATACAGGCGCGGAATGGCGCGCAGCGCGGTGCGGATGGCGCCGGGATGGACGTGGAGCAGATCGGGAATCAGCTCGGCGTACTCGGCATGGGCCAACGCCGCGCCGACCACGCCCGGTTGGCGGTGATGCAGGCCGGTCATGGCATTGAAAAGATGGGTGAAGCCGGACGCGCCCTGCTCCAGCGCGGCCACCGCTTCCTCATAGCTGCCGAGGGTATGGCCCATCTGCATCCGGACGCCCTGCGCGCTCAGTTCGCGGATGATGTCGAGATGGCCCGGGATCTCCGGCGCCAGTGTGATCAGCGAGATCGGCGCCAGCGCGCGGTAGCCGTTGATCTGCGCCATCGCCGCCCGGCAGGCGTCGTCGGGCTGGGCGCCCAGCTTGCCGGGGTTGATGTACGGACCTTCCAGGTGCACGCCGAGCACGCGGCTGCCCGCGGGCGCCCGCTCCTTGCTGCAACGGCCGATGTCCGCCAGCACCCGGGAGATTTCCTCCGGCGGCGCGGTCATCGTGGTGGCGAGCAAGGAGGTGGTGCCGAAGCGCGCGTGCAGGCGGGCGACATGAGAGACGGCGTCGCCGCCTTCCATGATGTCCACGCCGCCGCCGCCGTGCACGTGCAGATCGATGAAGCCCGGCAGAATATAGCGTTCGGGCTGGCGGCCCGACGCCAGGCGGGCGTCTATCGCTGCGATGCGGCCGTCGGCCGCCAGGCGCACGGCGCCGTCCATCCAGCCGGAGGCGGTCAGGATGCGGCCCTGCAAGGTCTGCGTTTCAGTCATCGTTTCAGTTCAGCTACGAAATCGTAATAATCGTTGCGGCAATAGGTGTCGGTCAGCTCGATCGCCACGTTGTCGGCATTGAAGCCGATCCGGGTGATCAGCAGCATCGCCTCGCCAGGGCGGATGCCCGCAAGCTGGGCCACGTCGCCGGAGGCGTTCACCGCCCGGATATGCTGCAAGGCCCGCACCACAGAATGGCCCGCCGCGTCCAGATGGGCGTACAGCGAAGTGCCCACCGCCTGCGGATCGGGCAGGTAAGCGACCGGCATCGTGCTCATTTCAATCGCCATCACCACGCCGTCGGCGAGGCGCTGGCGCTTGAGCCGCGCCACCATCGAGGTCGGCGACAGCCCCAGTTTGATCACTTCCTCGTTGCTGGGCGGAAACACGCCGCGCTCCAGCCACACCGACGAAGGCACGAAGCCGCGCAGCCGCAGCTGCTCGGTGAAGCCGGTCAGCCGCGACAGCGGCTGCTCCAGCCTGGGCGTGATGAAGGTTCCCGAGCCCTGGCGCCGGCGGATCATGCCCTGCTCCAGCAACACGTCCATCGCCTTGCGCGCGGTCACCCGCGAAATACCCAGCTCTTCCGAAAACGTCCGCTCCGACGGCAGCGCTTCGTCCGCTTGCCACCAGCCGGCGTTGATCGCGTCGGCCAGCTTGCGCGACAGCTGCAGATACAGCGGCGTGCTCAGGTTTTCATCCGGTTTCAATGCTTGCCAGCGGTTTTCCATGGTCGTCTGAAGTGGTCTGAAAACCGCAGTGTAAGCCCAGTCAAGCCGCGCCGGTATCCCAACGCGGGACAGCTTACCGCGTAACCGTTCCGTTACAGCTCGCACGGTAATACCACATTAATACCACGTCAATACCAATTATCAAGCCGCGCCCCCTTCGCGCATCGCGCATGGCAACAAAACGACAAAACCGGGCGACCAGAAGAAATCGGAAAGAACCACGACGACCAGGAAGCATGAGATGGCTGGCGCAGGACGCGCCGCCCGACGTCCAATCGGGCAGGTCAAATGGCAGACAATCTTTGCAAGAATCAGAACTTGCGCTCTCAGCGCGTTAGATTTGGCACTAATACCAATTAATAAACTTACATTTAATATGATGATCACATTTTCAATCATTTAGCCGATTCAAGGACGCCGAACGTCCTGGCTGATGACGATGCGCTTACATACCACTACCAGACAAGGAGTTCGCATGAAACTGCATTGGCATCTCCCCGCCGCGCTGACCCTGAGCTGCCTGAGCGCCCCGCTCTGGGCCCATGGCGCGATGGAAATCCCGATCAACCGCGTCTACAGCTGCTTTCTGGAAGGCCCGGAAGCGCCGAAGTCCTCTGCCTGCCAGGCCGCCAAACAAGTGGGCGGCACCCAGGCGATGTACGACTGGAATGGCGTCAACCAGAACCCTCAGGGCGACAACCACCAGGCGGTGGTGCCGGACGGCACGCTGTGCGGCGGCGGCAAGGCCGAATTCAAGGGCTTCAATCTGGCCCGCGACGATTGGCGCGCCACCAGCATCGTGCCGGATGCCAGCGGCAACTTCGAATTCATCTACAAGGCCACCGCGCCGCACGCCACCAAGTACTTCAAGTTCTATGTCACCAGGAACGGCTGGAATCCGAAGCAAGCATTGAAATGGTCGGATCTGGAGCTGTTCGGCACCGTCAACGGCAATCCGACGCAGGATGCCAGCAAGCGTTACCACATGACGCTGAAGCTGCCGCAAGGCAAGACTGGCCCCCACATCATCTTCAACGTCTGGAAACGCTCCGACAGCGAGGAAGCGTTCTATTCCTGCTCCGACGTCAATTTCGGCGGCGACGCCGCGCCGCCGGCGGCCAATCCGTGGAAGGAAATCGGCAACGTCGCCGCGCGCGAGAATCTGCCGGCCGGCAGCAGCGCCACGCTGCGCGTGTTCGACAGCCAGGGCCGCGACGCCGAAAAACACACGGTGGCGCTGAACGCCGTCAGCGGCCAGATCGCGAATTGGCCGTACGAGTTGGCGCAGAAGGTGAACGCCGCCTCGCCGTTCATCCGCATCGGCGTGATGAAGTCGCAGCAGCGCGCCGTCTCCATCGTTCCAGTGAAGGATGCCACCGCCAATCGCGTCTATCTGAATGACAGCTACAAGGGCTACGGCTTCGCGATCGACCTGAAGAAGGGCGATGCCGGCGCCCAGCCGCCGGCGGCCAACGCCTGGAAAGAAGGCGATAAATACGCGCAAAGCCAGGTGGTCAGCTATCAAGGCCGCCAATACCGCTGCCTGCAGTCGCACACCGCTTGGGCCGGCGCCGGCTGGACGCCATCCACCCAGCCCACGCTGTGGCAGGCTATCTGAGCTCTGCGCCCGCAATGAAAAACGCCGCTCTCGGGAGCGGCGTTTTTTTGCTTGATTGGCAAGGTAGCGGTTCCGCTACAGGAACGCCCTTATCGCCCCGACATGCATGCCGGAAAGGCCGGCCGCCCTCATGAACGCCGCCAGCTGATCAACACCACCGCGGTGACGATCACCACCATGGCGAGCATTTCGTGCGCGCCGACGTGCTCACCCAGAAACACCGCGCCCAGCAGCACCGCGATCACCGGATTGACGTAGGCGTAGCTAGTCGCCGCCGCCGCCGACACCGTTTTCAACAGATACAGGTAGGCGCTGTAGGCGATCATCGAACCGAACACCGTCAAGTACAGCAGCGCGACCCAGCCTTCGACGCCGGGCCAGTCAGCCAGACGTTCGCCGACGGCGAATCTGGACGCGATCAGGGCCAGGCCGCCGAAAATCATGGTCCAGGCGCTGCCCATCGTGCCCGCCGGCTGCGGCAGCTTCTTGCTCCAGGCCGAACCCAGCGCCCAGCCGGCCGAAGCCAGAATCAGCAAGGCCGCGCCGCGCGGGCTGGCGCTGAGGCTGGAACCCAGATTCAGCAGCACGATGCCGGCCACGCCCAGCGCCATGCCGGCCCACTCCAGCGGCCGCGACTTGTGGCCGAACACGCGGGCGAACAGCAGCGTGAACAGCGGCACCGTCGCGATCACCAGCGCGGCGACGCCGGACGACACCTCGCGCTCGGCCACCGTCACCAAGCCGTTGCCTATCGCCGGCATCAGCACGCCCAGCAAAGCCGCGCCGCCCAGCTGGCGCGCATTCGGCCACGGCGTCCTCTTCCATGCGAGATAGGCCAGCACCAGGCTGCCGGCCAGCAAGAAGCGAATGCCGGCCATCAATAGCGGCGGCCAGGATTCCACCCCGATGCGGATGACCAAATAGGTGGAGCCCCAGACCAGATAGAGGGCGAGAAAAGCGGCCAGCGTCAGCGGCGCGAGGCGTGAAAAAGGCATGGTTCTGTCCGTAAATTCCGAACCGAAACCATGCCGTATGCAAGCCGAAACGGCAAGCGTCTTAACGCGTCGCCAGCCGCTGCAGGATGTTGGAGAACTCTTCCATATAGGTGTCGAAGCGGGTGGCCAGGCGGTCCACATCGGTGGCGAAGCGGTTGTAGGCCACCACCGCCGGAATCGCGGCGAACAGGCCGATGGCGGTGGCAACCAGCGCCTCGGCGATGCCGGGGGCCACGGTGCTCAGCGTCGCCTGGCCGGCGTTCCCCAGCCCGATGAAAGCATGCATGATGCCCCACACGGTGCCGAACAGGCCGATGTAGGGGCTGACCGAGCCGACAGTGGCCAGGAAGGAGGTGTGGCTGTCCAAGGTGTCCAGCTCGCGCTGCGCCGCCGCCCGCATCGCGCGGCGGGAGCCGTCCATGATGTCGGACAGCTCGGCGCCGCTGCGGCCGCGCTGCTTCAGGAACTCGGCGAAGCCGGACTGGAAGATGCGCTCCATGCCGGCGGTGTCGCTGCGGCGGCACACGTCCTCATACAGGCGGTTCAGATCGGCGCCGCTCCAGAAATTGCGTTCGAACTCCTCGCTGTGGCGCTTGGCCGAGCGCAGCACCGAGATCTTGTTGAAGATCAGCGCCCACGACAGCAGCGACGTCAGCGCCAGGCCCGCCATCACCAGTTGCACCAGCAGGCTGGCGTTCAGGATCAGGCTGATAAAAGAAATCTGTTGCACGTTTTATTCCTCAGTTCACACGCGGCCTAACGCAATACGCGGCCGCTCTCCAGATCGATGATGGTCGATGGCTTGCGCCGCTTGCCGATGCGGCCCGGCAGCGTCAGCACCTTGTCCTTGAAAGCCATTCGACAGGCTCGCGCCGTCTTCAGCGATTTCTGCCCGGCTCGGTTGGCCGAAGTGGACACCAGCGCCGTGCCAAGCCGACGGCACAAGGCCGCCGCTTCGCCGTGCGCAGTGACCCGCACCGCGATCTTGTGGTGCCGGCCGCGCAAAGCCGGCGGCACCCGCCGCGACGCCGGCAGCAAAAAGGTATATGGACCGGGCCAATAGCGCGCCAGTTCCGCGCGCTGCGCGGCCGAAAGCGGTTTGACCAGGTGGCGGATCTGCTCGAAATCGGCGGCGATCACGATCAACCCCTTGTGATTGGGCCGCGCCTTGATCGCCAGCACGCGGCGTATCGCGCGGGTATCGAGCGGACTGCACCCCAAACCGTAACAGGATTCAGTGGAATAGGCGATCACGCCGCCATCGCGCAACTGCTTGCGGGTCCGTTGCTGCAAACGGCTGCCAGGCAGGCGCGGCAAAGGACCGGAACCGGACTTCATGATTGATCAAGCTAGATGGAAACAGGAAGCAACCATTGTAGCGGCAACGGCGCAAAAACACAGGCGGAAATGCGAGGAAAGGCGGGAGGACGATGCCGAAGCGGCGACGTGGCTCGCGTCGGCATCGGACACACGTCAGAGCAGCAGGTGCTCGTGGTCTTCGGGAGGATCTTCCGGCGCGGCGCGCCAGGCATAGCAACGGGCGGGCACCCCGGCGTCGGTGTTGAACTGCTTCAGCCAGTAGGCCAGCCGGCGCCAGCAGCGCTTTTCATGGGTCAGGAAACGCAATAGCCGGCTGCGACTTCCAGGCTCCGGATCGGCCGGCAGGCCGTGTTCAGTAGTCAGTGCGGACATGATGGCTCGCTCCAGGATTGAGGTATGGGTGCGCTCTCAAGCGAACTGTAGCGACCGGGGTGTCAAATTCCCGCAGAAACAGCGGCGCGCCGTATCAAATTTTCATAAAATTTCACTCATCGTTCGCTCTCGCCAATGCCTCATCCAGCGTCATTAGCCAGGTTCACGTTAATCCTTCAATACTTGGCATTTTCATCGAGGTTTTTAATAGTGCTTCAAACAGCTCTCACGGGCCATCACACAACCAAAACAAGCCTTCACTGCCCTCCACGCGCCGTATGCTTTTCGCCTGCTAAATCCCCATAAAAAAACAGCGCCTAATGGCGCTGTTTTTCATTACAGGGGAACGCTCAGTGCTTGCGCCCGATCGCCCGCGCGCCGATGTCGCGGCGGTACTGCTTGCCGGCGAACTCGATGGCGTCGGCCAGCTGGTAAGCCCTACCCTGCGCCATCTTAACGCTGTCGCCCAGGCCCACCGCGCACAGCACGCGACCGCCGCTGGCGCGCAGCTGATGCTGCTCGTCGAACGCGGTGCCGGCATGGAACACGATGCCGTCCTCGCTCTCGGCCGGAATGCCGTGGATGGCGTCGCCCTTGCGCGGCGCATCAGGATAACCGGCGGCGGCCAATACCACCCCCAAGGCGACACGGCGGTCCCACTCGGCTTCCACCTTGTCCAGCTTGCCGTTGACGCCGGCGTCTAGCAGCACGGTGAAGTCGGTCTTCAGGCGCGCCATGATGGGCTGGGTTTCCGGGTCGCCGAAGCGGCAGTTGAACTCGATCACCCTGGGGTGGCCTTCGTCGTCTATCATCAGCCCGGCATACAGGAAGCCGGTATACGGATGGCCGTCCTTCTTCATGCCCTGCACCACTGGCTGGATGATTTCGCGCATCACGCGGTTGTGCACCTCCGGCGTCACCACCGGCGCCGGGCTGTAAGCGCCCATGCCGCCGGTGTTCGGCCCTTGGTCGTGGTCCAACAAGCGCTTATGGTCCTGGCTGGTGGCCATCGGCAGCACGTGCTCGCCGTCCACCATCACGATGAAGCTGGCCTCCTCACCCACCAGGAAATCCTCGATCACCACGCGGCTCCCGGCTTCGCCCATCTTGTTGCCCAGCAGCATGTCGTCGATAGCGGCGTGCGCCTCGTCCAGCGTCATCGCCACCACCACGCCCTTGCCGGCGGCCAGGCCGTCGGCCTTGATCACGATGGGCGCACCCTTGCCGTCGACGTAGCCATGCGCGGCCGCGGCGTCGGTGAAGGTCTGGTAGCCGGCGGTGGGAATGCCGTGGCTCTGCATGAAGGCCTTGGCGAAGTCCTTGGAGCTTTCCAGCTGCGCGCAGTACTGCGTCGGGCCGAACACTTTCAGCCCCTCGTTGCGGAAGGCGTCCACCACGCCAGCGGCCAGCGGCGCCTCCGGGCCGACCACGGTCAGGTCGATCTTCTCTTCCTTGGCAAAGGCCAGCCACTCGGCCACGCCGTTGGCCGGGATATTGGTCAGATTCGCGTCCTGCGCGGTGCCGGCGTTGCCCGGCGCGACAAAGACCTTGGACACGCGCTTGGACTTGCCAATGCGCCAGGCCAGCGCGTGCTCGCGGCCGCCGGAGCCGATCACGAGAACTTTCATCGGGTTTCCATTCTATTGTGTGGGGCGGCGGCCCTAAGCCGCCGCCTGTTGGCGCCTACCTGAATAGCATAGCGCCAAGTCGGTTTCATTACCGCCGTTTCCGTCGGGACGCGGCGGCTTGCCCGTCGTCATCAGTGGCGGAAATGGCGCACGCCGGTCAACACCAGCGCGATGCCGTGCTCGTCGGCGGCGGCAAACACTTCTTCGTCGCGCATCGAGCCGCCCGGCTGGATGATGGCCTTGATGCCCTGCTCGGCGATGACGTCGATGCCGTCGCGGAACGGGAAGAAGGCGTCGGACGCCGCCACCGCGCCGGCCAGGCTCAAACCGGCGTCCTGCGCCTTGCGCGCGGCAATGCGGGTAGAGTCGACGCGGCTCATTTGGCCGGCGCCGATGCCTGCGGTCTGACCATCCTTACAAAACACGATGGCGTTGGACTTGACGTACTTGGCCACGCGCCAGGCGAACAGCAGGTCCGACATTTCCTTGGCCGTCGGCTGGCGCTTGCTGACCACGCGCAGCTCGTCCAGGCCGACGTTGCGGATGTCCGGCGTCTGCACCAGCACGCCACCGCCGACGCGCTTCAGCTCGAAGCGGTTGGCGCCGGCTTCCAGCGGAATCTCCAGCACGCGGACGTTCTTCTTGGCGGCGATGATGGCCTTGGCTTCCTCGGTGAAGGACGGCGCGATCAGCACTTCCAGGAACTGGCCGGTCACGGCCTCCACCGTAGCCGCGTCCACCGGGCGGTTAAAGGCGATGATGCCGCCGAAGGCGCTGGTGGTGTCGGTGGCGAAGGCCAGCTTGTAAGCGGACAGCGTGTCCGGGCCGACCGCCACGCCGCACGGGTTGGCGTGCTTGACGATGACGCAGGCGGTGTCGTCGAAAGTCTTCACCGCCTCCCAGGCGGCGTCGGCGTCGGCGATGTTGTTGTAGGACAGTTCCTTGCCCTGCAATTGCTTATAGTGGGCGATGCTGCCCGCGGCCGGATCCAGGTCGCGGTAGAAGGCGGCGGCCTGGTGCGGGTTCTCGCCGTAGCGCATGTCCTGCACCTTGATGAACTGGGCGTTCAGGCGGTTCGGGAAGGCGACTCGTTCCGGCTTGCCCGCCACCACGCCGTCGGCCAGGCTGGTCAGGTAATTGGAGATCGCGCCGTCGTAAGCGGCGGTGTGGGTGAAGGCCTTCTTGGCCAGCTCGAAGCGGGTGGCTTTGGCCAGCTTGCCGCCGTTGGCTTTCAGCTCGCCCACCAGCGCCGGATAGTCGGCGCTGTCGGTGACGATGGCGACGTGGGCCCAGTTCTTGGCGGCGGAGCGCACCATGGTCGGCCCGCCGATGTCGATGTTCTCGATCGCGTCCTCCAGCGAGCAGTCCGGATTGGCGATGGTGGCCTCGAACGGATAGAGATTGACGCACACCAGGTCGATGTTGCCGATGTCGTGTTCGGCCATGGTGGCGACGTGCTCGGGCAGGTCGCGCCGGCCCAGGATGCCGCCATGCACCTTGGGATGCAGCGTCTTGACGCGGCCATCCAGCATTTCCGGGAAGCCGGTGTAGTCGGACACTTCGGTCACCGGCAGGCCGGCCTCCAGCAGCAGCTTGGCGGTGCCGCCGGTGGACAGGATATGCACGCCCAGGGCGGACAGCTCCCTGGCGAATTCCAGCACGCCGCTCTTGTCGGACACGCTGATCAGCGCTCGTTCGATCTTGGTCATGTTTCTCTACCGCTTTGGCTATGGATGAACACTATAAAAAACCGGCTCAGGCCGCCGACGCCGCGCATCGGCTCGATTTCAATCAATCCCGGCGGCCTGCCCATCGAATCCCCGCCTCCCGCCGCGGGGGAGGGGCAAAAAAAACCGGCCACCCTGTTACGGTGTGGCCGGTTATCTTCAAATCAAATCATACGACTTCATCTTCTTGCGCAGCGTGTTGCGGTTCAATCCCAGCAACTCCGCCGCTCGCGTCTGGTTGCCCTGGGTGTGTATCAGAACCACCTCCAGGAGCGGCTTCTCGACACAGGCGAGCACCATGTCGTAGATCGCCGACGGCGCCTCGCCGTCCAGGTCGCGAAAGTACTGCTCCATCGCCAGCCGCACCGACTGCGATATGTGATCGTTGTTTTGCATCTTGTTATTGGTATCCAGAAGTCGGGTCCCCACCAGGCCGCGGCGTCAAGCGCCGCATGCCTCTCCCTCCGCCACGGCGTCGCCGTCGCGGTCCAACTTGTCCTCATCCTCGACTACATAGCTTAGACGATCGCCGGCGTCGCCCAGCCTGGAGAAATACTCACCCACCGCCAGCCGCTGCTCGCCGGTGTTCTCCAGCTTGTACATCTGCTGGCGAAAGGCGTTGCCGCCGGCCAGGCCCTTGGTGTACCAGGCGATGTGCTTGCGGGCGATGCGGCAGCCCGAGTACTCGCCGTAAAAACCGTAAAGCTCGTCCAGGTGCTCCAGCATCAGCGCGCGGATCTCGTCCACCGTCGGCGGCAGCAGCGTCTCGCCGGTGTCCAGATAATGCTGGATCTCGCGGAAGATCCACGGCCGGCCCTGCGCCGCGCGGCCTATCATGATCGCGTCGGCGCCGGTGTAGTCCAGCACCCGGCGGGCCTTCTCGGGCGAATCGATGTCGCCGTTGGCCACCACCGGGATGGACACCGCCTGCTTCACCGAGCGTATCGTGTCGTACTCGGCGTCGCCGCGATACATGTCCTCGCGGGTGCGGCCATGCAAGGCCAGCGCGGCGATGCCGGCGTCTTCCGCCATCTTCGCCACAGCCAGCGCCGTCTTCACTTCCCGGCTCCAGCCGGTACGGGTCTTCAGCGTCACCGGCACGTCCACCGCCTTCACCACCGCCTCCAGGATGCGGCCGACATTGTCCAGGTCGCGCAGCAGCGCCGAGCCGGCCGCCACATTGCACACCTTCTTCGCCGGACACCCCATATTGATGTCGATGATCTGCGCGCCGTGCTCCACGTTGAGCCGGGCCGCGTCGGCCAGCATCTGCGGTTCGCCGCCGGCGATCTGCACCACGATGGGCTCGACCTCGCCTTCATGATTGGCGCGGCGCAGCGTCTTGGGCGTGGTCCACAAGGCCTTGTTGGCGGTGATCATCTCGGAGACGGCCATCCCCGCCCCCAACCGTTTGCACAGCATGCGGAAAGGCCTGTCCGTCACCCCGGCCATCGGCGCCACGATCAGCCGGTTTTTCAGTTGGTACGGTCCTATCTGCATGACAAATAAATTACTGGTAATAGCTGGGAAGGGTCGGTATTGTATAGCGATTTTCGCCGGGCGGGAAAAATTTTTGCTTATTTTTTAAGCAGCTTCGATAGCCGCGAGTAATCGCGACCGGAAAGAATAAGGAATGGGGTGGGAGTCGGCCGATAAGCCGGGTTCTGTCGTTGGACAATCATTCCTCTAGGCCTGCCGTTGCCGACAGGCTCAAGCAACCTACCCGGGGACAACGCGAGCCACGTTAGCGCCCCCCTATTTGGTCTTGCTCCGGATGGGGTTTAGCCTGCCGTCCGTGTCGCCACGTCCGCGGTGCGCTCTTACCGCGAGCAGGTTTCCCCGCCCGTCCGGGCCGGCTTGCGCCTCCCGGTACACCTTTTCACCCTTGCCTGATCCGCCCTTGCGGGTTTTTGTCGGGACAAGCCCTCCAAAAAGACTTTGTCGACCTTTCGGTCGACAAGTCCGGCCATCGGCGGTTCAGCTCTCTGTTCCACTTTCCGTCGCCTCGCGGCGCCCGGTCGTTAACCGGCATCCTGCTCTATGGAGCCCGGACTTTCCTCCCCGTCCTTTCGAACGCGGCGATTGCCTGGCCAACTCCCGAGCGCGATTTTAACGGAAATTGGATATCGCCGCCTGACAATTTTTCATGACATTCAGGATAATCCCGTATACTGACCATCCCTTTTCGAAGTCCAGAGATCGTGATGGAATGGAATCCCGCCCGGCTGTCGCGCCTGCAGCTGTCCGGCACCCTCGCCATCGTGTTCGCGCTGGCGCTGACCCTGGCCAGCTATTTCCTGATCATGAGCTGGCGCGATTTCCAATCCGGGCGGCAGAACATCGAACAGGAAGCGACCGCGCGCGCGCGCGACGGCCTGCAAGCCTACGCCGACCACGCCGCGCTGCTGCTGTCGGCGCTGCGGGAGCGCACCAACGACACCATGCGCCACCAACTGCGCGAGCAGGTGGACCAGGCCTGGAGCCTGGCCGACGCCATCTGGCGCCGCGAGCATGCCCGGCAGAGTCCGCGCCAGGTGCAGCAGCTGATCGTAGAGGCGCTGCGGCCGCTGCGCTACTTCGACGGCCGCGGCTATTTCTTCATCGACACCCTGAATGGACGCTGCGTGCTGCTGCCCACCGCGCCCGAGCGCGAAGGCCAATCGCTGCTGGACAACCGCGACGACCGCGGCCGCCACATCATGCAGGGCCTGCTGGATTCGGTGGACAACGCCGCCGGCCGGGGCTTCTCCGCCTACCGCTGGTACCTGCCCGGCGCCGGCCGCATGGACGACAAGATCACCTACGCCCGCCGCTTTCCCCGCTACAACTGGCTGATCGGCAGCGGCGAATACATCAGCAATGTCGAGGCCGCGCTGCAGCAGCAGGGCCTCGACACCTTGGCCCGGATGCGCGCCGGCCAGGCCGGCGGCGAGCTGATGATCATCGACGGCGGCGGCATCATCCGCCTGTACCCGACCCGGCCGGCCCTGGTCGGCAAACCCTACCTCAAGCTGCCGGCCGCCGAACGCGCCCGCGTCGAACAGCTAGTCCAACTGGGCAAGCATGGCGGCTTCGTCGAATACAGCCAGCAGGACGACGCCGGCCTGGCCTCCGACAGCTATCTCGCCTACAGCCGCCAGCTGCCGGGCTGGGACTGGACCCTGGTCACCAGCGTCAAGGTGCAGACGATACGCGACGACAGCCTGCGCGCCGCCCAGCGGCTGAAGGGCCGGCTGGCCGAGCGCATCCTCGCCACACTGGGCATGACCCTGGTGGCCATGCTATTCGCCAGCCTGCTGTGCTGGTACTTCGTTCGCTGGGTCGGCGCGCTGGTGCGGCGCTACCAGCAGGATCTGGCGCAGAGCCATTTGTCGCTGAAGGAGCAGGCTCGGGAGCTGAAGCTCAGCCACTTCATGATCGACAACGCTACCGAGCTGGTGGCGCTGCGCAACAGCCGCGGCGAAGTGGTGTACTGCAACCAAGCGCTGCGGCAAGCGCCGCAACTGGCGGACGCGCTGTTCCGCCATCCTGACGGCGGCTACCCGCTCACCTTCGAAACGATGGAGGGCGCGGGCGAGTCCGAGCGCTGCCTCGAAGTCACCATCAACCAGCTCAACTACCAGGGCGACGCCTACCTGTGCGCCACCGCGCGCGACATCAGCGGCCGCCGCCAGGCCGAACGCCAGCTCAGGCTGGCCGCCCAGGTATTCGAATCCAGCAACGAAGCCATCCTGATCTCCGATCCGGACAACCGCATCCTCACCGCCAACCGCGCCTTCGGCCACATCACCGGCTACGGCGAAGCCGAGGTCCGCGGCCTCAAGGCCTCGATGCTGTTCTCCGACCGCCACGAGCCGGCCTTCTTCCAGCAAATGTGGCAGGCGCTGCAGCAGCGCGGCCAGTGGTCGGGCGAGATTTGGAACCGGCGCAAGAGCGGCGAGCACTTCCCCTGCTGGGTCAACATCAGCGTGCTCCTGGACGCACAGAGCGAGATCAGCCACTTCGTCGCCCTGTTCACCGACATCTCCGAGCGCAAGGAACAGGAGGCGCGGGTCCAGCACATGGCCGAATACGACGCGCTGACTGACCTGCCCAACCGCGTGCTGGTCAACGACCGCCTGCACCAAGCGATACGGCAGGCCGAACTGCAGCACAACCAGCTGGCAGTGCTGTTCGTCGACCTCGATCACTTCAAGAACATCAACGACACGCTGGGCCACTGCGCCGGCGACGAGCTGCTAAAAGAGGTGGCGCGGCGACTGGCCGGCGCGGTGCGCGGCCTGGACACCGTCGGCCGCACCGGCGGCGACGAGTTCGTGCTGATCCTGCCGTCCATCAACCAGCCCGGCGAGGCGGCGCAGATCGCCGAACGCATCCTGCGCACCATCCAACAGCCATTCCAGATCGGCGAGCATTCGCTGGTGGTCGGCTGCAGCATAGGCATCAGCCTGATGCCGGACGATGGCAGCGACATCCAGACCCTGCTGATGAACGCCGACCTGGCGATGTACCACGCCAAGGCGCATGGCCGGAACACCTTCCGCTTCTACACCCGCGAGATGAACACTCAGGTCGCCGAGCGGCTGCTGATGGAGAACCGGCTGCGGCGGGCGATGGAGCAGGAACAGCTGTACCTGGTCTACCAACCTCAGTACGACATGGCCGGACAAAGGCTGCTAGGCTGCGAGGCGCTGCTGCGCTGGCGCGACCCGGACGAGGGCCTGATCATGCCCGGCCGCTTCATTCCGGTGGCCGAGGACACCGGCCTGATCGTGCCGCTGGGCCGCTGGGTGCTAGACCAGGCCTGCCGCCAGGCCAGCCTGTGGCTGCATGCCGGACTGGCGCCGATGCGGATGGCGGTCAACGTCTCCGCCCACCAGCTGATGCGGCACGACTTCATCGACGACGTGCGCGAGGCGCTGCAACGGCACGCGCTGCCCGGCCATTTCCTGGAACTCGAGGTCACAGAGAGCACGCTGATGGCCGATGCCGACCTGGCATCGCGCCAGCTGGCGGTGATCAAGGCAATGGGGGTGCGGCTGGCGATAGACGACTTCGGCACCGGCTACTCCAGCCTCGCCTACCTGAAGCGCTTCGCCCCCGACGTGGTGAAGATAGACCGCTCCTTCATC
>NZ_JAJOHV010000100.1 GCF_021129175.1 Chromobacterium piscinae | reverse complement strand
GTCCAGCCGGGCGGGCGCGCGCGCCAGCACCGACCTCCCGCCTCCGCCGGCCTTTGCCGCGCATGTCGACAATCAGACGCTGGCCTTGCGCGCCAGCACCGGTCCACTGGCCGGCTTGCTGGTGCAGGCCGAATGGCGCGGCGCGCGCCTGAGCCTGCGGCTGTCCGCCCCGGCCCCGGAACTGGCCGGCAGGCTGGCGCGCGAGCGGGAAAACCTGGGCGCGGCGTTGTCCGCCGCGCTGGGCGTGGACGTCGTGGTGGAGCTTGGCGATGGCCGCTGATACCCCCCTCGACGCCTTCCACCTCAGCCGCGTCGGCGCCCGCGCCGAACATGAGGGCAGGCTCATAGAAGCCGATCTGGCTCGCGCCGACGGTCACGGCCTCTTGCTGTCCACAACGTGCGATGGCGCGGCGCTCAACCTATGGACGATCGAAGCCGACTGGCGCGCCTGGCTGGAGCCTCAGCTGGCGGTGGGCGAGCTTGCCGATATCGAAGCCGGGCTGCTGCCGGTTCTGGCCGCTTGGACGCTGGCGCCGTTGGACGGTTTCCTGCGCGCCCAGGGCCTGCCCGGCCTGGTAGAACCCGCCGTCGCGCCCGCCCCTGCGCCCTGCAGCGAAGGCTGGCGGCTGACGCTGAGGGACGGGCCGCGCCATCTGCCGCTGTACTTGCGGGACGCGCCGCCGGGCTGGCTGCGCGCGCTGCTGGCCGCGCTGCGGCCCTCGCCCGATCAAACCCGCCAGCTGGCGCTGGGCCTGGGCTGGTGCCTGCTGCCGGAACAGGACTGGGACAAGGTCGCCGTCGGCGACGCGCTGCCCATCCACGGCATGGCGGATGCGCTGGACAGCTTGTGGCTGCACCCGGAGGCCAGCCCGGGACGGGTAAGGCTGCTCGACGCCGAGCGCTCGGTCGTGGAAGCCCCATCCCCTGGCCTGGACCAAACGCCGCCCGGCACGCTGCGCCTAGCGGTGGAGGCCGCCTCCATCCGCGTAAGCGCAGACACGCTGGCAGATTGGGAAGTCGGCAAGGAAATCGCCGCTCACACCGCCGCCCACCCCATGCTGCGCCTGACCGCGCGAGGCCGGCTATGGGCGCAGGGCCAGTTGCTGCGGCTGGACGACGGCTGGGCGGCCCGCATCCTGGCGCGCGGATAACACCTTCCGCGCTCATTCTCCCCTTCCCGCCGCCTCGCCTCTTCCTGCCACACCCGCCACCCTGAAATGGCCAAATCCAAAAGATCAGCCACTTTTCGGAAAGACCTCTCAATGGTTGCGGCGGAGAATCCGCCGCAACCATCCGCCATCCCCCTGTATTTTCAAAGGAAATCACATGGTCAACAGCGTCAACTTGAAAGCCTGCACCACAGGGGCCCAGCTCAGCGAAATCCGCGCCGAAACCGCGGGCGGCCCGGACAAGGTCGTCTCCTCGGAGAAAGGCGTATCGCTGGACCAGGCCCAGGAAGCCGCGGTAAGCAACAGCCGGCTGTTCGAAGCCGGCGTCAGCATGATGATACTGGACGATCCGGGCCAGGTCGGACGCGTGTTCGACGACTACGGCGCCAAACTAGCGTCGGTGCTGACGCCCTTGTTCGCCGATGGCGACAAAGCCTGCAACAAACCCGACGCGGTGGTGTTCAACGGCAAGCCGATGGCGCTGCGCGATGTATTCCGCTCCACTCTGGTCAGCCCGCTGACCTCACCCGCCTCCGACCAGATCGGCAGAAAGACGACTCCCGGCGGCAGCGGCGAAGACTGGATCCACACCCAGCTGTCCAGCCCGCTGATGCGCGAACAAGGCGGCGAGCTGAAATACGCGGACCAAAAAGGCGGCAACGACCTGCTGACCAAGATCAAGGCCGCCAGCTCCTTCGGCACCACCGTGTGGCAGCTGCTGAACGACAAGACCCACGGAGAAAAGAACGGCGCGGCCCTGCGCGACATGCTGGCGCCGCTGGGCGGCTCGCAGTCGCGCGATTGCGTCGCTCGCTTCGATGAATTCAAGAGCCGCACCCGCACCGAGCGCTTTGACGACGCGGTCAGCCGCATGCGCAGCGAGCGGCCGTTGCAGGTGGACTACCAAGTGGATTACTCGTCCGCCGGCGATCACGGCCTGGGCTTCGGCCGGGTGGCGGTCACCGCCCATGACGCGGAAAACCAGCCGGCGCTGGATGAACTGCTGGGACACGATCCGGACAAAGGACAGCGCTACGCCAACATAAATGGCGTGCCGCGCCAGGGCGCGCCTATTGAATCGGATCCGGGCAAACTGCCCACCCGGCCGTTCACCATGTCGCGGGCGGAAGTCGAGAATCTGCCCGAGGCCTACGCCAAACTGCAATTCGGCGACAAAGGCAGCTTCCAGGAACTGCTAAAGCAGCATGAGTTTCCGCACGGCACCGGCGTCAACCGCTGGCAGCCCTACGGCACCTTCGCCACCGAGTCAAATCTGCGCGGCCTGCCCTCCGCCGGCGCGCAATCCGGCGGCACCTGCGACACCCTGCTCGCCCTGCACACGCTGAGCGACGAAGGCATCTACAACCGGCCCGACATCGTGGAGCCGGCCACGCTGGGCGTCGCCGCCTTCATGAATTTCGGCGCTTACCACACCTTCGCCGAAACCATCCCGATCGGCATGTCGGTGGCCAACGACGACGACGAGTACAACCCGTCCTCCGGCACCGCCAGCGCCTATGGCGAGGCGTTGCAAAAGCAGGGAAAGCTGCAGAACCTGCCAGGCTACGCGGCCGCGGAGCTGACCGCGCCGGTACACACCAATCTGCAGCATGACGCGCTGTACGACCGCCTGGCCAACCTGGTCGGCCAACATGCCGGCGCCGGCATCGCCGGCCATGTCGCCGACCTGTCCGAGGCGCACAAGAGCACGCTGGAAGCGCTGCGAAGCGAGCATCCGGAATTGCGGGACACCCCGCAGATCCAGACCACCCGCCTGGAACTCGGCCAGATCGACCAGCACGTCTGAAACCCTCCCCCCGCTTGGATGGCGCGCTCCGGCGCGCCATTTTCTCCGCCGTCGGCCTTTGCTCCAGCGCAGCGGGAACCGCTCCCCCAACCAATCGCCTGGAAACCGAAAGCCGCGGTCTTTTTTCGAAAGTCGGCCGCCGCGGCCAGGCCTAGCATCGATTCCAACATCACCCGTTCCAGAAAAGGAGCCCGCATGAACCAGCAGTCGACCCATCCGCTGCAGAGCCTGATGCAGGACCTGCAAAACCGCCAACAAGGGCTGGGCGAGCAGCTGCGCACCTTCCAGGCGCTGCAGGAGGAAATCGCCGCCCTGCAGCGGCGCGCCCCGCACGACGCCCAGGCCCGCCAGCGCCTGGACCGCCTGGGCCGCGCCATGCAAGGCGAGCTCGCGCCGCTGAACCAGAAGCTGTCGCAATGCGTGGAAAACCTGCAGGGCAATTTCAAATCGCTTGAGGAGTCGCTCAAGCGCGCAGGAGAGGGAGCGTCGGGCAAGCCGGCCGCTCCGCGCAAGACCGGCCCGCTGCTGGGCCGCACTTTCATCTGAACCGCAAAGAGGATAACGCCATGTCTTTCGCCACCAACTTCGCCACCAGCAACCCCATCGCCAGCTCCACCGACTACGAAAACTACGTCGACAACAAGGCCGGCCAGGGCGACTCCATCATGTCCCAGGGCATTTCGGTGCTCTACAAATTCATGACCCTGTTTTCCGACCTGGCCCAGGGCAAATACGACCAGATGAGCGCCAAGGCTGACCGCGCGCGCAATTCTCAGCAGGCCGCCAACCAGGTGGACGCCATCATCTCCAAGCTGGCCAAGGCCGACGACAAGGGCGATCTGCCGCCCGAAGTCATCCAGTACCTGAAAGACCACCACATCAGCATCACCGTGCAGAACGACGGCACGAACTCCACCAGCGACATCATGGCCTATCTGAAAAGCATCGGGCACCCGGACGGCAAGGGCCTGGACAAGGGCCAGCTGGACGTGATCAAGGGCGCGCTGGACGCCGACTCCGGCCGCTGTTCCGACTTCGTCACCCAGGCCCAGCTGCAGATCCAGAAGACCATGCAGTCGTACAACGTCTGCGTCAGCCTGATCAACAGCATGCAGTCGCTGCTGGCGGAAATGAACAAGTCCATCGCCCAGAACATCCGCTAAGGAAACGCATCATGGCTATCGCAACCAGCTTTGCCGGCGGCGTTCCGGTCGCCGCGTCGGCCGACTACGAGAACTACGTCGATAACAAGGCCGGCCAGGGCGACTCCATCATGTCCCAGGGCATCTCGGTGCTCTACAAGTTCATGACGCTGTTTTCCGACCTGGCCCAAGGCCGCTACGACCAGATGAGCGCCAAGGCCGACCGCGCCCGCGACTCGCAGCAGGCCGCCAATCAGGTGGACGCCATCATTTCCCGGCTGGCCAAGGCCGACGACAAGGCGCCGCTGCCGCCCGAGGTGATCCAGTACCTGAAGGACCACCACATCGCGGTGGAAGGCAAGTCCATCGACGACTACCTGAAAGCGAACAACCCCGCCACCGCCTTTCTGGACAAGCTGCGCGAACGGATCGCGCAGGCCGGCCCGGAGGGGATGCGGTCGGACAGCTGGCAGGATGTCGTCAGCTATATGGACCAGCAAGGCATCAAGGTCGACGGCAAAAAGTGCTCCGACTACATCTGGGGGCTGCCGGAAGTCGGCCAGCGCAGCTACCAGAACATCAGCCGGGACCACATGCAGCATATCGCCGATACGCTGGCGGCCGCGTCCGGAGGATTGGACAAGGGCCAGCTCAGCGTGATCAAGGGCGCGCTGGAGGCCGACTCCGGCCGCTGTTCCGACTTCGTCACCCAGGCCCAGCTGCAGATCCAGAAGACCATGCAGTCGTACAACGTCTGCGTCAGCCTGATCAACAGCATGCAGTCGCTGCTGGCCGAGATGAACAAATCCATCTCGCAGAACATCCGCTAACGCCATGGAGAACACGCCGATGCAAGACGATCTGGACACGGTGCGCGACTTCTTCGCCCAGGGCGGCACGCTGCAGGCGCTGGTGAACCTGGACCCCGCCGACCTGGACCGCGTCTACGCCTACGCCTGCCAGCTGTTCGACGCCGGCGACTACGCCGGGGCCAAGCGCTTCTACCTGATGCTGGCCCGGCTCAGCCACTGGCAGTTCGATTACTGGCTGTCGCTTGGCCTGTGCTGCCAGCGGCTGGGCGAGCACACCGAAGCGATCTTCTGCTTCGGCCAGGCCGGCCTGCTGCGCCTGGACGACCCGCGCTCCGCCTACCTGGCCGGCCTCAGCCACCAGTTGATCGGCAATCGGCCGCAGGCGGCCAAGGCGTTCGCGGCGGCGCTCAAGTGGTGCGCGGCCAAGCCCGAATACGCGGAACTCAAAGCTGAAATACAGCAACAAGCCGCCTCATGCCCCAAGGAGGAACACGCATGAATTCCATCACCGAAACCTTTTCCGCCGTCCCGCTCGGCGACCTGCGCCGCCCGGAGGAAACCGACGACGCCGCGCCGAGCCAGCGCGTAGGCGCCGGCGCGCTGGACCCGCTGTCGGCTCCCAACGCTCGCGGCCGGGAGACGAACGCCGCACGCGACTTCCATTCCCCGCCCCCGCCGCGCGAGACCGCGACGCTGCGCATGGCCGAAGGCGCGCTCAACCGCATCCTGGCGGTGTTCGGTCCGCGCGAGAATGGCAAGCCCATCACCCTGGCGCAGCTTGAGCGCACGCCGATGGAAGCGATGAGCCTGGCCGCTTCGCTGTTGGGCGTCAAAGCCCTGGGCGACAGCGCCGACCTGAAATCCCTGGCGCTGGAGATCCGCACCCAGGGCGCGGAAAACCTGCGCCTGCGCCAGAACGAAGACCTGCGCAAGCAGGTGGACAAGGCGATAGAAGACTCGCAGAAGGCGCAGAAGGCCGGCATTTTCTCGGCCATCGTCGACTGGATCGTCGCGATCGCCGAAGTTGTCAGCGGCGTCCTCAAAATCGCCGTGGGCTGCCTGACCGGCGCGGCCAACAGCGTGGCCGGCGGGGCGATGGACCTGGCGGCCGGCTGCGCCGGCCTGGTCAAGGCCATGTGCTCCACTCTGGCGCTGATCGATCCCAAGAACGCCGAGCGCTACAAGGAAGTGGGCGATGTCGCCGGCAAGGTGCAGCTGGCGTTCGAAATCGCCGGCATGGTCGTGGACTTCATCAGCGTGGGACGCGGCGTGATGGCGGCCAAGACGGTAGCCAATACCACCAAGACCGTGGTGGAGAAAGGCGCCGGCGAGCTGCTGGAAAACACCATCAAGCAAGCCTCCGGCGCCGCCGGCAAGGAAGTGGCCCAGGAGGTGATCAAGAACGTGGCGCAGCAGGTCGCCACGGAAGTCGCCGAGAAGACCGCCTCGGAAGTGGCGAAGAAGCTCAGCGAAACCGCCGCTCGCTTCTTCGGCCAGGGCCAGTTGCTGCAGGCGTTCAGCAAGCAGGCGATCGAGACCATGGTCTCCAAGGCCGTGGAAACCGTCGCCACTAAGGCGCTCAAGTCCGGCGCCGAAGCCACGGCGCAGGAACTGACTCGCCAGATCGTCAAGCAAGTGCAGCGCGAAATCGTGCAGGCGGCCGTCAGCGCTTGCCTGAAGAGCGCGCCCAATGTCGTCAAGGCGGTCGTCACCGGCGGCGTGCAGGGCGCCAACGGCATCGCGCAGGGCGCCATCGCCAAGGAGCGCGCCGAATTGCAGAAGATCGTCCAGCAGCTGATCGCCGAGGGCAACTTCATGCAGTTCATGCTCGACGAGTTCGACAAGCTGAAAAAACGCGCACGCGAAGACATCGGCCAGTTGATGGACGGCGCCGGCAAGGCGCTGGCCAGCGGCTCCGAAAGCCAGCTCAAAACCGGCGCGGTGCTCAGCAGCATCGCCGCCAACATCGCCTGATTCAGACAAGGAGAAGCATCATGACATCCCCCATCACCTCCAACGGCGTAAGCGGCGGCGCTCCCGTGCTCGGCGTGGCCGGCGACCAGGGCGGCGACGCCATCGGCCAGCTCAATGACCTGATGGTCCAGCTCGGCCAGCTGTTCGGCAAGCTGCGCGACCTGCTGCGCCAGTACAACCAGACCCAGCAAAACAATGCCTTCCAGATGCAGAAGACCTCGTTCAACACCCGCATGGACGCCATCGAGAAGGACTTCTCGGCGAAAAACGCCCAAGCCTGGGCGCAGATCGCCGGCGGCGTCACCCAATTCCTGGGTGGCGTGGCGGGCGCCAAGGGCAGCGAGGCCTTCTCCCAGATCGGCCGCGGCGCGGACAGCATCATCCAGGGCAACGTCGGCGTGCACTTCGGCAACGTCCAGTCACGCGAAGCCCAGGAACAGCAGGCGGTGGCCGACTACCAGCACGGCCTGTCCGAGCAGCTGCTCAAGCGTTCCGACGAGACGCTGGAGAAGGCGCTCAAGGTCTCGTCCGACCTGCGCGAGATCCTGAGCACCCTCAACCAGGCCCACGAGCGCATCGCCAGCAGCGTGCGGTTCTCGTAAGGAAGACGGAGCATGGACGAGGTCACCCGCTTTCTCCAGGCCGAAGGCCTGAACCCGGCGCCGCAGCGTTTTCTGGACAGCGATTTTCTGCTGGGGCAGCGCATAGAAACCGGCAACTACGCGCTCACCTACCGGCAGGAAGGCGAACGCCTGATCCTGTGCGATTTCGCCGCAGTCGCGGCGGACGGCCAGGCGGTGCTCGCGCTGATGGCGCTGCTGCGCCGCATGACGCGGGCAGTGCCGGCGCTGCGCTACGTCGACGCCATGATCCTGTCCGCTCCGCGCGACCCCAAGCTGAACCAGACCCGCCATCGGCTGGCCGAGCTGATGCTGGCCGAAGGCGCCCAGCCGGTGCGGCTGGACGACGAGCTATGGCTGCGCTACCGCTGCCATTGAACGGCGCCGGCCTGCGGCTGGACCGGCTCGGCGCCGCAGACTACCCGCGTTACCGCGCGCTCTATGGCGATCCCCGCGTAGCCGGCCCCTGCGGGCTGGACAACGGCGGCGAGGACGCGCTGCGAACCTGGTTCGACGCCGCGCGTTCGCTTCCGCCCAGCCAAGGGCGCGCCTACGCGCTGCGCCACGCCGGCCAGGAGCGACTAGCCGGCGTGTTGCGCCTGACGGACTGGGAGCGCCAGGCAGGCCACCTGACGCTGAGCTATACGCTATGCCCGACGCTCTGGGGACGAGGCCTCATGGCCGGGTGCCTATCCCCGCTGCTGCCCTGGCTGTTCACCGGCGGGCTGGGCGAACCCATCCACCGCATCCAGGCCTGGGTGCTATCCGGCAATCAGCGCTCGCGCCGGCTGCTGGCCAGCCTGGGTTTTCAGCACGAAGGCACGCTGCGCGGCATGTTGCGGCTAGCGGACGGCCGCCATGACATCTGCGCCTACGGCTTGCTCGCCGTCGATTTGCCAAATTCCCAGCCGCTTTGCCAAAGCGGCCAACCTGGCCCGGCGCCATGCTGGGGCCTCCACTCCAAGGAAATGCCCGCATGAATCACCCCGCCACTGATGCTCCCCAGCACGACGCGCTGGCCCGCCATTGCCGCGACATCATAGAAGGCCGCAGCAGCCTCGCCGCGCTGGGCGGCCTGGACGCCGCAGCGCTGGAGGCCATCTACGCGCGCGGCTACGACGCCTGGAACGCCGGCGATCTTGACGCCGCCACCTCGGACTTCGGCTTTTTGGTGCTGCAACAGCCGCGCGACCGCCGCTTTCACTTCGCCTTCGCCTGCGCGCTGCAACAGCAGGGCGAGCTGCATCATGCCCTGGCATTCTTCAGTTACGCCGCCGCGATGCAGGCTGACGATCCCTTCGCCGTGTTTCATATCGGCGAATGCCTGCTGCGGCTGGACGAGATAGAGGGCGCGCGCGACGCGCTGGATGCCGCCATCGCCCTGTGTTACGGCCAGGCGGACAAGCCAGGCCATCACGCGCTGCGCCTGCGCGCCGAAGACCTGCTGGCCAAGCTGAACCACTGACCCGACAAAGAATCAAGGAAAGGAAAACGCATGGAAGCTTCAGTACGCATCTCCGGCTCATCGATTCAAGGCGTCCAGCCCAACGAGCAAGCCAGCCGCGCCAACAGCGTGGGCGTCCAGTGCGACGAGATCGGCATCTCGCCTCCGCGCGTCCCCGGCGAGATCCAGGATGCGCCGGACCTGGAGCAGCTGGATAAAAGCGCCAAGGAAGCCGCCGACAAGGCCAAGTCCTGTGGCGTGGACCTGGCCAAGCGCAACTTCATCGTCAAGGCGCTGGGCTTCGTCGGCGCGGCGGTGGGTCTGGGCGCGGCCATCGCCGTCACCGTGCTCACCGGCGGCGCCGGCGCTCCGCTGCTGGCTTTCGCCGGCGTCGGCTTCGCCATGGCGCTGGCCGACGCCTGCTGCGCGCTGCATGACTGGCGCAGCAAGGCCGGCGGCGGCAGCGGCCTGCCGATGGAGGGCGACAGCATAGGCAACGCCGTCTACGCCATCGCCAAGCGCTGCAAGGCATCTGACGACACGGCGATGAAAGTCGGCACCTATACCTCGCTGGGCATACGCTCCGCCCATCTGCTCGGCGGCCTGCTCACCGCCTATCTCGACCCGGCCACCACTGCCGGCACCGCCAAGCAGGTCGTCGCCGTGCTGGGCACCCTGGTCACCCCCACCCTGGGCGAAATCGGCAAGCATGTCGCCGCCGGCTCGGCGCTGCGCGCGGCGGAAAAGGGCAAGCAGGAGAAAGCCGAGGCGCAGGCTCAGGGCCAGATAACCGCCGCCACGCCGCTGCTGCAACAAAACCAGGCGTTGTCCGCCCGAAAGACCGAGGCGGAGCAAGCGCTGGCCGAGCACAAGACCCAGGCCGACCAGGCGCTGAACGCCATGCTGCGCGAGCAAGGCGCGGACAACCAGCAAATCGGCATCCTGCAGTTCTACGTCAAGCAGCTGGAAGACAAGCTGGCCGAGCAAAGCGCCGCCCTGGCGCGGCACGCGGTGGCCTGACCCTTCATCAGCCGAGCCGCAAAACAAAACCCCCGCCGAGGCGGGGGTTTGTCATTCCTGATCCGCTCGCGAAGAGCGGAAAAGGATTACTGGGTCTTCAGACCGAAGGAGTCAGCGGTCGCCTGGGCGGTTTTCGCTTCTTCTTCCAGCAGGGCCTTGATGGACAGGCGGATGCGGCCGCGATCGTCCATTTCGATAGCCTTGACCTTCACCACTTGGCCTTCCTTCAGGTAGTCGGACACATTCTTGATGCGCTCGTTGGCGATCTGCGAAATGTGCACCAGACCATCCTTGCCCGGCAGGATGGAAACGATGGCGCCGACGTTGTTGTCGAGGATCTTGACCACGGTGCCTTCGTACACCTTGCCCACTTCGACTTCGACGGTGATCTCTTCGATGCGCTTCTTGGCCGCTTCCGCGCCCTCGTTGCTGACCGAAGCGATGGTGATGGTGCCGTCTTCCTCGATGTTGATCTCGCAGCCGGTGTCCTTGGTGATGGAGCGGATGGTTTCGCCGCCCTTGCCGATCACTTCGCGGATCTTCTCCGGATTGATCTTCATCACGTACAGGCGCGGAGCGTGGGCGGACAGCTCTTGCGGGCCGTCCACGGCTTCCTTCATCAGGTCCAGGATGTGCAGACGGCCTTCCTTGGCCTGCTCCAGCGCAACCTGCATGATTTCCTTGGTGATGCCCTGGATCTTGATGTCCATCTGCAGCGCGGTGATGCCGCCAGCGGTGCCGGCCACCTTGAAGTCCATGTCGCCCAGGTGATCCTCATCGCCCAGGATGTCGGTCAACACCGCGAAGCGGTTGCCTTCCAGGATCAGGCCCATGGCGATGCCGGCCACGTGCGCCTTCAGCGGCACGCCGGCGGACAGCAGCGACAGGCAGCCGCCGCACACGGAAGCCATCGACGAGGAGCCGTTGGATTCGGTGATCTCGGACACGACGCGCATCGAGTAGCCGAACTCGTCTTCCGGCGGCAGCACCGCTACCAGCGCGCGCTTGGCCAGGCGGCCGTGGCCGATTTCGCGGCGCTTCGGCGGGCCCATGCGGCCGGCTTCGCCGGTGGAGTACGGCGGGAAGTTGTAATGCAGCATGAAGCGCTCGGTGTACTCGCCGGCCAGCGCGTCGATGATCTGCTCATCCTGCTTGGTGCCCAGCGTGGTCACCACCATGGCTTGGGTTTCGCCGCGGGTGAACAGCGCGGAGCCGTGGGTGCGCGGCAGCACGTTGCTGCGGATGCTGATCGGACGCACGGTGCGGGTGTCGCGGCCGTCGATGCGGGCCTCGCCGGCCAGGATTTGGCCGCGGACGATTTCAGCTTCCAGACCCTTGAAGATGCCCTTGATCTCGTTGGCCTTCAGGGTGTCGGTTTCTTCGTTGATCAGCTCTGCCTTGACCGCGGCCCAAGCTTCGTTGATGGCCACGGTGCGGGCTTGCTTCTGGCGCAGGCGGAAGGCTTCGGCCAGCTTCTCGCCGGCGATGCCGCGGATCTGGGCGATCAGCTCTTCGTTGGCGACCGGAGCGGCCCAGTCGAACATCACCGGGTTCACTTCGTCGGCCAGCTCGTTGATGGCCTTGATCGCGGCTTGCATCTGCTCGTGGCCGAACACCACAGCGCCCAGCATCACGGCTTCCGGCAGTTCCTTGGCTTCCGACTCAACCATCAGCACGGCGCGTTGGGTGCCGGCGACGACCAGATCCATCTGCGAGGTTTGCAGTTCGGTCTTGGTCGGGTTCAGGATGTATTCGCCGTTGGCGTAGCCGACGCGGGCGGCGCCGATCGGGCCGGCGAACGGCAGGCCGGAGATGGCCAGAGCGGCGGAGGCGCCGATCATCGCCGGGATGTCGGAATCCACTTCCGGATTCAGCGACAGCACGGTGGCGACGATTTGCACGTCATGGTAGAAGCCTTCCGGGAACAGCGGACGGATCGGACGGTCGATCAGGCGGCTGGTCAGCACTTCCTTCTCGGACTGCTTGCCTTCGCGCTTGAAGAAGCCGCCCGGGATCTTGCCGGCGGCGTAGGTGCGCTCCAGGTAGTCGACGGTCAGCGGGAAGAAATCCTGGCCCGGCTTGACGTTCTTGCCGCCTACGACGCTGACCATGACGACGGTGTCGTCAACGGAGACAACTACGGAACCGGACGCCTGACGGGCGATTTCACCGGTTTCCAGAGTGACGGTCTGACGGCCGAGCTGGAAGGTTTTGGTGATTTTGTTGAACACGAGGGTTTCCCTATCTTTGGTTCACTGATGAAAATGCGCGAGCAGATAAAACAACGGGAACCCCTAAAAATTCTGACCTGAAGAATGATCGGAATTTGTAGAGGCTCCCCCCGTTGTCACGACAGTTGAACTCGCACAGCTGTCGGTGTGAAAAAGTCGCAGCGAGCTGCGACTTTTTCAGAACCGTATACCGATTACTTGCGCAGGCCCAGACGAGCGATCAGCGCGCGGTAGCCTTCAGCGTCGGTACGCTTCAGGTAGTCCAGCAGACGGCGACGACGGCTAACCAGCTTCAGCAGACCACGACGGCTGTGGTGGTCTTTGGTGTTGGCCTTGAAGTGCGGGGTCAGGTCGTTGATGCGTGCGGTCAGCAGGGCAACTTGAACTTCGGACGAACCAGTGTCGCCTTCAGCGCGTTGGAAGCCTTTGACGATTTCTGCTTTTTGAGCGGCGGTCATTGCCATTTGGATTACTCCGTTTAATAGGGGTTTGAAAACCCGACAAGTGCGGCGAGCCGGAAAGCCCAACCCATTCCACACTTCGGTAAGCGGCGAATCAGGACGTCGCCGCCTGGTTCGCCAAGAGCCGGATCGGATGCAGGCGGCCATCGCCGCGAGCTTCGCCCAGCCCTACGAATTTCCGGGAAGACTGTTGGTAAACCCGGAAACGCTGCATTTTCTCACACTTTTGTTCAAAACGCACGGGCTGGCCCTGAAGAAACTTGCCGATCTCGCCATCCCCAAATTCCAACTGTGGGAAATGCGCCACCAACACGTCGGCGGGCATCAACAAGGCTTCGCGCCCCGGCATATCCAGCAGCTCCAGATCAGCCAAGGCATGCGACTGTTCCAGGCCGAAACCGCCAGTGGCGGTGCGGCGCAGCGCGGTCAAATGCGCGCCGCAACCCAGCGCCTCGCCGATGTCGCAGCCCAAAGTACGGATATACGTGCCCTTGGTGCACAGCACGTCGATCTCGGCCGACACGCCGTCGAATGACAGCAGTTCCAGCTTGCGTATGGTGACTTGGCGCGCCTCGCGCGGCACCTCGATGCCGGCGCGCGCGTATTCGTACAGCGGCTTGCCCTGGTGCTTCAGCGCCGAATACATCGGCGGCACCTGGCTGATCTCACCGCGGAAACGCTCCAGCGCGGTCTCCAGTTCCTCGCGGCTGAAATTCACCGGCCGCTCGGACACCACCTCGCCCTCCACGTCACCGGTGGTTGTCACCGCGCCGAACTTCACCGTGGCGCGGTAGCCCTTGTCCGCGTCCAGCAGATACGAGGAAAACTTGGTGGCTTCGCCCAGGCACACCGGCAGCAGGCCGGTAGCCAGCGGATCGAGCACGCCGGTGTGGCCGGCCTTGGCGGCGTTCAGCAGCCAGCGCGCCTTTTGCAGCGCGTTATTGCTGGAGATATCGTAAGGCTTGTCGATCAGCAGCACGCCATCGATCTGGCGGCGGTTGCTGCGCGGCTTGCTCATTCGGCCTTGCCCTCGCCCTCGCCGGCGTCGCCTTCAACCTGCTCGCCGAATTTCTCCGCGTCTTCGCGCGCCACTTGGTTGATCAGGCTGGTCAGATGCATGCCGCGCTCCACCGAGTCGTCATAGACGAAATGCAGTTGCGGCATGCTGAACATCTTGATGGCGCGGCCCAGCTCGTTGCGCAGATAGCCGGCGGAGCTGTCCAGCGCTTCCTGGGTAGCCTCGCGGGTACTCTCGACCATCACGGTGTAATACACCTTGGCGTGCGAGTAGTCGCGGGTGACTTCAACCGCGGTGATGGTGATCCAGCCGGCGCGCGGATCCTTCAGGCCCTTGCGGGTCAGCTCGGCCAGCTCGCGCTGGATCTGCTCGGCGATGCGGTCCGAGCGGGAAAAACCTTTTTTGGCTTTGGCCATGTCAGTTCCAATTCTGTTCTGGCGCGGCCCAAACGGCCGCCAAGCCACGGGGGCCGCCGAAACGCACGCGGCACGGCATGCGCTTCGACGGGCGTCGTGGCGGATATGAAAAAGGGCGAGCGCCCGCCGGCCATCCGGCCGACGCGGCACCCGCCCTGGCGTCCCGATTACAGGGAACGCGCGATTTCCACGATTTCGAACGCTTCCAGCTGGTCGCCTTCTTGGATGTCGTTGAAGTTCTTCAGCATCAGGCCGCATTCGTAGCCCTGCTTCACTTCCTTCACGTCGTCCTTGAAGCGCTTCAGCGATTCCAGTTCGCCGGTGTGGATCACCACGTTGTTGCGGATCAGACGGATCGAAGCGCTGCGCTTGATCATGCCGTCGGTCACCATACAACCCGCGATGTTGCCCACCTTGGAAACCGTGATCACCTGACGGATCTCGACAGTGCCCAGAATCTGTTCCTTCTTCTCCGGCGCCAGCATGCCCGACAGCGCGGCCTTCACCTCGTCCACAGCATCGTAAATGATGTTGTAGTAACGGATGTCGACGCCCTCGTTCTCAGCCAGCTTGCGCGCGGCTGCGTCGGCGCGGGTGTTGAAGCCGATGACGATGGCCTTGGACGCGATCGCCAGGTTGACGTCCGACTCGCTGATGCCGCCCACGCCGGAGTGCAGGATGGATACGCGCACTTCTTCGGTGGACAGTTTCTGCAGGCTGCCGGCCAGAGCTTCGTACGAACCCTGCACATCCGCCTTGATGATGACGGACAGGCTCTGCACTTCGCCCTCGGACATCTGGGCAAACATGTTCTCCAGCTTGGCTGCCTGTTGCTTGGCCAGACGCACGTCGCGGAACTTGCCGGCGCGGAACAGCGCGATTTCGCGCGCCTTCTTCTCGTCGGCCAGCACCATCGCGTCTTCGCCGGCTTGCGGCACGTCGGACAGACCCAGGATTTCCACCGGGATGGCCGGACCGGCCGAATCGATGGCCTTGCCGTTTTCGTCCATCATGGCGCGAACGCGGCCGAAGGCGGTGCCAGCCAGCACCACATCGCCCTTCTTCAACGTGCCGGATTGAACCAGCAGCGTGGCGACCGGACCGCGGCCCTTGTCGAGGCGGGCCTCGACGATGATGCCCTTGGCCAGGCTCTCCACCGGAGCCTTCAGCTCCAGCAGTTCCGCCTGCAGCAGAATGGCTTCCAGCAGTCCGTCGATATTGATGCCCATCTTGGCGGACACTTCGACGAACTGGGTGTCACCGCCCCAGTCTTCCGGCACCACTTCATGCGATACCAGTTCTTGGCGGATGCGCTCGACGTTGGCGCCCTGCTTGTCGATCTTGTTGACCGCCACCACCATCGGCACCTTGGCGGCCTTGGCGTGGTGGATCGCTTCGATCGTTTGCGGCATCACGCCGTCGTCGGCAGCCACCACCAGCACGACGATGTCGGTGGCCTTGGCGCCACGGGCACGCATCGCGGTAAACGCTTCGTGACCCGGGGTATCCAGGAAGGTCACCATGCCGCGCGGGGTTTCCACGTGGTAGGCGCCGATGTGCTGGGTAATGCCGCCGGCTTCGCCCGCGGCGACCTTGGCGCGGCGGATGTAGTCCAGCAGCGAGGTCTTGCCGTGGTCCACATGGCCCATTACGGTCACCACCGGGGAACGCGGCTGCTCCACCACCGCGACGGTCTCGCCGCCGCCGGTCACTTCCAGGTAGGCTTCCGGATCGTCCGCCTGGGCGGCCTTGCCGATGTGGCCCATTTCCTCGACCACGATCAACGCGGTTTCCTGGTCCAGCACCTGGTTGATGGTGACCATCATGCCCATCTTCATCAGGGTCTTGATCACTTCAACGGCTTTTACCGCCATCCGGTGAGCCAGTTCGGCCACGGTGATGGTTTCCGGCACCAGCACTTCATGCACGATGGGTTCGGTCGGGGTCTGGAAAGCATGCTGGTTGTTGCCCTGCTTGTGCCTGCCCTTGCCGCGCGACTTCCAGTCGCTGCCGGCGTCGCCGCCCTTGGTCTTCAGACCGCGGCCGCCCTTCTTGTTGTCATCCCAATTACGATCGCCGCCCTTCTTGCCGCCACCCTTCTTGGCGTCCGGACGGCCGGCAACGGTCGCCGGAATAGCCGGAGCGCCAGGCACGCCAGGCGCTGCCGGACGCGGGCCGCGGT
>NZ_JAJOHV010000099.1 GCF_021129175.1 Chromobacterium piscinae | reverse complement strand
CGCTGGCCGCGGCGCTGGCCGGCGGCGGAGTGGAGCGCCTGGGCGACGAGGCCAACCCGAACAAACAGGAACAAGCATGAGTCAATTGCGATACGTGGTGGTGGAGGGGCCTATCGGCTCGGGCAAATCTTCGCTGGCCCGCCGGCTGTCAGAGTACTGGGGCGTGCAACTGAAGGCCGAGGACCCGGCCGCCAATCCCTTCCTGCCGCGCTTCTATCGCAATATGCCGGCCCACGCGCTGTCCACCCAGCTGAGCTTCCTGCTGCAGCGGGCGGACATCGCGCGCGAGATGATGAGCGGCGAGCTGCAGGCCGCGCCGCTGGTGTCGGACTTCCTGTTCGAGAAGGATGCGCTGTTCGCCCGCCTCAATCTGGACGAGCACGAACTGGCGGTCTACCAGCGCCTGGCGAGGTTGGCGCTGCCGGAGCATCCGGTGCCGGACTTGGTGATCTATCTGCAGGCGTCCGAGGACATCCTGCTGCAGCGGGTGGCCGCGCGCGCGGTCGACTACGAGGTGAACTTTCCCGAGGGCTACCTCAAGCGCGTGCATGCCGGCTACAGCGAGTTTTTCCATCAGTATGAGTCGGCGCCGTTGCTGATCGTCAACACCGACCACCTGAATCTGGTGGACGGCGACGAGGACTTCGAGTTATTGATCCGCTGCATTGCAGAAATGCGCGGCCAGCGCAGTTATTTCAACAAGAGCGCCTGACCGGGTTGGTTCCCGCGCGGCGCCGCAGATGGAACACGAGGAAGTCGAGAAATGAAAATAACCGTCAATACCCTGCACAAGCTGGCCGCGGAAGGCCAGAAGATCAGCATGCTGACCTGCTACGACGCCAGCTTCGCCAGCTTGTTGGATGAAGCCGGCGTGGAAATTTTGTTGGTCGGCGACTCGCTGGGGCCGGTGATGCAAGGCGTGGACTCCACGCTGCCGGTCAGCGAGGAGGACATGCTCTACCACATCCGCTGCGTGGCCCGTGGCAGCAAGAACGCGCTGATCCTCGGCGACATGACTTTCGGCGCTTACCAGGAAAGCCCGCAGCAAGCGTTCGCCCACGCCGCGCGCCTGCTGCAGGCCGGCGCCCACATGGTGAAGCTGGAAGGCGGCGCCTATATGGCCGAGACCACCCGCTTCCTGGTGGAGCGCGGCATCCCGGTTTGCTCCCACATCGGCCTGACGCCGCAGTACGTCAACATGTTCGGCGGCTACCGCGTGCAGGGCAGGGGCGAGGACGCGCAGCGCATCCTGAACGACGCCAAGGTGTTGGCCGAAGCCGGCGCCAGCTTGGTATTGATGGAGTGCGTGCCGGCGCCGCTGGCCAAAGAGATCACTGAGGCCGTGAAGGTGCCGACCATCGGCATAGGCGCCGGCGCGGATACTTCCGGCCAGGTGCTGGTGCTGCACGACATGCTGGGCGTGTATCCGGGCAAGAAGGCCAAGTTCGTCAAGAATTTCATGGAAGAGGCGGGCAGCATCCAGGGCGCTGTCCAAGCCTACGTCAAGGCGGTGAAGGACCAATCCTTCCCGGCGGCGGAACACACTTACTGAGCCCGGAAGAGAACGAGAGATGGAAATCATCCGTACCGTGGCCGAGATGCGCGCTTGGCGCAAGCAGGCGGGCAAGCTGGCTTTCGTGCCCACGATGGGCAATTTGCATGAGGGACACCTGAAGCTGGTGGCCGCGGCGCGAGCGCGCGCCGAGAAAGTGGTGGTCAGCATCTTCGTCAACCGGCTGCAGTTCGGCCAGGGCGAGGACTTTGACGCTTACCCGCGCACTTTCGACGCCGATTGCGCCAAGCTGGCCGCCGCCGGCGTGGACGCGCTGTTCTTCCCGACCGAGCGCGAGCTGTATCCACGCGTGCGGCAGGACTTCAACGTCGAGCCGCCGCATATCCAGGA
This sequence comes from Chromobacterium piscinae, assembly GCF_021129175.1. GTDB lineage: Bacteria > Pseudomonadota > Gammaproteobacteria > Burkholderiales > Chromobacteriaceae > Chromobacterium > Chromobacterium piscinae. The sequence goes on along the minus strand of NZ_JAJOHV010000099.1, from coordinate 18,126 downwards.
CGAGCTGTGCGGCGCCTTCCGCCCCGGGCACTTCCGCGGCGTGGCCACCGTGGTGACCAAGCTGTTCAACATCGTGCAGCCGGACCTGGCCTGCTTCGGCAAGAAGGACTACCAGCAGCTACACGTGATCCAGGCGATGATCGCCGATTTGAACTCGCCGATCGAAATCGTGCCGGTGGATACCGGCCGCGCCGCCGATGGCCTGGCGTTGTCGTCGCGCAACGGCTACCTGTCGGCCGAGGAGCGCGCGGAGGCGCCGCGGCTGTACCGCAATCTGTCCATGATCCGCGACGGCCTGTTGTCCGGCAGCCAGGACTACGCCGCGCTGGAGAACGCCGCCCGCGAGGATCTGGCCGCCGCCGGCTGGACCGTGGATTATGTGGAAGTGCGTCAGGCCGACACGCTGGAGATCGCCCACGCTGGCGAGAAGCGGCTGGTGGCGCTGGCCGCCGCGCGGCTGGGCAAGACCCGTCTGATCGACAATATCGAGGTATTCCGCTGAGAGTAGCCAGCGCGGCCGACGCCGCGCTGGACGCTCCGAAACGGAACGAGAAGGAAAACTGTCATGCAACGCAATATGCTCAAGTCCAAGCTCCACCGCGTGACCACCACGCACGCGGAGCTGCATTACATCGGCTCCTGCGCCATCGACGAGAACCTGCTGGAAGCGGCGGACATTCTCGAGTACGAAGAGGTGCAGATCTGGAATGTCACCAACGGCGAGCGTTTCGCCACCTACGCGATTAAGGCCGAGCGCGGTTCCGGCGTGATCTCGGTCAACGGCTCGGCGGCGCGCCGCGCCGCGCCGGGCGACCTGCTGATCATCGCCTCGTTCGCGCAGTATGAGGACGCCGAGCTGAAGGGCCACTCGCCCAAGCTGGTGTTTGTCGATGGCGAAAATCGCCTCACCGAAGTGAAGGGGGCCACGCCGACGCAGCCGGCCTGATCGCCTATCCGCTTCGCTTTGTCGCCGCGCGGCTGTCCGAAAGGGCCGTCCGCGGCGATTTGCTTTTTTGCTAGCGCTTCACGTATTTGGCCAGCAGGCGGGCCAACTGGCCGGAGCGGCGCATTGATTCCAGCTCTTCGTCCACTAGCTGTCTCAATGCCTCGCCGCGCGGGTTTTTGCGGCTGAAAATCATATGGAAGGGGTTGGGATGGGTGCCGGGCAGCGGCGCGTGTCCGATCGCCGCATCGCCGATCACGTCCAGCGTGCCTATGCTGGCCAGGCCGGCCATCACTTCATAGTCTTCCGCGAACACGTCTAGCCGGCCGGCCTTCATCATCTTCACTAGTTCGGTATAGCTGGCGGCGAGTATCATCCTGCTCTTGTCCACGCTATCCAGGCTGGCGTAGGCATAGCCTTTGACGCCGCCCAGCCGGTAGCGGTTGAGGTCGGCCTGGCTGTCCAGCTTCAGCCCCTGGGGAAAGCGGTCTTTCGCGTAGAACACGTAATAGTGGGTCTGGTAGTAGGGCGCTGAAAAGAGGAAGCGCTTCTCCCGATCAGGGTTCTTGCTGGCGCTGAGCGCCATCACGTAGTTCTCTCCAGCTTCTATCGATGCCAAGCAGCGTTTCCATGGCGGCAGGACAATGGAGAACGGAATGCCGTGTTTGCCGAGAATGGCGCTTATCACTTCAACCGAGAAGCCGGTGATCTCGGTCGTCGGCTTGCCGTCGACCCGGCGGTAATAGGTGTACGGCGGCCATTCATCGCCGTCGTCGCAGATGCGCACCGGCGAGCGGTCGGGCTCCTGAGCGGAAGCGGGCGCATGCGGCAGCGCCAGGCAGAGCAGGATGGCGGAGAGGATGCGGCGCATGGCGGTTTCCCGAGAAGTGCATATTCCATTGTATGCGGCGTTTGCCATCTGTCCGGGATGTCTGAAGGGATTGGCGCAATGGTTTTTTTGCACTCGCAGCATGGCTGAGGCATAGTGAAATGGAGAGGCGGCGGATGCCGCGTTCCAATCCTGCGAAGGAGCGTCGATGAGCGTAGGCCTGACCGGAGGCTGTCTGTGCGGCGCGGTGCGCTATCGCTTGCGCGGCACGCCATGCCACATCACCCATTGCCATTGCCGCAGTTGCCGTCGGGCCAGCGGCGCCGCCTTCGTCACCTGGTTCACCATCCGGGTGCACGAGCTGGAGTGGCGCGGCGAGCGGCCGATGCAGTATCACTCGTCGGCGGCGGTGTCGCGCGGCTTCTGTCCGCATTGCGGCTCCACGCTCACCTATTTCCACGAGTCCGACCCGGAAGAGATCGACGTCACCGCCGCTTCGCTGGACACGCCCGAGGTGCTGGTGCCGGAGCACCATACCTGGTGGGAGCAGCGACTGGAGTGGGGCACCGCCAACGCGCAGAGCGCGCTGCCGGTGCATCAGCGCTGCGGCGGCTAGGCCAGCTGCCGGGCGCTGACGATCACGCCGTCCTCGTCGGCGTACAGCCATTGCCCTGGCCGCAGCTCGCAGCCGCCGATCCGCACGGCGATATCCCTCTGGCCGCTTCCCAGTTTCACCGACTTGCGCGGATGCGCCGCCAGCGCCTTGACGCCCAGCGGCAGCTCGGCCAGGGCGGCTGAGTCGCGTACGCAGCCGTCTATCACCAGCCCGGCCCAGCCGTTCTTCACCGCCAGCTCGCCTAACTGGTCCCCCAGCAGCGCGCAGCGGCGCGAGCCGCCGCCGTCCACCGCCAGCACCCGGCCGTTTCCGGCTTCGCCCAGCGTCTCGCGCACCAGGCTGTTGTCCTCGAACAGCTTCAGCGTGGCGATCGGGCCGTGAAAGCGGACATTGCCGCCGAAAGATTGAAAGATCGGGTCCAGAACCTGGATTTCCGCGTCGAAAGCGTCGCACAGGTCGGTGGTGGCCAAGCTCATGTCGTCTCCCGGATATGAAAATGCCGCCCACCGGTGAGGGTGGGCGGCATCGCCCGCGGGGTACGCGGGCTTTGGGGGCGCCGCTTGTGGCGGCTTAATGGAACTGTTCTTCCTCGGTGGAGCCGGTCAGCGCGGTGACGCTGGAAGCGCCGCCCTGGATCACGGTGGTGACGTCATCGAAGTAGCCGGTGCCCACTTCTTGCTGGTGGGACACGAAGCTGTAGCCGCGGTCGCGTGCGGCGAACTCGGGCTCCTGCACTTTTTCGACGTAGGCGGACATGCCGCGCGCAACGTAATCCTGCGCCAGGTCGTACATGTTGAACCACATGCTGTGGATGCCGGCCAGGGTGATGAACTGGTATTTGTAGCCCATCGCGCCCAGCTCGCGCTGGAACTTGGCGATGGTGGCGTCGTCCAGGTTCTTTCTCCAGTTGAACGACGGCGAGCAGTTGTAGGCCAGCAGCTTGCCCGGGTGCTTTGCGTGCACGGCTTCGGCGAACTTGCGCGCGAACTCCAGGTCCGGCGTGCCGGTCTCGCACCACACCAGGTCGGCGTAGTCGGCGTAGGCCACCGCGCGGCTGATCGCCTGCTCCAGGCCCTTCTTGGTCTTGTAGAAGCCTTCGGCAGTGCGCTCGCCGGTCAGGAAGGGTTCGTCGTTGGGGTCCACGTCGCTGGTCAGCAGGTCGGCCGCTTCGGCGTCGGTGCGAGCGATCACCAGCGTCGGCACGCCGTAGACGTCGGCCGCTAGGCGGGCGGCGATCAGCTTCTGGATCGCTTCTTGGGTCGGCACTAGCACCTTGCCGCCCATGTGGCCGCATTTCTTCACGGAGGCCAGCTGGTCTTCGAAGTGCACGCCAGCGGCGCCGGCGCGGATCATCGATTTCATCAGCTCATAGGCGTTCAGCACGCCGCCGAAGCCGGCTTCCGCGTCGGCGACGATGGGCGCGAAGTAGTCGACATAGCCCTTGTCGCCTTTTTCGATGTTTTTGGCGTGCTGGATTTCGTCGGCGCGGGTGAAGGCGTTGTTGATGCGCTCCACTACCTTGGGCACCGAGTCGACCGGGTACAGAGACTGGTCCGGATACATCGCCGAATATTCGTTGTTGTCCGCCGCCACCTGCCAGCCGGACAGGTAGATCGCCTTGACGCCGGCTTTCACCTGTTGCATGGCCTGGCCGCCGGTCAGCGCGCCCAGACAGTTGATGTACGGTTCGCTGTTGACCAGCTTCCACAGCTTTTCCGCGCCGTGGCGCGCCAGGCTGTATTCCACCTGCAGCGAGCCGCGCAGGCGCTCGACGTCGGCGGCGCTGTAGCCACGCTTGATTCCCTTCCAGCGCGGGTTTTCGTCCCAGTCTTTCTGGATGGCTGCAATGCGTTGTTCGCGAGTCGTCATGTTGAAACCCTTCTCGAAACGTTTCTGTGCTCGCCGGCGAACCGGCGTCCTCGATGGCTGTACGGCGTATCCGGTGTGCCGGATTTTTGTCGAAACCGGGTCTGTTCGACCTGATTTTTCTTGGCCGAGCGGGGCTGCGTTTTTGCGCCGCCGCAACGGTTTTCTCCTTGGTGTGCGGCCATTATAAGCACAAAAAAATCGCATTGTGTGCAGTGCAGCACAGAAAAAATCCAACATTTTCATTAGCTAACAATGTGCTGCTTCAAACGAATATTTGGGTGCTGCAAATGCATTGTTTGCGAAAAATCAGCCGTAGAAATACGCGCATTGACTATTTTTTTCTTGATATAGAGATATGCGAATCAGGGCTTGAAATCGCTGCGAAAGTCCCTACCTTGGGTCTGGACATCAATTTAGCCGGTGCAATTCCGAGGAAACGTCATGCAAGAGAACCAAAACCAGGCGGCGGAAGCCGTGGAAAACGAAATGACCGATACCGCCAGCGCGGCGCACACCGAGCTGGAGCAGACTCCCGAGCAGCATATCGCCGGGCTGGAAGCCGAAATCGCTGAACTGAACGACACCTTACTGCGCGCCCGCGCCGAGCTGGAGAACCAGCGCCGCCGCGCGCAGGACGAGGTGGCGGCTGCGCATAAATATGCGATCGGCAAGTTTGCCGGCGAGCTGGTGACGGTCAAGGATTATCTGGAAATGGCGCTGCTGGATCAGAGCGGTCAGATCGATACCTTGAAGATGGGCGTGGACATGACGCTGAAGCAGCTGGTCTCCGCGTTCGAAAAGGCGCAAATCAAGGACATCGCGCCCAAGGCCGGCGACAAGCTGGATCCGCACCAGCACCAAGCAATGAGCGCGGAAGAGTCCGACGCCGAGCCGAACACCGTGGTGCGCGTGATGCAGAAGGGTTATTTGCTGGCCGACCGCGTGCTGCGTCCGGCCATGGTTGTGGTGGCCAAGGCCAAAGCATAAAAAAAGGCGGATGCCGCCCTCTTGAAAAGCGCGGCATAGCCAATATTTATTGAGACAACAGGCTCTGGCTATCAAACCAGCCAAGGCCGGAACGAATAGAGAAAAGGAATACATCATGGGTAAAATCATCGGTATCGACCTGGGCACCACCAACTCCTGCGTGGCAGTGGTAGAAGGCGGCAACCCGAAAGTCATCGAAAACGCCGAAGGCAACCGCACCACTCCGTCCATCATCGCCTACGTCGAAGACGGCGAAATCCTGGTCGGCGCGCCGGCCAAGCGTCAGGCTGTGACCAACCCGAAGAACACCATCTACGCCGCCAAGCGTTTGATCGGCCGCCGTTTCGAAGACAAGGAAGTGCAGAAGGACATCGACCTGATGCCTTTCGAAATCCTGAAGGCCAAGAACGGCGATGCCTGGGTGAAGGTGCGCGATCAGGAACTGGCTCCGCCGCAAATTTCCGCCGAAGTGCTGCGCAAGATGAAGAAGGCCGCCGAAGATTACCTGGGCGAAGAAGTGACCGAAGCGGTGATCACCGTGCCGGCCTACTTCAACGACAGCCAGCGCCAGGCGACCAAGGACGCCGGCCGCATCGCCGGCCTGGAAGTGAAGCGCATCATCAACGAGCCGACCGCTGCCGCGCTGGCCTTCGGCCTGGCCAAGCAGGAAGGCGACCGCAAGATCGCCGTGTACGACCTTGGCGGCGGCACCTTCGACGTGTCCATCATTGAAATCGCCGACGTGGACGGCGAGCACCAGTTCGAAGTGCTGTCGACCAACGGCGACACTTTCCTGGGCGGCGAAGACTTCGACCAGCGCCTGATCGACTACATCGTCACCGAGTTCAAGAAAGAGCAAGGCGTCGATTTGAAGCAGGACGTGATGGCGCTGCAACGCCTGAAGGAAGCGGCTGAAAAAGCCAAGATCGAGCTGTCTTCGGCCACTCAGACCGAAGTGAACCTGCCGTACATCACCATGGACGCCACCGGTCCGAAGCACCTGGCGATGAAGATCACCCGCGCCAAGTTCGAAAGCCTGGTGGACGACCTGATCGCCCGCTCGATCGAGCCGTGCCGCGTGGCCCTGAAGGATGCCGGCGTGTCGCTGTCCGACATTACCGACGTGATCCTGGTCGGCGGTCAGAGCCGCATGCCCAAGGTGCAGGACGCGGTTAAGGAATTCTTCGGCAAGGAACCGCGCAAGGACGTGAATCCGGACGAAGCCGTGGCCGTCGGCGCCGCGATCCAGGGCTCCGTGCTGTCCGGCGACCGCAAGGACGTGCTGTTGCTGGACGTGACCCCGCTGTCGCTGGGCATCGAAACTCTGGGCGGCGTGATGACCAAGCTGATCCAGAAGAACACCACGATTCCGACCAAGGCCTCGCAAACCTTCTCCACCGCCGACGACAACCAGACCGCGGTGACCATCCACGTGCTGCAGGGCGAGCGCGAGAAGGCTGCCGCCAACAAGTCGCTGGGCCAGTTCAATCTGGGCGACATTCCGCCGGCGCCGCGCGGCATTCCGCAGATCGAAGTTGAGTTCAATATCGACGCCAACGGCATTCTGCACGTATCCGCCAAGGACAAAGCTTCCGGCAAGCAGGCCAACATTACCATTCAAGCTTCCTCCGGCCTGTCCGAAGCCGAGATCGAGCGCATGGTGAAGGATGCCGAAGCGAACGCCGAGGAAGACAAGAAGCTGCACGAGCTGGTGACCGCGCGCAACCACGCCGAAGGCTTGATCCACAGCATCAAGAAGTCGCTGTCCGAGCATGGCGACAAGATCGGTGCCGACGAAAAGGCCAAGATCGAAGACGCCATCAAGGCGGCTGAGGAAGTGGTGAAGGGCGACGACAAGGAAGCCATCGAAGCCAAGGCGGAAGAGCTGGCCAAGGCCAGCCAGAAGCTGGGCGAGATCATGTACGCCCAGGCCGCCCAAGCGGAAGGCGGCGCCGAAGGCGCGCAGGCCGCCGCGGGAGACAAGAAGGATGAAGGCAACGTGGTGGACGCCGAGTTCGAAGAAGTGAAGAAAGACAAGGCCTGATAGCCGTCTTGTCATGACGGCGCCAGATGACCGGGCCAAGCCCTCCGGGATGCCCCGGGGCTTGTTCCGGTCATCGGCGTTTGCATGACCGCTTACAGGTCCGGTCTTTTGGAGAGTGCATGTCGTCCCGTATCACCTTTTCGGCCCGTGGGCCGTTTTTCGAAACGCTGAAGTCCCGGGTTGACGCTTATTTTCAGCAAACCGGCCAGCGCCACACTGGCAACCGGCTGCTGCATTTCAAGACTGTGTTTTCCTACGCGCTGGCTGGTTTCAGCTACGCGGTGCTGGTCTGGGGCGCGGAGCAACTGTGGACGGCGCTGCTGGCCGGTTTCTGCCTGGCGCAAGGCCTGGTGCTGATCGCCTTCAATGTGATGCACGACGGCGCCCACGGCAGCTATTCGCGCAAGCGCTGGGTGAATTGGCTGATGGGCTCCAGCATGGAAGTGTTGGGCGGCAGCCAGAGCATGTGGCAGCAGAAGCATAATGTGCTGCACCACACGTATACCAATGTGGACGGCAAGGACGACGACATCGCGCTGGGCAGCCTGATGCGTTTGTCGCCTTCCACGCCGTGGCGGTCCTGGCACCGGCTGCAGCATTGGTACGCGGTGGTCCTGTATAGCCTGTTGACGCTGTTCTGGTTGCTGTTCAGCGATTGGCACAAGATGATACGCGGCAAGATCGGCGACACGCCGCTGCCGAAGCGGGCCTGGTGGGAATGGCCTTATTTTGTGGTTACCAAGTTGCTGTATGTCGGCTACACCTTGGTCCTGCCGGCTACGTATCACCCGGTTTCGGATGTGTTGCTGGCTTTTGTCGGCGTGCATCTGCTGTTCGGCCTGACGCTGTCGGTGGTGTTTCAGTTGGCGCACACGGTGGAAGGCGCGGCGTTTCCGCTGCCGGGCGGCGACGGCAAGATGGCGGACGAGTGGGCGGTGCATCAACTGAAGACCACGGCCAATTTCGCCTGTGATAACCGTCTGGTGACTTTTTACATGGGCGGCCTGAATTTCCAGGTCGAGCATCATTTGTTCCGCAAGACCAGCCATGTCCACTATCCGGCGCTGAGCAGGATAGTCGCCGAAGCCTGTCGCGAGCATGGCATGCCCTATCAGTCGTTCCGGTCGGTGTGGTCGGCGATGAGGGCGCATTTCCGCTTTTTGAAACAGATGGGGCGACAACCGGCCGCGCTGAGCGCGGGCCCTGTTGCTGCGGCAACCAGAATTTGAGAGTGACAGCAAGATGTCCAAACGAGACTATTACGACGTGCTTGGCGTCAACCGCGACGCTTCCGACGACGACATCAAGAAAGCCTACCGCAAGCTGGCGATGAAGTACCACCCGGATCGCAATCCGGATAGCAAGGAAGCGGAAGACAAGTTCAAGGAGGTGAAGGAAGCCTACGAGATCCTATCCGATAGCCAGAAACGCGGCGCCTACGACCAGTTCGGCCATGCCGGGGTTGATCCGCAGGCCGGCGCGGGCGGCGGCCAGGGCTTCGGCGGCTTCGGTGATTTCGCCGACATCTTCAGCGACATCTTCGGCGGCGGCCAGCGTGGCGGCGGCGGTGGGCGCTCCAATGTCTACCGGGGCTCTGATCTGCGCTATAACATGGAGATTTCGCTGGAAGAGGCGGCGCGCGGTTGCGAGAAGCAGATCCGCATCCCGTCGCACGAGTCCTGCTCCACCTGCAGCGGCACCGGCGCGAAGCCGGGCACTCAGCCCAAGACCTGCGCCACTTGCGGCGGCCACGGCCAGGTGCGGATGAGCCAGGGCTTCTTCTCGATTCAGCAGACCTGCCCGACCTGCCATGGCACGGGCAAGCAGATCACCGATCCGTGCACCAGCTGCCACGGCGCGGGCCAGAAGAAGACCACCAAGACACTGAACGTGAAGATTCCGGCCGGCGTCGACGAGGGCGACCGCATCCGCTTGGGCGGCGAGGGCGAGCCGGGCCAGAATGGCGGCCCGTCGGGCGACTTGTACGTGGTCACCCATATCAAGCAGCACGCGGTGTTCCAGCGCGATGGCATGGACCTGCATTGCGAGATGCCGATTTCCTTCTCCACCGCGGCGCTGGGCGGCGAGGTGGAAATTCCGACCCTGGACGGCATGGCCAAGGTGAAGATTTCGCCTGAAACCCAGAGCGGGCGCGTCTACCGCCTGCGCGGCAAGGGCGTGAAGGCGGTGCGCGGCGCCGAATTCGGCGACCTGCATTGCCATGTGGTGGTGGAAACCCCGGTCAAGCTGACCGAGCGCCAGAAAGAGTTGCTGCGCGAGTTCGAAGCGATCAGCCAGGGCGATGTGGCCACCCACAATCCGCGCTCGAAGTCCTTCATGGACAAGCTGCGCGATTTCTTCGAATAAGCCGCTTTTTGCCAGTCATGCAAAACGCCAGCCTCAGGCTGGCGTTTTTATTTGGGTGTCGCAAAGCAAAACGGCCGCCCATCGGGCGGCCGTTCGCACATTCCTGAAACCGGGAAGACTTAGAAGTTGTGCTTCATCATCGCCCAAGCCAGCGAGGACGTATCCTTGGCGTGCTGGTTGATGGTTTGAGCGTCCTTGTTTTCCTTCAGTTCGCCGTAGCCGACTTGCACCATGGTGCGCTTGCTCAGGGTGTAGTCCAGAGCTGCCGCCCACTGGCTGGCGCCCAGGCTGTAGCGGACGCCGTCGATCTTGGCGTCGCCGCGCTTCGAGTAGACGATGGACGGCTTGAAGTTGCCGATGGTATAGGCGGCGTTGATGGCCCAGCCGGTGTTTTCCACCTTGTTGGTGCCGCTGCCTATGGCCGGGCTCAATTGCTTGATGCCAGGAATGACATAAACAGGCTGTTTGTTGTCGTCAACCTTGAGTGTGCCGTCGGCATTCTTGGCTTGCGCGGAGGCGTTGCCATAGGTGGTCAGCCACTGGTAGGTAGCGGCCAGATACAGGTCGTTGGCGCTGTAACCGCCTTCCAGGCGGTTGGTCGAGCTGTTGCTGCCGCCTTTGGTATTCAGTACGCCGGCGTAGGCCCAGGCGCCGAAGAAGCCGGAGTTCTGATAGGCCAAACGTGCGCCATATTGTTCGCCCTGTTTCATCTGGCCTGCGGCGGAGCTCTCGCCCGCGCCGTATTGCAGGGTGAGGTTGAGGCCATTCCAGGTGGGGGAGTCATAGCGGATGCTGTTCTTAAAGCGGCTGTCGCCGTAGGAGAACAGGTCGGTTGCCTCGTACAACGGGAAGTTGGTGGCCATGCCGTCGCGGCGCGGACCGTACAGGTTGTCGGTGGCTTCGCTGTCGCCCAGCACGTCAGTCAAGTAACCTACGCGCAGCTTGCCGTAATTACTGTCAATGCCAACGTAGCTTTCACGGTTGGCGAAGGTGCCGGACGCAGAACCGCCGCCGGAGACGCCATCCATGGCGAAGCCGGTTTCTACCTGCCAGATGGTTTTCAGGCCATTGCCCAGATCTTCATTGCCGCGGAAGCCGATGCGGCTGCCGAAATCGTCGACGCCGAAAGTGGAGCTGTAGTTGTTGGTGCTGTTCTTGGTGACGGAAACGCCGGCACGCAGCGAGCCGTAGATGTTGACATCGGCTTGAGCGAATGCCGGGATGGCCGCTGCGATGGCGGCGGCGAGTGCGATTTTCTTCATTTTCTCTAAAACCCTTTGTTTCGATTTTTTGCCCAGAGGCGCCTTCCGACGGTGTTGTTTTTATTCCGTCGTGATAGGTTCGGCAGTGTGTGGGAGGGATGAGTTTTCCGTCAAGACATACTTGTTAACATATCAAGAAGGCCGACTGTGATGCTGTATGGATTTTTATGGCATTTGTTTTAGTTTTTTTTGTTATTTTCTTTCTATTCAATGGCTTGTTTTTGCTGATTGCGCGAGGTTCTGTATTTTTTGCGAGGTTGAATTTGTATGGAATATAAAAATTTCAGCCGATAATGATAATGTTTGTTGCTTTTTTGCATTTTGCTGCAATTGCACAATTAATGATGATTGAGTTTTTGTCATGCGGCGCCATGGCTGGGGAATGTCGGTGGATTCGCTGGCCGCCAGCCGCCGCCTGGCATGAGCGCCAGCAGACGGCCGGATGCGAGCCGCAGGCCGTTTGTTGAGCGGATGTCTCCGTTGGCCGCGTTGCTTATCGCGGTTTCGCTTGTCGTGTGATGAGGCGATTGAGTCGGGCTAGGCTGCCGGATTCGGATTGGGCTCGCGGAATGGCAAAATGTGAGGCCAGGCATTGAAAAAGCTGATGGATGCTTAAATGAATTTGAAAAATGGATGGTTTTGCTTTTCTACTATGCAATGAGCAGCGGATGTCCTACGCTGCCGCGGCCGGAGCGCGGCGGAGCGACGAATGCTGCGCGGATGCATCGGGGCGATGCGTAAAGCCCGCTGCCGCATCGTGGGGATTGGGCGTACAATTGCCGATGTCTTTTTTAGGGGGCTGTCGTCATGATTTTTGCTAATCGCTATTTCCCGGTGACCCGCATGCGCAGGATGCGCAAGGATGCGTTCAGCCGCCGGTTGATGCGCGAGAACGTGCTGACCACCAACGATCTGATCTACCCGGTCTTCGTGATGGAGGGCAGCAATCAGGTGGTGGACGTGCCGTCGATGCCGGGCGCGCCGCGCCTGACGCTGGACAAGCTGCTGCCGGTGGCCGAAGAGGCGCTGGAACTGGGCATCCCGATGCTGTCGCTGTTTCCGGTGATCACCGGCAACAAGGACAATGAAGGCAGCGAGGCCTACAACCCGGATGGCCTGGTGCCGCGCGTGGTGCGCGAGCTGAAAAAGCGCTTCCCGGAGCTGGGGGTGATGACCGACGGCGCGCTGGATCCCTATACCATCCACGGGCAGGACGGCGTCATCGACGCCAACGGCTACGTGTTGAACGACGAGACCACCGAAATCCTGATCAAGCAGGGCCTGTGCCATGCCGAGGCCGGCGTCGATGTGTTCGGCCCGTCCGACATGATGGACGGCCGCATCGGCGCCATCCGCGAGGCGTTCGAAGAAGAGGGCTTCATCCATACCAAGATACTGGCCTACTCCGCCAAGTATTCGTCCGGCTTCTACGGCCCGTTCCGCGACGCGCTGGGTTCGTCCGCCAACTTGGGCAAGGCCGACAAGAACAGCTACCAAATGGATCCGGCCAATATCGAAGAGGCGATCCAGGAAGTGGCGCAGGATCTGGAGGAGGGCGCCGACATGGTGATGATCAAGCCGGGCATGCCTTACCTGGACGTGATCCGCCGCGTCAAGGACACTTTCCATGTGCCCACCTTCGCCTATCAGGTTTCCGGCGAGTACGCGATGCTGAAGGCGGCGTTCCAGAACGGCTGGCTCAACGAAGAGAAGTGCATGATGGAAAGCCTGCTGGCCTTCAAGCGCGCCGGCGCCGACGGCATTCTCACTTACTTCGCGATGGATGCGGCCCGCCTGCTGCGCCAGCGCTGATATCATGAATAGATGAGCCGCACCCCTGGCCAAGACCGCGGCGAGGGGTGTTTGTCTATATAAGGGCAATATATGGATGCGCTGCATTCCACTTGGTTCTGGCTGGCGGTGATCGCCGCGCCGGCCATCCTCGTGATTGGCACGCTGGCTCGGCTCGCCCGGCGCGAGCCGCCGGTCAAGCTGCCGCCCGGTGTAAAGCCGCTGGGCTGGGACGAGGAGGACGATGTTTCGCAAAAGTTGCATGACGGTGACAGAGAGCCGCCAAAACACTGATAACTGTCACTGCTAGCGCGCATGCGGCTGGGCTAGAATGGCGACAGTTTTCGGCGCGCAGCCGCCATAAGCGGCGCGCGGTGCCTGCGGACGCGGGTTCGATTCCCGCGTCCGGCCAATCCAAAGGACTGCCATGAACCACACTTATCTTGCCCACCTGCAGGCGACGCTGGCCCAGATCAAGGCCGACGGCTTCGAGAAGCCGGAGCGCGTGATCGCCACGCCGCAAAGCTCCGACATCGCGCTGGCCGGCGGCGAGCATGTGCTGAACTTCTGCGCCAACAACTACCTGGGCCTGGCCGACGACAAGCGCCTGGTGCTGGCGGCCAAATCCGGCATGGACCAGTACGGCTACGGTTGCGCGTCGGTGCGTTTCATCTGCGGCACCCAATCCATCCACAAGCAGCTGGAAAAATCGATCTCCGATTTTCTGGGCACCGACGACACCATCCTGTACTCCAGCTGTTTCGACGCCAACGGCGGCGTGTTCGAAACCCTGCTGACCGAAGAGGACGCGGTGATCTCGGACGAGCTGAACCACGCCTCCATCATCGACGGCGTGCGCCTGTCCAAGGCCAAGCGCTTCCGCTACAAGAACAACGACATGGCTGATCTGGAGGCGCAACTGGTGGCCGCCGAGCAGGCCGGCGCCCGTTTCAAGCTGATCGTCACCGACGGCGTGTTCTCGATGGACGGCATCATCGCCGACCTGAAGGGCATTTGCGATCTGGCCGAGCGCCACGACGCGCTGGTGATGGTGGATGATTCGCACGCGGTGGGCTTCATCGGCGAAACCGGCGCCGGCACCCCGGAATACTGCGGCGTGTCCGACCGCGTCGACATCTACACCGGCACGCTGGGCAAGGCGCTGGGCGGCGCGTCCGGCGGCTACGTCGCCGCGCACAAACCCATCGTCGACCTGCTGCGCCAGCGCTCGCGCCCTTATCTGTTCTCCAACACGCTGGCCCCTGCAATCGCCGCCGCCAGCGTGGAAGTGCTGAACATCCTGAAGAGCGGCGAAGGGGCCGAGCTGCGTGCCAAGGTGCGCAGCAACGCCGAGCTGTTCCGCAAGGAAATGTCCGCCGCCGGCTTCACCCTGGTGCCGGGCGAGCATCCGATCATCCCGGTGATGCTGGGCGATGCCCGCCTGGCCGGCGAAGTGTCCGCCAAGCTGCTGGCCGAAGGCGTGTACGTGATCGGCTTCTCCTACCCGGTGGTGCCCAAGGGCAAGGCGCGCATCCGCACCCAGATGTCCGCCGCGCACAGCGAGGAGCAGGTGCTGAAGGCTGTGGCCGCGTTCACCAAGGTGGGCCGCGAGCTGGGCGTAATCTGATTTGACCGCATGACAGGCGGCGCGGGCAAAACGCCCGTGCGCCCAAGGATAGAGACATGAAGGCGCTTGCCAAGCTGAAGGCCGCTCCCGGCCTGGAAATGACCGACGTTCCGCTGCCGGAAGTCGGCCACAACGATCTGTTGATCAAGATCGTCAAGACCGCGATCTGCGGCACCGACATCCACATCTGGAACTGGGACGAATGGTCGCAAAAGACCATCCCGGTGCCGATGCACGTCGGCCACGAGTATGTCGGCGTCGTCGCCGGCATGGGTTCGGAAGTGCAGGGCTTCAAGATCGGCCAGCGCGTGTCCGGCGAAGGCCACATCACCTGCGGCTATTGCCGCAACTGCCGCGCCGGCCGCCGCCACCTGTGCCGCAATACCACCGGCGTCGGTGTCAACCGCGAAGGCGCGTTCGCCGAATACCTGGTGATTCCGGCCTTCAACGCCTTCCCGATTCCGGACGACGTCTCCGACGATCTAGCTTCCATCTTCGACCCGTTCGGCAACGCCGTGCACACCGCGCTGAGCTTCAACCTGGTGGGCGAGGACGTGCTGATCACCGGCGCCGGTCCAATCGGCATCATGGCGGTGGCCATCGCCAAGCATGTCGGCGCGCGCCACGTGGTGATCACCGACGTCAACGACTACCGGCTGGACCTGGCGAAGAAGATGGGCGCCACCCGCGCCGTCAACGTCGCCCGCGAAGACCTGAAGGCGGTGATGCAGGAGCTGCACATGACCGAAGGCTTCGACGTGGGCCTGGAAATGTCCGGCAATCCGCAGGCTTTCCGCCAGATGCTGGAAACGATGAACCACGGCGGCAAGGTGGCCTTGCTGGGCATTCCGCCGTCCAACACCGCCATCGACTGGAATCAGGTGATCTTCAAAGGCCTGGAAATCAAGGGCATCTACGGCCGCGAGATGTTCGAGACCTGGTACAAGATGGTGGCGCTGATCCAGTCCGGTCTGGACATCAGCCCGATCATCACCCACCACTTCAAGGTGGACGAATTCGAGCAGGGCTTCGCCGCCATGCTGTCCGGCCAAAGCGGCAAGGTGATCCTGGACTGGCGCTGAGCGTCGTTCTGGTTCGACCACATGCGAAGCGGCTCCGCGAGGAGCCGCTTTTTTCATGCCCGCTCAGGCGGTTTTGAAATAGGCGATCATCCTCCGCAGGTGTTCCGCCTGCGTGTTCAGCTGGTCGGAGGCGGCGGACAGCTGTTCGGAGGTGGAGGCGTTCATCTGGGTGGCCAGCGACAGGTGGTTGACCGCGGCGTTGATCTGCTGCAGGCCTTCGCTCTGCTCATGCGAGGCCAGCGCGATCTCCTGCACCAGGCTGGCGGTTTTGCGGATGGCGGGCAGCATTTCGTCCAGCGCCGCGCCCGCCTGTTCCGCCATGTCCACGCTGCAGCCGGCCAGCGAGCCGATTTCCCGCGCCGCCGCCTGGCTGTGCTCGGCCAATTTGCGCACTTGGGCTGCCACCACGGTGAAGCCTTTGCCCTGGCTGCCGGCATGGGCGGCCTCGACGGCGGCGTTCAGCGCCAGCAGATTGGTCTGATAGGCGATGTCGTCTATCACGTCTATCCGGTTGGAAATGTCGCGTATCGCCGCCACGGTGCGGGTCACGGCCTCGCCGCCGCCGCCGGCGCTTTGCGCAGCTTGGCGGGCCATGGCGTCGGTGAGGCGGGCGCTTTCGGAGTTCTGAGTCACCGTGGCCGCGATCTCTTCCACCGAGGCGCTGGTCTCTTCCAGGCTGGCGGCCTGCTGCGACGCGTTCTGGCTCAGCGCCTGCGCCGAAGCCGCGACCTCGGACGAGGTGGCGTTCAATTGCTCGGCGTCGAGCCGCAATTGCTCGATCACCCCGGTCAGCCGGCTCACCATGTGCTGCATCGCCGCCAGCACGCTGCGATCGTCGCCGTCGCGCAGCGCCGGCCTTGCGGTCAGGTCGCCGCCGGCCACCCTGCGGGCGATCTCGGCCACCGCCGCCGGCTCGCCGCCCACCTGGCGGAACAGGCCCCGGCCGATGTGGCCGATGGAGCCGGCCAGGAGCAGCAGGCTGAGGGCGGCGACGGCGATGAACAGGTTCAGGGTTTGGCGGTAGCCGCGGTCGGCTTCCGCGATTCGGTCGGCCAGCATCTTCTCGAATCCGTCCTGGACCTGGGCGCTCTGCCGCAGCAGCTGATCGGTCATCGCGCGGTCCATGCCGCGCACCAGCTTGTCGACGGCTTGCCCGGAGAGCCGGTCTTCCTGGCGGAAGGCGGCCAGCGCCGCGCGGTAGCGGACGGTCAGCCGGAGATGCTCGTCCCGTACCGCGTCTATCGCCGCGCTGGGCTCGCCGTCGTCGCGCAGCGCGGCGGAGGCCTGGGCCAGCGTTTGCTCGACGATGGCGCGCTCGGCTTCGAAGGCGGCGAGGTAGCGCTGGTAGTCGGCCGGATTGTTGCCGCGCAGCAGCACGTCCTTCCAGTCCTGCACCTGCACCTTGAAGTGCAGATTGGCCAGCTGCATCACGTGGTTGATCCGGCTGCCGCGTCTGACCTGTTCCAGCTCCCGCCGGGTGTTTTCCGCCATGTCGCGCAACTGGCCCAGGCAGGATAGGGATAGCAGAAGCAGGACCGTCAGGTTGATCAGGGCCAAAAGCCAGAGCCTGGTTTTCATGCTGAGAGCTTGTCGCATCGGCATTTCTTCGCATCGGGCTGGTTGCTATCGGTATAGCCCGCCGCGACGGAGTCTTCGCGTTCCCGCGCGATGCCGGCCGCTGTTGACCGCAGTCAATGAGGGCGGGGCGGGGGCAGGGATAATCGTGATTGAACCGGATTTTGTGGAGATAATCATGATCGCGATAATCGGCGCGGGCGTTTCAGGGTTGTCCTGCGCCTGGTGGCTGCAACGGCAGGGCATGGCGGTACGGGTATTCGAGGCGGCGGAGCGCGTCGGCGGCAAGGTGAGCACCTTGGCGGCTGACGCCTTGTGCGAACAGGGGCCCAATATGCTGTTATTGGACGAGGAGCTTCAGCAGTGGCTGGCCGAGTTGGGCCTGTCTCCGCTATGGCCGGAGCAGGGCAGCGGCTTGCGGCATGTGCTGCGGAGCGGGCGATACCGGCCGTTGCCAGCCGGGCCTTGGCAGTTGCTGGCGGGGAGTTTTTTGAGCTGGCCGGCCAAGTGGGCCTTGCTGCGCGGCCTGCTGCGGCCGGGCAGTCCCAAGGAGGCCGAGGCCAGCCTGGCCGAGTTCTGCCGCCGGCGCTTCGGCCAGGAAGTGCTGGACAAGTTGCTAGACCCGCTGGCAGGCGGCGTGTTCGCCGGCGATCCGGAAGAGCTGGCGCTGGAGGAGACGCTCCCCAGGCTGGCGCGGGCGGCGGCGCAGCCGCTGCCTTTGTGGCGGGGACTGTGGCGGCAAAGGACCGCGCGCGCCCGGATGTGCACGCTGCAAGGCGGGCTGCAGCAATTGCCGCAGCGGCTGGCGCGGGATCTGGACGTGAGGCTGGGCGCGCCGGTGACCGCGCTGCGCCGCGACGGCGAGGGCTGGCGGCTGCGCACCCGCGAGGGGTGGACGCGGGCCGAGCGAGTGGTGCTGGCCTTGCCGGCCGACGCCGCGGCCGAGCTGCTGCATCCGCTGGCGCCGGAGATGGCCGATATCTGCCGGCGCATCCCGTACGCGCCGCTGGCAGTGGTGTCCACCTTGCTGGACGGCGAGGCGATGGACCGGCCGCTGCCCGGCTACGGCGCGCTGCATCCGAGCGGGGAGGGGGCGCTGACGCTGGGCCACCTGACGGTCAGCAATATCTACCC